>WVZH01000163.1 GCA_011772595.1 Anaerolineales bacterium
AAGAAGCGTTTCACGGCGGAAGGGGGTCATCGCGCCGCCTCGCCGCAGGAGACCTTCGAGCGCTACAAACACCACATCAGCCCCATCACCGGAGTGGTGAGTGAATTAAAACGGCTCGAGGAAAATAACCAAAGCGGCCTCGTCTATAGCTTCTCAGCGGGTCATAATTTCGCCACGATCACGGATGACCTTTTTTTCTTGCGAGTCAATGTGCGTGGTAGAAGCGGCGGCAAGGGGCTCTCTGAGATACAGGCCAAAGTGAGCGGATTGTGTGAAGCGATTGAACGCTATTCAGGCGTGTCTTGGGGAGACGAGATCGCCCTTAGAGACAGCTATGCCGCCCTCAAACCTCAGGCCGTTCACCCGAACGAGTGCATGCTCTTCAGTGAAGAGCAATACCAGAATCGTGAAGGCTGGAATGCGGCCCAACCGCAGACGCGCCGCCATGTGGTGCCTGAGCCTTTTGATGAGGACATGCCCATCGACTGGACGCCGGCCTGGTCTCTGACGCAGAACAACTTTCGATACCTGCCGAGCGCGTATTGCTACTACGGCCATCCGGACCTTAAATCATACTTTTCCATGTTAGCCGATTCGAATGGGAATGCGGCCGGGAATACGATTGAAGAGGCCATCTTGCAGGGCTTCATGGAACTGGTCGAGCGTGATTGTGTGGGAATCTGGTGGTACAACCAGATTCGCTGCCCGGCTGTGGATCTGGATAGCTTTGACCTGCCCTATTTGCACAGGTTGAGAGAGTACTACGCCAAGATCAATAGAGAATTATGGGTTGTGGACTTAACGAACGATCTATCCATTCCGGCGTTTGTGGGTGTCTCGAGGCGTACCGATCGTCCAGTGGAGGACATAATTTTTGGATTTGGCGCGCATTTTGATCCCAAGATCGCCGTGCTGCGTGCTCTGACCGAGGTCAACCAATTCCTTCCGTGTGTGAGCAAGACTAAATCTGATGGAAGTACGTTTTATTGGTTCCATGATTGGGAAGCGATCAAGTGGTGGCGGAACGCTACGATTGAGTCGAAGCCATATCTGGCCCCCGACCCTGCCCTCCCAGCGAAGAAGCTCTCGGATTATGCGCCGTATTCGTGTGACGACCTGCGTGACGACGTACTCAATTGTATTGAGATTGCGCGTCGACATAACTTAGAGATGCTGATCGTCGATCAGACCAGGCCGGACATCGAGTTAAGCGTGGTGAAAGTGATCGTGCCCGGACTGCGTCACTTCTGGCGTAGATTGGGGCCGGGCAGACTCTACGAAGTCCCTGTCAAACTCGGTTGGCGTAAGGATCCTCTCAGCGAAACGCAAGTTAATGATTGGAACATCTTTTTCTAGGTGATCGATAGGATCGTGCTCAACAGACCTCGTTTCAAGTATTCATATTGCGTGAAGGCCGTTGGCGACCAGCAGGTTTTCCTGCTCAACGAGCATGATTACATCGTGTTGGAGGGGCGGGCGTGCAACCTGCTTACGCCGCTGCTGGATGGGCAGCGAACGGTGGACGAGATTCTGGTGCAACTGGACGGTGAGGTGCCCCTGGCGGAGGCGATCTACGCCCTGCGGTCCCTGGAGGAGAAGGGATACATCGTGGAGGCGGACGACGGGCTGGCGGAGGACTGCGCCGCCTTCTGGAACTATCTCGATCTGGATGCGGGAGCGGCCGTGCAGCGAATGTCGGAGGCGCGGGTATCGATCCAGACGGTGGGGGACGTGGACGGGAGACC
>WVZH01000226.1 GCA_011772595.1 Anaerolineales bacterium
ATGGCCATGGCCAGCACAAGGGTCGGTAGGGCCCACATAACATCGGTCACACGCATTAACACCTCGTCGGTTATTCCGCCGTAATACCCCGAGAGAGCGCCGAGGGTCACACCGACCAGCCCTGCGATTCCCACCACGAAAAGCCCGATCTTGAAGGCGGTCCGTGTCCCCCAAACCGCGCCGTAAAAGATGTCATACTGGCCCGAGGTCGTACCCAGAATATTGGTTTGGCTAGGCGGTTTGGGCGTGGGCGAGAATCCCTTATGGGGCATCATGTACGGGTTATAGGCGTATTTCGGGGGAGCGATCTGCGGGGCAAAGATGGCCACGCCCATAAAAAAGCCAAGCAGGGTGAATCCGATAATTGCTCCAGGATTCTTGAAGATCCGATGAAGTGTAAACTTGAGTTCCCGCAGTCGCGGATGCTCCTGACTCACAGTCAAACCCTCGGTGTTATCGGTTCCATTTGTTTAATGGGCTACCTCGGTTCGGCCAATCAAACCCATAGAGCAAATCCAACCGATTCATTTAAGTTAACCGTATCCTCGGATCGATATAAGCATAAAGGATGTCTAGGGTTAAATTGGTAATGACGAATACAATGCCCATGAACAAACCGATGCACATCAGCACTGGCATATCGAGCTGCACGGCTGACTCGGCCAACCACCAGCCGATGCCATGGCGGTTAAACACCACCTCGACGGCAATACTCCCCTCCATCGACATGGCGACGAGCTGGCCCGCCACGGTTACCACGGGAAGCAGGGCGTTTCTTCGGGCGTGTTTAATGTGAATCGTTTTCTTGTCAGCACCCTTGGCCCTCGCAGTGATGACATAGTCTTTGGACAGCTCCTCGATCATTCCAGAGCGCATCACCCGCATGTTCAAGGCCACCACGACGATGACATACGTCATGACCGGAAGAACTAGGTGAGCGAGGCCGTCGAGAGCAATATCCAGGCGACCGTTGAGGATGCCGTCGATCGTGTACATGCCGGTAAAGGAGGTGAATATATCAGGATTGTCCAGGATGAACATGCTCAACTGGTCGCTGAGAACCCCTGGGG
>WVZH01000514.1 GCA_011772595.1 Anaerolineales bacterium
TGGAGGTTTCTGGGCTGACTTTTGTTTTCTAGCATAGATGGGTCCCACGGTGTTGTCCCTCAACTCCCGTGATGAACATCGGAGTCCAAGGGTGGAAACAGATCTACGATTTCCGATAGTTGATCCAAGAACCAAGCTGGGACGCGGTAGGAAAGCAACTCAGTGGTTGTCCAGACGTGATCGGTGATGCCTGCAGCCATAGCTGGTGTGCGCGGTTGCCAACGACGGGGAGAGCCAGTACCACGCGTTGGTTCAGGCGTCTCTAGCTCCTGCCGCAAGCTATGATGAGGCAAGACCAGATGGTAGTAAGCCAACGACAACCACAGTTGCTTTTCAAACCAAGTCAGTTCTTTGGAGAATCCATTGGTGCGTCGTGTGAGTCGGCGGTTGCACTGTCGCTGAGTCAGGTTATCACGTTCCACGAAGCTGGTATTGATGGTGTTGCTCACAGGGGATTGCGCTAATCTCTTGTCAATGGCATCTGAGTTACCAAAGACTATCTTCGTGCGCACCTCGACTACGTGACCATTTTGACGCACTTTAACAACTTGGGCATAAAGCAGGCCTGGATGAGGCACCAGACGGGGCTTGGGATAGCGCCCACGGTCGCCATTGCGTTGTGGCTGGTACCATACGCCGTATGTATGCAACAGAGCCGTGCGATACTCCGGCAACTGATCACTGGTAAACAGGGGTAGATGCTCGTCTGTGACATATGCGACTCGATCGAGCAATACGTTCGCACTCTCTTGATTGCGTTTGCCCACGACAAAGGCCAGCACTAGACGCCATACTGGCGCAAAGGCAATCCAAACCCAGGCGTCGCCGTAGGTTTCTTTGTAGACCTTGGCGTAAGGCAGGTTGCGCTCCTTAGTATGCACAAAACTCCACAGTTCGTCCAACTGACACTCGGTGACGTGAAGGTCGCGCCACAGGTACAACATCACTGCATAGCAGTGCCGAGCCGTGCGATCTAGCCAGTCGCAAGCCGTGTCCTTGTCGATTTGAATGATTCGCGCTGTGGCACGCAACGAATTTCCTTCCGCTAAGGCCCGCACCGCGGTCTCAAAAATCGCCGGGTCCGCCTCCAAGGCGTAGTACGCAGTGCCGTATCGCAACGATACGCTACTGCCACAGGCCCTGCATCGCCCTTGTTTTTGGCCACAACTGGACCCGTTCTTGACCATTTGCCCTTCATAGAAGGGTATTCCATAGTATCGACAGCACCGATTGGGACAGTAAAGCGTCTCCCAGTCCACTTTGGGCTCCTCTATTGAGCATTTCAGGCTCAACGGAGAATGCCACAGTTTTCAATGGTTGACCAGTCCCATCACGGGAGTTGAGGGACAACACCCCAGTTCTGGGTGCTGAGGTTTATGCGTATAACTCGG
>WVZH01000484.1:0-183 GCA_011772595.1 Anaerolineales bacterium
CGAGCGCGAGAGTCTGGCACCGATCCGCTTCGTCGACGACCAGGGACAAATAACCGAAACCTACCCCTTCAACCCCAACGGCTCCCCCCACGGCATTGCGGGCTTGTGCACGCCCGATGGAAGGCACCTGGTTCTGATGCCGCACCCCGAGCGGTCCTTTCTCAAGTGGCAGTGGGGCTTCAT
>WVZH01000484.1:317-676 GCA_011772595.1 Anaerolineales bacterium
TGTTGATTTGGGGCGATGACGTGTCGATTTAGGGAACAGGCTGCAACGCGCACGCTCGTGGCGCGCAACATCTGAGCGGCGAAGCGGTCAAGAGCTCCGACGTTTACACTTCACTGTCAACATGGGTTTACAGCTCCAACCAGGTAGCAAATTCAGCTCTGCCCATCATTTGGCCCAACGGCTCGCCGAATTTNNAAACCACTGAGTCTGTTGACCCGTAACGCCTCGCTCTGCATTGGCATGTTCCTCGCCTCTACCCCTTGTCTATGGCCGTCGCCATCTACCAACCGCGCCATCCTCAATCCACTGTCCTGTATTTCCTGGTGGAGTCGCTTTACGAAAAGGTCAAGGCCGTCTGG
>WVZH01000484.1:719-1150 GCA_011772595.1 Anaerolineales bacterium
TCAAGGCCGTCTGGGAGCAAAGATTCGAACGCTCTAATGGTTTCTGGCGTGGGTTTGTCGACGACGTCGTGGCACGCTATCTCGATTGCGGAGTCCTAGAAAGTGGTTTCGCTCGTGTTTTTTGCGGCCACTGCAAAAATGAATATTTATTGCCATTTTCCTGCAAATGCCGAGGGATCTGTCCCTCCTGTGATGCCAAGAGGGCCGCCGCCTTCTCCGCATTCTTGAAAGATGAGCTCCTCGAAGACGTCGCTCATGCTCAGTGGGTCTTTACTATTCCCAAAATGCTTCGGCCCTATTTCCTCTACCATCGCGAGCTTCTCGGACAGCTCTGCCGAGCGGCCTACGAGACAGTAAAAGAACTTATGATGGCCGCGGTCGAAGACATAGATATTCGACCTGGTATGGTCGGCGTTATCCAGACGTTTGCT
>WVZH01000484.1:1165-2102 GCA_011772595.1 Anaerolineales bacterium
GTCAATGGGTCCCTGTGCCCTATATCGACACTCACGCGGCAGAGCTCCTTTTCCGCCACAAGATTTTCCAACTGCTCAAAACCCAAGGGCTAATCAGCGACGAACGCATCGAGCTGCTCTTGTCTTGGAGACATACAGGTTTTTCAGTAGATAATTCAGTCACCGTCTATCCCTCCGACGAACAAGGTCTCGAACGATTGGCTCGATACATGATCCGGTCGCCCGTCAGCCTGCAGAGACTTCACTACTTGCCACAAACTCAACAGGTGTTCTACCAAACCAACAAAGGACACGATCAAGAAGATCCAGAGATCGTCGATTCCATGGAGTTTCTAGCACGGGTGCTCATGCATGTCCCCGACCTCAACAAACCCTATATTCACTACTACGGGATCTACTCGAATCGTTCCCAGCACAAACCGCGTAAAGACTCAACCTCTGCTGAGGCTACCCAAAATGAAGACCCGCCTCGTGTTTCAAATTCAAAACTCCGTCGTCGATGGGCCAATTTGATCCGAAGGGTGTATCAGACTGACCCGTTGATTTGTCCAAAATGTGGATCAAAAATGCGCATCATCTCCTTCATTACCCAGCCCAGGGTGATTCACAAAATTCTCGAACACTTGAAAAACCGCGCCACCCAGAAACGCGCTCCACCCACCCCTAAGCTACAACAGGCCCCTTTACCTCTATCTCCATGAACCAACGGGACCTCCCCCGGGGTCATCTAATGGGGAGATCTGTCTTCAAGCACAACACGGCGACCCGATTAATCTCGAACTCCCTTCTATCGCTGCTTCCCTGAACTGTGTTAGAGTTCCCCCAGCACCCGGCGTTGGTCAGAAGGTGAAAAATGAGTGAAAACGGGGGTGTTTCGGCGGCAGGCCACAATCGAATTTCCTATTATTCGTCCTTCTTTTGTGCCTTTGAGACACAG
>WVZH01000016.1:0-3091 GCA_011772595.1 Anaerolineales bacterium
CCGGCTTGAGATCGGGCGCCGGGGCTTGGCGTGAGGTTTTCGGCGTGGTTTCATACCGGAATATCCATCTCCTGCGCTTTACAAGTGTGATGCTCTCATTGGCTGTTGCGTTCGCTCAATAGGTAAATTTACGCCGCAATCAGCCCTCCGCTACGCCACGACCGGTTGAGAGCCGCACAGCATCTCACATCCGAGGTCATTGGCAGGGTCATCGATCCCCCACCGTAGCAAAATGCGACCGGATTATATCACGCCTCCTATCGGATCTTATCCGCCCTCAAATCACCGCAACACTTTGAGCACCAACCAGGAGACTTGCGAAGGAGTTCATCGCTAGGGTAGCGCTCAATCCTGCGATTGCGACAAGTCCTCCCAAAGTACGAGGTGTCCCTCAAGTGTTTCCTTCAGCTCTGCGTATCGCTCACCTAATCTACGAACTTCGTCGAGGTTTCCACCTGCTCGTTCAAGTTCAATTGCCACCTGTTCCAGACTTTGCTCGAGCTCTTCGATGCGATCCTCCAGCCGCTCAATTTCGACTCGAGGAACACTGTTCGGGGTCTGAGCAGACCGGCTCGTCGGTTTGCGATGCAATTTGCGTGTTTCCTCACCCAGCCGTCGGGCATCTTTGTACGCCGCGTATCCCCCCTCATAGACCTGCAATGCCCGCTCAGAGGGCGTGATGGCCCAAACCTGCGTTGCAAGCGCATCGATCAAGTAACGGTCGTGTGAGACAAGCAAGATCGTTCCGGGAAAATCGTTCAATGCATTTTCCAGGATCTCTTGTGAGGGAATGTCTAGGTGATTGGTAGGCTCGTCCAGCAAGAGAAGATTCGCTCCCTGCTGAGCCAGTATGGCAAAAGCTACGCGTCCACGCTCACCCCCTGAAAGTACTTCAATCGGTTTTTCAACCATGTCACCAGTGAACAAGAAACGGGCCAGGAAATCCCGCGCCTGTGAGATCTTCAAATCAGGATTCTCCTCGAGGATCGATTGCAGGACGGTTCGTTCGGGAATCAGACCCTCATGTGCTTGCGCGAAATAACCCAATCGCAAACTGGCTCCCATTTGCACTTCACCAGACAAGGGTTCAATCTCACCTAACAACGTTTTCAGGAAAGTTGTTTTCCCGGCCCCGATGGGTCCTATCACGGCGACGCATTCACCCCGGGTGAGAACCAGATCGGGAACTTGAAACAATGGTTTGTCCGAGTCCGGATATCCGATCACCAGCTCTCGCGTTTGGAGCACAATATCCCCCGACCGATCAACCTCACCAAAATCCACCTGCACCGTCCGCTCGTCTTGCTGTCGCACGATCGCACCCTCGCGTAAAAGACGCTCCAACCTCTTGCGGCGTCCTTGCGCCTGACGCGTGTTCTGACCTGCAATGTTCCTGCGAATGTACTCTTGCTCTTTCTGGATAAATGTTTGCTGCGCCTGGTAACGCGCCTCTTGATAGGAACGTTGCTCTGCGCGCTGCCCGACATAGGCAGAGTAATTCCCTCGGTAAACTTCAACACCGTTGGATGAAAGTTCCCAGATGGTATCGACCGTACGGTCCAAAAAGTAGCGATCATGCGATACCACAAGCGCTGCACCGGACCACTCACGAAGCCAACCTTCTAGCCACTCTACCGCTTCGATGTCGAGGTGGTTTGTTGGTTCGTCGAGAATGAGCAAATCAGGGTCTTCCATCAGCAGTCGGGCAAGAAAGGCGCGCGTCCGCTCACCCCCCGAAAGTTGCTCCACAGATCGTCCATACTCCTGCTCCTGAAAGCCCAAGCCATTGAGCACGCGACGAATGCGCGCAGGGTAGGTATACCCTCCCGCCCTTTCGAACGACTCCTGCAATGGACCATAGCGCGCCATGGCTTGTTCAGCCTGAAGAGAATCGGCCATGATCTCCTCCAAGTTTCTCAGCTCCTCCTCTTGCTTTCGAAGTTCCTCATAGGCTCCCAGGCTCAATTCCCACAGCGACCGCGACAAGCTTTCCTTACCGGTTTTTGAATAACTAGCCTCCTGTGGGAGGTATCCAATACGCAAGGAACGAGCACGCTGCACCCTTCCAAGATCGGGTTTCTCAAGGCCCGCAAGCAGGCGGAGCAGCGTCGTCTTCCCGACGCCATTGGGTCCGACAAGCGAGATGCGCGCTTTGTATGGAACCGCAACAGTCACGCCCTCAAACACATCTTGCGCGCCGTAAGCCTTCGCCAAGTCAGAAGCGGTTAGTAGTGACATCGGATCTCGCGGCGGATTATACACCAGCCTCATTGGAAGCCTGCCGATGTTCGCTACAGGATCCTAAGTGGTCAAATGACCTCAACGGTTCCAACCTTCTAATCGGTGGGCTATAATTCCGTCGAGAGAGAGGAGATCGACAAGTGGACCGTTGGTCACCACCTGATTACCGAAGTTTGATGATCGCGGCCGTGATCCTGGCTGCCATGGGTTGGCTGGGTCTTCTTCTTTTAATGCGGTTCACGCTTCCGACGGTATTCCCACGATGGCTTTTCTTTTTCCTGTGGGTCTCTGCTGTCTCGGGCACTGTCTTACCCTTCATCTGGTTGATACACCGACGTTTTCCACCCGCTTTCCCGGCTCCTCCTTCAACGCTTTTGAGGCAAAGCTTATGGATAGGTCTCTATGCTTCCCTCTGCGCATGGCTGCAAATCAACCGTAGTCTCTCGCTCGCACTTGCTTTAATCCTTGCCGTAGGATTGGTAGTTTTAGAAGCGCTTATGCGTCTCTTGGAGCGCAGCAGCTGGAGGTCTAATCGATGAGTCTGCGTGCGCTCCCGTCGGTGGACAAGCTACTCCAGAGCGAAGACGGTCAGGCATTGATCGCCTCCTTCGGCCGCTCCCTCACCCTTCAGGCCATACGATCTCAAATCGATGAGGCAAGAGACGCCATTCTGGCAGGTGCAGCTGCCCCCCAGTCGACGGAACTCCTCAAGCGTACACGCACAACCCTGATCGACTGGTTGACACCTAGTCTTCGACCGGTAATTAATGCGACGGGTGTGATAGTGCACACAAATCTTGGTCGCGCACCACTCAGCCAAGCCGCTCGCCAGGCGATGATGGAGGTCGCC
>WVZH01000016.1:3179-4042 GCA_011772595.1 Anaerolineales bacterium
TCGGGTGCGAAACTGATCGAAGTGGGCACGACGAATCGCACTCACCTGCGAGATTACGAATCTGCCATCGTTGAGCGCACGGCATTAATTCTGCGCGCCCATCATTCCAACTTTAAGATCATCGGCTTTACCACCGAGCCTGCGATCATGGAATTGGTCGCCCTCGGCAGGAAGCACGATATACCGGTACTGGATGATCTAGGCTCCGGCGCGCTGCTCGACACGGAAACCTTCGGACTGGGACACGAGCCCACGGTACAAGAATCGCTTCAGGCGGGCGCCTCGCTCGTCGCCTTTTCCGGAGACAAGCTCCTCGGCGGTCCCCAATCTGGTATTCTCGTCGGTGAAAAAGAGCGGATCGGCCGCCTACGCAAGCATCCCCTCGCCCGCGCTGTCCGACCCGATAAGCTCTGCTTGGCGGCGCTCTCAGCCACGCTACTCCATTATCTGAGAGAGGAAGCGATAGAGAAGATACCGGTCTGGCAGATGATCGCCGCCGGGGAACACACACTTCAGGATCGAGCCAAGTCTTGGGCATCCTATCTCGGGCGAGGAGAGATTGCAGCGGGTTGTTCCACGGTCGGCGGCGGGAGTTTGCCAGAGGAAACCCTACCAACTCATTTACTGACCTTAAAAGTGCGGCACCCGAACGCTTTTAGTGCTCGCTTACGATCCGCCGAAATCCCTGTCATCGCACGGATCGAAGATGATAAAGTCGTGTTGGATCCACGTACAATTTTGGAGGAGCAGGAAGAAGGTTTGTTGGAGACTTTAGAGCAGACACTCAAGGAATCAGGGATTAGGGATTAGGTTAATGGGCACTTAGGCACTTAGGTACTCAGGCACCAAGGCTCTAAGATTCC
>WVZH01000104.1:0-470 GCA_011772595.1 Anaerolineales bacterium
TCGATGGGCGTGAAGACGTTTGGCTTCGGCGGCGGGCGTGAAGATGTTTGGGAGCCGGAAGAAGACATTTACTGGGGGACTGAGAGCGAGTGGCTGGACGACAAGCGCTACACCGGCGACCGGGAACTCGAGAATCCTCTCGCCGCTGTGCAGATGGGGTTGATTTATGTGAACCCAGAAGGGCCGAATGGCAAGCCGGATCCGGTCGCGTCGGGTCGCGACATTCGAGAGACCTTCGCGCGAATGGCGATGAACGACGAAGAGACCGTTGCACTCATCGCTGGTGGGCACACCTTCGGAAAATGCCATGGTGCTGGCGATCCCGCCCTTGTTGGTCCCGAGCCGGAAGGCGCCAGCATCGAAGAGCAGGGCCTTGGCTGGATCAGCAGCTTCCGCAGTGGCAAGGGGGATGACACGATCACCAGCGGTCTGGAAGGTGCCTGGACGCCGAATCCGACCCAATGGGGCAT
>WVZH01000104.1:573-1411 GCA_011772595.1 Anaerolineales bacterium
TCGCGGCGTTTCCATGAGAATCCCGATGAGTTCGCAGACGCGTTTGCCCGGGCGTGGTTCAAGCTGACGCACCGCGACATGGGCCCCCGCTCGCGCTATCTCGGTCCGGAGGTCCCGGCGGAGGAACTGATCTGGCAAGACCCGGTGCCCGCAGTCGATCATGAGCTGATCGACGAGCAGGACATTGCAGACCTCAAGGGTAAGATCCTTGCCTCAGGTCTGTCGATCTCGGAACTGGTCTCGACCGCTTGGGCGTCGGCATCCACATTCCGTGGCTCCGACAAGCGGGGCGGTGCGAACGGGGCGCGCATCCGTCTTGCGCCGCAAAAGGATTGGGAAGTCAACCAGCCGGCCCAACTGAAGACTGTGCTGCAGACCCTTGAGGGAATCCAAAAGGAGTTCAACAGCATGCAGTCAGGAGGGAAGAAGGTTTCACTCGCTGACTTGATTGTCCTTGGTGGATGCGCAGGTGTCGAGCAAGCTGCTAAGAATGCCGGTCAGGATATAACCGTTCCCTTCACGCCGGGACGCACAGATGCATCGCAGGAGCAAACTGACGTGGAGTCATTCGCTGTACTCGANNNAGGAACTGCTGGTTGATCGTGCGCAACTGCTGACGCTGACCGCTCCTGAGATGACGGTTCTCATTGGTGGTATGCGCGTCTTGAATGTCAACTTCGGACAGTCCCAGCACGGGGTCTTCACCAAGCGGCCAGAGACGCTCACCAATGACTTCTTCGTGAATCTGCTCGATATGAGCACGACATGGAAGGCAACCTCGGAAGACGAAGACGTTTTCGAAGGTCGTGATCGCGCAACGGGCAAACTCAAGTGGACT
>WVZH01000319.1:0-4636 GCA_011772595.1 Anaerolineales bacterium
GATGGGGCTTCCACAGAGGGAGTTTCTTGAACGTCTACACCCGCTCCCCGCCTACCAATTAGTGCAACTATCCCGATCACGACCAGTAATCCAGCAGCAAGTCCAACGGCCAATCGCCTTCTCCTCTGGGCTGTTCTTTCTTTCTTGTCGCGGACAACCCTCTTTCGCCCCATAACCCCTCGCAAAGTGGGGTCGAAGGCGTCGCGTAAGCCATCGCCGAAGAAATTGAAGGCAAGAACGGTCAATGTCAGGGCGACCGAGGGGAGAATTACCAGATGAGAATTGGATCGTAATCCCGGATAGCCTTCATTGATCATCGCCCCCCAACTTGGAGTAGGAGGATTCACCCCTAGACCAATGAAACTGAGGAAAGCCTCGAAAAAGATGTAACCCGGAATGGCTAATGTCTCGGCCACGATGCAAGGACCCAGGATATTGGGCAAGATATGCCGCATGATGATACGTCCGGAGCTAGCACCCACCGATCGGGAAGCCTCGACAAACTCCTTCTCCTTCACGGAGAGTACCTGGCCTCGCGCGATGCGCGCCATCCCGATCCAGTTGAATACACCCAGGGCAATGAAGATAAATAACAAGCCCCCCATGGCTTGGTCGATGTCTACCAAGGTACCGGCAAAGCCTACCGCTTGCCGTCTCGAGACCGCTTTGAAGTATACCTGCATGAGAATCACCAGGATGATGTTGGGCAGCCCATACATAAAATCGACAAGGCGCATCATCAAGTTGTCCACTCGTCCGCCAAAAAAACCGGAGACGAGGCCGTAGATCATGCCGATGATGAGGCTAACTGTAGCGCCGACCACGCCGACCGTGAGGGAAATACGAGTGCCGTAGAGTGTCCGGCTGAGAATATCCCTGCCCAACTGATCCGCGCCTGCGGGAAACTCCGACCCGGGCTTGGCAAAGGTCTTGTCGAAATTGACGTCACCAAAGTGATACGGAGCAATAACGTGTGCAAACAAAGCCAGCAAGACAATGATAATGATAAAGATGCCACCAATCACGGCCGCCTGATTTCTGAGAAGTTGACGGTAGGCATCCATCCATGGACTGGTCGTTCTCTCCTTCCACTCGGAAGAAGCTATCTGCTCCGTTGCGGCCTTCACATCTGCCATATCTATCGTCCTTCCACTATCCCTCTAGCCAGACCATTGCTCTTTAATCATAGGTGATGCGGGGATCTAACCACGCGTAGGTGATGTCCACCAACAGGTTTGAGACCACCAGGAAAATCGCATAGACCAGTGTTGCCCCCGTGATGAGTGGGTAGTCACGCTGCCCAATGCTGGCCACAAAGTGTTTCCCCATCCCCGGTATGGCAAAGATCTGCTCCACGATGAAGGTGCCCGTTACCACGGCCGCAAAAAGAGGTCCTAGGAGGGTCACCACTGGTATGAGGCTGTTCTTCAAAGCGTGAACCGTCACCACGATAAGTTCTCTCAAACCCTTAGCCCGGGCGGTCCGGATGTAATCCTGTCGGATCACCTGCAACAGCGAAGCTCGGGTGAGACGGGCGATCGAGGCCGAGATCCCTGATCCCAGTGTCACGACAGGTAAGATGGCATGCTGAATTAATTTCGGAGTTGGTATGGGGATCCATGGATAAACAATGAAATCCGCCGGCCTTACCGCTCCCCACTGCGCTACAGGGAGGATGTCTAACCACACACCAAATATAAGGATAAGTAACGGCCCCAATACGATGTTGGGAATGGAAACGCCCAACACGGCGACAAGAGTGGCAGAATAATCCGTAACAGTGTTATGCCTCAAGGCAGCGATGATTCCCGCCGGGATGCCAATGACCAGTCCTAAGGTTAATGCCATCATGCCCAGCTGGAAGGAAATGGGCAATCCTTGGGAGAGTAAATCGTTCACTGTCTGAGTCTTGTAGTTGAAGGATGGTCCGAAGTCTAAATGCAGTGCGTTCCAGACGTAGATCACGAATTGTTTCCAGAGGGGTTCATCTAGGTGGTAGATCTCCTCCAGGTTCCCGATGATGTACTCTGGGACCGCACGCATCCCACTAACATCAAAGGGCCCACCAGGGATCGCGCGAACGAGGGCGAACGTAGCGAAGGTGATGGCCAAAACGACTGGAATGAACCATAGGATGCGCCTTATGATATAGCGAGTCATGTTGCCTTCTCCTTAACTTCGGACCGGTAGACCCCAGCAATGCTCTTTTCAAACCGATTCAAAATAAGTGCTTTTTTGATCTCGGAGGTTTTTTCCGAACCCTCCTCAGACATTTCACCAATAAAACGCTTGCTTGACGATTTCGATAAAGACCCCTTTGCACCAGGTCGTGTTTAAAGCCCCCGAGGATTCCATTGAAAAACAGGTGGTGCTATGGGGCGCCCTTGGCGCCCCATAGCGCTAGAGATCCTACGCAATACGGCTTACTCCATAGCTGCCTGCTTGGCATCCCAGTCGATCATCCAGTTGTTGTAGTGCTGACCACCGAACTCTGCCGGATCACGCTCTAGCCAAGACTGCTTGGCAAGCGTCCTCACACGCAGGTAGGTGGGGATGAAGGGGAACAACCCGCCTTCACCGAACATCATTTCCTCCACCTGGCGGTAGCCGTCGATGCGGACTTGCGGATCAGTCTCGAACTGTAGATCCTTGATCAGATCATCCACCTCGGAGCAGGGACGATCGTAGGCGTTCTCGGCGTCCTCGCAGTGCAGGACCGCTCGAGCCCAGTTGTCCTCATCGGCGTAGTCAGGACCCCATCCCAGCATCCACATGTGAGGCATTTCCTCGTCAGGTGTCTCGGGGCTGACGGTGGCCAACAGCACGCGGAACTCCTGCTGTATGAAGTTGAAGACCTCCGGTGGGCATCCCAGATTCTCAGAATAGATCGACATCCAGGTCTCGCCCCACAGGAGGGCGCGGTCACCGCTGTAGCCCAGGAAGTCGACTGTGGGGAAGCCCTCGCAGTTGGGATAGCCAGCTTCAGCCAACAAGGCCTTGGCCTTATCGGGATCGAAGCTCACACCGACCTCGTCAACTGGCGGTGCGCCGAAGATACCCGGCGGAGCGAAGTGGGTCATCACGACGCCCTCGCCAGCCTCGGCCACGTTGATCCAGGTTTGGCGATCCAAGGCATATGCGAAAGCCTCACGCACCTTCTGGTTGTCGAAGGGTGGCTTGGCCATGTGGAAGGCCGTGTAGAAGACCGCAAGGTCGGACTGTAGGCCTAGCCGGTCTGGATTCTCTGCTTTGAAGGTCTCCGTCTCCGCGGTGGGGATAAGGGAGAGATCCAAGCCGTTGTCCAGGAAGAGGGCGAACGCCGTGGAGGTATCCGGGATGTAGTGCGCTTGTACTTTCTCCACGTTGCCCTTGAATGGATCCGGATAGTGCGGGTTTCGCAAGAAGACGGTGCTCACACTGTGGATCCATTCATCCAGCACGAAGGGACCATTGGTGACGATGTTGCCCGGCTCGACCCAGCGATCTTCGAACTCCTCGATGGTTTCCTGAGGAGTAGGTCGGACGGTCCACATACCGGCGATGGAGGGCCAGAATCCCACAGGACCCAGGAGTTCGAAGGTCACTGTCGTGTCATCCGGAGCCGCAACGCCTATTCCAGCTACCACTTCCTCCAAGGAGAGTGCCCCTTCGGCATCTGGATCGTATGCCAGGTAATCCTCACATCCGATCAGGAAGGAACCCACGATGGTCGAGTAGTAGGTGCCTACCTCCGGCGAGCAGGCGCGCTGCGTGGCGTACACAACGTCTTGCGCCGTCACCGGTCGCACGATTGAGGTTTCACCGGTCGCGGGGTTGTGGTAGACCCAGTTGAAATCGTCACGCAGGTTGAAGGTCCAGGTCGCTGTGCCATCGTCGTTTAAGACCTGTGACCAGTCGGTGGCCAGCTCTGGCAGCACTTCACCGGTGGCATCATCGTAGTCGGTCAGACCGATGAAAAGACCCTCAATAGCATTGATGGAGGTGACGTCCTCCGCTCGTTGCGGGTCCAGACCTGCGATGTCGGTACCGTAGTTGATGTCCAGTGTCACCAACTCCTCAACTACTGCCGGAGTTGCCGTGACGACCTTCTCGACCACCTCTCCTTCAACGACTTCGGTGACGACGACGGTCTCTACAACCGCCGCCGGTGCGCAAGCCGCAAGGATGAGGCTGGCCGCAGCCAGCAGCGCGAATACCGAAAAAGTTTTGCTTCTCATAACTCTCTCTTCTCCTTCCTAGAGATTACAGTATTGCTTGATGGTTCAACGCCCAAAGCATTACGCTTGCTTCTCCTATATCACCACCTCCTCTCGTTAATGGTTTATGGTACGAAGTAAAAACGTCGCGGTCTCATCAGACTTTACACGACGTGGCACGCTACCCAGTGATCCGGCGCAACCTCTCGCCACGCCGGCTCATCCTGGCTGCAGACGTCGATCGCCAAAGGACAGCGTGTACTGAAGCGACAGCCTTTCGGCGGGTTCACCGGGCTGGGCACGCTACCCTCCAGGATGATCCGCTGTCGTTTGCGCTCTTTGACCGGGTCGGGGATCGGCACCGCCGATAGCAACGCCTGCGTGTAGGGGTGCAAGGGATGGGAATACAACTCGTCACGCGTGGCCAGCTCCACGATCTT
>WVZH01000319.1:4653-11154 GCA_011772595.1 Anaerolineales bacterium
AGGTAGGTCAATCCAAACTTCTCCTGCAACTCCTCCAGCAGATTGACCACCTGTGCCTGGATGGAAACATCCAGTGCCGAGATGGGTTCATCCAGCACCATGAATTCCGGCTGCAAGGCCAACGCCCGGGCTACGCCGATGCGCTGCCGCTGGCCACCGGAGAACTCATGCGGATAGCGATTGACGAAGAAGGGGCTCATCCCGACGTGTTTCAGCAGCTCCTGCACCCGCTCCCTGCGCTCACGACCATTGCCTATGCTGTGCACTTCCAGAGGTTCGGCGATGATGTTGCCCACCGTCATTCTGGGATTGAGGGAGGCGTATGGATCCTGGAAGATCATCTGCATGTCGCGTCTCGCCCGGCGCAACGGTTCCCCTTTCAACTCGGTTATATCAATGTCCCGATAGAACACCTTTCCCGCCGTAGGTCGATAGAGTTGTAAGATCGTGCGCCCCGTCGTGGACTTACCGCAACCACTTTCTCCCACCAGCCCCAACGTCTCCCCCTCTCGGATGGAGAACGTAACCTTGTCCACCGCTTCGACCGAACCGATCTGGCGCTGAATGATGATGCCGCGCGTGATCGGAAAATGCTTCGTCAGTTTCTCAACCCGTACCAAGACTTTGTTCTCAGTCATCGCAGGGCACCCGTCTGGATATCCACCCAGCATGCAATCTTGTGATTGTTGGCCACTTCCTCCAGCAGCGGATTGCGCTCGAAGCAGATATCTTTCACGTAGTCACACCGCGGTGCAAAGGGGCACCCGACCGGCATCTCCAGTAGCTCTGGTGGCAAACCCTCGATCGATTCGAGTTTTGCACCCGGACTACCGTCCATACGCGGGAGGGATTTGAGCAGAGAAAACGTGTATGGGTGCCGCGGATCCCCATAAACTTCGTCAATAGCCGCTGTCTCAACGATGAAGCCGGCGTACATCACGTTCACCCGATCGGCCAAGCCCGCCACCACACCCAGGTCGTGTGTGATCCAAATCAACGACATGCCGAGCTGGTCCCGCAGACGCTTGACCAAATCGACAATTTGTGCCTGGATCGTGACGTCGAGCGCAGTGGTCGGCTCGTCGGCGATGAGTAGAGAGGGGTTGCACGAAAGCGCCATGGCGATCATGGCTCGCTGACGCATACCGCCTGAAAATTGGTGGGGGTAATCATTGAGGCGGTCGCGGGCTTCAGGGATGCCCACCAAGTGCAGGAGCTCACCCGCCCGATCGAAGGCCTCTCCTTCAGTCATCCCGAGGTGGAGCCTCAGCGGCTCCATGATTTGAAAACCGACCGTCAGGACCGGGTTCAAGGAAGTCATCGGATCCTGGAAGATCATCGCGATCTGGCTGCCTCGAATGTTGCGCATCTCCTCTTCGCTCGAATCGACCAACTCTCTCCCGCCGAAGCGTACACTCTCGGCGTTGATCTCGGCTGGAGGTTGTGGCAACAAGCGCATCACGGAAAGTACCGAGACGCTCTTGCCACAACCGCTCTCACCGACGATACCCAACGTCTCACCTTCTTCGGTGTCGAAGCTGACACCGTTTACGGCGTGGACGATGCCGTCCTGGGTATGAAAACGCGTAGCCAAATTTTTAACTTCGAGGACTTTGGGGGACAAAACGTCTTCTCCTGAAATAGACGTGATAAATCAAAATTCGATTTAATCCGGTCCTGCTTTGGCAAGATCGGGACGGCGTCCGAATTTCAATGACGAATCCCTTGTGCTTTTGGGGAAAACCAATACTCCTCCTTCGTCAAACCCGACCCGACGGACCCGAGGGGAAGAGATGTTGGGTCTCCACCGAGTCCCAGCGATTATACCTGAAACGAACGAACCGTCAACGGTCGTTCTCTTTACGCTGTTTCTCCTGTGAATTCCCTGCCCAACCTGCATCCCCGTCATGCGGGCATGGATACGACATGTAGTACAGGGATCGTCTCTTCCAATCCTTAACCGACCAAACACGAATACCCGATCCCAGCCGGATAGGTGTGCGCCAAGGATTGCATGGCGACGTCAAAAGTTCCACGATGGGATCGAGAGTCGTCACGAGAGAGTTCTACCTGCGACAGAAGAGGGCCCTGGAGCCAAAGCTCTTCAAAAACCATAAGCAGCATCACAAGGACACGCCCAAAGACACGCAGCAGTGAGAACGGTCGGAAAGATCGATCCTCCGAAGCCCCAAATTTTGACGATGCGGACGCCGCTCGTAATAATCGCCGCTTACTGCCACTTGGAAGCGGTGCATGCGAGGCATAGTTCTTCAAGCACCATCCGAGATACAAATCCAGATGATCTCTCTCAGTCTTAGGACGTGAACTCATAATACACCTCAGCCAACATCTCGCCCTGCATGCCTAGATGCTTTTTAAGTGCACGTCGGCCGTAATGCAAGCGCGATTTAACGGTACCTACGGGGATATCTAGAATTTCTGCAATCTCCTGCAATGAGAGGTCGTTCACATAATAGAGCACCACCACGACACGCTGCGCTAAAGGAAGGGTAGCTACTGCCTGTTGCACCCAGCGCCACTCCTCATCGCGCTCAGCGATATGATGGGGGGTTGGCCTACGCTCCCTCGAAAGCCATTCTGCCATTTCCTTTAAACATCGAGTGAGCCTATTGCGCCGCTTCATCCAGGAATAGGCGAGATTGGTCGTGACACGATAAAGCCACGGCTCAAAGGGACGTTTTGGGTCTATCCGGTGGGAAAATCGGTGAATACGCAGAAACACATCCTGAAGAAGATCGGAAGCCACCTCCGCATCATTGGTGATTGCGAGCGCGGTACGATAAACTAGATGCCTGTGCCGATCAAACAAGACACCTAGGGCGTTAAGATCACCGGACTGAAGTTGTAGGATTAAATGGTGATCTACGTTTTGACTCACACTGGCCTACCTTACCTACGCCTTATTATATACCAGTGATTCCAGGAAAAAGTTCAACGATTTTTTTTATTCTCCGGTCTCACTGGCACCCTTCACCAACGTCGTAACTCTCTAGATCCCATAGGACACTGAACGCCAAGGGATCCACTTCAACCCCACAAACCTCAGGCGCCGAGGCAACAACCCGCGGCGGCACCAGCAATGGGACTGCCGGGAGCTCGCGGGCGAGGATTTGCTGCATGATCTGAACCGCGTCCCGATATTCCTGCGCTTCGGGCGCACCCAGCAAGATCACTTCACAAGCTGCGTTATACTCGGGATCATTAAAACCACTGGCATTACTCCCAAAGGGATTCCCCACGGAGGGGATTCCACGACCCGCAAACATCTCACAGACAGGGATCCACCAATCCGGCCAAGACCAACCGACCGTTTGAAATCTGCGTCCGAACACGGTGCCCTCCGGCCATTCCATCCTGAACGCCGCCGGATTTTCATACTCGACGGTCAAATCCACCCCACAAGTCCGCAATTCCGATCGCAAAATCTCAGCCAGTAGCTCCTGCTGGCTTCCCGGAACTGTCAGGTATGTGAAAGATAGCGGCGTCCCAATGTTGACGTTCGGGACGTTTATCGCCACCCTGGCGGTCTCTGGCAGACCATCGTCGTCCTGCCATCCGATCTCCTCCATCAGCGTGTTCGCCGCGTCGATATCGTAGGGAATAAAATCAAGCTCTGGGAAGTAATCCGGATGCGATGGGGATATGATCGAATTTGGCACCACACCCAAACCGGAAAATAACTCATCCGCAATTCGATCTCGGCTAATACACCCAGCGATTGCTCGCCGCGTACGAGCATCCGCAAACAGACCGGGATTATCCGTCACGCCGACAGGATCGAGGTTGAAATCCATGCGCAGGATCTGAGCGCCTGGTCCAGATACGATCTTTAAATGCCCGGACTCTTCGAGCTCCAATAACGTGTCAAGGGCATCGTCTGTGATTACAGATTCGTCGAGAACGTCACATTCCCCCGTCAATAACTGCTGAATGGAAGCACGACCATCGCCACCCACGAAACGGAAAATCAGCACCTCAAACTTCGGCAGCCCTTCTGCTGCCCGAAAGTAGAAGGCGTTCCGACGCATTACGATCTGCTCATCAGCTGTCCACGATTCAATGACATAGGGTCCCCATCCGAGAGGAAAGCTGCTCGCTTCTTCTAAAGACAACAATTCAGCAGGTGTGTATCGGTCAAAAAGGTGCTTTGGAAGTGGAGTCCAGAAGTTGGTCTTATACTCCGAATCGAGGAAACCCGGGATGCCGGTCCAACGGACGACGTTTTGATCCGCCGCTGTTTCATACGACGCCGTTCTATCCACCAGATACTTCGAAGTCGGTGTATCGGAATGACGATCGATCTCGAAGGAATAGACGGAATCTTCCACCGTTAGAGGCGTTCCATCCGACCAGAGTAGATCTGGAAGAAGACGAAAATCAACCACCATTCTGGGCATGAATACCTCACCACCCTCATAGGTGCGTATGCAATCAGAACCAACACAGCCAGAGGCCAAGAAGGGTTTTCGTAACTGGAGTAATTCAGGCAGAAGAGTCAGAGGGTTAAGGTAAATCTCACCCTCCCTCACGGAAACCTCCTCCAGACGAGCATCTTCACCACGTGGAAGGTTCGGGAGGCGCTCCAGGATGACGGGTTGAGGTTGGTATTCAATGATGTCGATCGGACCATCGTAGATCGCCTGCAAAATCGTGTTGGCTTCGACCCCCGTGTCACCGTAGAGAAAAGTGTCGTCGTAGATGTAAAGCGAGGACGGTTCTCGGTTCAGACAGACGATGAGGGTTTTCGGTGGTGGTGGTTCGGGCGTCGGCTCGATGACGTGGACCGCCGCTGTCGGTGTTGGGACCAAAGTAAGTGGAACGTCCACCTCGGGCGAAACATCGCAAGACCCAAGGAAGGCCACAGTGACAACCACAACGATAAGCATCTTGCGCTCTACGCTTCGTTTCATCTATCTCTCCATAACCGAGGGACTATGCTTGGTGAGCATCCGTCTTTTCCCCTGACACTTGCTCTAATATCTTTCGATCCTCATCACTGAGCTTCGCTTTCACCAGCAAATCCGGGCGGCGAACGAAAGTACGCTTTACGGATTGTGCTCGACGCCACGAGGCAATACGCGCATGATCCCCTGAGAGCAAGACCTCAGGCACCTTCCAGCCCCGAAAATCAGGCGGCCGGGTGTAATGGGGATGCTCGAGTAATCCTTGTGCATGTGAATCCCTAATCGAAGCTTCGGCGTCTCCCAGCACACCTGGAAGGTTTCGTGCAACAGCGTCGATCACCACCAACGCCGGCAATTCTCCGCCCGTGACTACGTAATCGCCGATCGAGATTTCATCCGTCGCTAGATGAAGACGAACCCGTTCGTCAACGCCCTCATAACGGCCGGCAATCAAAGCCAACCTGGAATGTTGCGCAAGCTCGCCCGCCATGCCTTGATCGAAAACCCTCCCCTGTGGCGTGAGTAGAATCACCGGAAGCGAACCATATGCCTCGCCGAGAACAGACTCCACGGCGGCAAAAAGTGGTTCCGGCTTCATCACCATTCCCCCTCCACCACCATAAGGTTCGTCGTCGGTAGTGCGATGACGATCGGTTGCGAAGTCCCGTATGTTATGTAAGCGTACATCGAGTAGCCCGGTTTCCTGCGCCTTGCCCAACACGCTCAAATCAAGGTAGGCTTGCATTCCCTCCGGGAACAACGAAAAGACGTCAATCCTCATTGAGATATCCATTCTACAATCGTGGGCTCGCACCCAACGAAGGTCTTCAAAAAATGTTCGTATCCAGCTCGATATCTCTGACAAAGTACTAAAGCGTTGAATTTAACCCTCAGCCTTGATTGGAGCCAAATTATACCTTCCTTCCTCAAGACTACCCAAAGAGAACGTTTTTCGACCAACGCGGAGGTGACCGGCACTTCGGAGAGTGCCGGTCACCTAGTTGATCGTAGGGGCACAGTTGATCGCGCCCCTATAAATACCACTCGCAAAAAGCCGCTCAATGATCCTGAAGAAAATATCCCAACGCGCGCCGCGTCGCCTCGAAGGCGATGGGGGGCATGGCATCGGGTGCGAAGAAGCCCACCTCATCGGCGTCGTCGCTGGCGGCCAGCGACCCACCTTCGATCTCCGCCCGGTAAAGGATAATGATATCCGCTCCACGCGAGTGTTCCCGGCCCGAGATTACATCGAGCAACTCCGTTATGCTTACCTGCAACCCGGTCTCCTCGAAACACTCCCGAACCGCTGCAGACGCCGGATCTTCCCCGGCGTCTACGAAGCCAGCTGGTATGGTCCACTTACCCTTCTCCGGGACGTTGACACGACGTACCAGCAAGACTTCCCCATCGCGCTGGACTAAGACTGCCGCGGCTACCTTGGGCTCCTGGAAGTGGATGTGGCCACATTGCGGACAAACAGGGCGCGCCCGACCGAAGGCCTCGCGAGTATGCATGCGGTGACCGCAAATCATACAGAAATTGATCGATTGCTTAGTACTCATCCGATCTGTCTTCG
>WVZH01000319.1:11176-12341 GCA_011772595.1 Anaerolineales bacterium
GACGGAGGTTGTGGTTCGAGGTAGAAAGATGGCTCTTCGACTTCAGAAGGAGGCAAGACAGTTGGCTCGATAGTCGGCGATACTCCCTCGGCCTCTGCAGCTCCTTCAGCCATGCCGAGCTCTTCTGCTGCCAGTTCCCCCTCCGCATTTGCGACCACATCACCTACCGTGCTCACCGGCGGGGGAGCCTCCGCGCGCATTTCATCTTCAACCGCAGCTGGGGGAACTTCCGTGGTTTCCGGCTCTGCAAAACGAAAAAGCCCTTCCTCCGCTTCCTCAATTGTGGCCGGGACCTCTATCTCAGGTTCCGCGAGAGCTTTTTCTTCCTCACCCCCAACGAACTCTTCCGCCGGAGCCGCATCGATTTCCTGCGCCTCTTTCTCTACTGCAGGAGCCTCCATGGGGACAGCCTCCCCAGCCACATCGCGTTCCGCAGCGGGCGCCATCCCGCGTTGCATACCGGCCGACCCGAAAAGATCGATCCCGATCACGAAAACAAATGCTGCCGCCACGAGCGCAGTTGCAAGCTGCAGGCGAGGATATGCGCGGGGTCTTTCGCGCACGCCGACCATCTCAGGGGAGAGGGCGAATCTTCTCGGAGGTTTCAACTCGGGCACGGAGCGCAGAAGCCAAACCGTCTCTCGTAACTCCTCCAACGCCGCACGAAGTTCCGGCTCGTCCTGAAGACGCGCTTCAAGACGCGCGGCCTCCTTCCGGCTCAGAGCGCCGTCCAGGTATGCCGAAAGGCGTTCAAGTTCTCGGCGAGGTAGCTCGCTAAGGTTCATCATCGTACCGACTCATCTTCCAGACGGTAGCTGGTGGGTAAAAGTTCCCGATAGCGTTGCAGACAATCGCGCATTCTCGCCCGGGCTCGCGCCAGGCGGCTTTTCACCGTGCCCAACGGTTTCCCAATGGTCTCCGCGACCTCGCGATAATCATATCCCTGGACGTCCGCCAATACGACCACGACACGAAAATCATCCGGCAAGCGATTGAGGCAATCTTGTATCGCACGCGCCAGCTCCGCCCTTTCCGCCGCAACTTCAGGTACATCCGGCTTGGAGAAGATCGCCGCCGAACCATCGGGCTCCGGAACACCGGCATTTTCGACCAACTCTTCAAGTGAACTCGCCGGGCGTCGTTTGCGCCGTCGTAACTCGTCGTA
>WVZH01000509.1:0-895 GCA_011772595.1 Anaerolineales bacterium
CCGATGTCATATTCGGTTTGAAGCCTCTCCAGAAGCCTCGTCTTTTCCACCATTCCCGTTTCTTTCTCCATACTCGAAATGAGGCCCAAAATAACCGACAGTTTATCGCGCATACTTTTCGGTTTGCCAGTCATTATGATGTCGATGTCGAACTTGCGAGACGAAACATCGATTCCAACCTCTTCCAGCGACCTCTTCATTATGGCAATCGCCGTCTCAGCATCCTCAGCCAGAATCTCTTTCCGAAGAGCAACACAAGCCCTAGCCTCAGCCACCCTAACCAACGATTCCAGTTGCCGCGCAGTTATGGCTATAGGCGTCCCCTCAGTTTCGCTGGCCGAACGCATGGCTAGATAGAAGTCTTTCAAGCGTTCCAAAGCTTCCTTGGTCAAAACAGGCTTTATGTTTTTGGCGTAACTGATGTATTTTCGAAACAGATCAGGCGGTATGGGAGGCTCAACTGGAGCCACACCAGTTTTGTGAAGGGCGAGTATGTGCTCGGTCATCTTTGCGTCCAGTTCTTTTTCAGGCACGTCCCGCAAAACGAAGATGAGGTCGAATCTTGAGAGAATGGTGACTGGAAGGGCTATGTTCTCTGCAACCGTTCGGTAGGGGTCGTATCTGCCTAAGGCTGGGTTAGCCGCAGCTAAGATGGCTGTTCGAGCGTTTAGGGTTGCCACGATGCCGCCTTTGGCGACAGAAACCGTATGCTGTTCCATGGCTTCATGTATGGCCACTCTATCTTCAGGGCGCATCTTATCTATCTCATCTATGGCCGCGACACCTTTATCCGCTAGCACTAGGGCTCCGGCTTCAAGGGTCATTCCACCTCTCCGTTCACGAAGCACGGCTGCTGTTAAGCCAGCGGCTGTGGTTCCGCGACCAGAAGTGTATA
>WVZH01000509.1:902-1525 GCA_011772595.1 Anaerolineales bacterium
CCGGGGAGCTATCTTCGCCACGTATTGTAGGAGTTGCGACTTGGCTGTTCCCGGGTCTCCTATCAGAAGGACGTTCATGTCTCCCCGTATGGTGATGTCCGGGAGGTATTTTGCAACGCCCCCGAAGAGAAGATACATTATGGCTTCTTTGATATGCTCATAACCATAGATGGAGGGCGCTATCGAACGAAGAATATTGCGGTGAATCCAAGGGTCCTTTGCCAGTTCAAGTATCTGCTTCTCTTCTTCCGGCGAAATAAGCACCGTTTCAGGCTCCTTGCTCAGCACATCAATAAGATTGGCGTCCAGATGCAACGTAAAGGCTCGAAGTCGTCCAACTCTCGGAAGGGTTGGGGCAACCGCGCGAACGATTCCGACCACAGAAACGTGGTCGCCAGGTCTCGCTACGTCGACGAGATCTCTCTGAAGGAGCTTAATGTCTAACCACCGTGGAAGCTGCCCTGGTGGAAGATCTTCTGGTCTTTCCTGGATGCGAGTGTCTTGAGAATCGATGAACTTGGATTCTTCTTGAACGAAGTCGAAGGGCCCTCTTCTCCTGCAGCCCGGATCGCTGCACGTGGGTGGAGCCGTCAGAAAGGGACCGGTTTGAGGGACATAAGTCA
>WVZH01000251.1 GCA_011772595.1 Anaerolineales bacterium
TTCTTAATTTCTCGACCGAAAGTACCGGTCACTTGGATGCCCCATCCCTTCGGATCTTCCATGCCCGAGGACACCTTCTCAATGTAGATGCCATGTTCCACTTGCTGAAAGAGTTCTTCGACGGGCGTCTCCCCACGCTCGAAAAATGTGTTACTCATGCGGGCATACGCCTTGCGGCGATAGTCTTGCCTACGACCGTTAGGAGAACGCCGAATGCCAAGTGTTGTCGCCGAGTAAAGGTCGGTAATACCCTGGCGGAAGATCCCGTCTTCCACGATTTTCGTGGGGCGCGCGGGTAAGCCCTCATCGTCGAAGAAGTACGAACCAAATGCACCTTCGATGCTCGGGTCGTCACTGATATTCACCAACGAGGAACCAACTTCACGATCGAGGTAATGGACGGCCTTGGCACGATCTTTCAGGAACATATCGGTCTCTACGCCGTGGCCGAAGGATTCGTGACAGATCACACCCGACACGCTAGGAGCGGTGATCACGGCGTAATCTCCTGGATCGATACGCTCGGCGGTCAAGAGACCGATTGCCGTTTCAACCAACGTTTGCAATTCTTCATCGGTGTATGTCAGGGCTTCCCAACCAGCGGACGCCGACTTCACGTGCCAATCGAGACGCATTTCATTCTCACCTGCGACCATGACCACCACAAACAGACGAACGCGTTGGATGACCTGGGCTTGATCCGCGATGCGGTTGCGAAAGATGGAGGTTTCTCGCCGCTCCACGTAATTGACTCTCACGTTCACGATACGAGGGTCTAACGTTATCACCCGCTTGTGCAGTTCTCGACAACGCT
Source organism: Anaerolineales bacterium (assembly GCA_011772595.1). Next base: position 815 of record WVZH01000251.1, read on the forward strand.
CAAGTTTGTCTTCGGTGGAGAGTGTAGTTGGGTCGATCTCCATCGGCGTGATGAAGTCGCCTTGCCGGCTAGGTCCTGGATCGATTGCCGAGCGTGTTGCCCTCCTACCATTCTGTACCAGTTCTTGAGCATTGTGGATAATGCGATCCTTATCAAACCCGCTCAAAGCTTGTTCCTGGATTATTACACCATCGAAGGCGGTAAGCACAGTCCCGGCCGTGGGGTCTCGCGGGCATTGTTCCGACAAGGTCTCCTGGCGATTATCCACATAGATACTTTGCCCCTGCTGAGAAGAGAGCAATACGGCGCCGTAAGGTACCTTTGCTTCGATCAAGTCGACGATATCGCCTAGATCGGGCCGCAGTTCCTCCATTGCGGGCGGCAACGTCAGTTTTGGCATGTTTTCCTCCAAGGGGGAGCGTGTCAATTTTCATTCAATAGATTTACAAAATCAATACCTCCAAGAATTCTTGCAAGCACATGGCATTGAGCGATGGAGGTTCCAAATTAAAGCTACAGAATTACCGGCTTGAAGGTTCATTGGGGATACCTGCGTGGCGAGCGGGTGTGGTGGACACTGGGTATTTGTGAAGGAGCACCTCTTGCTTATCTCCTGGGTGCTACCGGTGTTCAAGCTGGGCTATCTCTTTCTACTGAACGATATATTGTTTCGATAAGACTGGCTTCGTGAAAGGGAACTAAAAATCCCCTTTTATTCTATGATGCCAGAATAGTCCGAGAATAGAGAGGATTAGTGAATGGGTAAGAGATCTAATTTTCTTTCCACAAGAACGGCACCCACAACCCTTCGCCAGAAGTACGTGTCCTGCGCTCGATCGTAGCCTTCACAAGTGATTAGGGTTAGCCAATCATACTCTTTGTGCTCGAGAAGCGACATATTCTCAGGATCGACGCGTGCTGCCTCGCGGACTTCGTAAATGTACCGATAACCCCCGGCATGAATGATGATCTTATCACCCCAGATAAGCTTGTCCAGGTTCGCAAACGGACCCGGGAATCCGGTGGGTAATGTGACGTGTCCGGTAATGCCGGTATTTCCTGGCCACGTGGGGAACGCGGTGCCATGCATGTATCCGGCGTTGTTCCACAGCCAGGTGACATCCCAGCCATTTTCTGTCAGAGGAACGCCCACGATCGGCGTCTCTACAGCTAATGCAGGGATCTCGAGCCAGAGATAATTGAAGCTCGTATAAGAGAGGTGTGTTGGCTGAGGAGGCAACCATGTCCGTACATGGGGTGGAAAGCCGGTATCGGGCAGTGCGGCTGCGATAATACTCAAGAAGGCGTCGTCGGCGTTGTTGGTAAGGTCGTCATCAAGAGAGGTCGTTGTGAGGGTGGTATTGTTCATCCCACCCGGAGGTTGACCCAGGTCGTTGACTTGAGTGGTGATCGTAATTGTAAACGTATCACCCGGCGAAACTATCCCAATCGTGATGTCAATCGTGTTGCCTGTGGTTGTGTAGGGTCGGGCAGGCGAGACGACGACATCGACGATATCGAGGAAGGTCGGCACAATATCTTGGAGTTCTACACCTAGTGCGTCCGTATTGCCGTTGTTAGTTACCGTTATCGTGAAGATGACGATATCGCCGACCGAGGCGACTGCGGGATCGCCGGACTTCGTCACAGCAGGATCGATGATGATTGGTACGGTTACGGAGGCGCTGTCCTCGTCGTCCTCGGACTGGTCGCCGTCGTCGTTGTCCGGCGTGGAGTCTGGATCAGACTGGTCACTGGCATTAACTTGGGCGATGTTGGTGAGTGTACCCGTGGCGTTGACCTGTACGACGATTTCCAGGGTGGCGCTATCTCCGCTGGCGATGTCACCCACGGTCCAAATACCAGAGGCGTTGTTGTAAGAGCCTTGGCTGGGATTATCAGAGACGAAGTCTAAGCTGGCAGGTAAGAGGTCCTCTACCGCTACATTGGTGGCGGTGAAAGGGCCGTCGTTGGTGACAGTAATGGTGAAGGTGACGTTATCGCCGAAATCGGGGCTGGGGTCATCGACTGTCTTTTGTAGGCGAAGGTCTGCCAACTGCTGGTAGCCGAAGTCGGCGGCGTTGTAGTCCTGGCCGGCGGTGAGGCCCGTCACCGCATGGGGATC
>WVZH01000414.1 GCA_011772595.1 Anaerolineales bacterium
GCGATGATTAAAGAGATCAGGGGGTTCAAGATTCTAGCCGGCACCAGAGGGGAAAAGCCGAAAGACATCGGGGCTATTGGAGATATCATTGCAAGAATGTCTCAGATGGTGGTTGATCATCCAGAGATCCAGGAGGTTGATTTGAATCCCCTCATCGTCCACGAGGCGGGCGCTTCGATTGTAGACGCTCGGGTGATCATACGAGGACAAGATTAGCGAAAAGGCAGATAGATTCTCCTCTGGCCCTAGTTTCTCGGGCAGGCAAAAAAGGAAGCTTCTCGGTCGTCTCTGTGTCTCATTGGTTGGATGTTTAATTGAGTCTTTCGACAACGACGGCTACGCCGTTGCCACCCCCGATGCAGGCGCTCACCAGCCCTAGTTCTGCGTTGCGGTCTTTCATGGCATAGATCAATGTAGCCAGAATTTTGGAACCCGTTGCCCCTACCGGATGGCCCAAAGNNGGATGGCCCAAAGCAATCGCGCCGCCGTGAACGTTGACTTTACTGCGGTCGAGATTCAATTCGCGTTCGCAGGCTATATACTGGGCGGCAAATGCCTCGTTTAGTTCGATTAAATCGATATCAGAAAGCTCCAGCCCGGCTTGCTTCAGCGCAGCCGGAATGGCCTTCACAGGCGATAGACCGAACCGCCTTGGTTCGTAGCCTACGAAAGCATAACCACGAATGAGGGCTAGGGGTTCCAATTCCATGGCCTTGGCCTTTTCCCGCTCCATCAATATCTGGGCGGCAGCTGCATCGCACAGCGCGCAGGCGTTACCGGCAGTGATGGTGCCGTCTTTGTTAAAAACGGGTTTGAGTTTGGTCAAAGATTCGACGGTGACCCCCTCTCGGAATATTTCCTCGTCCCTGAAGATACTCATCTGACCTTTGGGACCCGGTACTTCAACGGGAACGATCTCTCCGTCGAATTTTCCGGCCTTGACAGCCGCTTCGGTCTTGTGATGACTTTCAACTGCAAATTGATCCTGTTCCTCGCGACTGATCTCCAATTCCCTGGCCAGAGCGTCGGTTAGCTCACCCATGAGACCGCCACCTAGGGGGCACA
>WVZH01000520.1 GCA_011772595.1 Anaerolineales bacterium
GAATCCACCGCCTGCCCCAGCATGACCAAGGGCATCTACGCCTTCGACTGGGGAGACACCGCCAAGACGGTACCTGTCGTCAAGATGCATACCGTTGGGCACAGTCTCATTCCCGCCCCCGTGCACGCAGGTGGGTTGCGTTACCACGGGATGGCGCCCAGTATCTGCGCTCTGCTCGAGCAAGGCCACGTGGAGGCCCGTGCCTATCACCAGAATGACATCCTAACCGCAGCCGAGAGCTTTGCTCAGGCGGAGGGCTTTATCGTCGCCCCTGAGACGGCGCACGCCATCAAAGCGGTTGAAGATGAGGCCATCGCATGCAGGGAATCAGGTGAGGCCAAAGTCATTCTCTTCAGCAACAGCGGTCACGGCAATCTCGATCTGGCAGCCTTTGACGCCTTCCACAGGGAAGAACTCCCGGATTACAAGCTTGAAGAGGCGGCCATTCAGAAGGCCTTGGAGGAACTACCGCAGGTCCCTGCGTAGGTTCTGTAAAGATTTTATCTTGAATGGTTGATCGTCTGCTCGGAACCTGTGTACTCGAGAATAGATCGACTAAGGAGAAGTAGTCAACAAATCGTTGCGTAGATAAAATTCGAGACTCTGAGGGCGGATCATTCTGAGGCTCTCCGGAATTGTGATCTATTAATACGAAACCTTGTTTCGGTCACACGGACGGAGAGCTTCTACCATTTCAAATGGTTGAGTTCGAGGTCTTCCAACATTCCTCATATACATTTCTTATTTATCCCATATCAGCAGATCTGATAATTCAGACAGCGTTTCAATCATTATTGGTATGAGGAAACAAAGATGAATCTGGAAAAATATACCCAAAAGTCTCAAGAAGCCCTCTTGGGGGCACAGCACATGGCAGAGGATCTCAACCACCAAACGGTGGAGCCTGCCCATATCCTGATGGCGTTGCTCCAACAGGACGATGGGGTCGTTCCCGCCATCATTACACAGGTGGCCGGGGGCGTCTCGGGGCTTCGAGAGGAATTGAATAAAGAACTGGGAGAACGTCCTAAAGTACATGGAAGCAACGCACAAGTAGGCGTATCCCGCCTGGGTGNNCTCAAATCGGCAGAAAAATTCGCCAAGGGAATGAAAGACGATTACGTCTCCACAGAGCATCTACTCCTGGGTCTGACCGAGTCTCCGGAAGGGAAACGCCTGGAAGGGTTCGGATTGACCCGTGACGCGATCCTTCAAGCTCTGACCGAGGTGCGCGGCTCCCAACGAGTGACGTCTGCAACCCCCGAAGACACCTATGACGCCCTAGGTAAATATGGGCGCGACATGACCGATTTAGCTCGGCGGGGCAAATTGGATCCGGTCATCGGGCGCGACGAGGAAATACGCCGACTTATTCAGATCCTCTCCCGACGCACGAAGAACAACCCTGCTTTGATCGGTGAGCCGGGGGTGGGGAAAACCGCCATCGCAGAAGGTTTGGCACAACGCATTGTCAAGGGTGATGTCCCGGAAGGTTTGAAACGCAAGCGGCTCGTTCAGCTTGACATGAGCGCACTGGTCGCCGGTGCAAAATATCGTGGCGAGTTTGAGGAGCGCCTTAAAGCAGTGCTCAAGGAGATCGCCGATGCAGAAGGCGAAATCTTGCTCTTTGTGGATGAGATGCACACTGTCGTCGGTGCCGGAGCTGCCGAGGGAGCGATGGATGCGGGGAACATGCTCAAGCCGATGTTGGCCCGGGGAGAGCTTCACATGATCGGCGCCACCACGCTGGATGAGTACCGCAAACACGTCGAAAAAGACCCCGCCCTTGAGAGGCGTTTCCAGCCTTTGTTGGTGTTAGAGCCATCCGTAGAAGATACCATCTCAATTCTCCGTGGATTGAAAGAAAAATACGAAATCCATCACGGCGTACGGATCACGGATCCAGCAACGATCGCTGCTGCCACCCTCTCTAACCGCTACATAGCGGATCGCCACCTTCCCGATAAGGCTATTGACCTGATCGACGAAGCCGCCGCTCGATTACGTACAGAAATCGATTCAAAACCGCAAGCCCTGGATGAAGTCGATCGCCAGATCATGCAACTTGAAATCGAGCGGGAAGCGCTCAAAAAGGAGAAAGACAAGAAATCCAAAGAGCGCCTCACGAAGGTGGAAAAGGAAATCGCTGACTTGGGAGAGCGCTCTCGGGAATTACATGCGCGTTGGACATCTGAGAAGGAAGCGATTTCGAATTTACAAACTGCAAAGGAGAACATCGAACAAACCCGACTAGAAATTGAGCGCGCAGAACGAAATTCGGATCTCGAAACCGCTGCGAGGTTGAGGTACGGCACCTTACGCGAATTGGAAGACCAATTGGTTGAGCTGGAGCAGCGGATTAAAACCATCCAGGGTGAAGATGCGCTCCTCAAAGAAGAGGTTGACACGGAAGAGATTGCTCAAATCGTCGCACGGTGGACGGGTATCCCTGTGGCTAAACTCATGGAAGGCGAAATGGAAAAGCTCGTCCACATGGAAAAACGCCTACACCAACGCGTCGTCGGCCAGGACGAAGCCATCTTGGCGGTCTCTAATGCAGTTCGCCGCTCTCGTGCTGGCATACAAGACCCAGATCGTCCGATCGGATCGTTCATCTTCCTGGGACCAACAGGTGTGGGAAAGACCGAGCTCGTCCGAGCTTTGGCTGAATTCTTGTTCGACGATCAGCGGGCCATGATCCGCATCGACATGAGCGAATATCAGGAGAAGCACACAGTCTCAAGACTGGTGGGCGCTCCGCCTGGATATATTGGCTATGATGAAGGCGGCCAACTGACTGAGGCCGTCCGACGCCGGCCATATAGCGTTGTGCTCTTCGATGAGATTGAGAAAGCCCATCATGAGGTTTTTAACGTTCTGCTACAGCTGCTCGACGATGGGCGTTTGACCGACGGTCACGGGCGCACGGTCGATTTCCGCAATACCGTCGTGATCATGACCAGCAATCTGGCCAATGAGCTTTGGATGGGGGAAAACCGGCGCTTGAAGGTCGATCGATCGCTCTTGAACAATGCTCTGACGGCGCACTTCCGTCCAGAGTTCCTCAATCGTGTGGATGAGATCGTTGTCTTCCATCCGCTGGAGAGGGAGCATCTCGAGGAAATCGTGGACATCCAACTTCAACGCGTCGAGACGCTCTTGCGAGCAAGAGGGTATTCACTAGAGATTAGCCAGGAAGCGCGTAAATACCTCGCCGATGTCGGATACGATCCTGATTTTGGTGCTCGCCCCTTGAAAAGGGCGATCCAACGGGAACTTCTGGATCCCTTAGCCTTGGAAGTGCTCTCCCAGAACTTGCCAACGGAAAGCCTCATCCGGGTGCAAGCAGGTCCCGATGGACTCCAGTTTGTGCCTATTCACCAAGGCGAGCTCGTAGAAGCTTAATCCCTCGGTGACCATGAAACATCCGGCCAGAAGAAAGCGCCCTCTCGGGCGCTTTCTTCTCAGGTAACGGGGGCAGGATTCGAATCTGCGGCCTTCAGGTTATGAAAACAAATCCGAAAACAGGAGCCTTGGACCCCAAGCTAGGTTATCAAGGGAAGCCTTCTGAAATTCGATCTCTTGGAACCCTACTAGCTAATCGTAAAGCATATTCTATAATATGGCTTTTGAATTGGTAAGTTAATTTCAGTCCCACTGAGAACTTGTGGCAGTAAGATCCTGTTGGTCATCAACGAAATTTAGAAGCCACCATTAACCACACGGCTCTGAACCATATTGCTGTGTTCGCGCTTTCAAACAATCATTACCTTTAGCCAATTAATATTCGGATTGGAAATATCACCCTGTCTCAAGAGGGGAGTGGATTTGGAGCCGACCTTTGTATTCGTCTGGCCCTACCTCTATAATCATATTAAACTCTCGCCATTGGACATAACTAATTGTGTACGCACTGAGGCCTTCAGCTCGCTGGACATTGGAATGGAGCTTCGATCTCACAGCCGGCATCCTCTTCACGGCGGCCGTGCTGCGCGCCTCGATTGCATACTCCTCTAACCCTTTACGGGTTTACATACTAATCATTCTGGCGGTAATGATTACCCTCTATGGTCTTGAACGATTCAACCCAGTTCACTCAATTGCCATCTGTTCCATCTACCTTACAGTACAAGCCGCGCTGATCACCATTCTCCTCTTCGCACCCGGAAGCCCGGATTACCTCGCGCTCCTGTATGCGATCCTCAGCATGCAAATCCTGCAAAGGATGCCTTTACCAGCCGCAGCGCTGCTGGTTGGCGCCTTCACCCCCTTGATGTATGTGCCGCTGGGGCAGATGGAGAATCCCTCTGGAGCGACTGCTTTCACAATCGTCTATACTGCGATGAACGCCTTCCTAGCTGCGTACTCCCTTGCACTGCGCAGGGCGAACGCCGCACGAGAACGCGCACAAACCTTGGGGCTGGAATTGGCGAAGGCGAACCGTGAACTAAATGCTTCCACACAGCGGGTCGAGAGGCTGGCCGTGGCTAGAGAGCGTAACCGCCTGGCGCGTGAACTGCACGATTCGGTGACCCAAACTGTGTTCAGTATGACTTTAACGACAGAATCCGCCCGCTTGCGGGCAGAACGCAACCCCGAGCAGGCTACGCATGAGCTGGACCGGCTCTATCAGCTCTCCCGTAATGCGATCTCCGAGATGCAGGAGTTGATTGCAGAGTTAAGTCCGCTCGAAGACCGCGAAGAAAGCCTGGTTGAAGCCGTCCAACGGCACCTGAGCGAAGGCCATTTACCGGACGATCTGCAGGTCACCCTTGAAGTCGAAGGCAGCGACGAGTTGCCGCCGAACCAGGCTCAAGCCATCTTCCGCATCGTACAGGAGGCGCTGAATAATGTGGTGAAGCACGCGCAGGCGGAGCAGGTCTTCATCCGTCTAAATCTCCTCGATCCTTATTTCGTCGAGATTGAGGATCGCGGTCGCGGTTTTAATCCCGATCAGACGTCGCAGCAAGGCGGTGTCGGGCTGTCCGGGATGCGAGAGCGTGCAGAAGAGATCGGGTGGGAGCTGATGATCACCTCGACTCCCGGAGCAGGTACGCGGGTCCGTGCCAGAGCCAAACATCCCAGAAGGCAGGAAGCGGCATGAAAGAGTCTGAAAGCATACGTGTGTTAGTTGTCGATGACCACCAGGTAGTTCGCCAGGGGCTGCGCAACTTTCTCGAGCTCCAAGAGGACATCCGGATCATCGGTGAAGCAGACGACGGTGAGAAGGCTGTGGAGCTCTCGCGCAGCCTTGAGCCTGATGTGATCTTGATGGATCTGGTCATGCCCAAGCTGGATGTGTAGCGTGTCAGAGCTTGTAAGACAAAATCAAGGCTAAAACTAGTAGAGACTTTTCGGCCA
>WVZH01000040.1:0-14294 GCA_011772595.1 Anaerolineales bacterium
AGGCACACTGCTTCGACCGAGAAAATTGGCAGGGATTCTCCCCGCGGGTATATCGATGAATTCCAAGACCGGATCAAATTTTATCGAACCGTCAGCATCGCTGATAAGGAGGGCACGGTGAGGGGGTACCTCATGGTGTCGAGTGCCCTGAATTATTGGATCAGTCCGGCTGGAGAGAGAATTATGGTGGGTATCGAGAGGGACGATAGCTACAACTATCGAATTCCGTAATGCATCGCTACATCTTTCCGCCGTTGTCCTTTATCCCGGGCTAGTTCTTCTGGTATTTGCGGTTGTCGTAACCAGCGTAGGTGACGCTGACCCATCGGATCCTCACGCTCAGATCGGGGTGTGGTGTCTCTATTAAGATGTGACCTCTTCTTCCCACTTTTATTACGAATCCTATTTGACTGTTTAGTAAGGGTGTATGGATTACGCGGTGGATTCCGCCGCTGGAAAAGGTGACATCTCGCGGAGCGTTGCTTCATCTCTCAGGCGGAATTCCCCACTCCAGAAATTCAACGTCTTCCATTGCGATTGGATCACTCGACACCCACAAGACGACTCGGTAGCCGTCAGTGAAATACGGGTCGCCCGTAAGGTTCTGCCTTGGCTCCGATATCGGCGCTGCGCCAACCCCTTTCACATAGGCAAACTTTGAAAGTCCTTGCGAGTACCACAGATCCTGGCGGAGATAGTCTCTTGTTTCATCCACGTCTGGATCGATCTTGTGGGTCACGATCGCCCTTTCCTTCAGGGTCCACCTGACCCCGATGTCGCGGCTGATTTGGCCAATCCAGACAGGCTTCCCCTCAAAGCGCATCGGTGCCAGCCATAGCCGAAGATGGTTTCTTTCATGGATCGACTCCCGGATCCACTGGAGAGAAATATCCTGACGGCGGCCGTAGACATAAAGGGAGCTGATGGGCGAGTAGCGGTATTTTCCACCAAATAGGTACGATACCCCCGTCTTCCACGCAGACGCCCTGTATACGGTTTCTGTTTCATCCCAGCCGCTTCCAATGAAGGCATGGAATACGTCTTCAGGCTCGCCGATGATCACTAGGTTGAGCGGATCTCCCAAGTTTGTCCCTTTTCGGTTCGTGGTGCAGCAGGGTAATTGCTCAAGCGCCTTCCGAAAACTCTCTTCTTCATCGTAAGAGACAATCTCATCCCTGGAATAGACGGTGTCGAAGTGCACCGTATGGTGGTCGGCTCGAAGACCCGGTACGTTGATGAAAAAGGTGAAGGTCCTGACCTCGTGGTCCTCTCCGAGTAGTTCGACATTGAACGCTTTAGTGCCTTCGTCAATTTCGGTAAAGATAAAGCCCGACCTGACAGTGTTGGGACCGATGTAGATTCCCGCCTTGCTTTGTTCATAGAAGTACCGGTCCATCGCCTCGTTGGCGCTCTGTGGAAAAAGGGAATACGCAAAGTGATTCACATAGGCCGCCTCAAATGAGGTGAAGTAGTCCGGGTCAAGACCAACGGGCAGAAACCACACCGGCTCTTCATCGTTATTTTCGATTTCCAGCCAGATCGGCTGGATACCCCTTCTGTACAGAGGAGTGTCAAAGAGCGCTATGGTTTCCTTGGCGCTGGGAACGGCCGCTTTGACCCGAACGTTGCCCTCGTATTGTGTCTCGGCTCGCTCCAAGAATGGGATTTCTTCCATCGGTTTCGGGTCGAATGAGGCGCATCCAAAAATGGTGAGGACGCAGATGATGGAGAGGGTAAGCCACCGCAAACGTCCAGGAATGCGCATATGATCACCCCCCTACTTGCTTCCTCTTGCGACGTGGAAGACCCCATCCTTTGGACGTGGGTCATCTTCCTGTCGCTTTGCCAAGCATCGCTGGCTCGAAGGCCAGTGGTACATGACGAATCTTGAGATCCTGCGGGGAAAAGCCTCACGAATATCGACTCCCTGCCATCCAATCGGTTAGGTGGCAGATCACCTCACCTCGGGCCGGCAATCTCCCACTCCAGAACCTCAACTTCTGGAAACGAGATAGGGTCGCTCGATACCCACAGGACCACACGATAACCGTCCGTGAAATATGAGTTGCCCGTAAGGTTCTGCCGGGGGTTCGATATCGGTGCGGCTCCAACGCCTTTCACATGGCCGTATTTTGCGAGTCCTTGCGAGTACAGAATATCCTGAAGTATATAAGTTCTCGCCTCATCCAAATTAGGCTCGATCTTATATCTTCTAAACAAAGAGCGAACTCTTACCTCACGACTGATCTGGCCGACCCAAACAGGCTTCCCCTCAAACGTCATCGGGCTCAACCACAGACGGAGCTGGTTCTGTTCGCGGGCTGTTTCCCGGCTTTTGCGGAACGCCGCATCCTGGGGGCGACCGTAGAGATATAGGAGACTAACAGGTGCGTACCGGTATTCCCCCGAGAAGATGGATGATACTTCGGTTCTTGAGGCCGTTTGACTCTCTGTCTCATCCCAGCCGCTCTGAATGAGGGCGTGAAGGACGTCCTCGCCGTTGCCGATGATTACGACATTGATCGGTTCGCCCATCTTTGTGCCGTCCTCGTTCGTCGCACAGCAGGGCAGACTCTCCAGGGCCTTCCTTTGGCCCGCCTCGTCGTAAGAGACCATCTCATCCTTCGAATACAGGGTATGCCAATCCACCTCGTGGTGGCTCGCTCTGAATCCCGGCACAGAGATCAAAAACGTAAAGGTCCTGACTTGGTGGTCCTCCCCGACGAGGTCGACGTTAAAGCTCTTGGTTCCCACGTCCAGGTTGGTGAAAACAAAGCCCGACCTGACTCTGCCTGGCTCGATGTATAGTCCCATGGCCTGCTCGTTGAAATACTGTTCCATCTGCTGGTTGGCTTCTTTTGAAAACCTAAAGCGATTCATGTAGGCAACCTCGAGGGGCGGGAAGTATTTCGGGTCAACACCGACAGGTGAAAACCAAACACGTTCCTCATCGTTGTTTTCGATTTCCAGCCAGATCGGCTGGATGGCTTTCTTGTACAACGGGAGGCCAAACATCGCTTTACTCTCCTCCGCACTGAGCACAGCCGCCGTGACTCGGACGTTGTTTTCAACCTGGGTCTGGGCCCGTTCCAAGAAGGGGACCTCCTCCATCGGGCGTGGGTTGAATGTCGCACATCCGGCAACCGTCAGAAGGGAGAAAAAAACGGAGCCTACCCACAGAGGATGCGACCGGTGTCTTGCCATATGTCCGCCCTCCTCCAAATTCCTGCCAAAACGGGATGATTTCACGAGTTCGATTTCGCTGGGGTACCAGGTCTGGTCAAGCAAGTGCCCGAGCGGACCGTAACATTGAAACTTCCAATTGCCGGGTCCTGGCCTTCAATGATAACTTAATCTCTTCTGTCATTCGCTCCCCGAGAGTTTGAGAGTGGCAACAACATAACGAGGGATAGAGGTCTCCTCGATGACACCTAAAACCGAAACAGAGCTGATAGGGTGACACCGCTGATTTCGGAGTCGTAGAAGCTGATGTTGGAATCCTCTTTGAACCATAGGATGCTACCGAGAATACTCCACCTCTCCACAAATCCAAGGTCAAATGGCCGTTGGTAAAAGACCGTGAAGGATCCTCCATATTGATCATCATCCCGCGTCCTGTTGTAGATGGGATTCCTTTTATCATAGTCAGAAAAACCGTAAATGAGATTGGTAAGGAACGAAAACCGATCGACGCTGTAGGTGTGAGTGATCTGGAAAAGGTACCGGTCGCGACTCATGGCATCGCCGTCCAGGTCGAAACGAGTGTATGTGAAGCTGGGAACCAGATGATGCCTCTCTCCGATTCCGAGAAGGTATAGAACTTCCCCATCATGCACATCGCCTTCGCGGTCCAATAACCTCGCTTCAGCTTCGCTCAATCCCAGAAAGGTTCGGCCACTCAGCTCGTCATCGATGTCAATGCTCCGGTAGGTGTATTCAACCTCGAGCCCTGAACCCAGGATTTTATCCCAGGCCAGACGCACCCCGGTCGATGTGCGATCGGTTTCATCCCGATCCCGGTTCGCCACATAGGGATCTTCCCAGACTTCTGTGGGAATCCCAGAAAAGACGAAACTTGCAGCAACGATGCTCGAATCGGGTAGTTCCTGTCTGACACCCAGAAGGGTTGAAAAGTCAAAACGAAGAAAGTCCTCCAGTGAATTACCAAAATAGGCTTGGGTGCGTGTGCTGGCAAAGGTGTATGCAATCTCGCCGTTAATGACAGGGAAAACATCGGACTCTGAGTCAGGGCTGTCAAAAATGGAATCGATTTTCTCCCTGCCAACATCGCCCAGATCGTTCCCGGCAATCATGTTGCTTTCAACGTCGAGATAAACAATGCCCAGATTCACAAAGCCACTGAACCCGGACTTCTCTGGTATTGGCTCAATGGCATAGGCCGTGACTGCCCAAACACCTACGAGCAAAACAAGGACACTCTTTCTGATCCACGACATGTTCTTCACCTCCGAATGGTAATCGAACTCCTTAGATCCTCATGGGTGAGGTAACCTATTCGATGGCACCGGGGAAAGCGATGCTCGTCCCTCCTGATCTGATCTTGGTGCCGATCAGCCCAAAATTCCCCAAATCTTACCATAGAGCAGACACCGGCTCAAACAGCAGGCGAGGTTGATTACATCCTCGCGTTTCGACCTCGGGTCTTCCTTAATAACAGTGTCTCACTGACTCTGAGATATGGGAAGTTTGAATGTCCTTATTGGGGTGTGCATGCACCGAACACGACGAACCCCACCTCATCACCGGAACCGGTCAGAACCATCTTCCCCGTGTCTTCTGCTATGGCCATAGTCCAGCCCAGGCCATCTCTCACGCCTTCGACCCCATCTTCTGCGCCCTGAAGGATCAGCTTCTGATCGACGTGCTCCATGCGCTCGATCGTGGTCGTCCGAACCGCGCCGTCCGGTTGGGTTGCTTGGATTTGCTTCTCCTCGAAGCTGAGTCTGACGAACCGTGGAACGTTGACAGTCTCGGCGCTGACCTTCTGACATTCGCCACCAGGCCCACACTCGACGATCTCGATCACTGCACAGATGAGCGGCTTCGACCCATCAAAATCACCGGCCACCACCGAGAATGGGACAATGTAGCCCGATACCAACAGCAAGAGTACCCATTTCAATTTCGTCATGATTATCTCCTACTTCTTGTCGGTGGAAATCCGAAGCACGAAATCCGAAACAGAATCAGAATTCAAGTTTCCCAATATTCCAAACAAGACCTGCCGGAGGAGATTTCAGCGTCCTTTCGTTTTGACCATTTGGATTTCAGTCATTGGAGTTTGTTTCGTATTTCGACATTCGGATTTCGGGTTTGCGATTCTGATCGGAGTTACTTACTATTGTAAAATCATCTATCCTATGACGTATCGGATCTGTCCCTACTTCACCGTATATCCTTTCCCCTCAAGACACGCAGAATAGGCACGGTCATAGGCGTTCCGCTTCTGGGTGTACTCAGCCACCTGCTGTTCTTCCCATTGCTTTTGTGCCTGCTGCTGCTGCCGTCTCTGATCCTGCCGCCTCATGCCACCGAGAAGGGCTCCACCGGCGGCCCCGGCAGCTGCTCCCTTGCCCCATTCGCCACCTGCAATCCCACCCACCACAGTTCCAACCGCCGCGCCTCGGGCCGCGCCCCGGACTGCCCCTCCCTGTGGGGCTTCCTGCTGGGGTGGCGGCTGGCTCGCCTGGGGGATCTGCATGGGGTCAAAGCCTGTCTGCTGCTTGGCCCATGTATAACACTCAAACTTGTCCTTTTCCATCTGTTCCTGGCTTTGGCCCTGGCTGGGGTAAACAATCAGTTCCTGTGCCAGGGCAGGCCCGGCGATTAATGCCGCACCCAAAAACAGAGCCGACAGTTGCGTTATCCTTTTCATGGCCAGTCTCCTCTCTGTCATTTGGCTTTTCAGCGCTAAGAGTCCTGCGCTGGGTTGTTGCCCCTTCAATTGGTCCAGACTCGCACGACGAATCAACCGGTTCCTTTTTTTGGAAAAATGTGCTTCACCTGAAATTGGAAGAAGTCGGAGGCCTCCCTATGCGGGGCATCTAAGTGGAAAACAGAATACCATGAATCTGTATACAAGTTTCAAGTATTACTTCTCTCTCAGTAGCCCCTTTATTTCTTTTAAGTCATTTCCGAAAGATCTCACGTAAACACTGTTTTTGTAGGCCATCAAAATTAGCTTGACTGATATTAGAAATATGCCGGCTTCCAGTAAGAGATCATGCGTAAACCCCTTTGTAAACAACGCCAATATGAACAAAATAAATGTGACGATGATGACAATCAGCGAAGCAACATCAAAATGCTTTCTCATGATTCGTATCCCTCCGGACGGTTTGTTTGACGACGCCGAGGGCAACGAGCGCAATCGCGGCTACCTTCTGGTAACAGATTCCATAGGCCGCGCTCCTATTGGTGTCTGTTTGATGAAGTGCCTAGCTGCCAAATCTGTAAGGTGCATGCACGCCTCATGGCGTCATTTGCTCAGATACACCGGATCCTCTGGAGTCCCTTCAAACTTCTTGTTCGGCACCTATTTTCGTTGACCGGCACAAGTTTGTCACTGGCATGAATGGCCTGGATTCCTCTCCGAGCAAAGACCACCACTCACATGGCTAGCACCTCCGCCACGCCGTTTGCCACATTCATTTTGCCGATAGAGATACGGTCCGTTCATAAGGCTTTAGTGCATCGCCTTGCCGCATCCTCGATATTTCTTGTCGTCCAATATCACTGTAACACTGGCCTCAAATGGCTCGCCGCTCATGGAGTCCCGGCAGGGCCGGGCTTGAATGACAACTGTCAGTTCTTGTTTCCCCTCTTGAACCCTGTAGACCGTTTTGCTTGTGTGCTGATCGACCAACGGCTCCGGCTTGACAAACGCATATGTGGTGTTTCCATAGTCACCGACAAATACAATTTTTTCGTTCGCCGTGACTTCTAAGTGCCAACCGGGTTCGTTACCCACAGCCCGGAAATCAACCCCCCTTAACCTGGCATCTTCCCAGATAGCCTTTGCCCGATTGTTCGTACAATTGGCGTGCTGCTCCTCACCGAGCTCAAGCATGGCTTCGTCACCCTTGCTCCAGAACATTATCTGTCCTTCACGGTATTTCGTACCCGAAGCCGATGGGACCCTGGGCAGACGTATGGTCGTATCTGGCAAAAACAGCCAGGCCTCCTCCTCTGTTCTGGCTGTGAAGGTGAATCCATCACCACATTTGTATACATAGGTCCGGGGGACATTTTGCCCGGAAACCACAACCAGCCCGTCGGGGGTAAGGATCGACTTGATGTTCTGGCGCGGTACCATGACCATCGACATGGCCACCTTGTCCTCGATGGGCATGGCGGACATGGTTTCCATGGCCAGCACTTCGGCCACGCCGTTTGTCACATTCACCTTGCCAATGCGAATGCGGTTGTAGAACTGGGTGTTGCGGGCAAAAAGAACGAGGTTTGTTTTGAAGTCGATTTGCGGAACGGCTTCAGCCGGTTTGAAGGCTTTCCAGATGCGCTCAAAGATCTTCACATCATCGATGAAACCGACCCCCTGTTCGCGCTGCTTCTCCGGCAGTAAGTTGAGTTGAGACACCGGATAGTCACCCTGCCAGGATTGCAGAATTTCGGTCTCGCCATCGAGGGGCTGAAAATGGTGGGCCAATGCGTCAGTCTCTGCCTGGCAGTCGCGTGTGGGTTCGAGGCCTTTGGCGCGAACGGCTGCAAGTTCGGCCTTAGCGGCCTCAAGCTCCGCACGGAATGTGGGGTCGGCATGCAGTCGCGCGACGGCAGCAGCCCCAATGAAACGGCCTTCGACCACATCGCTGTGCCAATGGACATTACAGATCACACGGCTTTCACCGAAGGCCCGGCCACGGGCAAGAATCGTATCCGCCCGGTCTGGTGCAATCTCACTCAGAATCAGCGCCCAGGCCCAGCCAAGAGCGGTATGCCCGGAAGGGTAGGAGCCGTCCTTCATCAAGTGCGGTTCTTCATCCGGGGTACAGGTCGGTTCCTGGTTCACGACAAACGGGCGAGTACGATTATAGTGATTCTTGGCCGTGTAGGTGGAAAGCCCCGCATCGGCAAGGGTACGGCGCAGCAGCATGTAGAGATGCGGCGTGTCCTGCTCCGTGATCGGAACGCCCATGGCGCAGGAAAAGGTACCGGCCGCCTGGGGAAACATCAGGCTCGCATCTTCAGTGGCAAGCTCCCACCGCGGCGTACCCCCCAGGGTAAGGCTCTGTCGGCTGACCTCCTCATCGAGTGCGAGCGCAGCCGAGCCTGCAGCAGGCGGTGGAGGAAGAAGAGCCAGGCTGTTGGGAAGGGCCTCGGGTTCCAGATATCCCGCCAAAATACCCGGCCGTATCTCCGGCACCACGGCAGGCTTGCTTTGCCTTTCGAAACTCGCACAACCTGCGGTGATTGCGACGCAAGTCAGAACCAGTAAAAGCTGACGCACCCGAGCGTTACAAACATGGCTTATCATCTAATGTCTCCCTTTTATAAGTGTGGATTGGGGAATGCGGAATTCGGAATGGCGACCTTCCAATGTGGAATTTGGATTTCGGAATGCGGAATAGAATACACACCTCATTACTCTGCATTCCGCACTTCTCATTTCGCCCTCATTTTTTCCACCAATTTTTCTTTTGAGACGTTTACGCATGTCTGCCGCGGTCTCGGTGGAAGCGCATTGGTCTTCGCCGGAGCCGTCTTTGATTCCGGCGTGTCAGGTTCACGAAGTTGAAATCCCTGAACCATTCCCTCGTAGAGATCCAGTTTCACTGTCTGGCCCGACGGTATCCAGAGTCTGTTCGTGCTGCGCACTGTTATCGAGCGAACAAGAAAACAAAAATGGATGTGCTAATCTCCCTTAACACAACTGAAACTCGACACATCTCGGGGATCCCCTTTCCCGTCGTACTTCGCCGTTTGAGGATAAGCACACAGAAGTCTTGAACCTGTTAGTTGAAGGTTTTCATCAACAAAATAGACAGTAATCTGATCGGGCGCCTTGCCTGTTTCCACCCACTTATCCAATTCGTCGAGCCAATTTACCCATGATGGCCCCGGTCCACCAAAACAATGCTCGACACCCGGCATCATGAACAATCGTACATCGTTCGCGGCCTTTTTATCGTGCGCGATGACTTTGTCATAATAACCAATAGTCGCTAAGGCAGAGATCGCCGCATCCGACCAACCGGTGTACATTATCAGCTTGCCGCCGCGTTTACGGAACGCGGACAAATCAGGATTGGTGGCATTAAGCGTTGCGGCTACCAGTTCTGCATCTTTATGGAAAGTATCAAAATTATAATTATTATAAGTCCACTCCGGATCATGATAAACAAAGTACTTCATGATCCCGTTGCCAAAAGCGTAAAAAAGGTTGGGGGCTGTAGGGGCTTCGATATCTCCTACGTCCACGCCTCCCTGGAACTCATCCAGATCGGCCTGGTATTTTAAACCACCCGTCAACCAACGCGGCCAGCCTCCGAGGGCTGTTTCGCCACCAAATGGGAAGCCATAAAATAGGTCGCCCTGCTTGTCTTTCGGACCATCATAGATCGCCTTGACGGCACGAACCTGTTCTTCCGTCAAGCAGGAGTCCGTTTTCTCGCCTTTACACAATAGAGACTCCACATCAAATTTGCACTGCCTGGGATCATTCAGTATGCCGTCTTTAATCCCGTCCTGTTCATCACATTTTTCAAGATAGGAAGACTCGATAAGCTCCTGCTCTTTAGGCCCAACTACGGCCGCTTTAATATCATTGGGATCCGGATACATGACCTGGTTAATTTGTGTCGCCGTAGCACCAAGCATGGCCCAGTTATACGCAGGCGCACCGGCCACAATGCCGTCGAAATCTTCCGGATAACGTTGCGCTTCCATCAAGGCCTGACCACCGCCCCGGGAACAGCCGGTAAAATAGCTACGGGTAATGTCTTTTTGGTAAAAGGCTTCTGTCAGCGCCTTCGCCGTAACCGCGGTGCGATGCACCGCCTGGTGGCCGAAGTTGACCAGACGCTCCAGATTGTTATGTGCCCAGCTGGCATCCAAGGGGTGGCCTTGATGTCCCGTATCGGTGCCCACCGAGGCATAGCCGGCTTGCAGGGAACCGAACATAAGTGAGGTATTCATAACCGAGCCCACAAAACCGCCGCCGCCACCCATCACAAACTTGCCGTTCCATTCCTCGGGCAGGAGCAATTCAAAGTGGATCTCCGGACCAATCACACCCGCCACCTTGCAGTGCGGCGCGGGTTGCGTTTCGTGCGTGACCGACGTGATGGTGACGTCCGGCAGATCCGGCAGTGATTCGATGCTGCACTGGGGTATCGATTTTTCAGCCGTTGTAAGCGACGCTTGATTTCGAGATGCGACACAGCCAGACAGAATTGCCGAAGACATTACGGCGATCAGCAGAACAAGCATAATTTTTCTGACATCTGTCACGTATTTCATTTTCGTCTCCTCCTTTTTACTGTTTATCAAATTTACTGTTTATCAAACATCTTTACATATGTTAGCGGAAACATAACCTGAATAAGACCACGCGTGGTTCTCATCTGCTGCTACAAGTCACTTTTAGTCATGCAGGTGCGGTGCGACAAGCAGGGCTTTTTCCGGTTTATACTTGTCGAACAAGCCGATTAGGCTTTCCGCCTCTTGTGCTGTACCCCGTCTCATCTCAATTTCTTTTCTCTTCACCAATTCCTGCACGGTGGCCTGACTGAGATAAAGTTTGACCCATGCTTCTCCTGAAAGCGACATGATAATGTCTGCGGGTTTATAATGTTCATCCGGGTCGTCAAGGAACTCCGCGACAGCCCGGCGAATGTGCAAGCCAACCGTTCGGTGATCGCCTGTAAAGTCAAACAGGAGGACTTTATCCGTATCGCCGCTCTTTTTCGGATCCAGGCGAACGCGGAAGTAGTCCACCGTGGTTTCCGGATTTGCAGCAATCGCCTGAGGCTGCGGCGGAATGATCCGGGGGACAACAACCTTGCCTTCAAGTGCAAGTGCCTGGGTCAACAGGTGCGAACGGGCATTGGCGCCGGTGGAAAGGTAGGCCAGATGCCGCAACACCTTGGCTTTAAATAGCCTAACCTCTTTGTCCTGCGGGTCCAGCTTATACAGGTAATTCACCAACTGGGCCGCCCAGGCATATTCTTTTTTATCGAAAACGGCTTGGGCTTCTTTGAGCACCTTTTCCCGGCCTCCAATCAGCTTGACGATACGTTCGGCTTCTTCCAGCGGGGATGGCCGGAAGATGGTTGCCGCATCTCCGTTATACCAGCCAACGGTGTGGTAGTAGATGGCTGGTGTTTGGAAGGATAACTCTCCGTAGCTTTGGAAATTATGAGGATCCTCTTCGAGATACTCCGGCATTTTGATCATGTGTCGCAGATCATCCGGTCCATAACCACCTAAAATATGCCGTAAAGTCTGGTCCAGCGTGAAGGCAATACCGTCCAAATACGCATTCAGGGTATTTCTGATTTTGTCTTTGCCCAGGATGGGCCGGTGCGCGTATCCAATAAGTGCCTCCGGCTCTAAGTCACGGACAAGCTTAGCCAACTCAGCCCATTCCCGGGCGTCTCGAAACAGATCCCCCCGGATTGAATACATGTTCGGCGGAGTGTTCCATAGGGCATTCTGAATACAGATTTTACGATCGGGCAGCCACACCGTTATATGGGTCTTGTCATCGGTACCGTATTTCGTGAAAAACTGCATCTTAATACCAAGAAGCTCAAATACTTCACCATCTTCAGGTGCGCGGTTTACCGGCAGAAAAGCCACTTCTCCAATTTCAAGATTGGTCGGACTGTACCAGGCATCGGGTCCTTCATTCGGCAGGAAGTAGTTGAACTGCTGCAGGGCCCGTGCGGTCAGATACGGGCTGACTTCGGGGAAATAGGCCGGCGCGCCGCCTGAAGACAGGTTTTGTTGTACGATGGCATTGAGGTCGGGATGGCCGATGACCATAACATCCTTGTTTCCTTCCGCCATCACGCCAGCGCCAAAGGCGTAGTGGGAGTGGCCATACACGATTGCCCTAATCGGCTTCTTGCTGAAAGTCCGTATGGCCTTGAGCAATTTTTCACCATCTTTCCTGGTGTCCCCGGTATCGAAGACAATCAGCCCGTCATCGCCTTCCACCACAATGCATGCCGAGATCAGATAGCCGCCGAGTACGTAAACACCTTCCACTGGGTTTTCGATTTCCGGCCCCTCGGTCCATGCCACCTTGGGCAATTGCTCCAGCAGTTCCTTGTTGACGATCGCTCCGTTGGGCGCCGTAACAAGTTCTGCCGGACCGCCCATGTAGCGGGATGATGGCTGCCGCTCCTCGGCCTGTAAGGCAGGCCCGGAAGCCATCACGGCCAGCATTAACAGGATCAACGAGCCCATACACGCTCCAACTTTTTGTAATCTCATGATGCGATCTCCTTATGCTGATGAGCTTCTTGCATTACGCCTCCAGTTCCCCCAATTCTGTCATCCTGAGTGACCGTGGAGAGAGGGGTCAGGTCTTCATTCTTGACGATCTGATCTTTTTCTCAAGTTTCTCTATTTCACGTCTCAGCTTTTTATCATTTTCCATCCACTGGCGGGCTCTGCGGCATGCCTGGGATACACCTGATTCGCCGATGGCAAAATGACTTCCGATATCTTTCAGCTTCTTTGCTGTGTATTTTTGGCAAAGATACATTTTCACGTTTCTTGCCAGTTTGGCATTATTACTGAAAGACTCATCTATGATATTAAAGATGTCCTGTATCGATACTCTCGGAGCCAACTCCTTTAACGCCGGTAAATCCTTGTGTGGCCTTTCGTCCGAAAGGAACGTTTCTTTTATATGGGATATGAAGCCACCACTGCCAAGCAGGGTTGAACTGACGACATCTTTCAAAGGGCTTTTGTATTCTTGCCCCAGGAGGGCATCGACAAAGGCCTGATACCTTTTTTGAGCTAGCGAGTCTTTTTCGCCGAAATATCCGAGGATGAACGCCCTGTGGAGCCACTCAGGCGCTTTCCTTTCTCCGATATAAAACAGATAGCTCGACCATGGGTATGCTTCTGGCCTGTCTACCATCCCCGCCCTTACCGGATTTAGATGAATGTATCTTGAAAGTTCCTTGGCATACTCATCGATCTCCACCAGTATGGCTTTATATCGCCCCTGAAACAAATGGCCGACTCGCTTTCGTTTTGTATTAACATAAGTTGTGTACGCCCCATTTATGTGTCGCATGATCTGGGCGAGATTGGCTGAAGGGGTTTCCATGAGCAGATGATAATGGTTGTCCATCAGGCAGTACACATGAATCAAGGCGTCATACCGCTCGGTAGCTGATTCGAGATATTCGAGGAATTTTTCGCGGTCACGCTTACTTTTGAATATCGCTTTTTGCTCATTGCCGCGTGAAGTAATGTGGTAAAAGGCACCCGGGAAGGCAATTCTCAATGGGCGAGCCATGTTCAGATCCCCTGGTTCAATTCTTCTTTGTTATACCCTCGGGAAATCCATATGATATTCAGACGAAGTTGTCAAGAATGAAGACCTGACCCCTCGTCTCTCACCTAAAGCACACGGGGAACTCTAGCGCATCATCATGCTCTGGTCGGCCGGTGGGGTTGTCTTTTTTGAAAATGAGCGTCCCCCTGTCGCTAGAGCTCGGCTTTTTGAACTCGAGCGTGCCTTCAAAGGGCACGAAGTCTTCGGTCATCCATTCGCCTTTGGCGGTTGCATACTTTTCCGCGATGACCCTGCCGGCTGCATCCTTGAGCAGGAGCGGGAAATCTCCCTCGAAAAACCAGGTGCCCCGGGCACGGCCATGGACCCTCAGGGGTGAGGAGACAAGGTCACCCGGCGCTGGTGAATCGACAATGATGTATTCATTCTTACAGTTCCCTCGCGGCCAAACCTGCACGAGCTGTGTGGCGAAAAACGCCCCTTCATACTGGGCACCAAAGCCGTCGGCCGGCCGGTCGGCGTATCGGCCGGAAAGAACCATGAAGAGAGGAGCGTACCGTTTTCGATCTGGCCGTACCCGACGATGCGCTGCCATGATCTCGTTTAACGCCGGTGAGTTCCCCAGGAGCCAGAGGTCGGTCTCGTCCGAACACGGTCCAAAGGATCGCACCTCATGACCAATGGTTACCCACCCCTCCACCACCTGCTCGCCCTCCGCAAGAGGTTTTATGTCTGCCAATTGGCCATGCTTTATGGTCAGATACTTGGATTTGCCGAC
>WVZH01000040.1:14300-18847 GCA_011772595.1 Anaerolineales bacterium
TCGCGACATTCTGCGGGGCGATCCGGTCGCCCAGCAGCACCCCATTCGTTCCCCGGTAGGCGCCGTTCGTGTTGACCGCGGCCGCGACATAGTAGAACGTTCCGCTGCCGCCAGGGGCGTGCACCAGGAGCATTGCCGCATCCTCGGCGCCGTCGCCATTTAGATCGCCCCACACGAGTTCGCCGAAGACCCAGGTCCTGATTTTCGTAGCAGAGCCGGGTGCCGCTTGAACCTGATGGTGGCCATTGACCAGACGAACCTCGTGTCTTTCGATGGTGTAGGTCGCATTCAGGGGGTCAGCCGCAGATTCCTTGGCCGTCACCGGGATCCGCTCACTGCCTGCCTGGATGAATTCCACTCCTTCGCGTGGAATCACCGCGAGCGCCATGGCCACCTTGTCCTCGATGGGGATGGCGGACATGGTCTCGATCGCTACCACCTCAGCGACACCATCCTGAAGTGTGACCTTCGCGATAAAAGTGCGGTTGTAAAAGTCTATGTTGCGGGAAAAGACGACAAGGTGGGAGCTGAAGTCCACCTCAGGCGTTTTCTCCGCCGGCTTGAATACCTGCCACATCTTGGTGAAAGTTGCGGTGTCGCCGAGGCAACCGACCCGTGAGCCGCGCTGGCCATCGGGTAGCCGGCTGAGTTGTGAAACCGGGTAGTCCCCACTCCATGTCTGGATGATGGGAAGATCTTTCGACTCGCTGCCCCCGTTGGCCGATACCGCACGACACGCCAACAGGCCGGCAAATGCGATCCACAGCGTGACCACACGCAGAAACTCCGGTATTCTTATCCGCTGGCCTCGAGTGAGTGTTCTGGTCTTCATGTTTCTACGTGGTGGCACTCATCCACGTGAGCAGGCGGAGCGACTTCGTCTAGCTCACGCTGAGGTCGAGGACGCCCTATGCTTAGAGGATTCTCGACATAGATTCTGTGGAGCATCGCCGCAAACGTCTGAACAGAGAGGCACAGCCAGCGACAGTCTTGAAAAGAGATCTGACCGAGGGCTGTGTAAGTGCTGTCGGATCGAAAAAAGGTTCCCCTCGCGGGCCATATATATCCATGGTTTCTTGCTGCACCCCTTAGAAAGTGGAGGTGAATCAGATCCCGAAAGCCACTTATCACTTGAAAAAATCCTAGGCGAGTCGACAAGATCACTTTTTGGTTTGTACGAATATGCCGTCCCAATCCGCCGGAGGTGGGTTTTTGAGATACATCTCCGCACGTCCGTGGAGGGTAAGGGATGCCCTATCATTCTGTCCGGTTTTTGCCGCCTCCTCAAACCCCTTGACCGCCTCTTCGAATCGGCGTTCAAGGTAGTCATCTAGCGCTTTCTCATATTGATCCCGCATGTGGAGCATCCCTTCAGGAACCTTTCCGCTTTCGCCGAGGAGTTCGTAAACAAATTCACCCTTTGCGCGTCCCTTGACCGCGGTCCGATCAATGCAACGCCACTCGAAGCCTTCTCCGGCGATGGTTCGCGTGTTCTCACTCACGAGGATCCACGTTCCGTACGCCTTGTTAAGGGACTCCAGCCGGGCCGCGAGGTTCACGCCGTCGCCGATGACTGTATAGGAAAACCGTTCGGGTGTTCCGATGTTACCGACAACCACATCATCGGTGTGGACGCCAATACGTGTGCGAAACGCCGGTTTTCCGGCCCCTTTCCATTCAGGGCGTTTATTTTCGAGAGCCTCCTGGACTCTCAATGCGCAGGCGCAGGCGTTGGCTACGTGATGGGGGTCATCATGTGGGGCATTGAAGAATGCGAGGATCCCGTCCCCGATGTACTTATCAATCACTCCCTGGCATTGGGCGACCACTCCTGTTACCACGTGAAGATACTCGCCGAGGGCGTCGACAAGCGATTGGGGGGTCATTCCCTCACTCAGCGTCGTGAAACCTTCAACGTCCGAAAAAAAGAGAGTCAGGTTTTTCACCTGTCCGCCAAGGCGCGCTTCCTGTCCTTCACTCAGAAGATCTCGGACCAGGCCGGTGGGTACGTAGCGACCAAATGACCGGAGGCTCGCTTTCATCCGCTCAACCGAATCACCAACGACGGCGATTTCATCAATCATTGACGTTGGCATGGGCTGCTGAGACAGTTCGAACTCACCAATGCGTTCGAGGTCTCTGGAAATCACCTTCAACGGAGTGGAAACCCGCCTCGAAATGCTTCCGGCCAGGAGGAGTGCTATGACAAACAGGACGCCGATGGCAGATAACCCAATTGCCGTATATCGGCTTGCAAAGCCAATGATCTCGTCTTCTGGTATGACAAGCGCGTTAATCCAACCCACATCGCTTCGAAGTTGTTGGGCTTCGAGAGCAACGACGTATGTGACACCACCGTGCTCGATCGAAGTGGAGAACATCTCCCCCACCTTCATGCTCTGCACCCCCTGAGGTAGGCGAATGATAGCGCTTTCCACCACCGGACCAAGCCGTGCCCGATCTTGGGATGCCGGACCTATCCCTATCTCGCCCGTCAACTGATTCAGGAGGAATACCCGACCGGTTTTTGCGACGTACAGGTCCTTCAAGTAGTCTTCCATGAACGCGAGACCGAACCCCACTCCGAGGGCGCCAAGTAATTGGCCGCCACGGCGCAGAGACACCGCACAGGCCCAGCCGTACGTCCCATCGATTGGGCGGACATACCGTTTAACCCAAGTTGGCTCGGTGTTTTCCACAGCGACCGTGTACCAAGGGGATTTGCGAAAATCGTAATCCTTTGGGCCTGTCATCTCCAGTGATTCCCGTGTCCCGTCTTCATTGAGCACTTCCGCGGCGAGTTCAAATCTTCCATCAATTCGATGCGACCTATGGAGAACAATCCTCCCGCCCGGCCCCCTGACTGCACCGCCTCCGATGCCATCTGGCCGAACAAGGGCGAACCACTCGTATCGGGTGTCATACCGAATCCGCTCGGCCAGCTGTTCAGAAAGCACTTTCGGGTCGTCGATTGCGATCAACCCCCGTTCTGTCAATCCCTGGTATTCCCGAAGGAGATCTTCAGCGCTTTCAAACCGGTCAAGGAGCTTGCTTCCGATCCGCTGGGAGACTTCTTTCTGAATTGTCTTGGACGTCGTATCCAACGATCGACTCCTGACGGCCAGTATGATTCCGACTGTGCCACCAACCGTGAAAACGAGCAGACCGATAACGAGCGTTGAAAGGGTTATTCGGAGAGAATATCGACGCGATTTATCCGCAGTGCGATTCACAATATGCCCTCGAATTTCTGTCTGATTCAGTCGAGGAGTTTTGTATTTGACGTCCGTATCCGCTCGCTGAAAACGCGACAAATATTGATGGGAATCTGAGGATAAGCTTTCATCGTTTCCTCGAATTCGCGTTTTCCGAGTACCAAGAATTTCGCATCGGTATTGGTTCTGACGGTGTTTGCCCTGGGTTTGTCTTCAAAAAGGGCCATTTCACCAAAGCAGTCGCCCTCCGCGATCGTGTTGATAAGCGTCTCATGGGGGGTGCCATGGTTCTGAATTATGGAGACTTCACCGGAAATGATCACGAACATGGTGTCTCCAGGCTCACCTTCCCTGACCAGAATCTCGTCTTTAGGGCACTCCTTTTCCCCGGTTACCGAGCTGATGGCTATCAGCTCTCTGACCTGAAGGTCAGAAAAGATATCCGCTTTCATTAGGTGAGGCACCTTGTCCATGGTTGAAGAACTGGGCTTCCCTGTTTTAGGGTGTTCAGCACGTGTGATTCTGTCTATGGCCTGCTTCGCTGTTTCTTGGACGGTTCGATCCGGATGGGCCTCAAATGATTGGAGCTTCTCTGAGAGACCCTTTATCCCATCTTCCCCGATGGCATAGAGGGCGCACGTCTGGGTTGTGGAATCCTCACTTTCCAGGAACCTTGCGAGGAGAGCCAGGGGATCAGACGACTTTTCGTCGCTAATAGCAAATTCATTCTGAGCGACTTTCAGCTTCTCCTCGGGTGAAATGTCGTCCAACAAGGGAATCAAAACTCGCGACAGAGCAGAATGGAGAGTATCTTCCAGGGCCTCGAGGGCATTGGCCTTATCTCTGGCAGCACCTCTCAGGCCCCGATAGATCGTGCGCACCTTAGCGGCCTCGCCCTCGACCTCAAGAATCCGGAAAACCGTAAACACCGCATCGTCGTTTTTGTCTTCCAGATGCCGAATCAAGAGTCCGAGGGCGGGCGTTTGTTCAAGCGTCCTCAGATCTCTCATGGCTCGGATGTTTTCATAGGCCGAGCGGATTTCTCGGGTGAGAAACTCGGAAAACTCCACGTCCTTTACTTCGAGACTCTCCAAAAGGTGAAGGATGCCTTCTTTGAGCGCCTTTTTGGGGGAAGTGAGGCCCTTCAGGAGGGACGAAGCTGCCTCTTTTCCGATCTCGCTGATCCTCGCATGCGCCGCGGCTCTCACATCTGGCGATTCATCGCCCAGCATTTCGATAGCCCTTTCCAGAGCCTCTTCGACATCGAGGTCCAAAGCCGAAACCGCAGCGCGCCTGACCTCGGGCCGCGAGCTTTCGAGCCAAGGCAGGATT
>WVZH01000040.1:18871-19215 GCA_011772595.1 Anaerolineales bacterium
CTTCCCGAGAATCCCATCCAGGTGACTGGCAAGTCTCACCTCCCGCGTTCTCCTAACGGCCGTGACAGCGTGAAGAAGATCTTCAGGATTGTCACTTTCCAGCCAATTTGATAACAGGGAATACGCCTCTCCGGCCATCTCAGTCTGATAGAGCCCGACAATAGCCTCTGCCCGGACGGCCTTCTGGTCAGACTTGGAAGCCCTTTTTAGAAATTCAATGTTTTCGCCAGGAGCGAGCCTCCCAACTGCTCCGACCAGATGCACGAGAAGCCACGAAGGCGCTGTTTCGGTCATCTCAAGGAGTTTAGGAATCAGGGGGCGGGCCTCCTCAGGCCGCAGAAGAT
>WVZH01000190.1 GCA_011772595.1 Anaerolineales bacterium
ACTTTTGATTTGACAAACCATCGTGTGATCGCTATTTTAGTTGGCGCATTGTAGTGTGGGTGTTTTTTGGGTGGTAGTGAGGAGGTGATCCTGGGGTGAGGATTCGGGTTGGGATAGTGGGGGTAGGCAACTGTGCGAGTTCTCTGGTCCAGGGGGTTCACTATTATCGGGGCAAGGCTGCCGGGGAAGGGGTTGGGTTGATGCACTGGCAGATTGGGGGGTATGGGCCTGGGGACATTGAGGTATCGGCGGCTTTTGACATCGACCGGCGTAAGGTGGGTCGGGATGTGAATGAGGCGATATTTTCTGCGCCCAATTGCACGCGGGTATTTTGTGGGGATCTTGCGCGCTCAGGGGTAGTGGTTCGGATGGGGAAGGTTTTGGACGGGGTGTCGTCCCATATGAGCGACTATGATGAGGCCCAGACGTTTGTTGTTTCTGAGGAGCGTGAGCCGAGTGGGAGGGAGGTCATCGAGGTACTGCGGGAGTCTGGTGTGGAGGTATTGATGAACTATCTTCCAGTTGGTTCTGAGGAGGCGACGCGGTTTTATGCGGACTGTGCGGTGGAGGCTGGGGTAGGGTTTATCAACAACATACCGGTATTCATAGCGAGTGATCCTTTGTGGGCGAGGCGATTCAAGGAGCGAGGGTTACCGCTTATTGGGGATGACATCAAGTCTCAGCTTGGGTCGACGATCGTGCATCGGGCGCTGACGGACTTATTCAAGAAGCGGGGGGTGAAGCTTGAGCGGACCTATCAGCTCAACACGGGGGGGAACACGGATTTTTTGAACATGTTGAATCGGAATCGATTGGTATCGAAGCGGAGGTCAAAGACCGAGGCGGTCCAGTCTGTGGCGGCCCATCGGCTATCGGAATCGGACATACACATAGGGCCGAGTGATTATGTCCCGTGGCAGGGGGACAACAAGGTCTGTTTTTTGCGGATGGAGGGCCGTCTATTTGGCGAGGTGCCGATGGAGTTGGAGCTTCGCCTATCGGTGGAGGATTCGCCGAATTCGGCCGGGGTGACGATCGATGCCATACGGTGTGCGAAGTTGGCCCTGAGCCGTGGTCAGGGTGGGGTTCTGGAGGGGCCATCGGCCTATTTTTGTAAACATCCTCCCCGCCAATTCCCCGATGATGAGGCCTACCAGATGATCGAACACTTCATCAACGGCGGCTGA
>WVZH01000059.1 GCA_011772595.1 Anaerolineales bacterium
CGATTCCTTGGTTGCGGCGCAGAGCCCCATCACCAGGAAATAGCCCCTCTCCCCACAACATGTATAGACCGGGGACATGGTGGACAGGTGTACGAGGACATGGTGGACACATTTAGGGCTCAGTTCTATGGTTCTTTAGATCGATTTTTGCGACCCTTTGATGGCAAAAGTATACATCTAGTACACCATCTTCTTCGGTTGGCCTAAGCGCAACCGGTTCGCCTCGCAATGCTCTACCAACACGGAAAAGACGATTACGGTAGGAGATCCGGCCATGGGCTCCTACTTTTCGCACGATGTCCAGGCGGTCGTAGACGATTGGCGCCAGGGTTTCGGGAAACCGGCGCCTGCTTTCCCTGAAACGGCTTGCCGGCACTTCCAGGTCGAGCGCTTCGTGTGGACGCTCAAAGTTGTACACTTCTCGCCACAGATCAAAACAGCGTTGAGCGTGCCCTAAATCCTGGATGACCTGACGGCTAATCACCTCAGCTCCAAGAGTGCGGTGGAAACGCTCGTCTTTACCAATCGTTTGAGGGTGGTAATGACCTGTATGCACAACCGTTATGTTGTGTCTGACCAACCAGACACCTAGACGTGTGAGCCGTCCAGGAAATCCTGTGCCCCAAGGCGGCCCGTTGTCAACCAGGATCCGCTCAGGAAGCCCGTAACTGCGAAAGATGCTGGTCAACTGCTCTTTTACAGTAGCACGTTGCTCATTTTCGCAGGCATGCACCCCTACGCAAAACCGTGAATGATCATCCAGGACCGTCAATGGATGGCATCTTCCTCCGTCAATCATTGCGAAGTGCCCCTTGAAATCCATCTGCCAAAGATCGTTTGGTTTTTCTGCTTCGAACCGTTGCCAGGGGCGACGCTTGCGACTTTCTTCTGGGTCAATCCGTCCATGACGGCGCAGGATCTCAGTGATTGTGCTCGGCGGTGGTACTCTCAGCACCCCCAGATCTTTCAACCTTCGATTGATCTTCCGACCACCCCAGTCTGGATGCTTGTCCCGCAGCGCAAGAACTTTCCGCTCCATCTCCTCCGGTGTCTGGTTGGGGCTTGTGTGGGGACGTCGAGACCGATCCTCCAAACCAGCTCTTCCTTCACGCAAGTAGCGGTCAATCCACTTGTAAGCAGTCGTAGGACTGATCCTATACTCTCGACATAAGGCTCGTATATTCGCATTTTCGGCTAGTGCCAAAGTCACAAACTCCAAACGTAGAGACACCGTGTTCCTCGCATTCCATGGCATGACCGTCCTCCTTCAACAACACGATCATGCCCTAGTTTCGAGGTGTCCACCATGTCTCCGTACATGTGTTCACGATCTCCCCGTTCTAAACACAACATGGGGAGAGGGGTCGGGGTGAGGGGTCCAGATAAAATAGCTCTAAGCTGTAAGCG
>WVZH01000554.1:0-6192 GCA_011772595.1 Anaerolineales bacterium
AAGCGGTTGAGTTTCCCAACTACGTGATACGTTGGCTTGTTCGCAATTTTCGCTTTCAATGGTTTTCCTCGTATGGAAAGAAGGGCTCTGAGACAGAAATAGTTTCCCAAATCTCTTTCAGGTCGACGCTTTCACTGAGTGGGGACAGATAAATAAGCTTCGTCTAGTCAAGTGTTTCAGTTAGAACGTGGTTGACATGTCAATGGTTGATGTCACGCAGAAGCCCCAGGTCCATCGCGAAGCGAGCGCACAGGGCAGCATCAAGCTCAAGCCGCGCACCGTCAAACTGATTGAAGAAGGCAAAATCGAGAAGGGGAGCCCGTTTGACGTGGCAAAAGTCGCTGGCATCTTGGCGGCCAAGCAAACCAGTTCACTCATCCCTCTCTGTCATCCTCTACCACTGACTAGCGTTGATGTGGACATTCGCGTTGTCGACGATTCCACTGTCAGAGTAGATGCTACTGTGAAAGCGAAGGCGCAGACAGGTGTCGAAATGGAAGCTCTTGTAGCCGTTTCCGCGGGTCTCTTAACGATTTGGGATATGACGAAGCAATACGAAAAAGACAGCGCAGGGCAATACCCAACCACAGCTATCCACAACATTCGCGTGGTGCGCAAGATCAAGCAGAGTTGAAGTGAGCGATGAGTCACGTGTCCCGGAAGCACAAGGCAAAAGCTCCGATTGCGCTTAACTTTGCCGTCATTGTCTGCAGCACTGCTCGTTACAAACAGGCGATGGCTGGAACCGCAGCGGAGGATGAATCAGGGGATTTGATTGCCGCGTTGCTGAAGCAGCAGAATCATGCCGTGACTCTTCGCAAGGTCATTTCTGATGATGCCGCGTTGATCAAGGAGAGCTTGAGCGAAGCTCTGCCACACGCTGATGCCGTGATCTTCTGTGGTGGTACCGGAATTAGCCCTGCAGATATCACGATAGAAACGATTACGCCTCTGTTTGAAAAGGAGTTGTACGGATTCGGCGAAGTTTTTCGCTGGCTCTCTTATCAAGCCATCGGTTCTGCCGCGGTGATGACGCGGGCTGCCGCGGGAATTGTGCAAGGCAAGGTGGTTTTTTGTATTCCTGGTTCGCCGCAGGCCGTGAGGCTTTGTCTTGAAAAGCTTATATTGCCGGAAGCGGGGCATATTCTTCTCCACGCCTCCGGAAAAGGTTAGTCACTGCAATGCTCTTTGACAAGTGTGGACGGCCTGCGCTTAATCTGCGGATTTCGCTTACTCAACAGTGTAATCTGAACTGCGTGTACTGTCACCGCGAAGGGCAGCCGCTCAGTTCTTCGTCGCCCGAGATGTCGACGGATGAAGTAGTGCGGTTAACCAAGATAGCGGTTTCGCTGGGCATATCCCGCATCAAACTGACCGGGGGAGAACCGCTTCTTCGTCCTGACATTCTGGATATCGTGAAAGGCATCGCAGAGCTACGCGGGTTGAGCGATCTGTCGATGACGACAAATGGAAGCCGCCTCGTCTCGTTGGCCAAGCCGCTTCGCCGGGCGGGGTTGGTGCGGGTGAACGTGAACCTTCCTTCGCTGGATGAGAAGATCTACCGTACGTTGAACAACGGGACTCTGCGCGACGTTGTGGCGGGTGTTCGCGCTGCCGTCAAGGCTGGCCTGTATCCCGTTAAGGTGAACATGCTGGTTCTGAACGGAGTGAATGAACATGAGATTCCGCAGATGATCGCTTTCGCCCGTCACACCGACGCGATTCTGCAGTTGATGGAGTTGGAACCCGTTAACCTTGATGACCGGTTCTACGCTCAGCATTTCTTTGCGCTCGCCGGCGTTGAAACTGAGCTTAAGAAAGACGCGGTGGAAGTGAGAACCCGCGGGAACATGCAGAATCGTCGAGTGTACTTTCTGCCGAAGGTGAAAGTTGAAGTGGTGCACCCGATTGAAAATACGGAGTTTTGCGCGCGATGCACGCGGTTGCGGGTGACCAGCGATGGCAAGTTGAAGCCGTGTTTGATGCGGAATGACAATCTAGTTGACGTATTGACGCCTTTGCGGGCAGGCGCTGACGACGCGGAGCTGCAACAGCTTTTTGTCACGGCTGTCACCCAACGGACTCCCTACTACGAACCGTTGAAACGTACATAGTGCGTTCCACGTCGTATGAGTCGGTGCGCTTGCTGAGCGATTGTGAAACGGCGGCACCGGGAGATGAAGATTGCGCCGCAAAAAAAGGGGGAATCGGAGGTGCGTGACTGTTGAGCGGTCTCTACCAGGAGAGTCCTTCGCCGTTGTTGAGCAGGTCACAGATCTCCTTGCTGCATTCACAGCTCGCTTTGGTGTGTGCAGGATCCAGTAGGATGGCTTCACACTGGGTGAGCGCCTCGGCGATGGTGCTGGCTGGGGTGACGTCGGCAAGGTTAAGCGGTGTGTCGGCGGCGACGGCGCGGGCGGCCAGGTTGAGCCAGAGGGCGAACAATTGCTGCGTGGCTCGTGTCTCCATGGTGTCTTTTCCCGTCGGCGTTACCAGCAGATCCGCGGCGTTTTCCAGCGTGGAGACGGTTTCGAAGACTTGGGATGATACTCGGATCTTCTCGAGGAGCAGTAGCAGTTCGCTTGCCGTGTAGTCGCACGGTTTGTTGGCTTGGACGGCTTTGATCTGGCGTCGCCAGTAGCCGACCCCTTGGACGTTTTCGGTAGGAACCGTGGGGAGAATTTTGGTTGTCGCTGACGCATCTTTAGGCGTTTGAGGCAACCCATGCCAGTCGTCGAAAGCCACGGTTACGAGGTTGTTGAGGGTGGTGTCAGGGTAGACCAATAGGCTGATTCGCACGGTCAGTTCGATAGTTGTGCTGGTGTGCTCGTTCAGGGTGCCGATGGACCACGTCAGGGTTTGGCCGTTGGTGGTTGCTGGATGATCGGCGGAGATGAACGTCGTCATGCTGGGGAGGACGTCAGTGATAACTGTGTTATTGGCGGGAGCATCGCCTTGATTGTCGACCGTGATGTGGTAGGTGATGGTGTCTCCGGCAAGCCGTGCGGTGTCAACAGTTGCTTTTGTGACCTTCATGTCGGGCACCGGGTAGGCGGCGAAGTCGACGATGGTTTCTTGGTTGGCGGTGATGGTTGCAGGTTTGATGGGGACAATGGAATTGTAGCCCGGTGGAATTGTCATCTCGACCCAGTAGTCGCGCGCGTAGTCGCCGGGATCCAACGATGTGATCTCGTAGTAGCCGCTAGCGTTGGTTGTGGTGGTCCTGGCGTTGGTTGTGGTGGTCTTGTCGTCGCAGGTGATGGTGACGTCGGCAAGTGGCTTGTTATGGTATTCGTCGTTCACGAAACCGCTGAGGGCGGGACCCCATTTTATCGTCCGCATGTTTTTTGAATTTGTGGGGTCCTTCCATACGGGGTTCAAATTCTTGTCGTTCCAATTACTCAAATGGACTAGTCCGACGTTCATGTAATCATCTGCACACTCCACTATCAGCAATTCGTTGTCATAGACGAAAGTTTTTCCATCGTTGCCCGAGTGACCACCTTGAAAAACTGGGATATGATGACCAAATTTATTCCAGGCATATTCATTTGTGTGGCCGTTTTTTAGATAGTGAATGAATCCGGTTTGATGTTCATAATGGCCCCGAAACACAGCGACGACATTCGTGCCATTGATCATGTCTACAACCGTGCCGTTTTCCTGCCATCGACCATGGAGATTGAAGATAATTTTCTGTTCTGCGCGGGTCGCCTCCGTCAAGTCCTCTGTGAGCCAGTCTATGGGTGACTCGATCTTCATCCCATCCAACCACTTAGTACCAAGGTTTAAGGTTTCTCCTATATGGTCATAAAGAAGGTTCGCCTGCACAAAGTGGTAGTTGCCGATGTCCCATGAATACGCGAGGCTACCGCTCTTGGTGTTATCATTGTAGTGAACTTTAATCTCGGACGGGAAATTTATCCATTTGCGTTGTTTATCCAAGCTATAATCCGAAGGCCTCTCTTTTACCCAAAAGGGTTTTGGGTCGTTGTACTCCTCAGGGAGAGTTAGAGCGCATGCAAGGTCATAAAGAGTCCATTTGGGGTCATGGTTGCCGAAGCCTGCATACACCGGCAATATTTTATTGCGGATTGGGTATGTCGACTTATTGAGCCATGTCACATAGTAATCACGATAGAACCAATTGCGATCCTTGCGTATCCTCTTGGACCAATCGAACTTTCCGTCGCTGACTTGTTCCCCAACCATATTATACACATACGAATCGTCAAAACCTGACTGGATGAGATCGCCGTTGATGATGACACCTTCTAGTGGCGGGACAGGTGAATCCGCCTTGTCTATATCGAAAGCAGGGTTGCCCCCAAGCTGCGATTTATCAGGCCATTTCGTAAACAATTCACCCCGATATTTTTTACTTATGGCGTTCACCTTGTGCCATTGCTCGTAGCAAAACTCTGGCTTCTCATTACTATCATACCATGATGGCCAAGGGAACT
Organism: Anaerolineales bacterium; assembly: GCA_011772595.1. The sequence continues at coordinate 4,464 of WVZH01000554.1, forward strand.
GCGGATCGTTCGTGATGATCATCGTGAATGGTGCCGCTGGACTGCGTGTGGAGGCCGCACCGTAATTGACGGTCTGGGTTGCTGCGAGTTATAGGCTGCTCGGTGACTCCGTGTCCGCTTCGCTGGCAACAGCAATCGGTAGAGTGGGAAACGCCAACAGACCGATCCAGAGTAGCATTAGGACCGCAAGAACAAAGCGACGTTCGTGTTTGATCGCATTCGTCGATGTGAAAGATCGGATAGGTTTCAATGGTTTTCACTCTTTTTTCTCTTTCTTGAAGTTAACCAAGAGTTACATTTCTCCGCATCATCAATATTTAAAACTTGTGAAACATCTTTCTAGTGGCAACATCATTAGCATGTAGACTCAGTATTCTAGTCTCACTCTGCAAAGCATCCATCGAACAACGCTGAGTGAGCATGCTGCAAGCGGAGGAAGACACGGGCTACAGGTGTCGACGCAGTTTCGCTTCTATGGACGGTTTTGGAACCGCGCCGACTATGCGGTCCACTTCGGTTCCGTCCTTCATGATGAGCAACGTGGGGATGCTCATCACGTTGAACCGCACGGCAGTTTCCGGGTTCTCATCCACGTTCAGCTTCCCAAAAACCACGGTGCCCGCATAGGCTTTCGCCAGTTCATCGATGACGGGCGCCACCATGCGACAGGGACCACACCACGCTGCCCAACAATCAATCACGATCAACGGGTACCGCTGAACGACCTGGTTGAAATCGTCATCGCCTACAGTAAGCGGCGAACGCAGCAGATCCTGCGCGTCTCGAGCATCGCCACTGGCGCTCTTGAGGAGTGCCTGTTTCTTCTTGGCGCGGATGCGCGCCAGCTCCGAGTCGTCTCCACCGGCGCTGAGACGTCCATGTTCAACCATCATGCACTTGTTCATGACCACCGCTAAGCCCGCCTCCACCGCACGCTTCGCAGCCTCTTCGTGAACAATGCCAAGCTGCATCCAAATTACGTCGGGCTTCCCAGTTTTCCTGCGCAGCAGGATCGCGTGGTCCACAATCGACGGCACAGCCTCAGCTGGTCGAAAGATATCCACTATGTCAATCGTTTTCTGCAACTTATCGGGCAGGTCGACCAGCGACTTGTAGCATTTCATTCCGAGAACGTGGTCAGCGAAGGGATTGATGGGTACAATGGTATACCCATGAGCCGTCAAGTACTCTGCCACTTGATAGCTGTCTTTCGTTGAATCGCGGGACACGCCAACAACGGCCACGGTCTTGGGTTCTCGCAAGAGATTCGTTATTGTTTCCTTTTCACTCACGCCTGATTCCTTCCACAACGTTCGTCTTGGGCATATTCTCGATTTGGAGAAGCCTAGCAGTGTTCCCACGGGTTTATTACCCTATTGCTCCTGGTTCGTGAATGGACAACGCGGCGCATGAACAAGTCAGCGTCGAGAAGGGACAACACGAACAGACGTTTCCGCTGGTATATCGCGCGCTTTGGACACATAAAACGCCAAGCAGCCTTTAGACCCGCTTCAGTGACCGAAATGAGCGCGAACCCCATGGACTAGACGGATTTCCGAGATTTCCCGATGGGGCAGACGTCGGCGCAGATGGTGCATTCGATGTAGCCTCTTGAGGTGGGCCTCTGGACGTATTGTCGCTCCAGTTTCCTCACATCTTCAGAAACGTCTGGTGAGTACGGGCTCTCCACAGAATAGGTCATGCAACGCGTAATCTTCAGCCGGTAAGG
>WVZH01000554.1:6325-6543 GCA_011772595.1 Anaerolineales bacterium
AGCCCACACCTGACAGCCGCAGGTTTCAACGGGATGCGCGATGTAACCGTGGCATCGTAACCTTTCGTTCGGAGGAAGTCAACCACAGGGCGTGCCTTGTTGATCATTATCTCGGAGCCGAAATAGTAGCTTTCAAACTGTTCATCGGGCGAATGCATGCCGTAGCCTCGCCAGTGAGGCGGGTCGATGGCGAAACTGAAAGCTCTGTTGTCCCACGC
>WVZH01000547.1:0-7270 GCA_011772595.1 Anaerolineales bacterium
TCGATCCCCTTCCTGCTCCTGGGGCTCGTGATCGCCGTGATCCTGCTTTATCGCCATCCTACCTGCTCGCTCCTGGCAAGTGAGAGGGTTCATGCTCGTCTATGTGGTACCTGTTTTGATCCTGGTTCTTGCCCGAGTTTTTGCATCAATCCCTACCCTTGTCGGTCCGAGCAATCCTCGAACCCCCGTCCCAAGTAAGAACGCTCCCCCGCAGCCGATGTCAATGGGGTCAAACATCAATACCGCCCACCGAGAGGCAGAGCCCACTTTTACCGCAGATGGGCGAACGATGTATTTCAACTGCAATAACGCAGACATCTGCGTTTCCCACCTCGTAGGGACCTGGGAACAAGGCCAATGGACCGTGCCCGAGCTTCTCGACGCCCCGATCAACACCGAGTATCTGGAAGTCGAACCCGTGATCAACGCATCTGGGGACAAGCTTTACTTCATGAGCATCAGGCCCCAGGGAGCGTTGTCGGGTTTTCCGTTTCTGTCGCCCCTCGTCGACGTGCTCGAGGTGATCAACCGGTTCGCTAACGGAAAGTTCAACCAGACTTTCCTGGGTGGCTTTGGTTTGCCCGATGTTTATGTGAGTTATCAAATCGATGGTGCCTGGACGGAGCCGGTGAACCTGAAAAACGCCACAGGCGAGCCGCACATCAACACGCCCTTTGCTGACCACTGAATGACCTCGCACGCCTGCGTGGCTCCCCAAACCCCCGCGCAGGCCAAATGGCCCTTGTGCGGTAGGACACCGTGGCCTATGCTGAGGTTGGGAATGGTGCCGCCAATCGCCTGAGACGTGCCGGAGACGAGAGACGGAAAGGCTTCCAAGAAACGTCCAATCAAGCGCCGCACGTTAGGCCGAGGAGCACCGACGCCGGCAGAGGCTTTCGGCCACGGCCCCTCCCGGGGGATAGCCGAGGATGCTTTCCAGGCTTGATGAGCATCTGGACCGGATGGGCGCCAAGCTGGGGGCGCTCGTTGTTTTTAAACGGGTGACGTTGACCAACGCGCCTCGCACGGAAGGAGGCGCTGGACGCCCGGGGTCGGGGAAGGGACGCAAAGCTGAACCCCGACAGAAGACAGCAGACCGAGACGCCTGCGTGCCAAAACCGATTGCTTAAGATCGACGATGACGAGGGGGCCATGAGCTCGGAGGCCGAGCCTTTCGGGAACACTGGCCATCGTCAGATGATCAGCGTTGATGTTCGGTCCGTGGAAAGGCGGATCGGTCCGCTCAGAGGGAGGCCGATGCGGAAGGTCCTACGGGTGAACCGTGATCTAGGCCGGCTGTGCCAAGGTGCAGACCGTCCACACAAGCCTGGTCTGGGAACGTGAACTCGAAACCCTCGCATGGTGCGGCGGCATCCCGGAATCCCTGGGATTTCCCCCTATCTCATGGACAAAGAGCGTTGTGGTTTTTATACGCCATCGCTCCGCAGGCGGTCGCCTACAATCTGGCAGGCGCGGCGGCTGTTCCCGAGAACACCGATCTGCGTGCGCTCGAGAGAGCATTCCGCCGGCTGGCCGACCGGCACCCCATGCTTCGGGCCACCTTCGCCGCTCCGGGCGGTGAACCGGTTCAGCGTGTTCACCCCATACAGGACTTCCCTTTTCGGGTTGTTGATGCCTCCGCATGGGACCCGGCGGACAGGGACGAGCGGCTTGCATCGGCGATTCAACGCCCCTTTGACCTGGAGCAGGGGCCTGCGTGGCGAGTGCTCGTGCTCCAAGGGGCGCCCCTCGAGAAGGAACATCCCGAGAGCCGGAGCGCCTCTCGCCATCTGGTTCTCCTGACACTCCATCACATTATCGGCGACCTGTGGTCCACCGCGGTTCTCACCTCGGAGTTGGCCGCACTTTACCGGGAGGAGGTCACAGGACCTCCAGCACAATTGAAGCCACTGCGATCAACCTATGCCGACCACGTGTACCGCGAGAGGGAGATGTTGGCCGGGCCCCGCGGGCGAGCGAGTTGGGACTACTGGCGCAACGTCCTGGACGTTGACCTTCCGTCGCTCGAATTGCCGACGGATCGGCCCCGTTCAACCGTGCTGAGCAACCACGGTGCCCGGGAGGCATTCCTCCTCGGACCGGAGGTTACGCAACGGCTCAGGAAATTGGCTGAGGTACAACATGTTTCCCTCCAGACCCTACTGCTCGCTGCCCTGCAGACGTTGTTGCACAGGTATACGGGTCAGGACGACATCATCACAGGGTTCCCTAAAGCCGGGCGGAGTGCGGTCACGGCCCGGGTGATCGGCTACTTTGTCAACCTGGTTCCTGTACGGGCGCGCTTCGCCGATGATCCGCGCTTCAGTGATGTGCTGCGACGGACCCAGCGAGCGCTCGACGAAAGTTCTGAGCACGACTGGTACCCGTTCCCCGTATTGGTCAGTCGCCTCCGGCCGGCGCGTGACCTGAGCCGTTCGCCGCTGATCCAGGTCGTGTTCTCCTGGCAGAAGACCACCCGTCTGGTGCCGGATGGACACGCGCGAGCTTTCGGCTTGGGCCAGGCCGGCCACCGGCTCGAGGTCGGCGGGCTGCAATTGAGCACCGTCCCGCTACCGCACCAGACCGCCTCCTTCGACCTTACGGTCACCGCTACTGAGACCCCTGACGGGCTTGCGGTAACCATGGAGTACAGCACGGACCTGTTTGATGCGACGACGATCAGGCGCCTGGCCGGTTGCTATCGCAGCCTTCTCGACAGCATCCTTTCGAGCCCAGACCGGTCGGTGTCGCGCCTGGATATCCTTACGAGCAACGAGCGAAAGCAACTGCTGGTCGATTGGAATGCGACCACCGCTCCGTATCCCCAGCGCTGTCTCCATCAACTCTTCGAGGACTGGGCGAGCCGGCAGCCGGAGGTGCTCGCCGTGAAGTGCGAAGACCAAGAGTTGACCTACGGCGAGCTGAATCGTCGCGCCAACCAGGTTGCCCGCTACCTGCTGCAGCAGGGCATTCATCCCGGCGCGTCGGTGGGCTTATGCTGTGAGCCCTCGCTTCAGACGATCATCGGCCTCCTCGGCATCCTGAAGGCCGGGGCCGCCTATCTGCCGATCGATCCTTACTACCCACGCGATCGCCAGGCCTTCATGTTGAACGACGCCCGCGCCCCGGTTTTGGTCACCCACGCAGCCGTGCGCGACCGTCTGCCCCACTTCGCCGGGGCGATTCTCGACCTGGACACCGACTGGCTCACCATACGCCAGCAGCCGGAGACCAATCCTCCAGTGCACGTCGACCCCGATGGCATGGCCTACCTGATCTTCACCTCAGGCTCGACGGGTCAGCCAAAGGGCTCAGCACTGGCTCATCGTGGAGTGGTCAACCTGCTGGCGGATTTCCAGCTGCGCCAACCGATCGCCCCTGGAGACCCCTGCAGCTGGTGGACCAGCTTCAGCTTCGATGTCTCGGTGTACGAGATCTTCTCTCCCCTGCTGGCTGGAGGTACGCTCCATGTGATCCCTCAAGCCCTGCGGCTGGATCCACCCGCCTTGTTGGCGTGGCTGCACGCTCAGCGGATCCGTCACGCCTACCTGCCCCCATTCCTGCTGGCGGATCTTGCTGCCTGGCTTGAGCGGAATCCCGGCCAGTCTGAGCTGCGCCGGCTTTTGGTCGGCGTCGAGCCCATCCCGGAACAACTGCTGATGACCATCAGCGCTCAGTTGCCCCAGTTGCGTATCATCAACGGCTACGGTCCCAGTGAGACGACCATCTGTTCGAGTCTGTATGACGTGGATACAACCCGGTCAGCGCGTGGCAAGACGCCGATCGGCAAGCCGGTTATCAACACGCAGATCTACCTGTTGGACCGGCATCTGCAGCCGGTGCCGGTGGGTGTGACCGGGGAGATCTACATTGGCGGGATTGGCCTGTCCCGTGGCTATCTCAATCGTCCCGATTTGACCGCCCAGCGCTTCTTGCTCAGTCCATTCACTCGCGAACCGGGCGCCTACCTCTATCGCACAGGTGACCTGGCGCGGCATCTGCCAGATGGCAACCTCGAGTTCCTGGGCCGCAGCGACGATCAGGTCAAAATACACGGTATGCGTATCGAACCGGCCGAGATCGAAGCCGCCCTGTGTCTCCACCCTGCCATTGGCCATGCTGCCGTCCTCGCCCGTCCGGATGACCAGGGTGAACTTCGTCTGGTTGCGTACCTGGTGCCAACCGGGATCCCGCCGCCCTCACCCCAGGGGCTACGCCGTTTCCTCGCACAAAGCCTCCCTGTCAACATGCTGCCCCATACCTTCGTCGTGGTTGACGCGCTACCGCGGACGCCAAATGGCAAGCTCGACCGCCGCGGCCTGCCTGCGCCCGAGGAAGGAAGGCCTCAGCGGGATCGCACCGTCAGCCCGTCCAGCACCGAGCCCGAAGAGGTCCTTGCGTCGATATGGCGGAACGTGCTGAAGATCGAAACGGTCAGCGTGGACGACAATTTCTTCGAGCTCGGCGGGGATTCGATCAGCGCCATGCAGGTCGTCTCACAAGCTGCTCGGGCCGGACTTCACCTGAGCCCGAAGCACCTCTTTCAGGCTCCCACGATTGCCGGTCTGGCCGCGATAGCGGACGGCCTGGTTAGCACCGAGGATCCTCCTGAGCAGGGTAGCCTGGCGGGTGCGTTTCCGCTGACCCCCATCCAGCACTGGTTCTTCGAACTTGCCTCCGACAACCCCCATCACTGGAACCAGGCGCTGATGTTCCGCACGCCCCAGTCGCTGAACCCGCTGCATATGTGCGCCGCCACCGAAGCGCTCTTGGCGCATCACGACGCCCTGCGCCTGCGTTTCGTCAGCGGTCCGAAAGGCTGGCGGCAAAGCTACGCCGAGCTTGGCGAAGAGGTGCCCTTCGAGGTGGTCAACCTCGCCAACCTGTCTGAGCATCAGCGACGAGTCGCCCTCGAGCAGCGTGCCGCTGCGCTGCAAAGAAGCCTCAATCTTTCTACTGGCCCGCTGATTCGTGTCGTTTTCTTTGATCTGGGTGCCCATCTCCCCGGCCGCTTGTTCATCGTCATCCACCATTTGGCTGTCGACGCGGTTTCGTGGCGCATACTGCTCGAGGATCTGCAGACAGCCTACCGCCAACTCGAGCATGGGCAGGCCGTGCACCTCCCGTCCAAAACCACTTCGTTCGGCGACTGGGCTCAGCATCTTGCCGACCTGGCTCACACCGGACGACTGGAAGAGGAGACCATGACTTGGTTGACGGCGGCGCTTGGCGCCCGGATGCCGTCCCCGGTGGGCCTCTCAGCGTCCGACCGGGCCGCAAACTTGAACACGGAGGGGACGGCGCGCCGTCATGCCACCTGTCTGGGTAAGGAGGACACCCGGAAGCTGATACGTCTGGCCGCAACCGCTCATGGAACCCGGGTCGAGGGTGTTCTGTTGACCGCTCTCGCACGGGCCTTCCGGCGCTGGACCGGCTCCAGCACCTTGTGGGTCGACCTGGAAGGGCACGGCCGCGAGGATCTTTTCGAGGGGGTTGATCTCTCGCGCACCGTCGGTTGGTTCACATCCCTCTGCCCCGTTCGTATCGACGTCTCCGAAGCTGAAAACCAAAGGGGCAGCCCGGACGCGTCCGAGCCCTGGCTGCCGTACATCCCGCGTTCGAGGCTGGGCTACGGTTTGCTGCGCTACCAAGACGCCGGTCGTTTTCTAAGCGCAGCCGTGAAAGCCGTCCCCCGGCCCGAGGTGAGCTTCAATTACCTTGGCCAGATCACCTACCCCACCGGCGGTGACCTGATCTGCGGACCGGCCCCCGAGTCTGTGGGCCCTATGCGCTGGCCGGATGCGCCGCGCGCCTACGTTCACGAAGTCACCGCCGCCATCATCGAGGGTGAGCTTCAGGTTGACTGGACTTACAGCTTCCAGATGCATGAGAAAGCGACGATTGAGCTGGTGGCGGGCTTCTTCACCAGCGAGTTGCGACGTCTGATCTCCAGCCTGGGCTCACGGCTGACGTCCCTGAATGCAGGCTCTGAGGCGCACATCGTAAAGCTGAGCCCCTCCGAGCTGAAACCGTCGTCAGGTTCAACCAACCTCGAAACTCTGGCAGACCTGCCTATGGTCGACACCCGGGTTGAGTGCGCCTACCCGTTGTCGCCCATGCAGCAAGGCATGCTCTTTCACACCCTCGAGGCTCCGCACTCCGGCGTTTACATCGAGCAGATAACCTGTACGCTTGATGGGCCGCTCGACATAGCCGCTTTCACCGGCTCCTGGCGGCATCTGCTCGAACGCCACGCAATCCTGCGCACCGCTTTCAGCGGTGAGCGCATCGACCGCATGCTCCAGGTCATCTATCGGGATGTGGAATTGCAGATGGATGTCTACGACTGGCGCTCCCTTTCTGCCAGCGAACAGGAGACCCGCTTCGAAGCTCTGCTCAGAACGGATCGCGAGCGTGGCGTCGATCCTGGAGCGGTGCCGCTCTGGGGACTGACTCTGGTGCACGAGGCGAAGGATAGGCACCGCTGTCTACTCCGTCATCACCATGCCCTTCTGGATGGCTGGTCTGTGTCCCTCCTATTCCAGGAATTCAGCACGCTTTACAAGGGCATGGTCCAGGATCTGTCCGTGACGCTGCCGCCTGTTCGACCCTACCGGGATTATATTGACTGGCTGGCGACCAGAGATTTGGCGGCGGGCGAGGCCTTCTGGCGGACCGCGCTTTCGGGCTGTGTTCCGGGGCCCCTGGTCGCCGCCCGGCACCCCACCGCAGCGCACGCCGATCCGGGGTTGCCAGCCGAACGAGAAAGTCGACTGAGCCCGCAGGATACCTCCGCGCTGAGGCGCATGGCGCGCCAGCAGCGCCTGACGTTGAACACAATCGTCCAGGGCGCGTGGTCTCTTCTCCTTGGGCGCCACGCACAGCGTGGTGAGGTCATTTACGGGATGACCGTGGCAGGCCGCTCCCCCGATCTCGCCGGCAGCGAGAGCATGGTCGGCTTGTTCATCAATACGCTGCCCATGCGCGTCCGCATCGAGCCTTCGGCGCGGCTGGGGGATTGGCTCGACGGACTGCAGCGGCGAGCGGCTGAGATTCAGCAGTACGCTTACTGCCCGCTCGTTCGCATTCAGTCATGGAGCGGGGCCCAAGCTGGTCGATCGCTTTTCGACACCATCGTGGCGTTCGAGAATTATCCGCTTGAGGCGCTCCTGCCCGGCGAGGGGTACGGACTCCGCATCAGCAACGTCCGAGCCATGGAGCAGACCAACTATCCCCTTGCCCTGGCGGTCGTTCCTGGGGAGCGACTTCG
>WVZH01000547.1:7309-10340 GCA_011772595.1 Anaerolineales bacterium
CTGCTGGAGGTAGCTCAGTTGCCCGAGCGTTCCGTAAGCGGGTTCGTTCTGCCAGCGGCCCCTGCCACCGCCTTGAGACCTGCCTACATGCCGCCGCGTGGCGATCTGCAGCATCACCTGGCGAGGCTTTGGGGCCAGGTGCTTCAGATCGAACGCGTGGGAGTCCACGACGACTTTTTCGAATTGGGCGGCAACTCGCTGACCGCGGCCGTACTGGTGAGCATGCTCTGTCGAGGGCTCGGTGAGGACCTGCCGGTCGTGGCCATCTTCGAGGCGCCGACGGTCGCCCAGCTGGCGACCTACCTCGAGCTGAACCATCCATTGGGCGTTGCACGACTCCTGGGCCGGCCGGAAGTTGCGCCCTCCCGCATCGAAGCTTCCCCGGCGGCAGATTCACCAGCGGCTCTTGTGCCGATCCAGCCCAAAGGGACCAAACCTCCGCTGTTCTGTGTCCATCCGGCCGGCGGGATCGTCTTTCCCTATTATGCGCTGGCCCGCTACCTCGGGAAGGACCAGCCACTGTACGGTCTCCAGGACCCGAGCCTCTTCAGCCCAAGTTCCAGCTTCAAGAGCATCCAGGAGATGGCNNATGGGTTGGTCGGCCGGAGGTCTGATCGCCTACGAAATCGCACAGCAGCTCTCCGGGCAAGGTGAGACGGTCGCACACCTGATCATGCTTGATACGAATTCTCCGGCCAACACCCTACGGCAAGGTCGTGGGCCGAAGAGCTTCAGGTTTGCCATCGAGTCGGCCATCAAGCCGCTGTGGGATGGAATCGAAGAATCGCGCTCTGCCGTGCGCCCGATAGCGAGCTACGTTCGCAGCGGTCTCTTCCTGATGGCGGCCCTGGCCAGACGCAAACAAGCTGCGTCGGGTGGGAAGCCATCCGCCGTGGACCTCCTGAGTTGGGTCGTCCTGGATGTGTGGCGCAGGCAAATGCTGGGAGAAGCAGACGTGGCCAGCACGGTCCCTCCGAACAGCGGGCTTCTACTCGTGGAGATGCCCGATGTGCGGCGCACCCTGACCCTGGTGCGGCATCACATACGCCTTGCTCGTCGTTACTCGGCCAAGCCATACCGGGGCAGTCTGGCCCTGTTTCGCGCCCTGCGTTCGCGGCGAAATGAACCTGAAGCGAGCGAACTTTCCCTGGGTTGGACGGAACTTGCTGTCGGTGGAGTAGACATCCGCATCATAAGGGCCAATCACGTGGCGCTGATGGTCAATCCGTACGTGGGATTGCTGGCCCATGAGGTAGCCGCATATCTTGACACAGGCCAGGACTCGACGAAAGGACAGGGTGGAACCTGGGTGGGAAATGCCAGCAACCCGGATTTGAGGGCGGTCTGGGGAGAGATGCAAGAGTGATTTCTCGTTGCTCCTGGCCATCCCCGGCGGCGCAGCCGGAACTGAGCGCCGGCGAAGCACACCTGTGGTTCGCCGATCTCCGCCAGCCGCCCGAAGTGGTGAGGGCGCTTGGCGGCTTGTTGTCCCCTGACGAACGATCTCGGGCCGATCGCTTCTTCTCCGAGGTAGACAGGAGCCGCTACATCGTTAGTCATGGTCTCCTTCGCCAGTTGCTCGGCCAATACCTGGCGCTGGGCGCCGGAGACCTTGCCTTTCGCTACGGCAAGTGGGGTAAGCCCAGTTTGCACGAGTGGCAGAACAGCCTAGGCCTCCAATTCAACCTGTCGCACTCATCCGAGGGGGCGGTGTACGGATTTGTGAAGGGTCGAAGGATAGGCGTAGACGTGGAGTTGGTCCGGCCCATCCCTGAAATGGATGATCTTGCCGATCGGTTCTTCTCACCCGAGGACTGTCATGTCTACCGTTCGAATAGCTGGGACCGGAGGGAGGAGACTTTCCTACGCTGCTGGACGCGTATGGAAGCGATTGAGAAGGCTCGCGGGCAAGGGCTGGTTAGCCCAAACCGGGTGGGGGTCGGCGCTGCGTCCGACGCCCGCGCGCCTCAGACGGCCGACCGGAAGCACGGCCGGTTTTCCGGTGCGTGGATGCTCCAAACGTTCAGTCCAAATCATCGTTTCATAGGAACATTGGCCATAGAGGCCCCATCCTGCAAAATCGAATACTTCACCGCCAAGCCGGGGGACCAGGACCTCACCGTCAACCGGTCAGGCTGCCCCGGATAGCGCGCCATTTACGGGGAGGTGCGGCCGTGGGGAGTCCTAACGCCTCACTTCCGGCTGGCGCTGTAGCCGATGAGGCATCGGTTTCAAGGGCCCAGGCGGATGGAGAGAACGGGATCTTCCAGAAAGACGGCCTACGCTTAACACTGCGGGCGGCGTATTTTCTGTGGCGTATCGCCGATGTCTCAATCGTTCCTGGCATGCTCTTCGTTCTCAAAGCTCTGTACTGCGGGACGTTTGCGGAATCGTACTTATCATTAACCTCTGACCAAGGATTCTATAGAAAGCTGGAATCCCAAGGCCTCGCATGGTACATTAGGAACCGATTCGAGAAGAGCACGATGCCGAATCGTTCAATCGCGTTCCTGCGCATATAACCCTGCTCTACCCCTTTGTATCGCCTGAGGAGGTAGACAATGCGGTGAAGCAATTGAAGAAGATATGCACCGGATTCCCCCCTTTCGAACTCACACTCGATCAGTACGGGCGCTTTGACGACGCGCTCTTTCTTGAACCGTCGAATCCTCAGAAGGTCAATGAGTTGTACCAGCGACTGATAGAAGCTTTCCCTGATTATCCTGCATACAGCGGCGAGCACGGTCAGGAACTCCGCCCTCACTTGACTTTGGCCAGGTTTGAAAACGCGGCGAAAGCGGATAAGATCGAATTACCACCCACACCCAGCTTCACCTTCACCGTGAAACAATTACACCTCTATCTCGGCTCATCGGAGGACGATATTCCGTTCATTCCCCGCGCCGTCATCCCACTGGGGAAGTGGGGTTGACCACACGAAACATAGATGAGCAGGCGTCCCATCTGCACATGATCGTCGAATCCAAAACCAGCCGAAGGGAATGAGAAACCTCAACAAAACTCGATGGAA
>WVZH01000411.1:0-1149 GCA_011772595.1 Anaerolineales bacterium
CCAAGCCAAAATCGCTTCCAGTCTCCACGGCTGCGCCATCCTGCGAGGAACACGTAAAGACTCGCTGTGGCGTTCCCGAAAACCATCATGAGGATTGTCCAAAGAATCCAACGCAAGGCGTTCTCTTCACGGTAGATGATCCACACGGAAAAGAGGGCGAAGCCTATATAGACGTCGATCAAAGATACGATGCCCCATGGCAGCGACAGGATAGTGGAACCTTCATCGAAGAAATCACCGGCGATCCATGCTGTGATGATGGACGCAGACATCGTGATGAATGCGATGGCAGCAAATACTATAACAAGCTTCATGGTCCATGGGTATGTAGGGTTAGCTTTATCCACCAAGTAAACAACCTTTCTCGATAAGCCCATTCCACCATCAATCCGTAGATTACGTCCGCCGCGTGCGAACCCGGAGGGCGAAAGCGGCGAGAGCGTACATGGCGCCGGCGAGGAGCAGGCAGGCGAGCAGGGCTTTCCACATTAATGAGAAGTCCCACCCTGTATTGATCAGTCCACGCATTGCTTCCAACACGTAGGTAATAGGATTGATGCTGGCTGCGGTTTTGAGCCAACCTTCCAACAGGTCCATGGGCACAAACGTGGGTGCTAGGAAGGTCAAAGGGAAGAACACAAAGCTAGCACCTTGCGTCGCAGCCGCGTTGCCACTGCCCAACGCAGCGGAAACGGTGAAACCTGCGAAGCCAGTCCCCAACAATACAGCCAGACCGACGATAGACAGCATTCCAGGTAATCCCGTGATAGGATCAAGGCCCAGCAATAGTCCAACCCCCAGGACAATTGAAGCCTGTACCCCGAGGATCAACGCCCCGGCGAGGATAGGTCCGAGCAATAGAGTCGACCGGCTGATGGGCGTTAGAAGCAACTTATCAAAGTACCCGTTCTTAACGTCGCGCACCAAATTCTGGGCGGCGATGCCTGCGCCCGATAAAGCTGAACTTACGATCGACAACGGCAGGATAAATCCCAGATAACTGTTACCACCTAGATTGGGGATGAAACTCGATGCCTTACCCAGGGTGGAGTCGTAGATGACCAAGAAGAATAAGCTGATGGCGATCGGCGGAATCACGGCTTCTGGTGTGCGGAATATGGTCACAAGGTTTCGTTGTACGATTAAGGT
>WVZH01000411.1:1189-1412 GCA_011772595.1 Anaerolineales bacterium
CCAATCATAACGCCTGGGTTTGTTCGACTTCCGTGCTCTGCAGGCGCTCACCGGTAACTTGGAGGAACACGTCGTCCAAAGAGGGCTGGGTGAGTGTCAGGGAAACAGGGTGAAGCCTGGCGTCCTGTAGTCGATTGACAACGGCAGGGATACGCTCGGCGGCTTGGCTCACATAGAGCCGTACAACATCACGATCGGATTGGATCTGTGTTGCCATGTCGAT
>WVZH01000411.1:1500-1681 GCA_011772595.1 Anaerolineales bacterium
TTCAATTTGGCGGGCGATCCTTCGATTTGAATTTTTCCACGATCGATGATGGCCACAATATCAGCCAATTCATCGGCTTCTTCCAGGTATTGCGTTGTCAGGAAGATCGTCATGCCAAGTTGGCGATTAAGGCGCCGTACCTCATCCCAAATGGCACGCCGACTGGCGGGATCAAGACCGG
>WVZH01000411.1:1705-3988 GCA_011772595.1 Anaerolineales bacterium
ACACGTCGATCGACTGCGTCGGTTAGGTCTACGAGCTCGATCAACTCCTTGGCTCGTCGTTGAGCTTCGCCACGCTTCGAGCCGAAAAGCTGACCTTGCAGGGTAAGCAATTCGATCGACTTCATCATGGGATCGAGCCCAACATCTTGCAGTGCAACACCCGCGATACGCCGCACATCGGCTGCCTCACAAACTACGTCGTAACCCCCAACGGATGCACTTCCCTCCGTGGGTATGGCAAGTGTGGTCAGAATCTTGATGGTGGTGCTTTTACCAGCCCCGTTGGGACCCAGGAAGCCGAAGATCTGACCGGCGCGGACATTAAACGAGACACCATCCACGGCAGTGACTTCTCCCGGATATCTCTTAACGAGGTTCTTGACTGCGATTTCGCGATTCGACATGCTTCTTATGTCTCCTTTGATTGTTCTTGGACAGTTGTCGCACCATCCGTTTGTAATAGACGCTTCGTCTTCCAACCCCGGTAGGCGAAAAGGAGGGGCAGGGAGAGAGCGGATAAGATGCCTACAGGACCCCATAGAAGGTGCGGGTGTACTGTGAACTCGATCTCATCGATCACTTCGGTGTGACCGTCCTCTATCGGGAGGAAGGTATGCTCGTGGACCCAGGATTGGAATGGACCTGAAATCATGCGGTCTGTAAATCCCTCGGGCGTGATGCTCTCGATGCGCGCTTCCCAACGGATAGGCAAGGGACCCAACCCGAGGGAGAAGACGATCCGGTCGCCTTCGGTTAACCGCTCGGGGGCTTCGTGAAGGCGCAAAGGTATCCATGGTGGCGTTATCAAACCTAAACTAGCCGATTTTGTATGAAATTCAGACACAAAGAAAGATGGTGCCTGAACGACGTATCGATGACGGTATTTCATGCGCATGAGTCCTTGAAAACGAATCTGAATCCCGTGTGAGAGACATTCATGCCTGGTCTCCCTCGATGAGGTCGGAAAGGTAATCGACAATCAGCTGTCCTTGCACGTCGAGTTGCCTCGACAGAGCCCGCGTGTAGGCTTTCAGATAGGAATCTAGCTGTTCGACTTGAATACCGTGGTGTGCGAGGAGGCCTTTGATCCACTCGAGCTCGTTGCCCAGAAATGCCAGGTTCCCCAAAGACAATGCGGCACGGATGTTGCTTGACAGATGATCGTTGGCGAGGGTCAGATGATCCAAGGCGATGGCACCCAGAGACGGATCCTCTACCACGGATGCTTCCACTTGTGGTTGCCGTTGGATGAAGTGTTGCAAGGCCTGGGAATAGGAAACGTCAAGAGCCTTAGCTTCAGGGGTCGGCGGGGAGGTAGCCAATAAGTCTTCAACTAGCGTGTAAATCTGGTTCAGGTTTTCGCTCATAAAGAAAGCTGGAATGGAATCGCGGACCTGAGGAACTTCATTAAAGATCCTGCCGCCAAAGGCGAGAGGGATCGGGTGTTGTTTCATAAAGTGGGCCATGTCCAATAAACTGGCAGCGGTCACGAGTTGTTGTGCGGTGGCGATCACCAGGCGAGGCTTGTTCGCCGATAGCGCCTCTTGGAATCGATCGATAGGAACGTTGGCCCCCATGAAGAGTGCGTCGCATCCCCGGCGCCGCAAGAGAAATGTGAGCATCAGCGCGCTGATGGTATGGTTTTCACCTGGGGCGCAGATCACCAGGATCCGATCCGGCAAGGAGGGTGGGGGCGTGGAGGCAATAAGGATCTCCAGCCGTCGCACAGTCAGCTCCGAGGCGAAGTGCTCTTGTTGCACGGTGAATTCCCCTGCGTACCACGCCTCACCGATCTTGGCGAGACCCTCTAAGATCAGGTCCAAACAGACTGTCTCAGGAGGGAAGAGGCCGAAAGCCCTGATGAGGATCTGCTCAGCTTTTCGTTCGTCAAAGACTCTGCAGGCTTCCACCCAATGCTCTCTTAGGATTTGCAACTCGGAACCTGCGATCAACGGGGGAGATATCGCGTAGGGTTCTTCAAAGAGAGGGTCCTTACCTTGAGCCTCCAGGTTACGCCAAAGTTCGACTGCGCGATGGATTTGCATCCCTTGCTCGCGTCGTGCCACGAGCCACTTGATCGCCTCCACGTCGCGTTGTGAATACACTCGGTGGCCGCCTGAGCTACGTGTGGGCTGAGGCAATCCGTAGCGGCGTTCCCAAGCTCTTATGGTATGGGCCTTCAGACCCGTCTCCCGAACGACAGCCTTCATGTTCATCGCGTTCCACCCGAGCTCTTCCAAAACATAATAGCCTAAGTTTATCAGATTGCCCCTAAATTGTAAA
>WVZH01000411.1:4004-4329 GCA_011772595.1 Anaerolineales bacterium
CCAAATAGGAGGATATGAGATGAGATCCCGTTTTATCGTAAGTTCGTTCTTGTTGCTGGCGGTCGTCCTGGGCGCGTGCACGGCGGCGACGCCGGAGCCCACCCAAGAGCCCGCTCCTGCGGTCGAGGTGGAGGCTCCAGAACCCACCGAGATGCCTGAACCAGAACCTCAGGACATCGTGGACATCGCTGTAGCAGACGGTCGCTTCGAGACCTTGGTGGCGGCGGTACAGGCGGCCGGGTTGGTGGACGCGCTCAAGGGCGAGGGACCGCTGACCGTGTTCGCTCCCACGGATGAGGCCTTCGCGGCGTTACCGGAGGGGACG
>WVZH01000153.1 GCA_011772595.1 Anaerolineales bacterium
TAAAGCCTACGTACACCCTAAAATCTGACACGGGCATGGCTTTATAAACACAGAGACCCATCATTCCACAATGCTTCTGCACTTTGTCCTTTGAGTGTAATTCGAGATACACTACTGACCTCACCGTCACGAAGTGCAAACGCTACCTGGAGGAGGAGAGCGCCATGACCACGGCTACGATCACCGCGTACAACGGAGTCGGCGAAGAGGAATACAACCGACGCATCCGGGCTTGGACGATGTACGACTGGGCCAATTCCGCCTTTGCCACAACCATCCTCGCCGCCGTACTTCCAGCATACTACAGCGGTGTCGCTGGAGCGACGCTACCTAGCCCGGCCGTCGCCACGGCGTACTGGAGTACCGGGCTTAGCATATCCCTGTTTATCACCGCCGTGCTTTCCCCCATTCTGGGGACGATCTCCGACGTGATGCGCGGGAAGAAATCCTTCTTGTCTGTCTTTGTCAGCATGGGTGTCCTAGCGACGGGTTTGCTGATCCTGATCGATAGCGGCGATTGGCTACTCGCTTCGATCCTCTTTATCTTGGGCCGCATCGGTTTCACCTCTGCTAATGTTTTTTATGACGCGCTTCTACCCCACGTCGCCCGGGAAGAGGACCGCGATCGCGTCTCCACACGTGGCTACGCCATGGGCTACCTGGGCGGCGGAATCCTGCTCGCTGTTAACATCGTAATGATCCAATTCCTGGGAAATATCTGGGGTTCGAGGTTGTCTTTCCTTAGCGTCGCCATCTGGTGGGCGGTCTTTTCGATACCCGTTTTCCGCCGCGTCCCTGAACCACCTGCCGCAACCGCCAAGCTTGGACCCGGCGAGAACGTCGTCAGCATAAGCTTTCGCAGGCTATGGGAAACGCTTAAGGATATCCGCCAGTATCGCGAGTTGTTCAAGTTCCTGCTCGCCTTCCTCATCTACAACGACGGGATCGGTACCATCATTGGTGTGGCCGTGATCTACGGCAAGGAACTCGGATTCGGTACCACAGAGATGGTTCTAGCCCTCCTGCTCGTCCAATTTGTAGGCATCCCTTTTAGCCTGATCTTCGGGCGCCTTCCCAGTAAGGGCACCTCTAACCGACCTTTGTACCTTTCCTTCATCCTTTTCAACCTGGTAGCGCTTCCACTGGCAGGGATCATTGGCGCGCGCAATTTACCACAACAGATGACCGGGAATCTCGGCGTCATCCTCGGAATCATCGTCGTCATAGAAGCCGCGGGGGCAGCATTCGCTTACGTTATCGGACGCTCTATGTTCGCCAGAATGGCCGAAAGTCTGGACACAAAACGCAGCATCCTACTCGCACTCCTCATGTATGCGGTGATCGCCATCTGGGGTTATTTCCTGAGTTCCGTGATCGAATTCTGGCTGCTTGCGTGGATGGTCGCTATCGTACAAGGTGGAAGCCAGGCACTCAGTCGGAGCTTATACTCCGGCATGTCGCCTGCGGCGAAAAGCGGTGAGTTTTTCGGATTATTCGGAATCATGGAGAAGTTCTCAGCAATCCTTGGTCCCTTGCTCTTCGCTGCTGCAGCGACGGCTTTCGGTAGCAGCCGCCCGGCAGTCTTAAGCCTGATCGTTTTCTTCATTGTCGGGGGCTTGATCCTGACGACAGTGAACGTCGACCAAGGTCGCCGTGTGGCTAAAGAAGAGGATGCCGCGCTCCTCGCACCCGGTGTAACAGTCTGAGACCCCTTGTCGGCAATTCAAACCACTAAAGAAACGACTAGGGCCCGGCTCAAACCGGGCCCTGAATATTTACTCACAGTTAGGTCATTCAGGATCGGGAGGGCTATCGAGTGGGGGTGGGTTTTTCGCCTCTCGCAGAAGCGTTCTTCTGCCATTGTAGCGATCCCGAAATACTCCTGCAACACCAAGCAAGACCAAAACCGCGCCCCCTATCGTCCACGGGGTGATCGGTTCGAGCAGAATCAAAGCCCCCAATATCACAGCGATCACGGGATTGACATACGCATAAGTCATGGCAACGCTCGTCGGCAGTAGGCGCAACGTTTGCACGAAAGCTGTAAAGCCAAGCACAGAACCCATGATCACCAAATATCCCCATGCCAACCACGCTTCTAGTGAAGGGGTTGGCATACGTTCACGAGCCAACAGAGTCGTCAGGATAAATCCTAGTCCCCCCAAGAGTTGCTGATAGCCGGAGCTCACTTCAGGTGAGAGCATCACCTTTCGACGGCTTTGGAGCACAGACCCGACCGCCCAACTTAACGAAGCCCCCAAAAGGGCGAAGAGGGATATCGCGTCCGTGCGTGTGCCGGCACGAAGTGAGGGTGCGCTTAAAAGTACGATCCCTCCAAATCCAACGACCAACGCAAGGGATAACAATTTGGACGGCGCACGTCGGTCGAGCAGTGATTCAATGAAAGCCGCCCAAATCGGCGTGGAAGCGACAATCATTGCCGCAAGCCCCGAATCAGCACGCTGTTCAGCCCAATTTACAAGACCATTAGCTGCCGTCCAGAAGAGTAACCCCGAACCAAGCAGAACCCAAAACTCTTCACGCGTCGGTCGCATTCGCCGTCGGCGAAGCGCACCCCAAATCAAGAGCATCGCTCCTGCAAGAACCAAGCGTAGCAAGCCGAGCATGAATGGAGGAAAACCCGCCCCTGGACGCACAGCNNGCGCAGGAATGGATCTCGTATCCGTGCGAACTTGGAGCTCGCTGGGCATTTCATGCCGCTCTGCTGACTCTACCTTCATCCGATGTACCCCACATTCTTATCATTAACTCGTGTACCCACTACGTCTCACCCATTAGGATGCGAACCCGCCTGAATACCTGATCGAGCATCGCTTGTGTCAGACGGCCTGTCTGTGTGTTTTGTCGGCTGGGATGATAACAGGCAACCAGAGCAGGCAACGGAGGGTCGAAAGTGTACCAGGCTCCATGCTTAAAAACCACGTTTGAAAGCGATGCGCCTTCCTCCCGTCGCAGACGCACATAGCCATCGAATGCGATGCGCCCTAGTGCTAACACCACTCGTGCCGATTGAAGAAGCTTCAACTCACCCACTAGGTATGGGCGGCAATTTTCTAATTCACTCGCCGTTGGACGATTCGCCGGCGGCGCACATCGAGCGACGGCGGTCAGGTACGCTGCGCGTAAATCGAGGCCATCTCCGCGATGCTCCGAGGTGGGTTGATTCGCAAAGTCGGCCCGGTGCATGGCCCCCGCAAGCGTGTTCCCCGAGCTGTCGCCGGTGAACATTCGCCCGGTCCGATTGGCACCATGGGCGGCCGGCGCCAGGCCGATGATCACCAAACCTGCATTGG
>WVZH01000376.1:0-188 GCA_011772595.1 Anaerolineales bacterium
GTTGGCGGTAGCTTTAAGCTACTGTGGGAGGACGCGCACGCGTTCAATCTCAACCAAACCTACGAGGTCACGATCGTCGCCGTCGGTGACACCCTGCGGGGGTACTTCGACGGTGTGCCGATGTTCGTCGTGAAGGATTCCACCCACAGTCAGGGGAAGATCGGCCTGTATTGCTGGGCGAACACCGA
>WVZH01000376.1:346-530 GCA_011772595.1 Anaerolineales bacterium
CGGTCTGGCGATGACGACGCAATCGGCCTCATGTTCCGCTATAAGGACAAGGACAATTACTACCGTTTCTCGATGGACCGTGAGCGGAAGTACCGCCGCCTGGTGAAGAAGGTCGGTGGCAAATACTCACTCCTGTGGAACGATGCCGTGCAATATCAGGTCGACCGAGATTACCTGCTCACAG
>WVZH01000376.1:556-1197 GCA_011772595.1 Anaerolineales bacterium
ACTCCAATATGGAGTTCCTATTACACCTTCGGATCGGAGGCGCGTATGGCAGCGGGCACCCGGGTCCGCGTGTACTCTGGAGCCCCGATCGGCGCACCAACGCCTGAAGCGGGGATGGAACAGCGGTTCGTCGCCGCGACCGGAAGTGCCGGGATGATGATACTTCCCTCCAACGGTGTCGAGCTTAGGCTGCTCTCGCCCCTTGAGGAAGTCTTGCACCAGCGATGGTTCCTGCCGGGTAAGGCTTACGCTGCGGTGACGACGAAGGTGCTGCGCAAGCGGGACGGCACGGCGTTCTTCCTCTTCGTCCCAACCGCGAGCCCTACCGGCACGTCACTTACACGATGTGGATACCGCCTCAAGCTTACCTACAGGCGTGACAATCAGACTGTTGACAAAAAGAGCATCGTTCTCCGACAGTCTGGTTCGAAGGCGGACGAGGTAGTCATCATCGACTTGCCTTGGGATTCCGCAAAGGCACAGGAAGCAGGGGCATAGGCTGGGCTGCATTTCTCGGGGTTGCCAAGCCCAAGTTTCTTATGACCTGAATTACTTCCAGTAATTTTATTTAAACCACATGAATAATTTGAGAGTGAAGTTCTGGTCCTCATTGCCGACGGCTGCTTCCTCTAGCGCCAGAA
>WVZH01000225.1:0-369 GCA_011772595.1 Anaerolineales bacterium
AGTCTCATCATCCCGGCACTTCCGGTCGCGGCGACGAACCGCTGTTCCATCCCCGCTTCAGGTGTTGGTGCGCCGATCGGGGCTCCAGAGTACACGCGGACTCGGGTGCCCGCTGCCATACGCGCCTCCGATCCGAAGGTGTAATAGGAACTCCATATTGGAGTCGCCACGCGCACCTCCTTGAAGATCGCTTGTTGGTTGCCCCAGCAGTAAAGGGCAACCTTCCCTGAGGTGAGATCATCATCCTGCACCTCAAAGAGCTGGACCCCATCCAGGTAGCCGACCAGCTTGCTGCCTTGGCAATCCACTGTGAGCAGGTAATCTCGGTCGACCTGATATTGCACGGCATCGTTCCACAGGAGTGAGTAT
>WVZH01000225.1:405-644 GCA_011772595.1 Anaerolineales bacterium
TAGTAATTGTCCTTGTCCTTATAGCGGAACATGAGGCCGATTGCGTCGTCATCGCCAGACCGCAAGTGCACTATGACGCGGTAGTCTGTCCAGGATACCTCCCCGGCGAGAGCGTAGGTTCCCGGTTTGTGGATCGGCTTGGGTTGGATCTTACCGCCGTAGATATTGCTCGTTTGCCGGAGCTCACCGCCCTTGATTTTCCAATCTGCCGGCCCTTGCTTCTTGCCGTCTTCGACGAA
>WVZH01000225.1:800-1659 GCA_011772595.1 Anaerolineales bacterium
ATGGCATAGTCCGTGCCCGAGCGAAGACGGGCGCTGTAGATCACATCCTTCCACGTGGAGCTCCCCGCAAAGGCATGAGTCCCTTTCTTGCTGAGTGTTTTACGGTCGTTCGGCGGGGTGAAGATGCTGCTGGTCTGGCGCAGGACGCCCTTGCTCACTTTCCATTGCGCCGGTCCCATGGCGGTCCCCTCGCTGATGTATTTGAACCCTTTGGCGCTTCCAGCGGAGAAGGAATCGGCGAAGAGCGCGTAGGCATCGATTGGCGGACGGCGCACTTCCACTCGCTCGAAGCGTACACCGCTGTTGTTCCAGCAGTAAAGCCCAATTCTTCCACTTGGGTGCGCGCTATCTTTCTCGTCGAACAGTCGTTTTCCATCTAGGTACCCGACCAGACGCGACCCGAGCGCGTCCACGGTGAGTGAGAAAGGTTGACCGACGGTGTAGCCGCCCTTGCGCTCCCACAGTTTGGTCACCACACCGTTTACACACTTCACCAAACGGCGGATGTTCCGCTTTGAGTCAAGTGACAAGCGATAGTAGTTCTTGGGGTCGCTGTAGCGGAGGACGACGCCAACGGCATCGTCATCATCCGAGCGCAGACGCACCGTGAGGCGAACGTCTTGCCAGGTCTCTTTTCCGGCGAGGGCGAGCGTACCTGGCTTCGGTAGGACCGCCCCCAACAGGCTGCCTCCCCAGATAGCGCTTGTCTGTAGCAGCGAGCCCTTCTTGAGGCGCCAGTCGGAGGGACCTGATTCCGTGCCCTGATCGCGCACGGTCCACTTGCCCACTCGCCTCGTCAGGTCGGTTACGATCAGCTCTTCGAACTGCGCGTCCCGATTCCGCCAACAATACGGGGCGA
>WVZH01000250.1:0-5445 GCA_011772595.1 Anaerolineales bacterium
TTAGGCCAAAATTCAATCTCTATCTTTGAACAATGTATGCATTTCGAAGGTTCGTGTTTGCTCGACGCCACATCAAACATGGCGGGTGCTGAGTGGTTGTCTTATTGTCCCGGATGATCGGCTGGCATATAATCGCATTTCGGGTCCATGAAAGGTGCGATCGACGGAGAGGATAGCGGTGAGTGTACCGACTGTACAACCAAGTCTCGAAGATCACTTGTTGCGGTTAAGTCGCGTTGCTGAGGAGCTGCGTAGTCGGCTGGAGACATTTAGAGAGACATTGCAGCGCGCCAATCTGGATCTACCAAGCGGAATTCTCGCGCGACTGCGTCGGTTGAGCGGAGCGTTGAATGAATTGCAACAAGTGGTTGAGGAACACGAACACGAACGAAGAAACCTACAGGCACTAGCTGAGATCGGTCAGGTTGTCAACTCTTCACTGGAGTTAAAAACGGTCTTGAATGAGGTGATGGACACACTCATCCGTCTGACGGGTGCCGAGCGTGCCTTTCTGATGTTGCGTGACGAACGGTCTGGGACGATGGAGACACGTGTGGCGCGCAATTGGGAGCGAATGACACTCGACAATGAGGAGTTGGAAATCAGCGACACGATTGTAGAGCGAGTGGTGAGCGGTGGTGAGGCCGTGCTGACCACAAATGCACTGACCGATCCAAGATTCGGCGCGCAGGAGAGCATCGTCGCCTACAGTTTACGCTCGATCATATGCGTTCCCTTGAAGGTCAAGGGTAATCTAACCGGTGTCATTTACGCCGACAATCGGGTGCGGGAAGGCCTTTTCACGGAAAGAGAGCGTGCTCTTCTCTCCGACTTCGCCAATCAAGCAGCAGTGGCAGTGGAAAATGCGCGTCTGTTTGACTCCGTCAAGCATACCTTGGACGAAGTTACGGAACTCAAGAATCTCATGCAAGACGTCTTTGCCTCCATTGTCAGTGGGGTTATCACCGCCGATATCGGGGACATGATCACGCTGTGCAATCATGCTGCAGAGACGATTTTGGCAACTTCCAAGGAGGCTTTGTTAGGGACCTCACTGGAAAATCTCTTGCTGCCTCTCTCCGTGGATCTGCCTCTTAAAATTGACCAGGTGGTGAAGGAAGATGAGCGCTTCGTTGGCCTCGAGCTGCAACCAACCCTTGAGGGGCGTGGCCAGGTGGACTTGAGCCTGAACATCTCACCCTTGAAAACCGCGGATCAAACGACGCGCGGCGTGGCGATCGTCCTCGATGATATGACGGAGAAGCGTCGCCTGGAGGCACAACGCCGCCTCTTTGAACGTATGGTCTCACCGGCTGTGATCGAGCAACTCGATCCCGACAGCCTTCAACTTGGTGGTAAACGTTGGGAAATCACCACATTCTTTGCTGATATTCGCGGTTTCACATCTTTCAGCGAGACGACGGATCCCGAATCCTTGGTCACCGTCTTGAACCAATTCCTGGCTGCCGCTGCAGAAGCCATCCTGGGCGAAGCGGGAACGATCGATAAATTCCTCGGGGACGCCGTGATGGCGTGGTTCAACGCACCAATCCCCCAATCGGACCACACCTTGCGTGCCGTGCGCGCGGCGCTAGCTTTAAAGGCAGCCGTCGAGACACTGCATCAGGAGTTGCCCTCCGAATTTCACCTTTCCTTCGGGGTCGGTATCCATGCTGGTGAAGCTTTGCTCGGTCTGGTGGGAACACACCAACGGCTGGAGTACACCGCCATCGGCGACAGCGTCAATACTGCCAAACGACTTCAAGAAAATGCTGAGGAAGGTCAGATTCTCATCAGCCAAGAGGCAGCTGAGAGCATTCGGGATTTGATCCAAGTGACCGAGGTCTCTCCCGTTACTGCTGAGGGGAAGGACCAGCCGATAGAGGTCTATGAAGTCTTGGGGCTGAATTAGGCGAGCTCTTCTTCGTGGGCGAAGATGGCAGGTGTGCCTCCCGTATGCCAGAAGAGGACGTCGCCGTCCAATTTTACTCTTCCGCTGCGCAGAAGATCGAGCATACCCCCTGCAGCCCTCCCGGTATAAACCGGATCTAGCAGCACCCCTTCGGTTCGAGCAAGCGTTTTGACCGCATCACGCTCGAGATCGCTGACTACGCCGTAGCCTTCACCAAGATACTCGTCCCTGACATCTACATCATGCTCGCTGAACTCAAAAGGCAGATTCAACAGTTCGGCGGTAGCAGTCGCGAGATCCGCGATCTTGATTTTAAGTTCTTGTGCCGGAGGATCGACGCTGATCCCCAAAATACTTCCCTGATAGTCGAACATCTGTGCGCCAACCAGCAGTCCTGCTTGCGTCCCTCCCGATGAACTCGCGAGGATGATGTGATCCACGGGGATGTTCTGAGAGAGAAGCTCCTGAATTGCGAAGGCGTATGCAGCCGCGCCGACAGGATTGGAGCCTCCATAGGGAACGAGATAGGGTCGCCTCCCGGAAGACCAAGCCTGCTCGAACGTCTCCTGCAGGACAACCTCGGGGTCATTTCCTTCGTTCCAAACGATTTCGGCGTTGAAGAGGTGGTCGAGCAGCAAGTTCCCGATTTTCAATTCTGACGGGCTCCCGTTTAAGACCAGGACACAGTCGAAGCCGAAGCGTGCGGCGGCAGCGGCGGTTTGACGGCAGTGATTGGATTGAGCAGCACCGCGTGTGATAAGCGTACGTGCGCCGTGTGCCTGTGCTTCGGCGATCAGGAATTCCAATTTACGGGTCTTGTTTCCACCAAACGCCAAACCTGTTTGGTCATCTCTCTTGATCCAAATCCTCGATCCTTTAAACTCGGCACTCAATCTGGATAAAGGCTCGACGGGTGTGGGCAAGTGTGCAAATCGAACTCTTGGCAGCGACAATTCGCTCATCATCGACTCCACGAAACGTATTCATCCAGGCGGCGACGAGCTAGACCAGGACTATACACCGAGCTCCCGCCTGGTTTCGGCTCTGCCTTTGAGGCGCAATAGGCTCAGAAATCGCGGCATGATGAAGGTGTAAAGCCAATATTGAAACCTTTTGGATGTGTAATCCCAAGCTCCTAGGGTGCGCACNNTGGTCTGGCGCGCCCCAGAAATCGTAGGTCAAACAGCCGACCTGCTGCGCCCAACGTATTGCTTCCCACTGGAGTAAGTGGTTCGGCATTTTATCCCGGTGGATGCTGCGAGACATTCCGTACATATAAGTAGCTGTGTCCTTGAAGCGATAGACGATCAGTGCTGCAATGGGTTTCGATCCCACTTCGGCTATCAAGGGTTGTGCCATGCCGAGGCGGATGAACTCTCCCCATGCGTCCTGGTAATATGCGGGATTGCGAATGGGAAAATTGTCACGCACAGAAGTTTCGGCATACATGTGGAAAAGCAGGCCGATATCTTCGAGATTTCCATGGCGGACTGTAACCCCTCGTCTGCCTGCTAAGCGGATGTTGTAGCGAGTTTTTTGTTTCATAGCTGAAAGTAATTCGTCTTCAGGTTTCGTCAAGTCGAGCAGAAGCGTATTGCGGAATTGCACCTGGTCGATGGAGGAACGCCAACCTGTCTCACGGAGCTCTTCCAGAACTTCCTGGCCCAAGGGATCTTCTTCCGCATCGGGTTCATTGGGTAACCCGAAGCCGATCGCTAAATCCGGGTCGATTTTGAGAAAAATGGCTCCTTGCCTATGAGCGTATTGGCACAGTTCCGATAACACCCGTTTACGCAATGTCTCATCCGACCAGTCCAGCGCAGGTCCTCGAGGGCAGTAGAGAATCGAGAGACGATCTCTGAGACCAGGGATGACGATGGCGCGACGAAGAATCTGGGCAGCCGCGTGCGGAGTGCCCTGCTCCCGCCACGCAATCCTGTGGGCTTGCCAGCCATACAGTTCCTTGAGATGGCCCCATTCCCAAGATTGCAACAAGTGTCCGCCTGGTAGGGTGGTAAGCAAATCCTTCCATTCAGTTCGATCATGCACAACTTCGTGTTTCATCGTGAGGGATCAATTGCCTTGTCGGCTCATCCACCAATGATAGGCTATAAACAGCGGTTTGTTGTATGGACGATCCCAGGCACCCATGGTGCGCATCAGGGAGCCACCAAATCCTCGTTTGAAACGGTACACGCCCCACAAACCGTCTTGGCGGCTTGTGAATTGAGTTTCAAGGACGTCTTGGTCTTCGTCAGGGACACCCCACAAGTCGTATTGGACGCATCCTCGCGAACGAGCCCAACGCATCGCTTCCCACTGCAGTAAGTATGTTGGCATACGGTTGCGGTGTTGTCGTGTCGAAGCGCCATAGAAGTACCAAGCACGTGGGCCATTCGCAAAGACCATGATTGCTGCCAGAGGTTGTCCCTCATACTCGGCCACGAAGATTTCACAAGCCCCCGAGGGGTGAAACAGGTCGTAGGCGTGCCGGTAATATTCAGGGACGTGCGCGCCGAAGCGGTCGCGCTCGGCGGTTTCCAACATCATGTTTCCGAATCCTTGCAGGTCGTTCCACGGACGAACATGGACATCCTTTTTGGTCGCCAGGCGGATGTTGTAGCGGGTTTTCTGATGCATGCGTGCCAGGATAATTTCTTCGTCGCCCTCAAGATCGATGACCAACGTACGACGCGGTTGGATGCAATGTGGACTTGGTCGAAAGCCGTGATTATGCAACCAGGCCGCGAGCTCTGGATCCCACGCTGAATCAGGTTCAATTTTTAGCACAAAGGCGTTGCGATCCTTACACAACGAATCGAGAGACGGCATGAGTTCTGGAATCCAATCGCCAATGGGACCTTTGGGCACGTAAGCGAGCGTAATACCGAGTGGCAGGTGACGGAATAGCACTTGGGCGCCAGAACTGTCGATCTGGACGCGTTCGACATCCCATCCAAAGGCAGCTTTGAGTTCACCCCAAGGTGTCGTCTGCAATAGGTGGGTTTCTGTCTGGCCGGCGAGAAAGGCCTCCCAATCTTTGATGGAGAGGGACGAGGTCACGGCGGCATTATACCATCGCGCTGTTTTAGTCGACATAACGTGAATAAAATACGTGAAGCTTCATTTCCGAAAAGTCCAGAAGCCAAACACATCGCTGGATTTTCTGTGTTAGTGGCGCCGAATCTATGATCTTGCTCACTTGAGCAATGCTACAAATGTGTACAAGACAAGCGATATCCCCTTCGTTGTAGTTTAGTGGGTTGGGTGCCAAATCCTCTAAGAGATTCACGACGAATGTGATTAAATGGCTTTGAGCACAGGGAGCCTTTACCCTAAATGACTATCGTGATAAACTCTCTCCCGTTCGACAATTGTCGACCACATCAAAGTTCTCTCAAGAACTCTGCGAAAAAGGAGCGTGCATGCTAGATCCTTGGATCTTCTTAGGTTTGTTGCTCATCGTGGGACTTGCTCTCCCTGCCGTGGCGATCTTTGCTAATTGGGTGTTGTCTCCTAAGAAACCCAACGCC
>WVZH01000250.1:5462-19539 GCA_011772595.1 Anaerolineales bacterium
TTCGCGCTCCTATTCTTGGTGTTTGATATCGAGGCTGTCTTCCTCTTTCCATGGGCGGTGGCGTACGATCAGCTGTCGTTGTACATGGTGTTGGAGGGTGTGCTCTTTATCTTGATGCTTGCTGCCGGGCTGGTCTACGCCTGGAGTAAAGGCGCATTAGAGTGGTTCTAAGGATCTCAATAGTGTTCTAGTGGCTGATGGTTTGAGGTCATCAGCGCTTTGTTTGCATGTTTGGGTCTTGCGGCGAAAGATGAGCGGGAATCGGGCCAGATCTCCTTACCGGATATTCAGAGAGAGCCGCCTCCGTTTACCCCAAACCCAACTTATAGGGAGTGATATATGAGCTTCGACTTCGGGGATCCGTTCGGCTGGTTTGGTCAATGGATTCGCAGCTTGCTTGAAGGGATAGGACTGGCGCCCGGTTTTGTATCATTCTTGCTCAGTTTGGTGGGCGCGTTTCTGCTGGGTCTTGTAGCCCTCTTATCTGCCTTCGGCTTGATCTGGGTCGAGCGCAAGATCGTTGCTCGCATTCAGGATCGACTTGGACCTAATCGTGTGGGTCCCTTTGGCCTCTTTCAAACCATCGCGGATGGGCTCAAGCTGGCGACGAAGGAATTGATCACACCCGTTGGTGCTTACCGGATTCCGTACAATCTTGCGCCCCTCCTGGCAGTGATGTCGGTCGTAGGTATCTGGGCTGTGGTGCCGCTCGCCCCGAGGTTAATCGGCTCAGACCTCAACGTCGGTGTGCTCTACGTGATATCAATCGGCGCTGTCGGAACTTTAGCGATTATACTGGCGGGCATGTCCTCAAACAATAAATATGCGCTACTCGGTGCCTTCCGCACCGTCGCTCAAATGGTTTCCTTCGCCGTGCCTATGGTCTTGGCCTTGCTCGTACCTGTCCTCCTTGCAGGCTCCATGGGCATGGTGCAAATCACGGAAGCACAGCGTCCGGTATGGTTCGTCGTGCTGGCGCCGTTTGCGGCCCTGATTTTCTTCATCAGTTCCCTCGCCGAAGTAGGTAGAGCGCCTTTTGACATCTTGGAGGCAGAGTCCGAGATCGTCGCCGGCTTCCATATAGAATATTCTGGGTTGCGGTTCGGAATGTTCTTCGTAGCGGAATTCTTGCACGCTTTCACCATCTCGGCCCTTACGACGACGCTCTTCTTTGGTGGCTGGCAGGGACCTGGCGCCACACAATTCCCTCTCTT
The DNA here is from genome assembly GCA_011772595.1 of Anaerolineales bacterium. Next base: position 6,677 of record WVZH01000250.1, read on the forward strand.
AGGTCTTCTTTATTTCTTTATCAAAACATCCCTTGTTTATTTTGTGGTTATTTGGATTCGCGGTTCTTTCCCGCGTATCCGCATCGATCAGATGAACAATTTGAATTGGAAGTTTTTCACACCGCTTGCACTCGCGGGACTGGTATTTACGGCCGTGGCGGAAAAACTGGTCTCTGAGTTGGCGCTAAACCGTGTCCTGCTCCACATTGGTGCCAATGGGTTGCTCCTAGTTCTCACGCTTTTCGCGCTCGGCATTTATGCTCGTAGAAAGAGGCGGGAGATGCAAGGACTTGCAATTCGAGGACCCGAAGCAGCAGTTGCAAGCACCGCGCAAGCATCAGCAAAGAAATGAGAACGAGTGTCATATGACAACAATGCAATTGATTTTCCTCATCTCGGCTGCAGTTACCCTCGTTGCTGCATTTATGGTGGTTTTCAGCCCCCAGCTTGTCCATTCGGCCTTATGGCTTATCCTGGCTCTGGCGGGCATCGCTGTCTTCTTTGTCTTATTGAACGCAGGCTTTCTGGCGGTTGTCCAGGTTGCGGTATACATCGATGCCATCGCTGTTCTGATCATCATCGTTGTGATGCTGACCCAGAAGTCGATGAGCGAGAGTATGGTGCAAGTAAACCGTAGTTGGTGGTTTGCGGCTTTAGCCGCGCTGGTGATGTTCGGTGGTTTGCTTGCGTTGTTCAACCTAACGCCGTTGTTGGACGCGCAAGCCCCTACGCTGACTTCAACCGCCGAATCATTGCTTGAAGATCTGGGAAAATCGCTCGTGGACATCGACCGTTTCATCTTGCCGTTCGAGTTGGCCTCGATCCTATTGTTGGCCGCGATGGTGGGCTCGATTATGATTGCCTGGCCGCGTGGCACCGGGGTCGATGAGGAGGGTGAGGCATGATCCCGCTTTCCTGGTACACCTTTTTCGCTGCAGCGTTATTTTGTATCGGTTTGTACGGGGCACTGGCTCGCCGCAACGCGCTTGCCATCCTTATGGGCATCGAGCTGATGCTCAATGCGGTCAATCTCAATCTGGTAGCCTTCTGGCGCTATGGAACGCCGACGATCATTAGCGGCCAAGTTTTTGCGTTGATTGTATTCGCAGTTGCGGCATCTGAGGCGGCGGTCGGTCTGGCGTTGATTATCTCGATCTATCGACGTAGGACGACAGTCGCTGTCGAAGAAATCAACATGATGAAGTGGTAGGCGAGGTGTGATGCAACCACAAATCCTGACCTGGCTCATTCCGCTCCCCCCAATCGCGGCTTTCTTTTTAATCGTGCTCTGGGCATACCGCAGCAATCGCCTCAGCCATACCCTGGCCGTAGGTGCGATGGTCATCTCCTGGGCTTTAGCGATGGTCGTCTTCTGGGTAGCCATCAACGTCGAGGATCTTGGCCACCACCCCATCGTCTCTTCGATCAAATGGTTGCCGGTAGGGGAATCGTGGTTCAGCATGGGCATCCTCATCGACCCGCTCAGCGCAGCAACGCTTTTCTTTGTGGCTTGGACTTGCTTGGCGATTTTCATCTACAGCATCGGTTACCACAATTTCGGTAAGAAGAGAGACCCCGAAGATCAACCCGGTCTCCCCCCGCATGGTGGCGGAATCGAACCGATGTACGCACGATTCTTCGCTTTCATCTCTCTTTTCGCCTTCGGTATGTTAACCCTGGTGCTCTCCGACAACTTGTTATTGCTGTTCATTGGGTGGGAGATCATGGGTTTATGCTCCTATCTGTTGATCGGTTTCTGGTATGGGAGGGAATCGGCTAAGAAAGCAATGGTGAAGGCGTTCATCACGACGCGTATCGGTGACGTTTTCATGTTGTTGGGTATCGCATATCTCTACTCATTCACGGGTACCCTTGATTTCCGTGCAATCCTTTTCAACGAAGAGGTACTGCATACCCTGGCTGTCACGCCTTCTGTCATCGGTGGGCTGTCGACAGCAGGATTGATCGGATTGTTGCTCTTCCTGGGGACAGTCGGTAAATCCGCACAATGGCCGCTGCACGTCTGGCTTCCAGATGCCATGGAGGGTCCGACACCGGTCTCGGCCATGATCCATGCCGCGACGATGGTCTCGGCAGGGGTCTATCTTGTGTTACGCTTCTTCCCATTGCTCACGGCGGGCTGGCACGAGGGAGCGTCTTTAACGCCCACCTTGGTTGTGGTGTCTTCGATCGGCGCTTTCACCGCATTATTTGCCGCGACGATCGCCGTAGCACAAAACGACATAAAACGCGTGCTGGCGTACTCCACGATTTCACAACTCGGCTACATGGTCGCGGCAGTGGGAATCGGCGCCTACGTTGCTGCAGCCTTTCACCTGTTAACACACGCATTTTTCAAGGCGTTGCTGTTCTTGGGCTCGGGCTCGGTGATCCATGGGATGGAGCATGGCGTCCAACACACTCATGAGCACGTCGACCCCCAAGACATGTTTAACATGGGTGGATTACGGGCGAAGATGCCAGTCACATTCTGGACCTTTCTGATCGGTGGGTTCGCGCTCTCCGGCTTTCCTGTCCTCACTGCGGGTTTTTGGTCAAAGGATGAGATCCTCGCCGACGCCTTTGCCAACGGCCACCTGGTGGTCTTCGCTGTACTGGCGCTTGCGGCGCTTGTCACCGCTTTTTATACCATGCGCCAAATCACCATGACCTTCCTAGGAGTGGCGCGCACGAAGGCTGCCCAGAATGCGCATGAATCTGTGAGGTCGATGACGTTACCCTTAGTCGTGTTAGCCGTCTTTGCAGTGGGAGCCGGGTGGGTGGGTATCCCGGAAGAATTCCCGGCTATCGGCGGTTTGTTGCCCAACTGGTTTCACGAGTTCGTTGGCGGATCCCTGTTGGAACATCCGCATGCTGTCGATTTCAACCCGCTACCCTTACTCACATCTGTCACCGTCGCGATCGTCGGCTTAACTCTCGGATGGCTGGTGTATCGACGCCTCCCAGCTGATGCGCCCGACCCACTGGCGCGCGTGCTCGGACCTGTCCACACACTTTTAAAGAAGAAGTATTACTTCGACGAAATGTACGATTTTCTTTTCGTGCGTCCTGCTTATTGGCTAGCGGAGACGTTTGTGTATCGATGGATCGATCGTGGTGTGATTGACGGACTTCTGCATGCAGTCGGACGTGTTGCCTTACGCATCGGTTCTTTCCTTCGAAACTATGTCGATTTGCCTGTCGTCAATGGCATTGCCGACGCTCTAGGAGAGGGCATCAAGCGGGCCGGGCGTGAATTCCGTGTTCTCCAGACGGGTCGAGTACAAGAGTATCTTGTCATCGGCATCGTATTCACGGGAGTGTTATTGTTCTACGTTCTCTTCTTCCGACCTTAAGTTCTTGTAAGGGAGACTTCTCGGAATGGGATTCATTCAAGAGCACTTACTCTCGCTTATCCTTTTTTCGCCTACACTCGCCGCGGCTCTTGTGCTTTTGATGCCGCGTGACAAGGTGAGGTTGATTCGCTGGGTCGCCACGCTCGCTAGTTTGGTGCCTCTAGCGCTTTCTATTTGGCTGTGGGTTGTCTACGATTCTTCGACTCCAGGATTCCAATTCGTAGAACGGGCAAGCTGGTATGACGCGATTGGTTCGAGTTATTTCCTTGGCGTGGATGGAATTTCGATATCCATGGTGTTGCTTACCACACTGCTCACACCGCTTTCGCTGCTCATTTCCTGGAATATCAATGATCGAGTGCGCAGCTTCATGGTTCTTTTCCTGTTACTCGAAACCGGCATGTTAGGCGTATTCCTTTCGCTCGATTTGTTGTTGTTCTTCGTGTTCTGGGAGGTCGGTCTGGTGCCGATGTACTTCCTGATCAACCAGTGGGGCAGCGACAAGCGTGAGTACGCCTCTTTCAAATTCTTGATCTACACCATGGCTGGGTCGTTGGGGCTGCTATTGGCCATCCAATTGATTGGGGTGACATCAGGAACCTTTGACCTCACGCAGATTATCGCTAAATGGGCCACCCTCGATCAGCCGCTTGTGGTGCTTGGGTTGCCAATCACGTTGTCAACCAGCATTGTGAAGACGATCGCTTTCTGGGCTTTCGTGATCGCATTTGCGATCAAAGTCCCTGTGTGGCCTTTCCATACCTGGCTGCCAGATGCGCACACCGAAGCCCCAACAGGCGGCTCGATGATACTGGCGGGTGTGTTGCTCAAATTAGGAGCGTACGGCTTCCTGCGGCTTGTGTTGCCGCTTTATCCTGATGAGGCAAAACTTTTCGCGGGTGCGCTTGGCTTACTGGCGACACTGGCGATCATCCTCGGTGCCTTCGCTTCATGGGGGCAGAATGATTTCAAACGTCTGGTGGCGTATTCCTCTGTAAACCATATGGGCTTTGTTGTGCTCGGCATCGCAGCCGCCGCGTTCGCGCAGGGTTCGCATGCAGGAGAGGATGTGGTGATTGCTCTTAATGGTGCCGTACTACAAATGTTCAACCACGGCCTCTCTGCTGCAGGAATGTTCTTGCTGGTTGGCGTGATCTACGAACGAACTCACACCCGCGATCTGGAAGACTATGGGGGTCTCTTCCCGTTGGCGCCTATATATGGCGGTATCTTGATCTTCACTGCTATGGCGTCCTTAGGACTTCCTGGTTTGAATGGCTTTGTGTCGGAGTTTCTTGTGGTGCGAGGAAGCTGGCCGATTCTCACATTGTACACGGCGCTTGCGATGATCGGGTTGTTGATCACGGGCGCCTACATCTTAAAAGGTATCAAAATGGTCTTGCATGGTCCGTTCAACGAAAAGTGGAGCGGACAGGCGCTTGAAATCAACCGCCGTGAGATCGTGGCCATTGCCCCGCTAATGGTGTTGATGTTGCTCATCGGAGTGTGGCCGTCGTGGATCCTCACTGTGATCAATAACACTGTGATGAGGTTGTTTGGCTAATAAGACAACAGGGATCAGGGAATAGGGATCAGGAGATCAACTTCTACTTATCGAATTCAGCGTAATTCTAATCTCCCTGCCTGATCCCCAATCCTTGGCCTGATCCCTAGGATTGAGAGTAAAGCATGCAATTTCCGATCTTGAGCGTCATCACCTTCTTGCCAATCGTTACCGGATTGATACTCCTATTGATCCCTGGGGATAAGAAAGGCACGATTCGCTGGGTCGCTTTGGCGGCAGCGACGATCGCATTCGGACTCTCCATTGTGGCTTACGTTTCTTATGATCAGTCCATCGGAGGCTATCAATTCGAAGAGCAATTTACATGGGTGGAGGTGCTCGGTATTTCCTATCGCGTTGGTGTAGATGGCATGAATCTGCCTTTGGTCCTGCTCACGGGTGTGGTGATTTTTACTGGTGTGTTGATTTCCTGGAATATCGACGACCGACCACGGGAGTTCTTCGCCTTTCTATTTATCCTCGCTACGGGAGTGTTCGGCGTTTTCGTCTCGCTCGACATGTTCCAGCTTTTCTTCTTTTATGAGATCGCCGTTTTCCCGATGTATCTGCTGATCGCCATCTGGGGTTGGAAGGTCACCCGCGAATATGCAGCCATGAAACTGACCCTGTATTTGTTTATAGGCTCTGTGATCTCGCTTGTAGGTGGATTGGCGATGTATTTCGTCGCCGATATGAATACCTTTGATCTGATCGCATTGCAGCAGGCCGGATTCTCGCCTACTTTCCAGCGGTTTTGGTTTCCCTTCGTGTTTTTCGGTTTTGCTGTTTTGGGCGGTCTTTTTCCGGTCCACAACTGGTCACCGGATGGACACGTCGCGGCGCCTACAGCAGTTTCCATGTTTCACGCTGGGGTGCTGATGAAATTGGGGGCTTTTGCCGCTCTGCGTGTGGGTATCATGCTCCTGCCGGATGGCGCGAGATTCTGGTCACCTCTCATCCTCGGACTGGCCACGGTTAATGTGGTGTACGGTGCCTTGATCGCCATGGTTCAACGGGACTTCAAATACGTCATCGGCTTCTCGTCGGTTTCCCACATGGGGTTAGTGATGCTCGGTTTTGCCACTCTCAACTTGGACGGGCTGACCGGAGCCGGACTGCAGATGTTTTCCCATGGTGTGATGACGGCGCTTTTCTTCGCTGTCGTCGGTATGGTCTACGATCGGGCACATACGCGTGAAATTCCCAAGTTGGGTGGGTTCTCGAAGGTCATGCCCTTGGTGGCTGTGGCTTTCATCATCGGTGGGCTGGTCTCCATGGGGATGCCCGGATTCTCAGGGTTCATCGCTGAGTTCCCCATTTTTATGGGGCTTTGGCAACGGCAACCTATCGTCGCGATCATCGCAGCGCTGGGCATCGTGATCACGGCAGCCTACATTATGCGCGTTGTCGGCCGAGTGTTCTTTGGGAAAATGTCGGCGGAGTTTGAGGGTCACATCTCTCCTGTCAATAATTTTGACAAGCTGGCGTTGGTCCTTTTGGCAGGGATCTTGATTCTCGTCGGTGTCTACCCAGCAGTGATGGCGCCATTGGTTGAATCAGGTGCCAAGGCTGTGTTGGCGCTTTTCGGAGGTGCATGAGTGTCCTTCGCCCAATTCGTACCATCACACCTTCTTGCCATCCTCCCCGAAATCCTGCTGCTTGTCTTAGCAGGTGTGCTCCTGGCCATCGATATCTTCTGGCGAAAACGGAGACGGAATTGGCTTGGCTGGGTGTCTGTAGCAGGTTTGATCGCTATTCTGATCCTCTCCGTTTTGTTCAGTCGACCGGAGGTAGGCTTCGACCAACCCCTGCTCTTTGGTGGCGTGATCAGGCACGATTGGCCAGCATTTTCCTTCAAGATCGTTTTTCTGTTTGCCGCCGCGGTTACTAGCCTTCTAAGTCTTAACGTCCAGAGTGTATCTGGACGCGGTGAGTATTTTGCCCTACTCATCGTGTCGACCCTGGGAATGAATCTCATGGCGAGCGCTGCGGATTTGATAATGCTTTTCTTGGCCATCGAATCAACGTCCATTCCGCTATACATACTGGCGGGTTTCATCAAGTCGGACGAAAAATCGACCGAATCGGGCTTGAAGTACTTCTTGTTTGGCGCTCTAACTTCAGCGGTCATGCTCTATGGATTCAGCCTGTTGTACGGTTACTCCGGTGATACGAATATTTATCGAATGGCATCGGCAATTCAACCAGGCGGACTCTCACCTTGGGTATTGATCGGTGTTGCCTTGTTGGTTCTGGTTGGATTTGCATTCAAGATCGCGGCCGTACCGTTCCACTTCTGGAGTCCTGATGTCTACGAGGGAGCGCCGACCCCCATAACAGCATTCATTTCTACCGGTTCTAAGGCCGCAGGTTTTGCTGTTCTCGTGAGAGTGATGCTGGCTGCTTTCCCGTCCATTGAGTCATATTGGTCATTAATACTCGCAATTATGGCAGCCGTCACGATGACGTTGGGCAATTTGCTAGCCATACCACAGCAAAACATCAAGCGCCTTCTCGCGTATTCATCGATCGCACACGCTGGATATGCCATGATCGGCCTCGTGGCGTTGAGCATTTTCGGAGCAGCCAGCCTGGTTTTTTATCTGATTGGATACGTAGTGGCCAACCTGGCAGCATTTAGCGTGGTGATCTTATTCGCCCGCTCGGCGGGATCGGAGGAAATCGCAGACTACGCAGGATTGAGCCGACGTTCCCCTTGGTTGGCTTTGGCGCTTCTCGTGGCGCTCCTTTCGCTGGCGGGGATGCCGCCTCTGGTCGGTTTCGTGGGGAAATTCTATGTATTTGCTTCTGCGGTGCAGAGTGGATGGATCTGGCTGGCATTCGTCGGTGTACTCAATGCGATGGTCGGACTATATTATTACCTCACAATTTTAAAGGTGGTGTACCTGTATCGTTCGGAAGAGGAGGATAAGGCGATCGCGGTCCCATTTCCCTATGCGCTGGCGCTAGTATTCTGTATAGTCGCTATCGTTGTTATCGGTACAGTCAGTGGACCTTGGTTGAACGTCGCCATTGAGGCAGCAAAGGCCCTGTTTTAACTGGACATAATATATCTGGATTGACCCTGCTAGGGGCTTGTGATAAAATGCTCGAATGATGACCCAGAATGGTCAGACCTCCGATAAGGCGCGAACTCAACAGGCGCTCATGATGGCCCTTTTGGGCGTAATCGGTCAGGTCGGTTGTTTGACGCTTGTGATCATTCTTGTGGCATTGATCGCCGGCCTGTGGCTGGACAACCAATTCCAGACCCGGCCACTCTTTACCCTTATCCTAGTTCTAGCCAGCATTCCCATATCATTGTTTCTTATGTTTCGATTGGTGCTCTCGTTTGCTCCGCGAATTCAAAAGTTAGCCGCTGAAACCATGGAAACCGAACAAGAGGAGGAACCCGGAGTTGGAGAACACACCGCCAAGTAGGCGTAAATGGAGGTGGGGTTTTCACCGCTGGTTAATATTGTTACTGATTGTTGGTAACATCATCGCCGCGCGTGCGTACTCCCCAGTTATGCCGCACGTCCAAGTCCCGGCTGAACCTTTAGCTGGCCCCGTTCAGCTTCCACTCCTCGGTGAAATTTATTTAACAAATACGCTTGTCGCTGTTCTGATCGCTGACGGCTTACTTATTCTCATGGCGATTGCGGTTCAGAGAGCCTTGAGAAGTGGGGAGTTGGTGCCAGGGGGTATCGCCGGTGTGGTTGAGGCCATCCTTGAAGCTCTTTACAACCTCGCCGAGTCGACAACCCAGAAATGGGCAGGACGAATCTTCCCTTGGGTGGCGACGATTGTGCTCATGGTGCTGGTGGTTAATTGGACAGAGCTCATCCCCGGCGTGGATAGCATCGGTTCGTTGCACGAACCCCACCATGGCGCTCCATCCTATGAGACACAGGAACTCTTTAAGATCGGCTCACTTTCCGTGAGCACGATTACGGAAAAGATCGAGCTTGAAGAAGTCGGTGCTGAAAGTGGTCATAGCGAATCTGAACACGCACCAAAGGGGCTTGGTTTCACACCATTTGTGCGCGTAGCTTCGACGGACTTGAATTTTACCTTGGCCTTAGCCTTAACTTCCGTCGTGATGAGCCAGGTGATCGGTGTTCGGGCAATCGGTTTGGGTTATTTCAAGAAGTTTTTCAACTTCGGCGGATTTTTAAAGGCGTTCGGCAAGGAGAAGTTTAATCCGTTCGAGTTAATATTTGCATTTACGGATGTATTGGTCGGTTTGCTTGAGCTTATGACGGAATTCGCCAGGATCATTTCCTTTGCCTTCCGTTTGTTCGGCAATATCTTCGCCGGATCTGTATTGCTTTTCGTGATGGGATCGTTGATTCCCGTTGTGGTGCAATCCGGTTTTCTCTTTCTTGAGTTATTCGTTGGTTTGATTCAGGCGTTGGTTTTTGGCATGTTAACGTTGGTCTTCATGACCATGGCGACAATGGCGCACGATGAACACGGGGAAGAAAACGAAGAGGCACATTGATTGGCGTTTTTTTCTAACCGCATAGGATCAAGATCATCATCGATTCAATTTCCATTACGGGAGGGTAAAAACATATGACTCCAGAAGCTGCTGATGCTATCGCGAATGGACTAAAGTTTCTCGCTGCAGGCCTCGCAGTCTTTAGCAATTTCGGCCCAGGTCTGGGCATTGGTCTTCTAGCCTACGGTGCCATGGTTGGCATCTCTCGCAACCCTGATGCTGCGAGTATGATCCAGCTTAATATGATCCTGGCGATTGCTTTCGCAGAGGCGGTGGCTATTTACGCCCTCGTTGTGGCGATGTTAATCCTGTTTGTGGGGTAACCGCATACACTTAAGAGGAGGGATCCGTTGGAAGGATTAGGCATCAACCTGGGCTACTTATTGGTCCAAATCTTCAATTTCTTGATCATCTTCGTCATATTGCGGGCCGTGGCATATCGACCGATGATCAATTTGCTCGATCGAAGGCGGAAGACCATCGCACAGAGCTTAGAGGATGCGCGCGTAGCAGCGGAAGCCCGTGCGAATGCCGAGCGAGAAGCGGAAGCGATCATCTCCGAAGCGCAACAAAAGGCGACCCAGCATATGAGGGAAGCGTCAGACCGAGCTGAACAGACGGCACGTGAGATAAAGGCAGTGGCTGAACAGGAGGCCGCCCAGATCCGCGAAACTGCTTCTGTAGAGGCAGAACAGACCAAAACACAGGCACTTGATGAACTGCGCAGCCAGATTGCCACCTTGTCCATTGCAGCTGCACAGAAGGTCGTCGGCGAGGTGCTCGACACGAAACGCCAGCGCGAGCTCATCGCCGAGTTTTTCAGTGGTGTACGTAAGGGCAAGGTCGTCTTGCTCGAAGATGAGACTCTAGCTGGCGCCCATGCAGAGGTGACCAGTGCGCTTCCCTTGACGAAGAAAGAACAGGATATCGTCAAACGCGAAGTGCTGAGCAAATTGGGTGGAAGCGCGACGGTGAGTTTCCGTGTTGATGAAAGAATCCTTGGCGGTCTGGTAATTCGTGTCGGCGACAAGGTTCTTGACGGCTCGGTGGCCGGAAAGTTTGAAAGGTTGCGCCAGAGCCTCGAGTAATATGATGTTCCGGCGTCGGAAGCGCGATCGACAAGTCGTGCCGGGATGGTAAATCGGGCGCGCTAGAAGATGCGGCTACACAGACTCCTTGAAACAAATATAGATATAGATTTCGGCGGTCTGCCAGATATCGAGATTACGGCGCTGACCGCCGATTCGCGTCAGGTCGCACCTGGAGCGCTTTTCGTCGCCGTGCGGGGAAGCGTCGCCGATGGCCATGAGTTTCTCCAAGACGCTGCGGCGCGCGGCGCGGCAATGGCTATTGGGGAACATCCCGATCCGGGGTTGAACATCCCCTATCTGCAAGTTCCGAATTCGAGAACCGCCTTGGCCCATCTGGCCGCGAGGTGGCACGGAAACCCGGCTCGAGAGATCGTCATGATCGGCGTGACGGGCACGGATGGCAAGACCACAACCGTTAATCTTCTCTACCACATCTTGCAAGCCTCTGGTTACGCGGTTGGCATGATCACTACAGTCAACGTTGTGATCGGCGAACGAACGCTTGAGACTGGGCTGCACGTCACGACACCCGACCCGCTTGAAATCCAAGATTATCTGGCCCAAATGGTGGCAGCAGGGATGACGCATTGTGTTCTAGAAGCTACTTCCCATGGTTTGGCGCAGGACCGTGTCGAGGCGTGCGATTTTGATATCGCCGTCGTCACCAACATCACGCATGAGCACCTCGATTATCACGGCTCATTTGAATCCTACAGACAGGCGAAAGGCAAGTTGTTCTCTGGTCTTTCTAGGAGCGGTGAGAAGGAAAACGGTCCTCAAAAAACTGCGATCCTCAATTTTGACGACGATTCATACTCGTATTTACGAGAGATCTCACAAACCAGAATCATCACCTACGGTCGGAATCCAGAGGCCGATGTGCTTGCTCATAACGTCGTCAGCGATGCGGGAGGATTGCAGTTCATGATCCGTGGCGTGGCGTATGACCTTCCGATACGGAGCCCGTTACTTGGTGTCTATAACGTCGCCAATTGTCAGGCAGCGTTCACCACCGCGGTCGAGGCGTTGGGTGTCCCACCGCAAGATGCCGCCAAGGGTATCACGGCTTTTCAAGGTGTTCCCGGGCGTATGGAGGAGATCGATATGGGACAATCGTTTAAGGCGATTGTCGATTTCGCACATACTCCGAATGCACTGCGCCGGGCTTTGGAGACGGGGCGTGAATTGACCGNNGTTGATGGCGGAGGTCTCGGCACAATTGGCGGATTTGACCGTATTGACTGCAGAGGATCCACGCACAGAATCGCTTGACGCTATACTGGATGAAATGGCGAAAGGCGCTCTCGCTGTGGGTGGGGTGGAAGGCGAAACGTTTATTCGGGAGCCAGATCGGGGTGAGGCGATACGGCTTGCGACTCGGATTGCACGACCAGGCGATTTGGTAATCGCCTGTGGTAAGGGGCATGAACAATCGATGTGTTTCGGTGAGATCGAGCATCCGTGGGATGACCGTGTAGCGATGAGGGCATCACTGGCCGATCTCCTCGGAATTCCCGGTCCACCCATGCCACGGCTTCCCACAAGTCCCTAAGTTAGCCAAAAAGGAACAGATACGCATGGATTGCCAGGATGGTGTCCCAGAACCGCATGAATGGCTGCAGGATTAGCGGTGGTGATGCTTTTTTGGCTCATTTCCCAGCGAAGGCTTTCTTGGAATCGGAATTGAGNNAAGAAGGGTTACTCAAGGTCGGACCACCACAAGATCGATATGGCCATGAATCGACATCTCTCAACATACACTCAGATTCCCCGAATCCATTGATCATACTCATCCATGTGATCGGTGAGTTAGGGATCGGATTGAGAATCTGAATCTTCTTTTCCTCTACTTGTTTCCCCGCTCGTGGTATTGAATGGGTGAGATTTGACGCTGTCAGGATTTCAATCAATTATTGATTTTGGCTTTTTTTGGAAGCGTGGTCATGGTTCCCATTTGTGGAATCCGACGGGTAACCTGAATCTCCTCGGTCCGCCTGACTGCCAGGACAAACCAGGGAGAACAAGCCCTGTTACTGGATAATGAAGTATCCATGAGGGCATACATCTTTGAATACGTCTTCAAACATCCTACCAATTGGCGTTCCATCGCGGTGGATTAGGGGTTGGCCGATGAGGTGAATTCATGCATTTGCATAAAAGTGAAGTGTCAAGAGTCCGAGGGGATTCGAACAGGCTCGCACAGCAACTCTGCTGGCATCTTGCTACGGGACCAATCCATGTCGAATAGCCCATACAGCAGCCTGAGTTCGGTCAGAAACGCCTAGCTTTCGGAAGATGTTCTGCATATGTGATTTGACCGTGTTGTAGCTCACGGAGAGCACTTCTGC
>WVZH01000250.1:19715-20441 GCA_011772595.1 Anaerolineales bacterium
AGTATAATAACAGCTGTGGTGGGTCGTGCTGATTTGATGCGGGCAAGAGCTTGAAGTCCATCCATGCCTGGCATGAGAATATCTAGCAATACGATATCTGGTTCAAATTCTAGGGTCATGTCAATCGCTTGGCTGCCGGTGGTAGCAGGGCCAACGAATTCCATTCCATGCTTCTCGATTAACAAGCGAATCGCTTCGTTGATGAGAGGATGGTCATCAACCATCAGTAACCGAATCGGTGCAGAACCCATAATCCACTCGTAAGCCATGAAGGTTGAAGGATTAGAAAAACGTAAGTTCTCCTGTTTAGGAAGTGGGTCCCCCGAAAGGCAGCTCCAGCGTCTAATTGAATGGTTCTTGAATGAGTGATGGACGATCAAGTCTAGATACTAGAGAAAATCATGATCCATACGCTTCCGTGCTGCTACACCACCACCAACTAATTCTTATGCAAACATTATACACTGGGGCGCTATTGGGCACTAACCGCTTCGTATAGTGAGTATGTCTCATATTAATACCACGGGATGAGAAAAGGTCAGGGCTCATCTTGATAAGGAAAGTGGCCTTATTTGTGCAAGAATTGAGATTACATGACGACCGTTCGAACATCGGTCGCCTAAAGCAATGTTGAGAATGGCACAATCGTGGAAGACCTTTTAAACGGGAATCTGTTGGTTCTACAATTCGTGGTCCAAGACTTGTTTTCGCAAACCTGTCAAGCCA
>WVZH01000360.1 GCA_011772595.1 Anaerolineales bacterium
CCTTGCCTTGAGGACTCTTGCGCGCATTTACCAGCTTGCGCAAGGCCTGCTCTTCTTCGGATGTCAACTCGATCGGATTCGTGGGCTTGGGACCTCTCATGCTTCACCTCCAAGCCCAGCATTATATCGGGTAACCGCACCGTGACAAAATCAGTGCGAACTTGCGGAACCGTGTACTTAGCAGATGCTCGATGCTTCCATTACAGAGCTGAGATACTTCCATAGAAATAATGATCCTGCAATCACTGTGAGACAGGCAACGGCGAGATGCGCACAAACCATTTTTCCAGGCCGGGCAAGCGTTCGAATCGCTTCTCCAATTCAGCCATTGCCTTCTGTGTCAGGCTGACGCCTGTATGGTACAGCTTGTCCACGAGTTGAACAACCGGATGTCGTCCATGCCAGGCCATTGTCTTGGCGAAGCTCAATACGGTCGGTTCGGTATCGAGCAAACTGCCATTCCAATGTTGCTCCAGTACTCCCCAGACTCGTTCGATTGGGTTGTACTTGCTGTGATAAGGCGGGTAGTGGGCCAGCTGGATTGTCACCTGAAACTCGTCCACGAACTCGGTGATCCGTTTCATAAACTGGGTCCGACGACTATGGTTTTCGGGACCATTGTCCTGATTGATCAGCAGAGTCCGAACGTGGCGAACCCGAGTGTGGACCGTCAACCAGAAGTCCCGCAAGCAATCCACGATGAAGTCGCTGGTAACCCGTGATGCAGTGAAATACAGATACACCTCGTTGTACTTGGGCAAGAAGATGCCGAACGGGATCAGCTTGGCATCGGGCTTGAAGTCGTGATCAGCGGCCCTGACGATGACACGCGTTTTGCCGTTTCGAGAAAAGGGACCAATCAACACCGTGGCCTTTGCGTCCATTGAGATGCGCAGTATCGTTTCGTCTTGCTCTGCTTCCTTATGCAGTTCGTTTAGCTGCTTGAAGATGGCATCTGTTTCGGGTATCTTTTTTGGGGCCTGCTTTTCTGCACGCTTCTCAACGTATACCCAAGCTCGTTGATCTTGACCCGTATGGTCTCTTCACTGGGCAACTCCTCGTCCGTGTATTCCTTCTGGGCGATCAGTTGCTGTCGTACTTCAGCCGCACTCAAACGAGTGAAGAGCCGTGTCGTCTTGAACGTCGGGTCCGTCTGGCTCTGCTCGTCCAGAATGGCCTTGATGTCGTCCAACAGGTGAGGAAGGTGTTCTTCCGCGCGTTTGCGACCACGACCAGCAAAATAGTCTACGCAGCGTATGCCGCTCTCAAGCTCGTGCATACCTTTGCGAATCGTGCGCCGGTTCCAGCCCAGTTCCCTTTCGGCACGCCGTTGTCCACCTTCTCCAAAGAGCTTGACCACGCGGGCCATGAAAACACGTCGATCACTACCTTTGAGCGTCCTTGCGGTTTCAGTGAAAAGTGTCCGGAGTTCATCTGTGAGTTCCATTTGCTTTCTCCCAAGCGTGATACCGCTACTATACCACATTCTTGGGATCAGTTAAACTCTGGGACTCCCTTATCGATTTGTTCCTATCCGAACCAGATTGGNNCCGCTACTATACCACATTCTTGGAGATATAATCAAAAGTTGTGGATTGGCGCGAGTTAGGAAAATGGCGTATCCTTGTTGGGGTCACCACACTCCAACCGCGGCCAGAGGCCGCAGAAAGGATACGCCATGGACAAG
>WVZH01000096.1 GCA_011772595.1 Anaerolineales bacterium
GGCGGAGCTTTTTTTGCCTATTTTAACTTTGGCTTTGTTTGGCTTTGTTTTTAATAACGTTCGTTGTTGATTGTTTGTTGTTTTTGTCATAATCCTTTATTCTTGCTATGCTTATGTTCATTTTACCTATATTAACTTTGGCTTTGTTTTGCATAAAAAGTCCGATTTGTAGAGGATTCTCTACAATTGTAGAGGTGCCGAGGACCTCGCCCGTGACTCGTGGCTCGTGACTCGTGGCTCGAAATCGTATCTCGTATAGCGTCCGGCGTATAGGNNATTAAATATTTACCATTCACTTACGACTATTGGTTATTCACCATTCACGATTCACGAATCACGAATCACGAATCACGATTCACGATTCACGAGCGACGAGCGACGAATTCGCCTCCTGGCGAATTAGCGTGTATCTGCTGATACGAAGACGTGCGGTTCTCCGCGTGCTTCCCGCTCCAGGCGGAAGTCGTTCCCCCCCATATTTGGATGTACATTATACCAAATTTCGACTTAGATTTCAAGCAAAATTAACCACAGATACCTTGGGCACAAGTTACACAGACGCCATCCCGTGGCCAGACGAATAGCTGACCGCCCGTGGTCGAAATCCGGGCCTTTGGGCTCGGACCTGTCTACTCCGGGAAGTTCAGGCGGCGCAGCAAGTCGCCGAAGCGCGGGTCGTCGTGCAAGGGCTTGAAAGCAGGAGGGTGCCTGATCCAAGGCACGTATGGGTGGTTGGGGGGGCCGTACGCCACTTCGAGCCACCGGAATGCCTCATCCTTCTCGCCCAAGACGGCATAGATCTGGGCTACAAAGAAGGTATCCCAGGGCGTGGGATCCGCCTCCAATTCAGCCAATACCAGCCGCGCCTCTTCCAGCCGGCTGGCCATCGCATAGGTACGCCCGAGACCAGATTTCCATTCACGGCTGAGCACACCCGCCCTCTGGTGTGCTTTGATAGCCTCTTCATACATCCCCTTTTCTGCATAGGCGCTTCCCAGGACATACAGGGCGACCGGATAATCGGAATCCAGTTCGAGTGACTCCCTGGCTTCCTCGATAGCCTCTTTGTTTTGCCCTGTCCACCAATACTGCCATCCTTGCCACGCAGGCCAGAGGGGCGTGAGCGGGTCCACTTGCTGAACCCGTCTCATCTCTGCCAGAGCTTCATCTGTGCGGCCGAAGAGCAGGAGATACCACGAATATTGGGCGCGAGTCAGGGTCAGATTGGGATTGAGTTTCAGGGCACTCAGGAAGGCCTGTTCCGCACCTGCCCAGTCCCAATCTTTGTAGAGCTTGATTTGGGCGAGAGCGGCGTGGGCTTCGGCCACCGTGTCGTCCATCTTCAGTGCCTGGACTGCTGCCGCCTTAGCTTGTTCGAAGGCGTCCGGTGGAGCCCCAGGACCATGGGCACTCGCGACGTAACCGAGCGCCAGCCCGCCGTATGCCAGGGGGTCTGATGGATCTCTTTCGATTGCCAGGCGGAAATAATCCAGGCCTTTTTCAGTTCCTTCCGGCGTCATTTTGTTCAAGTGGAACATGCCCTTGAGATACGCCTCATACATCTCGGGATTGATCGGGCGCTTTGCCGTCAGCAGTGCTTCCTGGTCGGGCGTTATTGTAATCTCGATTTGGCCAGCAATGGTTCGCGCCACCTCGCTTAGCAAGGTCAAGACATCGCCCAGGTCCCGCTGGTAGCTGTTAACCCAAAGATGCGTGTCTGTCGGCGCATGGATCAACTGCGCCGTGATCCGTACCTGCTGCCCGACACGCAGCACCGAACCTTCCACCACCGCATCTACATTCAATTCTCGCGCAATCTCCGGCAGCGGCTTCTTGACATCCTTGTACTGCATGATCGATGTCCGCGATCTGACCTGCAGCGCCCCGATCTTTCCCAGGTTGGCGATCAGGGCCTCGGTCATGCCGTCGGCGAAGTACTCCTGCTCGGGGTCGCCGGACAGGTTCTCCAGCGGCAGTACTGCCAGCGNNATCCCGTCAGCGAAGTACTCCTGCTCCGGGTCGCCGGACAGGTTCTCCAGCGGCAGTACTGCCAGCGATTTTATCCGGCCGGGGCCGGCCCCACCCATCAGTTTCTCCCGCCACCGGCCTATATTTAATCCCACCACGATTGCTCCCACGACAAGCCCTATCACCATTGCCCACCGCCACCGGGAACGGACTGTCGCCGCTAGTCTGGCCGCTGTTGCAGTCGCAGGCAAGGTGAGTGTCTCTTTTATTTCGATAGCCGCATCTCCGATGTCCCGAAGCCGCCGGCGCGGGTCCTTCTCCAGGCAGCGGCGAAGAAGAACCCGGATATTTGCAGGGGTGTCCTGCGGCAGCATCTCCCAATCGGGTTC
>WVZH01000462.1:0-3134 GCA_011772595.1 Anaerolineales bacterium
GAAGCTTCAAGCTTCCGGGTTGCTGTGTTGTCATTGGCGAACGACGATCGTGATCGGTTCGGATTCGCCACGCACATCTGGGTTGTAGTAGTCGTAGGCATTGCTGGCAGGTGTCTGCGCGCTGAGAGGGAACTTGGCACGCATGCGATAGCTGAAGGTCAAAGGTTGTTCGTGACTGAGGTTCCCGATGTAGATCAAGATCTGCCGACCGGTGAGTTCGAATCGCTCAACGGTGGGGAAGGCGTAATCCTCGGGCACGTCTTCGAAACGAGTGACAAGGGCGCTCAAATCCTCGCTGTTCACAGCGAAGCCTGGTGGGATTCCGAGATCGATCAACGCCCACTCGGCTGTGCCCGCCGTGTTGAGCGTGACCTTTACGTCGACCTGCACCACGTCGTTCACCGCGAGTTCTGTACGGTCATATGCCAGATCGATGGTGATCATCTCAGGGGTAACCTCGTCTTGTAGCGCGACGACTTCTCTCCATGGCAGGTAGTATGCGCCGCGGATTTGATACATCAAATTGCCTTCTCCTTGCATCGATATCGAGACGGTATTCTCAATGCCAGGAGATACGTCGTCGAAAGTGATCATCTGCACAACATCAAAATTCTCCGGCGTGACCTGCACGATTTGTTCCTGTCCTTGATTGAGGCTTATCGTCACGGTAGCGTTGACATTCTCAGCTCCGGAGCGGACAGATTGCAGAAGCGCCTTCAGCGAGAGCACCGTCGCCTGTGTGTTGTACCATGTTCCGAAGCTGTCTTTTTGTTGTATCAGATGGGTCAGAGCGGCGTTGGCGATATCGGGATGGCGATCGGCGCGCAGGAGCGCATAGGCTGCCAGCGCGGTGGTTTCGATGCTTCCTGTTTGACCTTCGCTGCCCATAAACGTGGCAACGCTGCTCGTCCAGAATGCGGATTGCCCCTCGAATTGGGCCATACTTGCAAGCTTGTCGAGGGTGGATACGGTGAAGTCGCTGAATTGTCCGCTCTCAAGGTCGGCTGCGACGAGTGCATTGGCTACAAGCGCTACCACGTATGGGTCATCGGCTTGCGATAGGTGTTCGCGAATGTATGCTAAGCCGTTCTGGGTTCGGGTTTCGTCAGCGTATCCAGCTTCGATCAAGCTCCAAACGATATAGGCTGTGACCGGTAGGCGAGCGTTTTTGAGGCTCTGCCACGTGTTTTCGTGCACCAAACCCTTGTCGTTCTGCCATGATCCATCGCTCTCCTGTTGTTTCAACAACCACTGAGCGGCGCGATCGATGAGGTCTGCATCGACGTTGTGCACGCGACTCATGTCGGCGAACTCCTGCAAACCATACGCTGTGAGCATTCGATCGGCGGGAGGATCGCCGAAGAGCGAGAAGCCGCCGCCGTTCACCTCGAACGTGGTCAGACGTTGGTAACCCAGATTGATATACTCCTCGGCCTTGAATTGGGTTTCTGGGGAGGCCTGGCTGGTGGTGAGCAGGTAGTCGAGTACCAACACGTTGGGGTAGGTGGTGGATGAAGTCTGCTCGAAGCATCCGAATGGCATACGCAGGATACTGTCCAAGCCCTCGACGACTTGGCTCATCATGCCCGGGTAGATCTTGACTGTCAGGCTTTGTGTCCCTGGAATGGCAGCTGACGGGATTCCCACTTTCTGGTTGACCGTCACTTCGTCAAGGCGATCCGAGTGGCTGAAGTTCATAGGTTTTCCATCGGGATACACGTTGACCTCTTTACGGATGGCGTCGGACATTCGAGATCCCAGGGCAGTCACCTGCAGGCCGCGTCGGCCGAAATCCTCGGCCTTGATCCGGAAGTAGACTACGTCGATATCATTGGAGGCGATGGTCATCTCTTTGATGGGGTCGTCTAGTAACTGGAACCAGTCTTCTTGCGTCAGCTCCAACTGTACTGATTGTGCCTCCGGTAAGTAGTTGAACACACCGACGGGCACGGCGATTTCGTCGTTCTGCGTGAGAGCGACAGGTAGGTCGAGGTCGATGAAGAAATCCTGGAAGACGCGCAAGCCGTCCGATGTCGCTCCCAGTCGACCGTCCTGGGTGGAGGCCAGCGCAGTTAGACGCCAGGTGGTGATGCTGTCGGCCATGGGGATTTCCAGGCGAAGGTCACCATTCTGATCGGTCACCGCCTCCGGTAACCAATACATTGTCTCAGGGAAGAATTGACGCAGCCGCGGGGGCTCCCCAGGTGCAGCGCCAACGTCCTCACCAGCTTTCTCCAAAGCTTCCTCCGGTGCAGCAGCAGGAGCAATCGCCAATCCTTCTGCTTCCAGAAAAGCATCCCCCGCTATGCCCCCACGCATGGCCTGGATTCCCGGAGCCATGGCGCTCATCGTAAACATCGGTATCACCAGACTTGCGCCAATTGTGAAAAGGGCAACCAGGAAGGCCGCAAGAGCCCAGCCGAGCTTGCCTCTTGCGCCAAAGCCAACGGCGCGCAATATATAGGCGAGGGGGATAAGCAGGATAAGCAATAGATACCACAGGAGCATGGTCTCACTGGGAGTTTGAGTGGATTGAGCGGCGGCGAAGATCACTACCCCCAGGAAGAAGACGAAGGCAACAGATAGGATCTGGGTCCACCCGAGAGACCAATCTCGTGTGCGCCAGGCGTGAACTGCCAGTGTGATGAAAGCGATAAAGCCGGCCAAGAGCAAGATCAGGATCACTCCCTCCAAGCTGTATATCAACTCATTCATGATATAGCTAAGCCGCTCCATCACTGAACCGCTTGCCCACTCGGGTACGGGAAGGAGGAAGAACAAGAGCACCAGTCCTGTCAAGAACAGCAAGAATAGGATGACGCTCCGCCCGAGGACGCCTTGTCGGCGTAAGCCATGGAGGGTCAAGCCCAGGATGGCAAGCGGGAATAACAGACTCAAACCGAAGAACACTGTGGCGAGGGTGCCAAAGAAAGCGGCCTGGCGCTCGACTGCGATTTGGATCTTCTCGTCATGCGAATTGAGATTGAGGCCGAATCCAGCCGCCAAGGTCGCGACGTCGGCCATAGCAGCCTGCGCCGCGCCTTCAAGGGCGCTTTGCAATAACTGATCCTCCAGTGGTGGGCCGACGAGATCCGGAATACTGAAACCGTGGATGTCGTACTTTGGCCGCAGTA
>WVZH01000462.1:3229-4890 GCA_011772595.1 Anaerolineales bacterium
AGGCGTGTGTCGCGCACGATGTGACCACTGGAAAGGATCTTATAGGCGTGCAATTCGAGTGTGCCGAATAGATCGGGGGAGAGGTCGACGGCGACTTGACCCAAACCTTCCGTAATTTGCAGCGTACGAGTGCTCACCGTTTGGCCTTCGCGCACGATGTCGAGATAGGCGACGCCAGATGAAGCTGAGGTGAGCACGTCTAAGTGCATCGTGTCTCCAACCTGGTACACGGCGTGGTCTGGTCGCAGCAGCACGGTCTCCTCTTCCCAGATGCCCTCAAAGTAGAAGGATTGCTCGCTTCGGTTTCCCATGGCGTCTTGTGCGCCGATCCAGAGCTCGAGCCAGTTCGACGAGGGGACGAAGCGGTGGGCAGCCAGACCGTAAACTCCTGTATCCAGCCTCGCAACCTGCTCATCAACCCAGACTTCCAAGCGGGTCTCGGCGGGTGTTCCGTCGGGGTAGGAAGTCAGGATGTAAAGGATGTTCTCCACACCGGCGCGTATGCGGCCGCTCTCGGGAACGGCCTCGATGATGAGATGACTCTGGGAGACGGGCAAAGAAAGGCTGGATTGCTCCGTATGTTGTGCCTGATCGGTGACAGATGCCTGGAGGTAGAAGCGCCCAGCGCCGCCCTCGAATTCTGTGCCGACGATGTAGTCGGGTAGGTCGAAATCGAAGGTGAATTGCCCAGCTTCATCTGTTACGCCCTGCAATGTGAACAACACCTGCCGCTCGAAGTCGAAGGTGAAACCTTCGATCGAAACCTCTGCACCAGTGACCTTCTTACCGAAGAAGTACTCGGCGCTCAAGTTTCCTTGAACGTGTTCTCCTGGCAGGTAATAGCTGTGTTCGGGGGTGAGGGTCACTTTGAACTTCGGCAGCACGTAGCGTTCTACCGTGACCGTTTTCTCTGAGACGGTATTGCCCAACTGGGCGGAAATTTTGTAAGGTCCTGTGTTGACCTCGTTTGCCAGTTGAAAGTCGACCGCAGCGATGCCGTATGTGGAAGTCACTAGGCTGTCGCGGAAAACCTTGTTGCCTTTGCCATCGGCAATGGTGAATTCGATTGCCTGTCCGGCGGCGGGTTCGCGGTCGAAACTGCTCAACGCCAGGCCACGAATGTGGATCACATGCCCGGGCTGATAAAGCGGCTTGTCGGTGGTGAGCAGGATTTTGTAATCGCGTTCGACCTTGATGGATTGTTGCAGGCGATCTTCTCCAAGGGCTGAGGAGGTCTCGACAATCAGGTTCTGGGCAGCGTCGATGTCGGTTGGAACGGCGAAGGAGGCTTCGGCGACACCATGTTCGTTCGTGGTTCCTTCGTAAAGGGGGATCGAGGCGCCTCCATCCGGCGGTTGCATCATGACTTTGACGGCGGCTTCGGCGATCGGTGCCTGGTCGCTGACGTCTCGGACCACGACGCGCAGGACTGTTTGGCTTCCCGGGACGTAGCGCGACTGCCCGAGGACGATGGTCTCCATTTGGTTGATGCGCTCCGGGAGATTGCTGTAGTAGCCGATCAGGGTCGAGAGGCCTGTGAATACGATCAACAGACTGAAGCAGCCTATAGCAATCGTTCTTCGTTTTCTGAACATGGGTAACTCCTCCGCAGATAGTCGAGCGGTCACTTTCAAGACGCTCTGCGGCTCCGAAGAGTTCCT
>WVZH01000199.1 GCA_011772595.1 Anaerolineales bacterium
GTGATTCGGCCCTGATTGTTGCGACCGCCTCGCCGTCGCTTGGGCACTAAGAGTGAGCGCTCCGGACTGCTGCGCGTGATTTCCTCAAAAGTGTGCCCACTCATCCCGCGGCGACCAGGGGAGGTTGGCTTGTATTTTTTAACTGCCATCATCGCACCCCTTCGAATACGTCGATCGTGTCGCCCGGCGCTAATGTGACGATCGCTTTCTTATAGGAGGATTTCCGTACTAACAGTCGCCGATTTCTTCGGCGGCTTCTCTTCGCCGGAGCGTTCATCACGTTCACCCGCAGGACCTTCACGTCGAATAAGACTTCGACGGCCTCCTTGATTTGCGCCTTGTTGGCTTTGCGATCCACCTCAAAAACATACTGGTTAAGCCTGCCACTTTGGAAGCTCGTCTTCTCCGTGATGATCGGGCGGCGTAGGATATCGTAAATACTCGTCATCACCTTCCTCCTCAGCCACCAAGATACGATTGGATAACTTCGATCGCGCCGACAGGCATGATCAATCGATCGTAGTTCAACAGATCTCGCACGTTTAAGTACCTCGCGTTGAGAGTCTTAGCATCCGGAATGTTGCGCACGGATTTCTCGACCGGGTCATTCGATTCGGCCAACAGGATCAAGGCGCTCTCTTCGCCGACCAATTGTTGAATTGTGGCTGCCATCTCACTGGTTTTCGGTTCCTGCATGCTAAATTCGTCCAGCACCAGGATCTGATTCTGAGACGCCTTGACGGACAATGCAGATCGCAGTGCCGCTCTACGCATCTTGCGTGGCATCTTCTTCGTGTACTTGCGAGGTTGGGGTGTGTGGGCACCACCACCTCCTACCCAGATAGGTGAGCGACGTGAACCATGGCGCGCCCGTCCGGTGCCCTTTTGCCGCCACGGCTTGCGACCTCCGCCGGAGACCTCGCTGCGCGTTTTCGTTTTATGTGTGCCGAGGCGCGCGTTCGCTAGCTGGCGTACAAGCGCCTGATGCATTAGGTCGCCCTTGATGGGCGCTTCGAAGATTGCTGCCGGTAAATCCGCACTCGCAACCTTCTTCCCTTTAATGTCTAAAACATCAACTTTCATCGTCCGTTTGCTCCCAAACGCCTACTGCTTCCGCGCCAGCTTCAGCGTGACCACCCCACCACGTGGACCGGGGACGCTGCCGCGGACTCCGATCAGATTCCGCTCCGAATCGATCAGCTCGACGCGCAGATTCTGCGAAGTAACCCGCACGGCGCCCATGTGCCCAGGACCTCGGGAACCCTTAAACACCCTTCCAGGTGTTGACGTGGCGCCGCGTGATCCAGGCGCACGTTCACGATCGGATTGACCATGGGTTTTTGGTTGTCGTCGGAATCCATGACGCTTGATCGCCCCGGCAAATCCCTTTCCCTTACTTAATCCTATGATGTCCACACGGTCACCGACCTCGAAAACCTCTACCGTCAGCTTGTCCCCTTCCTTGATACCCTTCGAGCCCTTGATACGAAACTCACGCAGGAACCGTAGGGGAGGTAGATTTGTGCGCGTAAGGTGACCGAGTTGACCACCCGTCAAGCGCCGTGATTTCAC
>WVZH01000448.1:0-262 GCA_011772595.1 Anaerolineales bacterium
TGGATAGAGTTCTGGGAGGACTTTGATGTGCAGCCAGACCACGTTGTGTCTCTTACCGATAGCACAACCACCCGCACCCACACCGTGCGCAATCTGGCGATCACCGCCGTGAATGACGTAACCGATACAGTCTCGGGCACTGCTGACTCTGATGCCGTTGTGTACGCCTGGATCCACGAAGTGGACGGATCAGAAATGGAACTGGTCGCCGAGGATGGGACCTGGTTGGCGGACTTCAGTTCGTTCGGTCTGGAGGAGGGGA
>WVZH01000448.1:347-1220 GCA_011772595.1 Anaerolineales bacterium
AGAATGTGAAACTGAGGCGGTATCTTCAGATGGCTTCTTCAACGGGCCGTTCCCCGAAAGCTGTGATCTGGTCGTTGGGGATCAAGTCACCTTCACCGATGGAACCACGATCCGCACCCACACCGTGCGCAATCTGGCGATCACCGCCGTGGATGAGATGGCCAATACAGTCTCCGGCACGGCCGATCCATCTGCAGAGGTCTATGTGTGGCAGCACGAACCCGGAGAGCAGCCCCGGTTTGATGCCGACGAAAATGGCGACTGGTTTGCGGATCTGAACGGTTATTACGATATCCGCCCCGGGATGGGTGGCCGAGCCGAGATCAGGGACGAGTTCGGCAATGGGACGGCGGTGGATTGGTATATCCCCGACCCGCACTTCACGGTCTTCCCCGAGTGGGAGTGGTTCGATGGCTACGAGTGGCCTGACGGTACGGTCAGCATAACTGTCGCTGGCAAAGAATTAGTTTGTGATACTGATGCCGTATCTTTAGATGGATTCTTCAACGGACTGTTCCCCGAAGGCTGTGATGTAGTCGTCGGGGATCAAGTCACCTTCTCCGATGGAACCACGATCCGCACCCACACCGTGCGCAATCTGGCGATCACCGCCGTGGATGACGTAGCCGATACAGTCTCGGGCACTGCTGACCCTGATGCCGTTGTGCATGCCTGGATCCACGAAGTCGACGGATCAGAAATGGAACTGGTCGCCGAGGATGGGACCTGGCTGGCGGACTTCAGTTCGTTCGGTCTGGAGGAGGGGACATGCGGCCGGGTGGAGATCCGGGACGATCAGAGAAACTCTACGGCGGTTGACTGGTGCGTAGTTCCCTAGTGATGATTGATCTAGCAAGGGGCATGTACATCTAG
>WVZH01000448.1:1405-1695 GCA_011772595.1 Anaerolineales bacterium
TATTGACCTTTGACAAGCAAGTTAATGAATTGAATCGAACGTGCATGGCGACCGAAACGCTCATCGAGAGGTTCTGACCATCGCAGTTTCATCATCCATTACTGAGTTGGCACTCCATATAGGATGAAATGTGGAATGGGGAGACCTAGGCCCTTCGCTTGATCGCCAGGATGAGGCCCGTGGCTATGAGGCCCACACCGAGCAATGCTCCAATTACGAAGAGCACGATCACCAAAGGTGGAAACGCCGTAAGAAAGTCAGGTTCAACTTCGCTTGGCATCTCTTGACCA
>WVZH01000235.1 GCA_011772595.1 Anaerolineales bacterium
CAGGGCTTTCAGGATGTAGAGGACGAATATGTAGATTGCCACTGCGGTTAACAATTCTATGACGAGTGTTTGGGTTATAGTTAACCTTGTGCCTATGATGAGTTCTAGCGCGAGCAGCGGCGGAACCGTTGCCGCTGAGGCCAGGGCGGATTTCCATAACGCTTCCTTGTCTAGCTGAATCTTGATTTCCTTGGCCAGTGCAAAGACCGCGAGTCCTAGGGCTATTATTTGTGTGATTAGGCGTGCGAGGGCTGCTCCGGTTGCTTCGAGGAATGGTACGAGGGCTACGAGCAGGAGGATGGTTGAGACGGCGGCGAGGGTGTTGATTTTCAGTATTTGCCCTGTTTTTCCTGTGGCTGTCAGCGTCGTTGTGAATAGCGAGTATATGGCCATGATGATTGTGGCGAAGGATATTACGGCCATCGGAGTTGCCCCTATTGCATAATCGACGCCGTAGAAGAATGTTAATGCCGTGGGCGCGATTATTGCCAAGCCTACACAGCTTGGGAAGAGTATGTAGATGATGTATCGGCTGGTGGTACTCACGATTTTGCTGACGGTTTTGGGTTTTTCGAGGCCGTGGTGAGCTGAGAGGGCTGGGAAAATGGTGGTCGTCATGGGCAAATATAGTATGGAGAGGGTGCCCACGCTGCTGATTACGATGTAGTAGACTCCGGTTGGGGAGAGGCCGATAAAGGAGGCTATGATCACGAAGTCTGCCCAGGTTAACACGAGCCCTGTTATGGAGCTCAGGAACAGAGGAAAGCTGAAGTGGAGCAGTGGCTTGAGGGGCATGTTTTTTGTTGTCTTCGGCAGCTTGCCGCGCAGAAAGTAGACCGCAAGCATTATGGCTATTACCGAACCAACTATGTAGCCTATTATTACTCCTGTGACGCCCATGTCAAGCAACGCCAGGGCGATGGCTACTGCTCGACCTGAAACCACGAATGCGATGGTTAATGTCGCCATTTTCCCGAACAGGTAGAGCGCCTGCAGCGTAGAGCGAACCAGAGCCAATATGTTGGACAGAAACGCGTAGACGAGATTCAAGATTACTACGAACACATACTCTGGATTCTCCAACAAATATTGTGAAATCAATGGTGATGAGAGGGCGGCCACCGCGAAGCCTCCAACGGACAATATGACGACGGCTTTCGTCACGGTTTTCTGTATTGCCGTCGCTTCTCCCTTCTGGTTTTTTCCCAGTTTTTCGGAGGTGAATTTTGTGAGGGCCGTTGGCAGGGCTAGTACCGTTAGCAGAGTGAACGTTGAGGCTATGAAGGCTAGCATTGCCAGCGTTCCAATGTCGTCCTTGCTCAGGGCGTTTGTCTTTGTCATGATGACGTAGAAAAGGGCCAAGATTACCCGTTGGGAGACGTTGGCCACCGTTATTTGGAAGGTTCCTCCGGGTATGCT
>WVZH01000017.1:0-1277 GCA_011772595.1 Anaerolineales bacterium
CGGCCCAGATGGCACTTTTAAGACAGCCTCTACAAGCCTCACAATAGGTGGCGGGGAAAGCTGCAACAAAACTTGAGAAGCGCTATCAGATCGCTCCTCAGTTCCAACCACATGGTTGAGTGAATTGTGTGGAGGGTACCGAGCAGCAAGCCGTCCTACGCAGCGGTGCCCGATTCATGGTTTTCAGGCACACGTGAGAGTGTGGCGGCTGAGAGCAGGAAGAGCATGCCGTAGATGCCGAAGATGACCAGATAACCCAGACCTGGTTTCAGTTGATTGAAGAAATCTGCCATGGGCCCCCCGATCCCCGCCCCAACGATGCCGGCGCCGGCCCCTGCCAAGTTCGAAATGCCCAAGTAGCGCCCCGCCTCCTTGGCCGGCGCCAAATCCGTGCCGAGTGCCCAGTTTGTGGCCATGAAGGTCCCCGCACCGATGCCGATGATGCAGCCGCTGACGATCGCCATCGTGACGCCTGTTGAAAGGATAAGGACAAGCGTGCCTAGAGCTGCCACGATCGAGCCGAATGCCACCAAGCGCCTACGGCCAAAACGATCGGCTAAATATCCCCCAGCCAGAGCGGAGGTCATCAAGAACAGCGCGACGACGGCCATTAATACCGTTGTCATCGTCGCAGGATTATCAACTTTAAGGACGTCCGTCATATAGAATTGGGCGAACCCCTGGATCGAACCCACCGCAGCGAGAAAGAGCAACCTGTTGATCACCCACCAGATGAAGGGTCTTTGCCCACTGGCTTCCTCCCCGATGCCTACCCAAGCGCCAAAATAGACGCCCAGGAAAATCGAACCCGCCATACCGATCAATCCCAAAAAGCCAACGATACTGACCTGCGTGAAGACAGATGTGTCTTGAGCGCTGAGGAATTCACTTCCGGCGCGCACCATCCATACTGCGGTTTGTGTGACGAGAACGAAAATTGTGGTCAGCGCCACCAGGCGCAGAAGCCGCGGCTTGATGTCGTCCTGCGGCCTCTCCCTCAATGCTTCCTCGTGGACGAAGCGCACTGTGATGAGCATGGTGATGAGCAGCGCCCCCCCGATGATCGCCACTGTAAGGCCAATGCGTCCGGCATTGACAAGGGGTCCGATGAAGATGATCAGGATGGCAGGGATCACCCCGAGAACGGTTTTTACGCCTGACGAGCGCCCGCGTTGATCATCGGGGACGATATCGGGCATCAATGCCTGAAGGGGACCCTGTGCGAAGTTGGAGGAGAATTGCAGGAGGACGATGCCGATCAAGAGCACGGCGTAGGC
>WVZH01000017.1:1286-3506 GCA_011772595.1 Anaerolineales bacterium
CGTCCATGCCGCGATGTGCTGCGGTCGCTGAGCATCCCTGCCATGGGCTGAATCATCATCGCTACGGCCAGGCCGACCACGCGTTGTGTGGCGAGGTAGGAATTCTTGAACGCCGCCGGAACGAACATCGCCACCAGGTACGGCAGCAGGACGGGGGCGATGACGCCGCCGAGGATGTTCAGGCCTAGCCAGTAGATGTTGATGGGAATGTGCTCATACCAACGCAGGGTTCTGTTCATCGTCTTCCTCTTTCTCGTCCTGAGATCGATAGGAGGGAGATATATGTTGAACTACAAGCTGAAACTCTCGCCGGGCTTGAGGACATGCGGGATAGCTGCAGTTTCTGATTTGACCCGCTCCGCCCAGGCCTGCGGATCTTGGGCGATCAAATCCCAGGTGTTGTAATGCACCGGGATGACGTGTTTTGGCTCGAGCAGCTTGACGGCACGAAGCGCATCGTCCGGTCCCATGGTGAAGTTGTCCCCGATGGGCAAGACGGCAAGGTCGAGCCCCTTCTCACCGATCAGGCGCATGTCACCAAAGAGGCCCGTGTCGCAAGCCAGATAGATGGTTTCTCCTTCGAGGGTTGTGAGCAGAAAGCCGGCCGGGTTTCCTCCATAGGCGCCGTCGGGGAGCCCCGAGCCATGCAGCGCCAGAGTCAGCTTGAGGTAGCCGAAGGGCTGATGGAATCCACCACCAAGGTGCTGGGGGTGACCTTCGGTGCCCTGGTTCTGAAACCAGGAGACGATTTCGAAGTTGCCGATGACCATGGCCCCGGTGCGCTGGGCGATCGAGATCGCGTCGCCGACGTGGTCTCCGTGTCCATGCGAGATGAGGATGTAATCGGCTTCAAGATCTTCCATTTTTGCTGCTGCAGCTGGGTTGTCGGTAAATTAAGGATCGACAAGAAGCTTCTTCGCCCCAACTTCCAGGCCAAGAGCAGCATGGCCATACCAGGTGAGTGTTAACGACATGAGATCCTCCTCCGTGGTGATGTTTGTTATGGCGCATTTATTGGTGTCAGGCGCCAATAATCTCATTGAGACCTGCGATCAAACGCTCCAGTTCCTCAGGGTCAACTTTGCCTATTCGTTCCTCTAAACGCTTAGTGGAGAGGGTTCTTACTTGACTCATTTTCACCCGGGATTGCTTGGGTAGATCACCACTTCTTAATTCATGCGTAAGCGAAAAGCTAGCCTTTTGGGGTTGGCTAGTAATCAGCATGACGATAATTGTCCTAGATCTTTCGTTAAAGACATCGTGGCTGAAAATCACCACAGGACGTCGACCTGATTGCTCGTGCGCTCGCACAGGGCTCAGATCCGCCTAATAGACCTCTCCTCTTAGTATTCTGGCCATTCTGTTAAATCCCCCGATAGACCTTCCTCTGCCAGAGCCTGCTCATAAGCAGGATCGAGTTTTGATGCTTCCCTCGCAAGTCGGGTACGCTCGATCTGTTCCAGCCTCTCCTGGACAGCCTCCTCTACCGCTTTACTTCGGTTCGGAAAGCGTCCCTCCTCGACAAGGCGGTCCAGACGCTTGAGCAAATCTTCGTCCATCGTTATGGCGACCTTGGCCCTAGGCATAGAACCCTCCGGTATGATAATTACATACCTTTTTCCAATAGATCAAGGGCAGAATCGCTGGATAGCGTTTGAGCTAAACTGCCAGGGATATGATGACTCAAAATCAAGCCCACAGACGTGCTTGGTTAGCTTCAGCGAATTGTTATCCGGAATATGTAGAAGAACTCATATTATTTCGGAGCTTCGATAACTTGATAATGAGCCGAATGAGTGTCAAATCTTGATAAGAGTTGCCTGGCCTTTGGAGGCACAACAGCAACATCATACGCATCTCCTGCAAATTCTCGCACTGCATCCAGCGAATCAAACCACATTATCGTCACAAACTCTACACCCTCATCAACATCCCTACGAAGTAAGTGAATACCGTGGAAGCCCTGAATTAATCGCTCTGCGATATTAGTAAAAATTTCAGTGCGCAAGAGTTCTTCATAGGCGTCCGCGTTATCGCGATTCGTCCATCCATGCCACACTCGACTGATCATTCATAATCCTCCTATCATGGATAACGTGTGAGTATGCAGGTTGAGTGCAGAGATCAGTCCTCTCTGAGAATGTCGCTGGCGCTGATGCCGGGATGCCAGCGTATCCAAGGAAAACCTTCACCTGAGGATGATACTCACAACACCATTCT
>WVZH01000249.1 GCA_011772595.1 Anaerolineales bacterium
ATTCCCATCCTCCCTCTCTTTTACTCTCCAACGGGTAGATTAGGGCTTATATCCTCTCAGATATAAGCCCACACTCTGTAGCACATTTCACATACAAAGGAACTTGAAATCTGTCTACTAATAATTATTATAGAAGGACAGACATGGTATCCACTGCTGATGTAGCTGACGCAGTCAGGAACCTGATTAGCGACGTCAGGCGAATGTTGAAGTCACTTTTCTCCCGGGGAAAGCGTGGGTAGCGTATGTCCTTTCAGTGGTACGTGTCACTCGGCCTTGCAGGAGGTTTACTAGGGGTGTTTCGCTTCCGAAAGAGACGTCAGAAGGAAAGATTTGGCTTCGAGACCATTAAAGGACTGCCCAACACCACCCTCGAGTGTCTCGAGTTCGTCTGGGCGCAGAATGAAAATACGGAGTGGTACGGCGGACCTGACTGGGAGCTGAAAGCCTTCACACCAAGATCTGCCTACACCTTCGCCTGGCTGGCAAGGCGAATCGACCCCCAAGGTCCTCTGCTTCAGCGAGTAGGCGAGAGGGTGGCGCGCAAATTCGCCGCAACTCAATCCCCGGAGGGCTACTTCGACTATACCGGCGAACGTGTTTCAGCAGATCTCACTTACGATCTCCAACTTGAGATAAATTACGGTGGTAGAAAGAGCGAACGCCTAGACTTCGAGCTGTACGACATGGTCCACACCTACGACCTCGTGCGTCTACTGAAGTTGGCTGACACCCCGCTGAAGGACAGGGACGGATTGATTGCATGGATCAACGCCGCCCAAACCCCACAAGGTCGTTTCTCAACCGAGGATCGCTATAACCAGATGTACGCCGAGCGTACCTCTCGCAAAAAGGCTGACAGGATGGGCCTGTACCATCCCACCATTGGCGCCCGCGCCTACGAGGAGATCAAGGAAACCGCCCTGGCCGTGCTCATTCTGGCCGAACTGGGTGCCGAACCACGCAACCGAAGGACCTGTATCGACTGGCTTCAGAGCTACCAGTCGCAAGAGGGCTACTTCCATGGACCGGCCTATCCAGATTACTATGATTATGCCATCGACCGCGAAGATCCGCTCAGTGATGACATCCGGGATTACATCGACGGATTCCCTGAATTCGACACCCCCTGGGCCGTGTTCGCTCTGGATGCTTTGGGTGAGACGCCAAGAGACTTACAGGCATGCATCGATTGGCTTGTTCCGAAACGTAGATATCCGAACGCCGATTGGACAGGTAAGCGCTGGAAGGACAGTCTTACCGGCGCCAAGCAGTGGCTTTGGGAGTGGGAAACTATTGAAGCACTCTATTGCCTGGGCTGGAAACCCTCTCCCGAGGAATGGGAGTTGTGGCGGACAGAAATGATTGAGGTGCGGACCGGCGGCCTGTTTCCCCTTACATACCCCCTATCTTGGCGGCTAGGAAAAAGCATGAAAGATCCCCCCTTCCCCTTGCTCGGTTTCAGTGATCTTGACGTAACCTACTTCAATCTTTACTACTTGGATATGATCAACGCTTTAGATGAATCGATGCTAGAGACAATGCGCTGACCGGCACATGCGAGTAAACGGAATGCGCATCCGCTATTCGACTATGGTTCTTCTCGTCGCCTTGATCCCCATCCTGGTCACGATGGTATGGATCGTGCTCGTCGAGACAGGTTGGCTGGGGCTCCTGCTGGGCATCCCGGTGGGCTACTTCGTGGCCCAGCACTACATGGAAGAGTTCCTTGAGGTCATCGAGCTGGCAGGCATGGTTAAACCAAATCCCAGTGAGGAAGAGGAGATATTAAGGGGCATTGCCTACGCCGAAGGGGGAGGCAAAGGCGCCCTGGCGGGCGCGATCATGTCGGTTGTGGGTTTTCTGCTGGCAACATTCGTCGGCGGTGAACCGTTTACCAATTTGGTCGCAGGCGCCGGTAGCATGGGGGCCACCACGATGATCATCCTGGCAGTAGCTGCCCGACGGCTGGAGGGGAAGTATTGGGGGAATTAATCCGCTGCGGGCTTTATTTTCAAATGCTCTCTTATAATCGATGGATAACCTTGACATTCGAGAAAGGCCAGTTGAACTTGACAGAACTCTAACCAAAAATGTTGGCCAACGGATATCTAACTTGGTCAAAACGATCATACAGACGGTCTCACACAAAGTAGACAAGGTCGGTCAAGGGATATCCAACAAGGTCAACAATGTGATTAGCAGCGTAACGAATCTCTTCAGCGACTTTTTCTCCAAGAAATCACCTTGACCATAGATTAAGAATATCCGTGACAAGCAACGGAGTCTTTAGTAATCTACGTACGAGGTTGACCATGTCCACGATCCTCCTAGGCTTGCTCGTAGTCCTCGCCCCGTTCTTCCTGGCAGGCGGCGCCCTAGCGATCTACCTGCGTCGGCGTGCGGCTCGCCGGAAGGCCCCACCGAGCACCATGGCCTGCATTCATATTATCCTGCACAAGTTAGCGGAATCACCCTTTGTGGGTTCTCTTGAGGAAGCGTATTTCCAACTCAAGCCAGCCGAAGCGTTAGCGATCGTTCAATTAACCAAGCTGCTGGATGGAGATCCTGACATCCTGGATGGCATACGTCAACATCATGCTCTGCCCATCCAAGAGTCACAAACCAGCGAAGGGCATTTCGAGCAATTCACATATTGGCGGCTCGACGGGGGTGGACCTGGGTTGCGATCCCCTGCACCAGGAACCTATCGCCATGACGGAAGGCTCTATGACATTCCGATTACGGTCGAGATAATCGAGCTGTTCAAGGAGCTGGACGTCCCCATCAAGGACAG
>WVZH01000421.1 GCA_011772595.1 Anaerolineales bacterium
GAACTCTGCGGCAAAGACTGCTATGGACTCTTCTTCAGCACCCACTACGCTGCCGCCGGCGCGACGGGAGCCACGAAGGCATTTATCGACAGATACAATGCAAAACACGGCTACGTGCCAGACGATGTGGGCGCTCTCACCTGGGACACCATGCTCATTGTGCAAGAGGCCATTCAGGCGACTGGAGGGCTCACCGGAGATATCAAAAAGGATCGCCAGGCTGTCCGCGATGCCCTGGCTCAGATTAAGGAGTTCGCCGGCATCACCGGCAAGATGACCTTCACCGAGGAAGGCGATCCAATCAAGTGCGCTGTTATCGTCAGGATCAGCGACGCAGGCGAGTTCGAGTTTTATAAATCCGTTTGCCCATAAGAGTCAGGGCAAAGGACACCATCTCTCACGAGGGCTTACAGGTT
The DNA here is from genome assembly GCA_011772595.1 of Anaerolineales bacterium. The sequence continues at coordinate 417 of WVZH01000421.1, forward strand.
CCTGTGACCTTGTAGCTGAGAGGAGCCGCGAATCGTCTCGAGAAAGGGCGGGCCAGGGCGATAAGCCTTGCGCCCGCCCTTCTTAGAAAAACACGGAGCAAAGTCGATGACCTTTTTCCTTCAGAACCTGATCAATGCCCTGCAATGGGGCAGTTTTTATGCCTTGATTGCCCTGGGATACTCGATGGTGTACAGCATCCTGATGCTTTTCAACTTTGCTCACGGCGATATCTTCATGGTTGGAGCTTACATCGGGTTCGGTGTCTCAACTGCTCTCATCGCGCTTTCCTCGTCGGGCGCCCTCGCAATGCCCAATTGGTTCATTCTGGTGTTGACCATCCTCTTCTCCATGTTCTTGACCTCCTTTGTCGGAATGATCGTCGAAAGAGTAGGATATCGACCTTTGCGAGCAGCACCTCGAGCCTCGGCTGCGATTACAGGCCTGATGATAGGCATCATATTGGAGACCAGTAACTTGGCCCTACTGGGTGCAAGACGAATCAGTTTCCCCTCTTTGGTCCAGACAGCCACGTACAACATCGGCGGCGTGTACGTCACCAATAAGAAGATTATGATCGTTCTCGTGTCAATGCTCCTCGCTCTGGCATTGCATCAGTTTGTGCGCAGGACCAAGTGGGGGATGGCCATGCGGGCGATGGCCTTTGATTATCTCGTGGTGCCNNNCGGGTATACTCTTTGGCCTGGCCTATCCCGTCTTGGACCCCTATATGGGCATTCTATTCGGTTGGAAGGCTTTCGTGGCTGCAATTCTGGGCGGGAGAGGCTCTGTTATGGGTGCCACTCTGGCCGGCTTTCTATT
>WVZH01000253.1:0-3430 GCA_011772595.1 Anaerolineales bacterium
CGAGGTTCATTTCTCCCTCCGATGCATCGTCCCTCCACGAAAAACATCAGATCGTAAAATGGAATTGGCAAGGTTTGGCTTATGATCCTAAAGAAGAGCCTTCTCTTGGGATCTATGGAATTGTCGCATGGGGTTACAGCCATGGCTCCCTTGCAGAGTGAACGAGTTTGATCACGGGAGGTGCTGCTGTTGAGCCGATCCTAAGAATCGATTCACTTCTTCTTCTTTTTCTTGCCCTTCTTCTTGGCCATGGCTGTTCCTCACAGGATTAATCGAAGATGTGCAAGATGGCTGCAACCTTTTTATGCCCACGCACTTTTGTATACATCTCACAAGCTTTTGCGGTCTTGTAGATCTGGACCTCAATACCCTCGACCATGAATTTTTTCTCGATTTTCGGCGGTACTTTTACCATGGCGACGGTTCCAATTCCGAGGATAAGCACCTCGGGTTTGGCTNNGTATTCAAGGTCCCGTCGGGAGATATCATGACGTCCTGCTCGTATTTCTTACCATCGACGACAATGTTGCCATACTCAAAACTGTCGATCATTGGTAGGACGGTGGCGACTTTGTCTGGCGCGTCGTCGATTTTAGCTTCCGACGCTTTTCCCTTCTTTTTCTTCTTTTTGCGCTTCTTTGGTTCCATGCTTGGAATGTCGGCGTATGGATCGAAGTTTAGTTCACGACTCAATCCATCAACCAGCGTCTTGAGCACTTTGATGCGCGAGTACCACTTACAGTTCCCCTCGACGATCGTCCAGGGTGCGGTGATGGTGCTGGTCTTTCGCAGCATCTCGTTCACAGCCTGTTCGTACATCTCCCACTTTTCGCGATTGCGCCAGTCTTCGTCAGTGAGTTTCCAGGCTTTGTAGGGTGTGTCCTTCCTGTCTTCGAAGCGTCGAAGTTGTTCTTCTCGACTGATGTGAATCCAGAATTTGAACAGGATCGTGCCGAAGTCCACCAACTGACGTTCAAAGCGATTGATCTCGCGATATGCCCGTTTCCATTCCTCCTCCGAACAAAATCCCTCAATACGCTCCACCATGACGCGGCCATACCAACTGCGATCGAAAATGGCGATTTGACCTTTTTCGGGTAAGCGACGCCAAAAGCGATAGAGATAATGATGCGTCTTGTCCTCGCCTTTTGGTGCGGAGATAGGGAACACAACATAGCCACGTGGATCCAGCTTCTCGGTCACTCGCTTGATGGTGCCACCTTTTCCACCCGCGTCCCAACCTTCGAATACCATGATGACGGGTCGCTGTTGTACGTAAACTTGATATCCAAGCGCGTGAATGGCGACCTGGTGAGGTATGAGCTCGTGAATGTATTCATCCTTTGTGAGGGATGCGCTCAAATCGATGGTCTCAAGCATGACGTCCGATCCTTCCTCTACACCTCAAGACCTTCTTCTTCGACTTCGTATTCTTCTTCGGCCTTCGCCTCGGCTTCTAATTCCACATCCTCGGCATAATCTTCATCTTCCCCTTCAACGGCTTCGTCCAACTTGCCTAAGACCTCCAGACGTTGTGACAGATTGTTGATGATGGTGTTGAAGACTTTCACTCGCGCCCACCAGCGACTCGTGGCCTCGACAATCGTCCACGGAGCCCATTCTGTCTCCGTCCTTTCCAGCATTTCCTCAACAGCTAGGAGGTAGGCTTTGTATTTCTTATGGTGATCCCAGTCCTCATCGGTGACTTGCCAGCTCTTCAAGGGATCTTTCTCGAGCAATTTGAAGCGGCGCTTCTGCTCTTCCTTGCTGATGTGCAACCAAAATTTGACCAGCACGTAGTTGTCGTCGGCGATGGTTTGCTCGAAGTCCACAATGTCGCGATATGCCTTGCGCCACTCATACTCAGGCGTAAATTCTTCTACACGTTCAACTAGGACCCGACCGTACCAACTTCGATCGAAGATCGCCATCTCGCCGTAATTGGGGAGTTTTAACCAAAATCGCCATAGCCAGGGATGCATCTTCTCGAAGGTGCGGGCTGCACGAATAGGGTAAAGTTTAAAACCACGAGGATCCAACCGTTGTGTGAGAGTCCTGATTGTCGTCCCTTTTCCTGCCGCATCCCAACCTTCGAAAATGATAACGCTCGGAATCCCCGTCTTCCATGCAGCAGTCTGCAAGTCGTATAGTCTGCGCTGGAGCTTAGGCAATTGTGTCTTATATTCTTTCTTGCTCAATTTCTTGGTCAGATCAATCTTTTCTAGCACACTCAAGCCTTCCCATTCGAAGCGACCTATAACTCGGCAACCGACATGGCGAGTGCTTTGCGAACTTCTGGACGAGTGAAACGTTGCCATGTCTGTGGAAATGTATCCACGAGAGCTCGCAACTCACTTTGCTTGGCAACCAAATAGCGTGTCACACCACCGATGTTGATCCGCTCGCGTCGGCCTTCCTCACTCCATTGATCGAGATATCCGATCAGGATTTGACAAGCGACATCAGCATCGTTCAGATCGCCTAGATGATCCTGGACGATCACCGTCTCCTCGATCACATCCTTCGCGTTTGCGCCAAGCGCCTCTTGGAGAAATTCCAAGGTGTAGCGGAATCGTTTGCAATCGATCCTCAGAGCATGAAGCGTCTCCAATGGTGCGCCCTCAAGGATTGCGTCGTAGCCGCGAAGGACAGCGTAGCGGGTGTAGATGAGTTTCGGCGCAGCTTGATAGACTCGGTGGACGGCTGGCTTATTCTTCCTGGGTTTGCGTGCGCCCATTCCCTCGCTTGTGAGGAACACGCCGAATTTCTGGACAAACTGTTGGTAGTTTTTGCCATCCAGGTGGGTTAGCATTTTTCGTCGTGCGTTCTCTCTTTCTTGCTGCCAGATTTGTAGCAACGGATCGAGATCGGCACGCTCGTTATCGGGGAGTTTCTCAAGGTAATTGCGTGCTTTTTCCATGAAGACGTCTAGATCGCGAACACCACCAAGCGCGCGCCCGGTCCGACGCAGGCCCTTCAGGTATGTTGTTTGGAGATCTCGCTTGAAGAAGGGTCGAAAGACCCGGAACGCCGATCGCATACGGCGTGTGGCCACGCGCATGTCGTGAAGCTCCTCGATATCGTCTCCCTGACGTGTTCCTGGTTCGTGGTTCAGCATACGGATGAAGTGGAAGAGCAGTACTTTACGACCCGCTTCGCTCATCGGGTCTTCGCGCTGTACACCGGGCTTTTTCCGTTTCTTGGGCAGTTTAATTTCCTGGCGTACTCTTTCGGTCGGCAAAGGCTCTCGGGCTTTGATTTGGTCTTGTGCGGATTGGAGAATGTTGCCAGGAAAGATGTTCAATCCTTGTTTATTAAAGGCTTGCTTCCAATAGCGGACCCGTCTGGTGGTCAAATTCACCCTTGTGGCTATTTCATCTTCAGGTACACCTTGCTCCCAAAGTAACAATAATTTTGCACGACGACTATA
>WVZH01000253.1:3498-4285 GCA_011772595.1 Anaerolineales bacterium
ACGCCGGGCATCCCCGATGGGGTGATAGAAAGCATCCCAGTTTTCGCTGTCCTCGCCATCGTGATTGGGGAGGATGTGGTCGAATTGCCATGCGAGTTTCATTTCTTGATAAGCACTGCTGGCCCGGCGCTCGATGTTTTCGAGATCTTTCAAAGAGAGGATGCCCTTCTGTTTTCGCGTTCTTCGGAGGAGCTTTCGTCGCATGACATCGGTGACAAAGTCAGGTAATGAGACCTTATTACCTGGGTCTTGTAGGTGAATAATCTCTTCCTTTGAAAGGGGAGAAAGGAACACACTTAATCTTGAGATGGATGCAAGTGTGGGTGAGCTCATGACGGATGTGGCAACGAAAGGGTTGCCTTCATAGAATGCATCCTTCCCTTTGTCTGTGATTCGCTTAACGCTGGCAATTTCCAGGGCTTGCAGATCTCCACGGACATCCATGACGATGAAACCCTCTTGCTTCTGAAGCGCTTCAATATCTGCCTGGGGGCGGAAGTGGTACGCTTCGCCATCTTTTTCACCCGGCCTCGGCGCCCGTGTATTATATAGGACAAGAAATTCCAAACTTTTCGCCAGCTCTGGATAAAACCTCTCCAACGCCGAGTACAAGGGACCTTTGCCGACACAAGATGGTCCGGATAGCAAGACCAGACGTCCCATCCTATCCTCCTGAATTTGGGATTATGTCTGGTGTGATAGCCCAATCTACACGCCAGATTTCGTCCTCGCGGACAAGGCAGACGACACCGCTCATGTGAAAGTGGACAATAGAGCGTTCTGGGTC
>WVZH01000253.1:4400-9940 GCA_011772595.1 Anaerolineales bacterium
TTTTTTCCGCTATGGCGGATCTGGCTTACCAAGACACCTAAACGGGCGGTAAATGAAGCGACACGGTCGACGGTCTCTCGACCGCGAATCGTAAGGGGTCGCCTGCGGTCGACCTCTTTCGATGTAGCTTCCCCATGTTGTACCAGATAGAGCCTCATGATGGCATCAACTTTTCGTGGACGAAGTCGTGAGCGATTGCACGCCAGCGACCCCAGCCGGTCCTGGGAGGGGATATACGACGTAAATCCTCCGCAACTTGAGGTAAGTCAGGGATCGGAACCGCTCGGAATTCTGTAATGTCTTCGGTTTCAGGCAATCGCAGTTGTCCCTCGGTCTTTGATAGATGGAAAACATAGGAATGAAAATTGACTTCATCCTCCCCATGCGTGATTTGACATTCCAATAAACCCAAGAAGTGGGCTGCGACCAACCGTAATCCGGTCTCTTCCGCTAGTTCTCGATGCAAGGCATCCTCGACGCGATCCCCATGTTCGATTCCGCCTGTTGGAAGGCGGAAAACTCCCGGTTGATACCATCCTTTGTGGTGTAGGAGGACGCATCGTTTTGGGCGTTCAATAGCCATAACGACCTCGCCGCGGCGGCTCTTCGATCGGTGTAACCGACTTGAAATGAGATATTCATCGCCCTTGACCTCAACCACACGGATCTCTGGTTCCCCAAANNCCCTATGATACGCCTTTTCCCTTTTTTTCTGCTTTGTTAGATTCTTGCTCGCTCTTCTTCTTGGTATCTTCGTTCTTCTTCTTTTCTTTGGCGTCTTTTTCCTTTTCTCGAGGTGCCTTCTCCTTGGCTTTTTCTTCAAGCTTCTTCTTCAGGTGTTTTGGCGGTTTCATACCTTTGATGAGGTTGCCGATCTCGGATCTTAGATCGGTGAAAACGTCATGAATACTTCGATTAGCGTCCACGTGCACCATTTCGAACTCTTCGGCGATAGCATCGAACTGGGCGATGAGATTGGTTTGATATTCGATATAGCTGTCGTAGTAATTTCTTCCCGGCAGGAAATCCATTCCCGATTCCCAATATGAAAAGCCTCCTGCATTGAGCACGCGCGGGATCAGGTTCGCAAGGTCGGCTTGTAAATAAAAAACGATGTCAGGCACCAGCGCGAAACCGAAGACACCACGCAACCAAGTCGGGTCGGCACCGCGGACCTGGGCACGGGCGATGATGGAATAGATGTATCGATCGAGCAGCACAACGAAGCTTGCTCGTAGATAGGGGATAATCTCACGTTCGAGGCGATCTGCGAAGTCCGTTGCGTAGAAGAGGTTCATCGTTGTGTCGCCCAGGGTATGGCCCAGCATGGCCGATTTGATTCCCTTCCTTGCGAGCTCGCCGCGCTTCAAGCCGGTCGCAGCAACAGCATAGCCCTCGGATTCGAGCCATTCGCGGAGCAAGGCAATCTGTGTCGATCGACCCACACCATCGGTGCCCTCAAGGACGATCAATTTCCCGGGCAATCGCTTCTTCTTAAATCCAGGAAGACCATTTCCGAAGAACCTTACTTCTGTCATGATTGGTCTCCATTCGGAAATACCTGTTCCAAATACCTTCCTTGGAGCCCCTCGGAGGTGAGAACTTCACGCCAGGCGCTGGATTCTGCTTTTAAAGCTTCTCCTAGGTAAGGCTCGATAACCGCTTGAACGAGTTCTTGTTGTTCGAGTAGTGGAAGTGTGGCGTCGATGACTTCGAGGTTGAATTCTTCGATCATCTTTTCGTACTCTTCAAGGATCCGTGATTGGAAGATTTTATAGCTCTCATAAGGATCGTCGCTGAGACCTAAATCCATGCCTGCTTCATAGTGTTTCAGGGTTGGGCGACCGCTTAGAATTCTCTCCAGGGATTCCTCTAAGGTCACTCGAAAATAGAATGCCACGGTTGGTTCAATGGCGAGAGAATAGACGCTACGAACCCACTCGGGGTGTACACCACGCGCCACGTCGCGGGCGAAGGCGGTGTAGACATATCGATCCGCGAGCACGATAGCGCCCGCCTTCAGCGCAGGTAACATCTGGCGTTCCATACGATCGATGAAATCCGCGGCATGGATGAGACTGAAGGTTGTGGGTGTCAGAAGGCGTTTCTTCTTACCGCGCTTCGTGGTCCTGCGAACGATCGCCGATGAGTTCCACTCGCTGAAGGCAACGTGGTAGCCCTGGCTGATAAGCCATTTGCGGAGCATGTCCAATTGGGTGCTTTTTCCAGAGCCGTCGATACCTTCAACGATGAACAGCTTGCCTGGTAATGCCCTTCCGTCCGGCATTTTTGCCATCTGTTCGCCTCCTGGTGGGACATTTCCTTTCCCACACAATGGAAAATGAGGATCGGCAGTTTGGAGCGATCGAGATTGAGTCGTCAACTCTACGACGGAAAGCCGTTGACGGTGATGGGTAACTATTAGGTATATCCTACAACATTTTTTCTGGCTCTTGGAAGATTTGGCTACCTCGAAGTTTTAACCGGCGATTGGAAAGATTGAAGGCATTGTGGCTGAAGGTGTGCGAAGTCCCTAATTTCAAACCCTCTACCTTCTTCTATGCATGGATCGCGTGTGTGAACAGAGATCAAATAAGCGAGATACGATAGCGTCCACACATCAAGGTGCGGTGAAATACGTTCAAAATCTATACACAAAGGTTTAACTTCTGGTAAACTTGAATCACTCTAGCTCCATGATGACGATGATCAGAAAACACCATATCGGCACCATCTTAGCCGAGCGACTCTAGCATATGTTCCCATTGGGGGAAATTGCCCTGGAAGTCGTGCTCACACGGACCGTAGGATGACATCGTCCCCGATAAACGTCCAATCAAAGCCATTCCAGCTGTAAAGAAGCTGTGATTTATATCAAACGACATGTCTAGCTTACAAACAACCCATCATAGGATGCTTCGGAAGGAGGTGCCAGGAGTAGCGATTGTGTAAAGTTAAAGTTTCCTGCGGTATCTAACCGCACGATCGATAAGATTAATAATAAGGATGGAAGGAGATTTCAGCTCATGAAGAAAGTACTTTGGACGCTGATGACATTGGTTCTTATTAGCGCTTTCGTGTTATCGGGTTGTGCCAGAACGCCGACACCGACTGCAGAACCCGAAGAGCCGAAGGTGGAAGAGCCCAAAGAAGAGCCCAAAGAGGAACCGAAAGAGGAGCCTGAACCAGAGCCGGTCAGTTTCACCCTCTGGACGAAAGAGGGCGAAGCGGACGGTGGTCTTCAGTACAACCAGTTCCTGGTGGACGCATACATGGCGGATAACCCCGACGTGACCATTGAATTGGTCAAGAAGGAGACCGTCGAGACGCTGCGAGAGGACTTCCAAACCGCGGCGTTGGCTGGCGCCGCACCAGAATTACTCTGGACGGTCAACGACCACGCCGGCCCCTTCACCGCGGCTGAGTTGATCCAGCCTGTCGACGACTTGTTCGATTTGAGTGCGTACGTGGATGCTGCTCTGGCGGCCGCCGTGCTTGAAGAAAAGACCTGGGGCATCCCCATCTCCAGTGGCAACCACCTCATGCTGCTCTACAACAAGAGCATCATCGATGCGCCACCAGCTGACACCGATGAACTGATTGCCCTGGCCGGGACACTCCCCGAGGGCGTTGAGGTGCTGGTGTTCAACCAGACGGAGCCCTTCTGGCTGGTGCCGTGGCTGGGCGGCTTCGACGGGGCAGTCTTTGCCGCAGACGGCGTGACCCCGACCCTGAACACGCCTGAAATGGTGGCTACACTTCAGTTCTTCCACGACATCAAGTACACGCACGGGATTATCCCAGCAGAGAGTGACTACGAAGGTGCCGATACCCTCTTCAAGGAGGGCAAAGCGGCGATGATCATCAACGGCGACTGGAGCCTTGGTGACTACATCAACTCCATTGGAGAGAACCTGGGCGTCGCCCGCATTCCGAAGGTGAGCGCCACGGGTACCTTCCCTGCACCTTACACATCAGGAACATACTTCATGATCGCCGAGGGTGTCGAGGGCGCCGTATTGGATGCCGTGGTTGACTTCGTTGAATTCGCCACCAATGCCGATAATCAAGCCAAGATGTTGGCTGATCTGAATCGCCTCCCGGCGCTTATAGCAGCACTCGATTCCCCACTTTTGGCGGAGGATCCAACCCTCAAGGGTTCGGCGGATCAGATGGTCGTCGGCACCCCCATGCCCACCGTGCTGGAAATGCGCTGCAACTGGGACAGCATGAAGCCCGAGATGCAGGCCGTGCTCGCGGACACGAAGATGCCGGAGGACGCGGCTGTGGCCATGCAGGAAGCGGCTGAAGCCTGCATCGTAGCGCTCGAGTAAGAGCAACGCGTTTTCTAAGCCGGGAAAGGAGGTCCTTTCCCGGCTCTTTTTCAAAATGGGAGGACGGGGAGGCCGAACTTTCGTTCTCGAGAGGAGAGCATGGAATGGAGAACATCACGATAGAAGGACTGATGGGCAGCCTGACCGAGGTCGGTTCGACGATTGTGTTCATTCTCATCGGCACCGTTCTGCTCGAGATTGTACTTTACATCATTCTAGGCAAGATCCTGAAGAGCAAGTACACACTGCCGTTAATGTTGCTCGGGCCGGCGGTGGTTGGATTGGTCGCTCTGATTATTTATCCACTGATTTGGGAGTTCAATTTATCGCTCACGAATATGAGCTTGCGCCGCTTCGGTGATAAAGCGCAATATACCTGGATCGCTTGCCAGGAAGCCGATCCGACCGCGATCAAGAACTATATCCTGGATTGTGTCATCAAGAATTACGCAAATGTGTTTCGCCTGCCAGTTCTCAAACAAGTGAAATTCTTTCCGATCTTCGGTCGCACAGTTCTTTGGACTGCGGTGAATGTCTTGTTCCACGTCCTTGGGGGCTTGGCTTTGGCGCTGTTATTGAATCGACCGATGCGTGGGCGAGGTTTTTACAGGGCCTTGATCATTTTGCCTTGGGCGATACCGCAGGTTATCGCCGTCTTGGCTTGGCGGGGTGAGTTCCATTTCGAGTTCGGATACTTCAACATTATGCTTACTAATCTGGGTCTCGATCCGATCCAATGGAAGACCGATCCATTCTGGAACTTCGTCTCCATGTGTTTGGTCAACATCTGGCTTGGTATACCATTCATGATGGTCATCCTGTTAGGAGGCCTGCAGAGCATTTCCAATGATTACTATGAAGCAGCAGAGATCGATGGCGCCAGCGCCGCTCAACAATTCCGCAACATCACAATGCCCTTGCTACGACCTGTGTTGACGCCGGCGATCATCTTGGGCACGATATGGACGTTCAACAATTTCAATGTACCTTTCCTCATTAACCAATTTGAACTAGAGACGAGTGACATCCTGGTGACAGCGCTCTTCCGAGCGGCTTTCGAGTACAACCGCTATGGGTTTTCAGCGGCTTTCGCTTTCGTCATCTTCATCATCCTGTTGCTCTACTCGGTTTTCTATATACGGGTGACAGGCACCTTGCAGGAGGTGTACGAATGACAACAGCCACGAGCCCGACAAAAGTCATGCG
>WVZH01000253.1:9953-11064 GCA_011772595.1 Anaerolineales bacterium
CCCTTCAAACGACTGCTAATCCATCTCATTCTGATCCTCTCCTGTGTCGCCGCGGTTTATCCCATCCTGCGCGTGATCACGGTGTCCCTTCGCCCGGGGGATCGTTTGCTTTCCACGTCGCTGGCAGTTATTCCTCCTGATGCCACGCTAGAAAACTATCGAACCATTCTCTTTGAGAAGGATTTCCTGCTGTGGGTGTGGAACAGTGCTGTGATCACGGCTTCCACCGCGATAATCGGTGTTATCTTGGCCTCCACCTCGGCCTACGCCTTTTCGCGCTGGAAATTTCCAGGTCGGACAGCTGGTTTGATCTTCCTTTTAGCGACACAAATGATACCAGCAGCGATGCTGATGGTGCCGATTTTCATCCTCGCTGTACGTTTAAACCTGGTTGGAACCTATCGCGGTCTCGTGATCGCCTACTCGATCACCTCTATTCCGTTCAGTGTGTGGATCCTTAAGGGATACTACGACACCATCCCTCCAGACCTGGAAGAGGCGGCCATGATCGACGGTGCCAGCCGTTTGTCAACCTTCTATCGCATCATCCTGCCCCTCTCTACACCCTCTCTGGCAATCGTCTTTCTCTTCAACTTCATGCAAGCCTGGAACGACTATCTGCTCGCGCGCGTGTTGTTATCCAGTGCGACGGATATTTGGACCTGGCCATTAGGTCTGACGTTGTTGCAGACTCAGTTCGCCACAGCCTGGGGTCAGTTCGCAGCGGCTTCCATTTTGGTGACAGTCCCGGTTTTGGTATTGTTTCTCTACTCTTCGAAGTACCTGATTTCGGGTCTGACGTTGGGTGGAGTTAAAGGATAGTGTCCTGATTAGGAGGTCCATGAGGTACTTTGAGGCAAGTGACTGAATTGTCACTTGCCTCTTGCGTATGCTCTCGATCGCTTGTTCATCAACGTTCGAGGCCGGGTATCCATGAATGGATGTAGGAGTTGGGCGAGATTCGCCATCACGGATAGGCAAAGATCGCTGGAAGTCCATTGAACATGCTCTGGAAGATTCTTGCCAAGTCACTTCGCGATCTGAGGGATGAGTCCTTCCTTTTAATTCTTTTTAATTTCTTTTGGGTGGTTGGTGCAGGTATAGGGATTCT
>WVZH01000238.1 GCA_011772595.1 Anaerolineales bacterium
CACTCCTCCTTCCACTCTCGACTCCCGCCCGTCACGGTAGCGAAACGTGCAACCCACAATACCCACCGCCTGCGCTCCAACCGTCGCTTTGCGAGAGGGGTTGTGATAAACCATGAGCACGCGTCCGAGGAAACGGAAAGCAAAGCAGTCCGGTCCAAGTTCCACCTGCCTCCAACCATCAATTTCGTCCCAATAGGCACGTACTTCCTGCTGCTCGGTGAACAACCACGCCGGAAGTACAGGCGCCAGACGAAGAACCAATTCACCTTCTTCATCCAGGGAGAACGGATTTTCACCGGCGACCATCACCGTCCATATCTGAAGCCACTCTGCCGTGACGCCGCTCTGACGGGGTTGAAAGGCGCGCCCATGGGAAGTTGGGTCTGAGTACGCCGTGCTGGCGATAAAGGAGCAATTATCCAATGTGCTACGACCGTACTGCTCTGGCGCCAAGAAGGGGGGCAGTGTCGCCCGCATATCTTCCATGAACTGATCCGTCAATCCACTGCGAAGGACTTCCAGCAGCCACTTGTAGGTCATGTGCGTGTAAACCGCTTCGTTCTCGATCCAACCAGATGGGTATGCCTTGATGCGACCAAGTTCCCACGGTTGATCCACCAAGGACTCCGAACTCTTGAACATCCCCAGCTCGGTATCGAAGATGTCACTATTACGCACTCGTGCATACACCTGCGCCGCCGCTTCAGGGAACACGCGCAGGAAGTGCACCGGCCCTTCCAGGAAAAGCGCCACAGGACGCTGCTGAAAGGCTATCGGGCGGACATGTTGAAAGCCCCCCGCCAATTTCTCCTCATCAGGCAGGGCATCGTATGCAGTAACTTCATTGATAAGGTAGGTATAGGGCACGCCGTTAGGATGAAAAACTTTCTTGCGGTCCTTTTCGCTGAAAAGCGGCTCGAGCAAATCCAGTCCCGCTCGGAAAAACGCGCACAGCACGCCAACCAGTATATCGCGCTCGCGCCCGTCGACGCCCAGGCGGGTACGTTCACGGTAGGTCTCGACCAGCGCGTGGGCTCCCTCCCAATAAACCAAAGAATCGTCCGACGACCCCCCGAGCGCCTGCGCTTCCATCGTCTGGACGAGACCCGAAATCAAATCAGCCAACTCCATATACACAGGGATCACTTCTTCGTCGTTCAAACCCATCTGCGCCACGGACGCCAACATGAAGCGCAGAGCCCGCACCAACTCCAACGTCTGGCAAAGAGAGGAGCCCAACATACCGGGCAAGCCGTTGAGTGAATCACACCACCCCGGCTTGCCGGCCTCCATCTCGACGCCGACTCGAGCGGGGTCGAGGAGCGCCAGTTTGGTCGCCACCAGGCATAGCAACTTGACGAAGAGACTTGTGCGATACACTTCTCCCTTTTGCGTTCTTACCTTATAGCGATCGCGTGGGCGACCTGCGATGCGCGCTTCCTTTTCCTCATCTCGGACTACCGCACCGAACTGCCGCACGTTGCCATCCACGAGAACGTACTTTTGCGCGCGCGGGAGAACCACATCCGGATCGTCGAAGAAGGTACATTCCCGCTCGTCCAGCAGTAAAGTTTTCATACGCTCCGGATAGATCCCCAGATAGACCTCGATCATGTCCAGGTTGTAAAGCCAGTGATCAATCCAAAAACCTGCGTGCAGGCCGCCAATTTCAAGCTTGCGACAAAGCGGTAATAAGCCGCCAAGAAGCTCTTCATAACGAGCTCTGGCCATCGGATGGTAGTCTTCCAAGCGCATGACAAGCCCCCCGGGTGTAAAGGATACCGTAGTCAATCCCACAATGTTGTCCATCCAAGTTTGTTCACCCAAGGACGATTGTAGAAACGCCCGCACACGCTCCACATCCTCCGCCACATAGGTTTGCCCATTGATCACGAGTGGGTTATAGCCATCGGGTTGGATTAGATTCATGAACAGACGAATATTGTGATCCCCCACGTCTGGGAAAAACCAGGGGTCCATGCGGCGGTTCTGGAGCACATTGCGGTAATGACCGTTGCCCTGAGATAGGTAGGTGGGTTCTAGGACGAACCAATGGTAGTCGCGTTCCGGATCGCCCCCTTGCCGTATGTAGGTGTAGAAGACATGACGAGAAGATGCGTCCTCGAAGGTAAGCGGCATTCCCCCGCGCAGCACGTTGTCCAAAAAGGTTTGCTGGCAATAGCGATCGAAAAGCGGCTCCGCGCTAACCGTAAAGGCGGTGTTCTCGATCCTTGCGACGACGTCCTGGTTTTCACTTCGAGCCTGTTCGAAGAAACCGCTCCCGGCTATGACTTCTATGAAACGAGTCAGACGGCCTTCGCTCGGTGCATGCCCAAGGACCGATCTTAGAGTCAGCCTTTCACCAGGCGCTAAGGTACGTTGGATACCGGTGAACGCACATGGCGTGCGATTTTCTAACACCTGTCGAGTCGAGATCAATTCCTCGACGCCGCTGTCATTAAACGACCAGGGAAATCCGAAGTCGTCCACCGTTCCGAACACGACCGCCGGGTCAACGATATAGGCTTCTCGAAGCAATCCATCTTCGTCCGTAGTACTAAGATAGAAATTGGTGGCTTCAATTGTCCCAATGCGAGCGCTGTCTTCGGGTGTTTGTTTCAACCGAAGCATGGGAATGCCGTGCAGGTCTACTACACCCATCATCGCCTCGATGTGCCTGGTGATCACCTTCACATGCTCGAATGTGACACCATAGGGCAAGACGCGCGGTGCACCGTCGAGAACCTGGAAGTCGTGCTTTGCTTCACCTGCGTTTGTTATGGTGACCTGACGAACAAGACCTGCAACGGGTTGATTGACCAATGGGAAGTAAAGTACGGAGATCTCCAGGCCCTTTTCCTCATGGCGCTCGTGGATCTCGAGCTCGTGTGATGACACGACCATCCGCTGCCGGATGAACTTATCCGTGACCTTACGGAAAGGCTCGTAGACCGCATCCTCATCCACCCTCATGAAGGTCCGAAACCCTTGGAGTCCGATCAACTGGCTTGCGCGGTTGAAGGAGAGGAACTCGAGGATGGCGCCATCTTTATCCTTCGTTCCCAAACTGCTGACCGCCTGGCCGCGATTGAGGTAATAACACCAGGATGGAATGCCCCACTTCCCGGCGATCCCCGGGAAGTAGCTCGAGAAAGCTGGCACCCAATTGTAATTCTCGATCACAAAACGGCCTTGTGAGTCGAACGAATATTTCGCGCTGACGTCACCCATCGTCCCTGCTCCTCGAGGCGAATACGCCACTTAGCAACATGACTGTTTCCGAACCTTGTAAGGACCCGCGCTTAAATCGCGGTATCCGTTTATAAAGCAAATCTAGAGCGCCGGCACCTAAATATGCCAGGTGCCGGCGCAATATAGCAACCTCAAAATCACATTAGCCACGATCGCGGTCTTAACGACCCGTAAAATATCAGGCGCCACACACAAAATGTAGCTTTCCATCGATGGGCTTGAACGGGACGCTCGAAGGCCTATCCCTTGATCGCGCCCCCGAGCAAACCGCGGACAAAGAAACGCTGCAGGCCGAAGAACACGATCATCGGCACGATGAACGACAGGAACGCAGCGGCCGTCAACAGATGCCAACCGGCGCCCAGGGAGGTCACCATGTTGCCGATCTGATAGGTCATCACCGGGTTCGTCCCGCCCAGGAAGACTAGCGCTACGAGTAGGTCGTTCCACACCCATAGAAGCTGGAAGATCCCCAACGAAGCGATGGCTGGGACCGAGAGCGGGAGCGCCAGCCTGGTGAACGCGGTCCACGGCGAAGCGCCGTCGAGATAGACCGACTCGAAGATCTCCATCGGCAAAGAGCCCAAGAAGTTGCGCGTCAGGTAGATGGCGTAGGGCAAGCCAAAACCAGTGTGGAAGAGCCACACGCCGAGGAAGGTCCCCGTCAAGCCCACATCCACATAGAGGCGGAAAATTGGGATCAAGGCCATCTGCAGGGGTACGATTTGCAGCCCCACCAGGATTGCGAAGAGCGTCTGTCGTCCCTTGAAGTCGAGCCAGGAGAAAGCGAAAGCCGCAAAAGCGGCGAAGAAAATGGGTATCAGCGTGGCCGGAATGGTGACAATGACCGTGTTGATGAACGCCCGTCCCATCGCCGCTTGCGAGACGGTTGCGTCCTGGAGGAAATCGCACTCGCGCTGACCCGGGATGATGTTGCCCGCGTCGCAGTCCTCCGCATAGGTCAGGCGGCCACGATACCCGGCAAGCACGTCGACGTAGTTTTGCAACCAGAAGCGCGGGCGTGCCTCACCTTGTGCCGCCTCACGCAGTGCGGTCAGGATCGTCGCCAGCTCATCTGGATTCGGACGTTGATCCTCCGGGATGTGAATATCCCCGTCGTATTCATCGTTGAACGTCGCCGCCAGTTGGATCGAACGCCGATATTGGCTGATGAACTCCGGGTCGCTCAGATCGGCCTCCGGGAGCGCGTCGCCGGTCGGGCCGTGACAGGCGGCGCAGTACGTCTCGTATGCCACGTCGCCGCCGCGCTCTGAAAGCACGGTCCACCAACCGCTTTCATTGACATCCTGCACCGGTCGAAACGAGGTCACCAGCAGACCTAGCGTCGGCATGATCCAGAGCAAGCACATGACGATGATCACAACGTGGAGAGGGATCCGCCCCAGGATCCTATTCAGGCGTTCTCTTGTTCTTGGGGTCATCGGATCGCCTCCTGTTCTTGGAAGCGGCGGATGTTGAAGATCAGCACCGGGATGATCAGGATCAGGAGCACCACAGCGATGGCCGCCGAGCGCCCGGCCTCAAAATTGATGTACATCTCCTGATACATGCGCACGGCCACGACATTCGAGTCGAAGTTCCCTCCCGTCATCACGTAGATCACGTCGAACAACTTCAAAGTGAAGATTGTCATCGTTGTCATGACCACGGTGATCGTGGGCAAGATGAGAGGTACCATGATCCTGAAGAAAACTTGAATCTCGTTGGCACCATCGATACGCGCCGCTTCGAGCAGTTCATCCGGCACACCTTTGATGGAGGCCGACAGGATAGTCATCGCAAATCCCGTGTAGAGCCAGATGCCGACCACGATCAACGCCAGGTTGTTGATGAGCGGCGGGGAGGAAAGCCATGGAATGGGCTTCTGACCTAATCCCACAAGCGCCGCGTTCAAGATCCCGATGATCGGCGCGTTGGGATTGTCGGGATTCACAGGGAAATCGTAGACGAACCCCCAGATCACACCGGCACCGACGAAGGAGATCGCCATGGGCATGAAGATCAACGCCTTAGCGAAGGATTCATATCGAACTCGATCGACGAGCACAGCGAATAGCAGTCCTAAGACTGTGACTCCTGGCACCATGATGACCAGCCAGAGGATGTTGTTGCGGAAGGACTTCAGCATAACATCCGACGTGATTGCGTAGCGATAATTCTCGAAGATACCCCAGCACGCCTGTCCCTCCCTGCAGGCTGCGGTCGCCCATTCGGTCGAGTCGGCGTTGCGCAGACTTAAGTAGCCGGTGTACAAGGTTGGGTAGGCAATATAGACGATGATAATGATGAGCGCAGGCAAGACAAACAGCCATGGCATCACAATGCCTTGACGCATGATGAGCGGCACGCTGCGCGTGGGTTTGGGCTTCTTTTCCCGTTTGCGGACGGCCATACGCGTTCTCCTCTCGTGAGATAGCGACGAAGAAGGCAGCGGGAGGCTATGTACAACCTCCCGCTGCCAGTCTAAGCAAGCTACTCGGCAAACACCTCGTCAGCGCGTGCCTGTAACGTGGTTAGAATGGTGTCGAGATCACCGCCGCCCACGTATTCCGTGATGGCTGCGAACTCGTCCATGACCATCCCGCCCGGAAGCAGGTCGCCCACGTCGAAGCTCACCGCAGGAGCGCGCAACAAGACGCCAGCCTTGGCCGCCGAGATCGGATCGGTGTAGCTCAGACCGGTCACCTTGTTGTTCGGCGAGAGGTCGAAGCCCGAAGCCGCCCAAGCACGACCGCCGCGCCCACTGGTCAGGTAGGCAACGAGGGCGCGCACGGCGGGTGTATCGTTGAAGACCGCCATGGCGTCAGCGCCCACCTGTACAGGCGGAGGCGAACCGTCTACGCTCGGCAGGACGAAGAAGGCAAAGTCGGTGCCGAACACCAACTCAGGATACTGGCCCTCGACGATCCCACCAGCGAAGCCGCTCTGCTTCACCATGAACGCTTGCGGTGGGTCGGCGAACACGGCGTAGATCGCATCCAGGAATCCGGTGCTCACCGTGCCATCCGCACCGCCCAGCGCGTAGGTGGGGTCGGCCGCCCAGTTACCGTAAAGCTCCCAGGCCTCCTTCACACCGGGATCATTCCAGGCGGTCGCGCCCGTTGCGAGTCCGTCTGTGAATTCCACGCCCTGTGTACGCAGCAGGATGTCCTGCACGAAGTCGGTGCCCGTCCAACCTGTGGCCGCACCGCTCTCCATGCCCATCGAGAACGGTATGCCGCCATCCGCCTTGATCTGATCGACAAGCGCCTCGAAGTCGGCCCACGTCTTGGGGACCTTGTAGCCCATGGCATCGAACGCGATGGGGCTGTACCAAGCCAGGCTCTTCACGTCGCTCTTGACGAAGATACCAACGACCTCACCGTCGACGGTGCCCAGCGCCAGCCAGGAGGGCGAGTAGTTATCGAGATTGGCGCCCAGCGTATCGAGCGGGATCAGATCGTCTTTATATTGCGTAAACGCACCGACGTTCGGCATCAGCGAGATGTCGGGGGGGTTGCCGCCTTCAACGCGCGTCGCCAAGATGGCGTTCAGATCGCGCGTGCCTTCGTAGGTAAACGTGATGTCACAAGCGTCGATCAAGGGCTGGAAGATCTCGATCAGGCGTGCCTCCTCGTCGCCTGTCCAGACCGCCAGCATGGAAACCTCGCTGCCCTCACCGCCCATGCAGTCAATGGTCGCCAGACCGCCGAAGATTTCTACAGCCCGGTCCTCGAGCCGGTCGAGGATGGAATCCAGGTCGCCGCCGTTCACGTATTCCGTGATGCCGACAAACTCGTCCATCACCATGCCACCAGGCAGCAAGTCGCCCACGTCGTAGCTCACGGCAGGAGCCGCGGCGAGCACGTCGGCCTTGGCCGCCGAGATCGGATCCGTGTAGTCCTCACCTGTGACCTTGTTGTTCGGCGAGAGGTCAAAGCCGGAAGCTGCCCAGGCTTTCCCGCCCATCTCGCTCGTCAGGTAGGCGACGAGCGCACGCACGGCAGGCGCGTCGTTGAAAACCGCCATGGCGTCGCCACCTACTTGCACAGGTGGAGGTGAGCCGTCCATGCTCGGTATCACGAAGAAGTCATAGTCGGTGCCGAACTCCAGCTCCGGATACTGGCCTTCGACGATACCACCGGCGAAGCCGCTCTGCTTCACCATGACAGCCTGTGGCGGGTCGGCGAACGTCGCATAGATCGCCTCCAGGAAGCCGGTACTCACCGTGCCCTCGGAACCACCAAGCGCATAGGTTGGATCGGTGGCCCACTTGCCGTAGATCTCCCAAGCTTCCTTCACGGCGGGATCGTTCCAGGCTGTATCGTGCACAGCGAGGCCGTTGACGAAGTCAACACCCTGGGTGCGCATCATGATGTCCTGCACGAAGTCCGTACCTGTCCAGCCCGTCGCCGCACCGCTCTCCATACCCATCGAGAAGGGTATGAGGCCGTCTGCTTTGATTTCTTCAACCCCAGCAACGAATTCGTCCCAGGTACTCGGGATCTCGTAGCCCATCGAATCGGCTAGCGTTGGGCTGTACCAGACCAGGCTCTTCACATCAGCCTTGACGAACACGCCGTAGACGGTGCCTTCGACAGAACCAAGAGCCAGCCAGGAAGGAAGATAGTTCTCTAAATGCGCACCGAGGTCATCAAGAGGAATCAGTTTGTCCTTGTACATCTCAAAGGCCCCGACGTTGGGCATCAGCGAGATGTCCGGGGGGTTGCCGCCCTCGACACGCGTCGCCAAGATGGCGTTCAGATCGCGCGTACCTTCGTAGGTGAAGGTGATGTCACAGGCGTCGATCAGCGGCTGGAAGATCTCGATCAGGCGCGCTTCCTCGTCGCCGGTCCAAACCGCCAGCATGGAAACCTCGCTGCCCTCGCCGCCCATGCAGTCGATTTCAGCTTCAGGCGGTGGGGCCTCCTCGGTTTCCGGCGGGGCGGGTGGTGGAACTTCGGTGGGCTCCGGTGTCGCCCGGCAGCCCGTGACGACGATGGCCAGAACCATGACCAGTGCGAGTAACACAAAGTACTTGCTCTTCATTTCCTCCTCCTAATAAGGAATTAGATTGTGAACTTAATTGGAAGTGCGATAAGGTTTCAATTAGATAAGACACCTCCCTTCAGGCTTTATCACGCCTCAGAACCTTTCAGCTTTGACGGTATAACGATCGTTCTCTGACAGGCTACTTCCTGCAAGAAGAGCCCGTCAGGAGCAATAGCCGCACGATTTGCGGACGATCAATTCTGACTCAAGGATCAGACTACGCTCGCGAACCTCCTCACATGCGACTAAATTGACCAGCAAATCCGCAGCCGCCCACCCAATACCGTAAGCCGGCAGGCGTACCGTCGTCAGCGGTGGATCTTGGTAAATCGACATCGGGATGTCGTCAAATCCGACGAAAGCGATGTCCTCCGGGATACGATTCCCTCGCTTTTTGGCGGCACACATGGCACCGATGGCGACCGTGTCGCTGCTCACGAAGACCGCTGAAGGAGGGGGATCGGCTCGCAAAAGTGCCTCCATCGCCTCCTCACCGCTTGCGGGCGAGAATTTCGCAACGACGAGATGTTGCTCTTCAAAGGTGAGCCCGTTCTCCTCAAGTACTTGCTGATAACCTCGAAGACGCGCAGCAGCAGCAGTGTCGGCCAGGGGTGCATGGAGAATCATGCCCAGACGTGTGTGACCGAGTCGTACAAGATGTTCAACCGCCCTTCTTGTTGCGTGGACGTTGTCGATATCCACAGATGCGACCGCCACGCCTGGCCAGTGACCCTGGAGTACGAGCGGCGCCTCTGTCTCCAGAAGCTGCTGTAACTCTTCATCGTCGGAACGAGGACCGGAAAGTATGATCCCATCGACGTAACCACCGCGTAGCATGCGGACACACCGGTCGCCACCATTCTCGAGAGGCACGGGCGCAAAGAGAACTTCGTAGTTCGAGGCTGAAGCCGCGTCGTGGACCCCATGCAGCACCTGTGGAAGAAAGGCATCCGCGAACGCTCGCTCGGGGGTCAGCCGCTGAACATAGGCGAGGATGCGACTCTTTCCGGTGACCAAGCGCTGTGCCGAAACGTTCGGATGGTAATCCAACTGGCGAGCGGCTTCGACGACCTTGCAACGTGTATCCTCGCTGATCCTCATCCCGGGGACATCATTGAGGACAAAAGAGACCGTGGTTCTGGAAACCCCGGCCAGTTCCGCCACGTCCCGTGAGGTGACGCGTTTTTTCAATTCGCCCCTTTATGCTGATACGTGTTAGCATCATTATTGCACTCGGAATCACCGATGTCAAGCTGCATTCCCTGGCACACCATTGCGGACAAACCACAGTGTCGCTTTTCCATTCCTGTATTCTTCAAATAACAAAGACGCAACCAAACCAACAGAATTTTCCCGCCGAAACGGAAACTCGAGACTTCGTAATCCTCGTAACGGCTGCGAGCTCAGCGGCCCGGGAATGACCTATTCGATCTCAAATCGAGGCGTGTCCCTCGCCAACTGCAGCGAGCTGTTATGCTGTCTTTGTCACAATTCCAGTCCCATCCAGTGATGATCAAAGTACTTGCCATCTAAGAAGATTTCCTTGTGGATCGTACCTTCTTTGACAAATCCTTTGCGTTCATATAGAAGGATCGCGCGGTGATTGTCCGTCCGGACACGCAGATTGATTTTCTTTACAATCTGGGTATCCCGCGCCCAATCTATAAAAGTGTCGACCATCAGGGAGCCAATCCCAAGTCCCCAATACTGCTTTCGCACCGACATGCCAAATTCGCCACTGTGTCGTACCCGGGGTCGGTGACCGGCCGAAAAATTCAGCGTGGCAACAATCGTGTCGTCTATCGTGCCGAGTATGAACAATTGATTGTCGGACGCGAGACACTTGCGAAGAAATTCCTCCTCTTCCCGTTCCGTCAGTTCAAACTCCCCGGGGCCAAAGGTCAGAAAATCCGATTCGCTACTTACGCCCTCAACGTATTCAAGAACAGCTCGAGCGTCTTCTACCACTGCCTCGCGGATCTGAAGAACACGGTTGTCCTCTAGCTCGTAATTTTGTGCTTTCATAACCTTAAGGTGTTGACAGCATAGTCTAGAGTTTCTACACACTGAACCTTGTGAATCTAAATGGCGATCAAGATGAGAGACGAACGACGTCGAATTCCGGGGAGACAACAAAATCGGCCATGGGACGCAGCGATTGCACGACCTCATGCTCCCTTTGCAAGACCTGCAATCTGAACTCGCTCTGCGGTTCTTTGCCGCGCACCAACTGTGCTTTCTTCGTCTCGTGATACGTTAGATCGATAAATACTCTCAGATCTGCATCCGCCTTGACGGCGTATAAACCCTCCAAGATCAAAATCGGGATCCCGTCAAAGTCCGTGATCAACTGATCTTCCTGATCCGTCAACAAGTCAATGCACGGTAAGGTCGCTTTCTTGTTCCCTCGGAATTCGGTGATGTTACGCTCGATCCTGTCCCAATCGTACTCCTCCCATCCGATGCTTTCGATCCCATGTTGCTTTCTCCAGGAGGTTCTTTCGGTCGGTGAGACTTTGTAGTAATTGTCACTGTGCAGGATCTTCGCCAGACGTCCCTCGTCTTTTAACCTGCGACTGATCACGTGCGCCAACTCAGACTTCCCTGAGCCCGACTCACCCCCAATCGCAATGACGAGCTTCTCGGCTTCAATCTCAAGGATCGTCTCGACGAATTGCTCACCCGCTTTTCGATGCTTATCTGTGATTAGAAGGATATCGCCCAACATGTCTGCACCTCACCTCTCTCAAGAAATCGTCGTCCAGCTTCGATGGTCGACTCTCTTTATTTGATCCCCCACGCAGATCTCAGTTTGGCGTTTCGAAGAGCTATCGACCTTCACGTCTACTTTTTCCGGCGTAAGAACAAAATCGTACCGCTCCCCTTTGAAACGAAAGGTGAACTGCATCTTTCGCCAGATCTCTGGCAGACTGGGTTTCAGACAGACCACATCGCCGTCCAACGTCAATCCGGCGAAACTTTTCAACGTCAATACCGCCACTCCAGCCATGACACCGGCGTGAATTCCCTCTTTCGTCGTGCCTCCCTGGATGTCCACGTAATCGCTTTTCAGTGCTTCCAAATAAAGCTGCCGACGAAGCGCGCGATCACCCAGTAGATGCGCCAGGTAGGAATGGACAAGGCTGCTCAACGTCGATCCGTGAGAGGTCCTTGGAAAATAATAGTTGAAATTGTCCACGAGTAAGCTCTCCGCTGTTGGATAACCCGCCTGTTGTAAAACCCCCGCCACGCCATCAGGATCCAAGAGGTAGAACGCCATCAAGGCGTCCGCTTGTTTCGAGACCTTGTAGTCGTCCGGAGATTTGCCCTCCGCTTTTAAAATGCGATCCATTCTATGGATGTCTTTGTACTTCTCCCGGTATCCCCGCCAATCCAATTCCTCTAGCTCAAAGTAGCCTTCAAACTGCTCCAAGATCCCCTCATCCGAGATCGGAATGCGAATTCGCTTACAGATATCCTCCCAGTGCGAAAGCGCCTCCTCAGTGAGCCCGACCTCCTCGAGCACGGCTTTGCCAACTTCCTTCCCCAGCAAATCGAGCATCTCGAACGCACGTTCAAAAATCCAGACGACCATGATATTCGTGTAGCTGTTGTCTTTTAAACCCCCTTCTTGCGCGCCCGGAATCTTCTCATGGTATTCATCTGGTCCCATGACACCGTCGATCGAGAAGCGCTGTGTCCCCTCGTCGAAGCTCGTCATACTCGCCCAGAAGCGACAGATCTCCAGGAACATCTCCGCCCCATAGTGCTCTAGAAACTGGTAGTCTTCCGTCGCCCAGAAATAGTTCCAGATGTTGTAGGCGATCGCCAGCGATACGTGCCGCTGAAGCGAACTGTAATCGGGTCCCCACTCGCCGGATATCGGGTTGAGATGGATCACTTGCGTCTCTTCCCTGCCGTCGCTGCCACTCTGCCAGGGAAACATTGCGCCTTCGTGCCCGTGCTCGATCGCATACTCCCTGGCTCGGTCCAGACGACGATAGCGATACAGAAGCACGGATCTCACCACTTCAGGAAAATGAAGGTTGTACAGGGGAAGGATATACATCTCGTCCCAAAAGATATGGCCCCGATATGCTTCCCCATGGAGACCGCGTGCGGGGATGCCAGCGTCGATGTAGGCATTGTGCGGCGAAGTAGTGACAAGTGTGTGATAGAGATTCAGCCGCAGCAACTTCTGTGCAAGCCGGTCGCCCTCGACTTGAATATCGATCTCCTCCCATATGTCCGCCCACGCCGCAGCACTTTCCTCATAGACCTTGTCAAAGCTTTCCACGCCCTCAACCGCATTCTGCGCCTCAAGAAGCGGCGTCTCGACCCCTTCATCCCTGGAGGTGTAAATCGCCACTATTTTTTCGAAGACGATCGAGCTTCCCTCCTCAGCAGCCACGTCGAAGCGCGAAAACACTGCACCGGGCATGGTCTCGATCGAGATCGCAGGATCGATATGCGCATCGTCCACCACAACCCGAAGCTTGGCCGCCTCTGCAATCTGGATTTCAGACTGATTGGTGGTCACTAAAAGGTGACTGACGTTCCCCTCACCACCCTCGACCAAGGGCTGTAAGTGCTTGGAATTGAGTTGTCGATAGCGCTCAACGCCCGCGTTGACGACACTGCCATCCAAACCGGATTGAATAGCAATCTCCCCGCTGTAGTTTATCGGTGTTATGCGATATCGTTGCGCTGCTAGGTGTGGATGCGCCATACTGGCGAAACGACTGGATTGGATACGTGTCTGCCTGCCTTGCGCGTCGCGAACCAAGATCTCCCTATGTAACACACCATCCCGGAAATCCATCCTTCGGATGAAGGATTCCACCCCCATTTCATTGGGATTCACCCAGTCTCCGTTATTAATTCGAAAAGTAATTGGAATCCAATTGGGACAGTTCACGAAATCTTCGTTGACAATCGTCCGTCCTGCGATTTCAGATTCGAGTCGATTGTAAATCCCCGCGATATATGTCCCAGGGTAGTTCGTCGAATTTGCTTCGCACTCTTCAAGAGCGCCGCGCGTTCCAAAATAACCATTCCCGACTGTACACAGCGCTTCGCGTGTCCCCTCTTGATATGGGTCGTAGTCGAAGTAGCTCAAGGTCCACGAATCCTCCTCGAGACCTTGCTCGAACCACGCATCCACGTCTTCAACACGGATCTCACCGATGTCCTTGACAACGATATCGGCCCCATTGCGTTTCAGTTCTAGCTCGTTGTGCTCTCGCGCAACCCCCAATACAAGACCAAAGTTGCCACTGGCGCCCGCCTGTACACCAGAAACCGCGTCCTCTACCA
>WVZH01000460.1 GCA_011772595.1 Anaerolineales bacterium
CGGAGGCAGCTGAAAGAGGCCACGCTTCACTCGGTTTAAACACCAACCGGCTTTAAGGAGCACCTAACATCTATGAAAATGCTGCGCCTGTCAAGGATGGATTCAGTTAAATGAACTCATTCCCTCTAAGGGAAGGTCTTCCGATTTGGTTACGCCTCCAGCACTCCAAAGTCAAGCCGGTCTCACCGGAAACATCTATTCGCCCTCAGCGGAGCAAGATTATGTATGCCAGGGGTGGCACAATCAACTCGCGGATCTCCAGGGACCCATGTTAGGCGCGTGCCTTCCCCTGGTTGAGCGAGACAGGGGACTTCTTCCCTCCCGGAGCCCAGTGAGGGGGTTCGCGGTAGGGTTCATTCTTTTTGAGAACCCAGTAGGTCGACTCCGCCAGATAACGTGCGGTGGCCCCGACAGCGACGGCATGTCCCTTGCGCCTGCGGGTGCGCTCGTAGAGATGGACGACGTACTTGCGTCGCCAGTTGGAGTGGTGACGGTGCCGCACGATAACGTTGGCGGCTTCAATGAAAGCCCACTTCAGATAGGTGTTGCACTGTTTCACCATGCGTCCATAGTGAGCACGTCCTGCACTGGCGCTGACCTTGGGAACTAGGCCGCAGTAGCTGGCGAAATGCTTAGCAGCCAGGAAGCGGTCAATTGAGCCGACCTCACGATCGATGACGATGGCAAGAACCTTGGCGGGCCCGGGCACAGTCTGGACGAGTTGGATGGTTGGGGTGGACTGGATGCGATCGACGATACGATCTTCAAGTTGCTTGATGTGGCCAGTGAGGGTGTCTAGGATCTGAAGCTGCTGGTGGATGCAGCGTTCGGTTTCGGGCGGGAGTCGCTGAAGCAGGTGTTCGAGCTGCTGACGCCACTTGGGGGCGAAGATGTCGCTGGCGGTCTCCAGGGAGAGAGCATACTTGGCCAAGGTGGATCGGATACGGTTCTTCACCATTGTGCGGTGCTTGGCGAATGTCATCCTGGTACGCGGCAGTTCCCGCTCATCGCGCACTTCGGCCGGCGGGATCCATACGGCTGGCAGTTTGCCTAGGAAGAGCAACGTGGCTAGCCCTTGAGCGTCGAGCTTATCGGTTTTGTGGATGTTTCCCATCATGACTTTGGCTTTGGCGGCATGAGCCAGGAGCGGAATGCAGCCGGATTCTTCGATCTCGGTAACGATCCACCTGTGCCGCACCACAGGTGCAGGCAGTACCAGTTGCCCACGGTCTCCAGAGCGACAGGGGTTCCTTGTGGGAATTGGGCGAGGAAGGACCTAATCGTGCCAGGAACGTGGCCGATGCGGTTTCGCTGGACCAGGTTGCCACTGCCATCGAGGACGGTGAAGAGTGAAAAGTGTTTGTGGGCATCACAACCGATCGTATAATCTAAATGTGACATGTTGCACCTCCTTGCTTCCAAGAGTACTGCTGGACGACAAACTAGTACCAGTGAGGTGGGAGGTGCAGCACTTTCATACAATCATCTCGCTGGAGGCGACCGGGGATGCAGCGCGAATTCAATCCGAAAAGTAACAACCCCGGCGCCTCAGCTCGAAAACGTTAGGCGGCCCGCCCCCCGCCGCCTGTGTCAACGTAGGTTTCTAGGCCAATACCAACTTCGGCTAGGCACAAGTTGGAAGGAGCAGCAAGATGGCCTTCACACACACGGTATCTCCAAAAGGGCAGCTGAGAGTGCTCCTCTCCGGCCTTGCCATCCTCACTGTCCTGGCATGCTCCGTCGGAATTGGAACCAGCGGACTCAATGTCACCACCGCCTTGATCGGCGACGCGTGGATGGCCACAGATGAGACAGGAGAGCAACGCACATCGGTCTACTCCGAGGATGCGACCTTCTTTGTTTTCATGGAACTTGAGGAGGCACCGGATGGCGCCGACATCGAGGTTCGCTGGAACGAGCTCGACGCGTTAGGGCCGGGCGTGCACCAAGTCTTGACTCGCACCTCCATTCATGCACCAAACGAAGGCACGTACTACTTCTATCTGGCCAGCGAGACACTGTGGTCCGTGGCTTCCTACAGCGTACACATCTACTTGGATGGCAACTTCGCACAAGAACTGAGCTTCGCGGTCGAATGACTACTCGGGCTGGGAACCGCCAACCTCATTCGGCCCTTCGCGGCATAGCCGAGTAGGCCGCCTAACACGCGCTGAAGCTGACCGGGGATGCTGCGCGAAAATCAAGCCAGGTTGTATGATCGGGTCGCGAGCGATGCCGGCGGAGTTGTAATCCCCGGCAGCTTAGCTCAAACGTTATGCGCTTCGATAAGATCATGTAGTTTAAAGAGGATCAACTTATGAGATCCTTAATTTCTTTGAGCAGAAGGCCCTGGCTTTTCTCACTACTGATTCTTATTTTCTGGATCATATGCAACCTATTGGTCATAATTGCGCTTACCTGGATCCTTCAACTGGGAAGACTCTACTCAAGTTCAGGCGCCCTGGCCAACGCTTCTGGCTAACCTCTTGATGGTTTTCATCGTGGCACCTTTTGTGCTGGGTTTCCCTGGAAAAGGGCATACCTATAGCGAATATCTATCTGAAATCCGCCTGACCAAGATGCGACCATTACTAGGCTTGATCCTGTTGGGGTTGTCCTGCTACCTGATCATCGCATTATCGCAGGCTGCGGGTGTGCTGGTTTACCGTCTGATGGAAGGCTTGCCAGTTGATGGGAGTTTCATTCGCAGGTCATTCGTGCTGGCCAACGAACTGTCACCGCGCTCTAACAGCTGGTTGATCTCGCTCCCATCGATTCCTGAAGAAGCTGTCTGGCGTGGCGTGGTCCTGGCGGCATTCTTGCGCATCTATGACCAGCGCAAATCCATCATCTTCAGTGCCTTGGTTTTCGGCGCATTGCATATTGTCACAGTCCTCGACGGTCAATCACTGATCTGGGCGGCAAGTAATGTTGTCTGGGCAGCCATCATCGGCCTTTTTTATGGTTATGTTACGCTCAAGACCGACAGCCTGCTCCCAGCTATGATCGTCCATTACCTGGGAAATCTCTTCGTCGCTGCGATCACCGCCTATGTTCAGGCCAATGCTTCCACCTCAGCGGTGGCGGTCTATGGGGTCCTGTTTACCTTTGGAATCATTCCCACAATCTTGATGATACTTTGGACACGCTTCTTCACTACTCATTGGCCTAGCATTCAGAAACTGTAGAGAAAGAATTTTCTATGAAGAGAATCGAGTTCTAGCTTCATGCGCCTAACGTCTCGCTGGAGCATACTCTTCGACTGCGCGCCTCGCTTCACTCGGCGCTCCGCTCAGAGCTGCTCCCTGGCCTGGCCTGGCGGCCAGCCAGCCTGTCCTGGCTGACGCCAGTCAGTCCAGGGGACAGGCAGCTCGAGGCCGTTAGGCGTTTGGAGTCAGTGGTCACTTAGAGAAGTATTATTCTTATTAAAGCGAAAAGGAGAGGTAACTTGGACCAGAATTCCAGTATTCAAAGCATATGGCTAATCATCGTAATTTGGAGTTTAGTTTATGTGGCAGATTATTACTTAACAATTCTCTTTGCCAGAAGGCATAAAGAATATCTGTATACTTATGTCAACTACGAAGGTAGTCTTGAATTAACTCCCGAATTTCAGAAGGATGTAGATGGGTTACGGCTTGTTAGCCCACAGTTTATCATCCGTTGGCTGATATCATTGATTTTCCTTTATTTATTGTGGTGATTATCAGTTGTGGAAATAGAACAGCCGCAATTCTTCTACGTGTTTGTTGGTGCGCTTATATTACGGGGAGCAGTCGTACTTCTTAGGCATATCAGGAATTTATCAATATATCCAATTGCCAAATCAGGCGGGCTGAAGGGGAAGATAGAATACACTCGATGGTCTATACTAAGACTCTCGGCCGTAGAACTTCTTAGTCTTGGTGTACTGTTTCTTCTATTGGCAATCTTGTTGAAAAGTTGGTTTATTGGGGGAGGGGCATTTGGTTGTATGGTCACAGGGATGCAGCATTGGAAAATGTCCAAGAAAGCTCTTGCGATGTCCCAAACGCCTCAAGATGATACCTAAAACGCCTAACCATTCGCTGGAGCAGTCCCGAGATTCAGGGAAAATTGCCCAGAGATGGTGTATGATCGAAGGTGAAAGCGGGCTGCTCCCTGGCCTGGCCTGGCGGCCAGCCAGCCTGTCCTGGCTGACGCCAGTCAGTCCAGGGGACAGGCAGCTCAAAGCCGTTAGGCGGAGATGTTAATTCTAGATTCCATTGAGGTGTATCCGTGAAGAAGTTTGCTCTGGTATTCGTTTCCACGCTGCTAACCGGCTGTGGATATCGTCTCGTTCCATCTGATACCCTCCCTGATTCTGGTTGGTTTCCTGGTACTGGTCCAGGAATGCACGGTGGAACTGCATGGGGTTCTGGTTCTTTTGATAGTATTGGGGAACAGATCTATTTCACTGCAGTAAACGCTGCTGGAGAACGAATTGCTTATGATGGAGGACCTATTGGGGGGATGATGATGGGCGGCTACTTGGCATGTGCTTCTTGTCACGGGCTGGATGGAAGCGGCGGCCGTCATGTAATGCATATGCAAGTCATGGACGCTCCTGATATTCGTTGGTCAGAATTAGCAGGTGAAGAAGCTGGAGAGCACGATGAAGATGAGCACGAACATGGGGTGGAATATAGTCTTGAACTATTTCGTCTGGCAGTAGTTGAAGGTAAACACCCAGATGGTGAACCATTATCAGAAGATATGCCGCGTTGGCATATAAGTGATGAAGATCTGGTTGACCTGATGGAGTACCTTATGAGCCTTCCCTGATGGAAACGAGGATTAGAGGTTGGCTTGGGAATCTTAATTGTAATCTCGGCCTAACCAGTCACTGAAGCTGACCGGGCGCGCAGCGCGATTTGCATGGAGATGGGATTAATTAAGCAGCGTGAAAATATTGCGAAGGGCCGTAGCCCGGCAGCTTAGCTCCAAACCGTTAGGCGGCATGCCCTAGATTAAGGATGATGATGAGTAAGGAGAGGAACAGCGAAAAGCGCGGCTGGATTCTGGGCTGGTTCGGTGGATTCCTTTGGGTTCTGATCCTGGCGATTGTACGCCTGGCAAGGGGTGATTTCCTGCCTGCCTTGGTGGGAAGCGCTCTAGTGATGGCTGCCGCAGCGGTGATACTTGCATCTTCTCCATGGCGCCATCCCACGCGACATTACTGGAGATTGATGTTGCCAATCTACCTTCTTCTTTTTCTTTCGGTCGCCTGGCTGGTCTGGAGTGCAGGAGGGGCTTCCGAGCTCGGATTGAATACATGGTCGCTTTTTCTGCTACTTCCACTGCTCCTGCCGTTGTATCTGGCGGGCAAGCGACGCTGGATCGATGGTGACCGCAAGGATACTTGACATGTGTCTAGGCTCAGTACCTTGAAGCAACGATTGCTGGGTGCGATATGCGCTGCATGAAACTTATGCCGCCTAACCACTCGCTGGAGTGGACGCCGCCTGGGGTTGAGGGGAAGGTGGGAGTAGATTGGCGGCGCCGCTCTCCATGCGGGCGACAGGGCGGATATTCCTTTGGAACCATCCTGATCGCTCAATCCGGGAGCTAGCGGAGTCTTGATGCGTTATTCCATCTACCGAACCTCGATGCAGGTGCTGCAGGATGCGGTCCATAAGATCATCCTCGGGCCACGGATCCTGTTCCTGTCGCTCTTCCTGTTGTCCGCTGGCTGTGCGGTTGCCAGGGAGTCGCCAACGCCAGTTGACGAAGCTCCCACGCTTCCGCCGGAATGGACTCTAATGCCGGAGCTGCCGAGCCCGAGCCCGGGCAATTCACCTGCGCCATCGATCACAGCTATGATGCC
>WVZH01000294.1 GCA_011772595.1 Anaerolineales bacterium
TACGTGCTTCGCCTTGGTGATCCTGGCAAACCTAGAATCACCGAGGACATGCGATGGGCTTGAACAACTTGTCCGTGACTACTCCGGACATTGACAATACGGTGCTGCTATCCCAACAACGTACGTCCCGCCTGCCTCATTACACGCTGCTTGATCTAGATCCTTTGTACATAATGGCAACTGAGTCTCAGGTAAGGGCGGTGGAACCAGAATTGGCGCGTTCTCCTCTCCGGTTACCTCAACCGCTGTGAGTGAGATCCAGCACTGGAAAGTTATTTCGTTGACCGTCGCCTCAAACTTACCCCAAGTACGTTCGGGATTTAAACCCACGAGACCAAGTTCAGTCCCGGCCACAAAGGCAGTTACATCATCAAAAATTGAATCAGGTCCCTTACGGCAGAATGCGTTTTGCACTAGCAAACCGGACGGTTGTATGAAAATCTGGTCCGGACAATCCTCAGAAATTTCAATGACGAATGATCGAGGAAGAGATTCGGGACCCCGTTCTCCATCCTGGATGGCGGCGATCCGCCAGAAGTAGCGCGTGCAATCTTGGAGACCAGAAGTCAGCGTGCTGGTTCCCGGCTCGTTATATATCCCCACCATCAGGTTGAGTCCCGAAAAGTCCGAGACAGTCTGCAGATCACGATAATAGCCATCAGGTATGCATCCCGGCTCGCCTGGGTGCCATTGCAAATAGATCTGCTTTTTAGAGAACGTCGTCCCATCCTCGGGCATGATCAAGTCCGGCGCCACGAGCACCGTTTCGTCCGTACACTCGGGGCCCGTGAAGAACCAGTCCACATCGCTGAAAGGCCCGACTGTATCGTCAATACTGGCAGCCACTCTCCAGTAATACAGCGTAGCGTTTGCCAGGGGACTGGAAGGACTCCATAGCATCCCGGTTGAGTTACCCTCACGGATGAGCAAAGGATCCAAAAAGTCAAACCACGTAGAGAGTTGGACGACAAAGCTATCCGGTTGGCAACCAGGTGGAAATTGCCATGATAGCTCGGGGGTTGTGCTCGTGATGGAACCTGATTCCGGTGCGGTGAGGATCGGCTCGGAGGAATCGACCTGTGCGCACGGCGGGGGACCACAGATCCCCTCTGCATCGGTGCGAAAGTTATGAACCTCAGAGAATGGACCATCCTGGTCTCCTGCGATGGCTGCCACCTTCCAATAGTACTCGGTACAATCCTCCAGCTCGACGTCCGGAGTCCACATCCTGATAGGATTGCTTTCGCGGAGATAAATCTTGGGCTCAGAAAGATCTGCCTTATCTGAAACCACCAGGAAATAACCCTCAGGGTCGCAATTTGGCGCGTACTCCCACCGATATGTAGGTTTGAGCACGGCAATTACCGAATCGGAGCCAGGATACTTTGGTTGAGTAGAGGATAATTGCCCTGGGTCGCATGCGGGGGTAAATAATTCGCATGCCAAAAGGGCCAAGCCCAAGGCCAGAACCACAAGGAAAGGCGTGCGCTGTTTCATGCTAGCATCCCGCGAATTTCCATCAATCATCTTAGCATACAATTCGCCACGCACATGCTCGACGCTGGTTACGATTTCCGTACTGTTCAGGATTTGCTGGGTCATAAGGACGTGCGCACGACGATGATCGATACGCATATTCTCAAACAAGGTGGTCTGGTGGTTCGCAACCCGCTCAATCAGGTCATCGAGAAACGCGAATCAGGCGTTCTCCTTCCCCGAGAGCAAAGGCGCGCCCCTGTGAGATGCGCGCCTTCACATACTACGTGCCTTGCCTTGGTGATCCTGGCAAACCTTGATTCACCGAGGACATTCGATGGACTTGCACAGCTTGTCCGTGACTACTCCAGATATCGACAATACGGTGCTATCCCAATCTTGAAATCGTATCATGGCGACGTCCGCTCAAGCGAGGGGGTGGCCGGCGTGTGAGCGGACATTGGGTTTGCTATGATGCCCCATGTTGGATGGCGAACGATTGTCCGGAGGCGTGACCCGATCACTGGAACGGACAGATGTCTTCGGGCGCGTAATTGTTCGAGTAGAGTGGGACATACACGAAACTGCCGAGAGGAACCAGGATTTCCTCAGGATTGGCGGCTGCGTATTCCGTGGCACGGCCACATGCTATGGAGAGGTCTCGACTCGTAGCGTACTCATCCCAAAAGGCCTTGGCCATCGCTGCGTATGGGAACCCGGGATCCCCGGATTGGAACCTCGACTGAAGTGTATCGTAAGCAATCTCTGCGGCATCCTCATTGCCTAAGTTAATATGGACCAACATGAGACGAAATCGGGCATAAGCCTCCAGGCGCGATCGCTCGTAAGGAAGGCCAGATTGCGCGAATGGACCGGAACCCCAAGAGGCTAGACTTTCATTGAATATGGCATCCTGATAAAGAGCCAACGCCGTTTGGTAGTCCGCTAGCCACGGCGAACTCAGTGCATCCGCGTCCCTGACGGCCTGAATCCGAAATCGGGGGGAGGGCAAGGTCCGCGAGAATTTAAATACGCTGCCGTCCCAATCCCATATGTACCAAAGGAACTTCGAAGGATATATTGAAAACGGATCCATTCGAGATGCTGTAGCGATGTTTTCATTCCTTGCAAGGACAAGTTCAGGTATGCCGTCGCCATCAACGTCAACAGTCGCTCCATCCCCAAATTGGATGCAGGCACCGCTGGGATGATAGCCGCAACCTGCCTGTCCGAATGATTCTTCGATAAGATCCACAAAGCGACTTCCATTCCATTCCATAATCCTGAAGTCTCTGTTTGTGCTGTCCCGCTCTCGATAGAAGACAACAAAGACGATCTCTTGGATCCCGTTCGAATTCATATCGAGAATGGCGCGGAGCCCGTCGGTCGGTGACGAACCGTACCCACCAATGAATTGCGCGGCAATCTGCTGATACCCCCCTTCCGAGCACGTGAATACCCAAAGGTAACCATCCGTGAAGTCAAACTCGGTGCTCGAGAGGAGAAC
>WVZH01000309.1 GCA_011772595.1 Anaerolineales bacterium
ACGGGCGGCGGACGGGGCGTGGGAAGAGCGGTCAGCCTGGCTTTTGCAAGAGAAGGGGCCAATGTAGTCGTCAACTACGCGACGCGGGTGGAGCCGGCGGAGGAGGTTGTCTCGGAGATTCAGAAGATGGGCCGTAAGGCGTTTGCGGTTAAGGGAAACGTCGCCAACAAGGCGGATAGCGAGGGGCTCATCAAGACCGCGGTTGATCACCTCGGGAAGATCGACATTCTGGTCAATAATGCTGGGATCAGCAGGCCGGCGATGCTTCACAAAATGACAGAGGAACAGTGGGACGAGGTGGTCGATACTCACCTGAAGGGGGCATTCCTGTGCACACAGGCAGCCGCTCAGTATTTCAAAGAACAGCAATACGGGCGAATCATCAATGTAACCTCTGTGGCCGGAATCGTGGGCACGACAGGCCAGATCAACTATGCGTCGGCAAAGGGCGGCCTGATGGCTTTTACGAAATCGTGTGCAAGGGAATTGGCGAGATTTGGCGTCAACGCCAACATTATTTCATTGGGAATCGTCTTTACCGAGATGACTCAGAAGATCCAAGAGGATCCGAAGCTGAAGGAGATTTATCTGAGACGGATTTTGTTGAATCGCTACGCAGAGCCTGAAGATGTCGCGCCAGCCTTTGTTTTTCTTGCCTCCGATGACGCCCGCTATATAACGGGCCAGGTTCTCTGTGTGGACGGGGGCTATGGGCTGACTTGATGGATGAGCTGCCGGAATTGCAGTACTGGAGTATTGCAGTGATGGAATAATGAGCTCAGGAGAACGAAAACAGTTGCGAATAGCTTCCGCTGGATGGGGTTCGCACGCCACCATTTCTCCAACACTCCATGTGTAAGCCGTCAGCCAGTTTTGAGAGAAACATGCGGTATTGCTGTCGACTTGTGAACATTCCGAGTCGCTAACCAGAGAAGGGGGTGAGATGAATGTCGACCATGCCTAAGAACATTGATACGTGGCAAATGGTCCAACCGACGATAAAAGATAAGGAAACCGGCGAGGTAAAGCCTGGAAGGCTGGAGAGGACCTCGGTTCCTGTCCCTTCCTTATCCGCAGATGAGGTCCTTGTTCAGGTAGCAGGATGT
Organism: Anaerolineales bacterium; assembly: GCA_011772595.1. The sequence goes on from WVZH01000309.1 coordinate 1,107, forward strand.
GGTGTTTGTCATACTGATCTCGGCTACTTCTACGACGGCGTACCGACCGTGCAGAAGCCGCCCCTAACCCTCGGCCATGAGGTCAGTGGGACGGTGGTCGCTGGAGACGAGAAATGGATCGGGAAGGAGGTGATTATCCCTGCAGTGATGCCTTGCCGCAAATGCGTTCTTTGCGAGACGGGTAGGGGAAATCGGTGTTTAGCTCAGAAAATGCCTGGGAACAGTTTGGGAATTTATGGTGGGTTTTCGAGTCACATCCCGGTTCCATCCGTGGATCTCTGCGAGGTGAAAAACCGGGGAGATACTCCTTTAGAGCATTTGGCGGTTGTGGCCGATGCCGGGACCACACCTTATCAGGCGGCCAAAAGGGCGGATCTTCAACCTGGGGACAGGGTCATCGTCGTTGGGGTCACTGGTGGCGTAGGCGTTTATATGGCACAGACCGCCAAGGCCCTAGGCGCAAAGACGGTCATTGGCATCGCGAGAAATCCGGAGAAGCTGAAGAGGGCCCTGGATTATGGGGTCGATTT
>WVZH01000461.1 GCA_011772595.1 Anaerolineales bacterium
TGGGTAGTGCTGTTACAGGTGTTTTCATTGTTGCCCTTATGCAAATATCTGCTGGCTAACGGTTTGGAGCTAAGCTGCGCCGTAAAGCTCCATGCTTTGATTTTCGCCTTGCGCGCGGCGTCAGCTTCAGCGACTGGTTAGCCATCCACTATTCCCATCTTAGAGGTATTGGCCGCCATTCATCATGTGGTTTACCTCTAATATCATATTTATAATCACCAACAGTTGACTTTATCGCAAAAATCACATTCCCCTCTCGACGGATTCTTAATTTTGCTTCTTCAGTCGGTGAAAAGAACAGTGGATAATCTCCCCTTATCCAGCATAATCCTTCTTCCTCAATAAAAACAGCCCAAGGAAGGGTATAACCATTTTCGCCATCTTGAAGGGCTGAAATCGTTATCTGTTCCAATTCTTCCGGAAGAAAATCGCTCAGTAAAATCACTCAGTTATATATATTGTGGATGGATAACGCTCGCGCTGAGCGGCCAATCCGCTACTTCGATAATACATCAAGGCTGGGTAAATCCGGCTGAATCCCGGGTCCGCTCCAGCGCATGGTTAGGCCGCCCCTCGAGTGGCGTCGCCATGTTCACGGCCCCGATCACTTACGTCTCTTTCCAAGCCAACGCGGGACCATGCGTTTGTACTGAAGATAGGCCTCCCCAAACCGCACTTCCAATTCGGGCTCTTCACGGCGTACCACTCTAAGGTTCATGAGGCTACCTAAGACTAGCAAGCTGATCAAGACAGCAATACTTCCGTAAAAGAGCGCCCAACCTAACCAGAGGATTAGTTCAGACAGATACATCGGGTTGCGGGTGAATTGGTAGGGGCCACGGATCAGCAGATAATCGGGGGTTCGTACCCATTCCACTCTCGAAGGGGCTCGCACAAAGTGTAGGGCCATCGTCCAAACGACACCAGCGAGGCCCACCGCGATAAGGATCAGGGAGAATAGATTTACCAGACCCGGGCGGCCCTCAACCCAGCCGTAACGGGGTGAGAGCAGTGATAGACCCCATGGGATTACGTTGTGCACAAGCAGGAGCCCTACCGCCCAGTAGATCGGAACCATCCAACGAGGAATACTTACCCGTTTAGACGACTTATTGTCGGGAACTCCGGATGCATTCATGGCTTTCATCTACTACTAGCGGCGGCCTAACAGTTTCGAGCTGAGCGGCCCCGCAACGCTATTCCACGTGATTTTCGCGCCACGCG
>WVZH01000189.1:0-1220 GCA_011772595.1 Anaerolineales bacterium
GCGTTGTTGGGATACAACTAGTGTAGCTGGGGGTGCAGCGTTTTCATACAATCAACTCGCTGCATCTGACCAGGGATGCGCGGTGATTTAATATCGTTTGATCTGATCCCTGGCAGATGAGCTCGAAGCCGTTAGCCGCGCTCGAGGGATTGAATAACGCCGTCAGGCCAAGAGAGGAGCAGCAATAAATGGTTCACATCGAAATTAATCACACCTTTCCTGTTTCAGTGAGCGGAGCTTTTGCCTACATCACCGACATGAGCAATTGGGCCGAGTATTGGCCGGATTTCGTACGAATTCAGGACCCGTCAAACGCCCGGTGGGGTAATCCCGGGGACGAAGTCACGATTGTGCTCAAACTGATCAACCGCGAGCGCGAACTGAACATGAAGTTAGAGGAATTCCAAACGGACGCACTCGTTACTTATGTTAGCCATCAGCAGGGTTTGCCCGAGGCGCGACATGAGCGCCACTTCAGGGAAGTTCCAGGGGGCTTCCAGTATCGTGCTGTCGTTGCCTATGAACCTCGGAAAGGATTTACTGGACTTTTTGACAGACTGTTGGTGAAGCGCGCTGTTGAGCGGGCGCTACGCCAGACAATTGAGAATCTCGAGGGATTGTTTAAGCAGCAAAGGTAGCGCGGCTAACAACTCGCTGCATCTGACCAGGGTTGCGAGGCGTTTTGATGTCGATTAATCCGATCCCTGGCAGATGAGCTCGAGGCCGTTAGGCGTCAGTTCGAGGGTCGACATGAAGCCACGGATTAGCATGATCACACTGGGCGTCGACGATATGGCCCGCGCCATCGACTTCTATCAAAACGGACTGGGCTTTCCGCGCCATGGCGAGGGTGACGACGTGGCTTTCTTTGAGCTGAATGGGACTTGGCTCGGACTCTATGGCAGGGAAGCTCTGGCCGCAGATGCGGAAGTTGATTCTGAAGGGACAGGTTTCAATTCATTCGCCATCGCGCATAACGTGCATTCTGAAGAGGAGGTGGATGAAGTGATGAATCAGGCGCTAGCGGCCGGCGCGAGTTTGGTGAAAAAGCCACAGAAAGTGTTTTGGGGCGGCTACAGTGGATATTTCAAGGACCCAGATGGGCATCTCTGGGAGATCGCACACAATCCATTCACTTGGATTGGACCTCAAGATGACTGAACCGTTCGGGGACATAGGTAACAAAAAATTCTAAAGACATAGGTAACACAAATTCTAAG
>WVZH01000189.1:1248-1373 GCA_011772595.1 Anaerolineales bacterium
GTGAGTGAGCAAAGACAGCGATTCCTCGAAGACTACCAGCTGAGTTATTACAGCGTCACCGAACTTGCAGAACGGTTCGGGATCTCCCGGAAGACAGCCTACAAGTGGATCAACCGGTTCAAGAA
>WVZH01000080.1:0-2118 GCA_011772595.1 Anaerolineales bacterium
GCTCAGGATGATGTTTGTGGGAACGTTCGCCGCCTGAGCGGCTCACTGCGCTCAGGATGATGGCGGAGACGTTTTCGCAGCTCGGCATGACTTGTGAGGGTGAAAGTCCTTGCAGGATGTCATCCCGAGCGAAGCGAGGGATCTTGATTACCGGTTATTCGGTGTAATTGTGAGAACGAGATATCTCGGGCAGGAGTTTATCCTGAGTGCAGGCGAAAGGCCCTCGGAATGACATGTGAAGGGAAGCGCCCCATCCGAATAAAGACGCGAGCGGAGTAAGGGATCGTGCTGCTTCATTTTTGAGGCGTCAGCTTTTGTGGGGTCCTAGAATCGCAGGTCTCAGGCAGGTGACGATTTTTTCCGGGGCTTCGATCCGATCCAGCCTAGTCTTGCTTTTCCATGCGCTCCAGGGCATGGTCGATCATGCTGCGGGCCGCCAGGAGCATCTCCCGCCTAGCCGCGCGACGGTGCTCGATAAACCCGCTTGGGAAAAGGGTTTTAAAGGCCTCTCGCATCTCAGCTCGCGCGGCCCGGAGATGCTGCCGTGTCGTCTCAGGTGGCCAGGCTCGGGAAGTTTCCTTCTCTGTCGCTTTGTCTTGCTTTGCCATCTTGGCCTCCAGTAATAGAACAAGCGTAATAGACGTATTATACCTTTTCCAGTTTTGGGTGGATGCGGTCAGCGTATTCGAGTTCCAGGGAACCAATTGGAGTTCGATCGGAGATACGCTTCAATCAAAGAGGGGCCTAAACACCTTCCACCAACATACTTGTAGTCGATTTCACATTCGCTCGAGAATCGTGGCGGTGGCCATGCCATGGCCGATACACATGGTTTGTAGACCGTAGCGACCTCCGTTCTGTTGGAGTTCATGAACCAATTTGGTCATTAAAACTGCGCCGGTTGCACCGAGTGGATGTCCGTGAGCGATGGCGCCGCCGTTTGGATTTACGATAGCCATGTCGGCCTCGATCTCCTTGTGCCATGCTAGAACGACGGAGGCGAAGGCTTCGTTGATTTCGATCACGTCGATCTTATCTAGCGACAGGCCGGCGCGCTGTAGGACTTTGCGTGTCGCAGGGATGGGGCCATCGAGCATCAACACCGGATCAGTCCCGACGATCTCTCGGGCCACAACACGAGCTAGGGGAGTAAGATCGTGCTCTTTAACGGCCTTATCGGAGGCAACCAGCAACGCAGCTGCGCCATCGCTAATTTGGCTGCTATTACCGGCGGTAATTACACCGTCTTGCTTGAAGGCCGGTGGGAGGGTTGACATCTTCTCGCGATCGGGACGCATACGCACTCCCTGATCCTCTTCCACGATATGGGTGCTGCCGTCTCCATTGGGCACGTGGACGGGTGCAATCTGTGATCTCTGACGACCTTCACGTATCGCGGCCCCTGCTCGCAGGTGGCTCTCGTAGGCGAAATCATCGAGCGCCTCACGTTCGAGGTTCCACTTTTCAGCCATCAATTCGGCGCTAATCCCTTGATGAACGAGGTCGTACGGGAAATTGGCCGGCCATTCTGTGGGCCAATCAGCGCCGATGGCTTGATGCGACATCATTTCGATCCCACCAGCGATGATCAGGTCCATATCCCCGGCCAAAATCACTTGCGAGGCGAAATGAACTGCCTGCTGCCCCGACCCACACATGCGGTTCAACTGCAGGCCAGGGACGTCGATCGGGAACCCTGCCTGTAGGGACGCCAGGCGGGCGATGTTGGCCCCTTGATCTCCAATCGGAGTGACGCAACCCAGTATCACGTCCTCGACCCGGCCGGGCTCGATGCCTGCACGCGACACCACATGTTGTAGTACGTGCGCCGCCAGTTCCACAGGAGCAATGGAAGATAATGCTCCCTTCTCCGGTTTACCAATTCCGATCGGTGTGCGGACAGCTGCGATGATGTAAACTTCTGGCATGGGGACATCTCCTCGAAGCACGCATTGGGCCGACGATAGCCCTTACCCGGCCATCTGCAAATCGCACTTCAGCATACGTCAGGCGACGTGTGCTGTCAACGTTGTAGGGTGAGGAGGAAGTCTGAAGGGTGACGGGAATCTCCGTACTTGGTTGCTCTTTGAGATGCCGGCTGGAGCGGATCAGAGTTCT
>WVZH01000080.1:2207-2427 GCA_011772595.1 Anaerolineales bacterium
CCCTCCCGTCTTTGGGGTGCCTGCGAGAGTCTTCCAAGTCAATGAGGCGATCGTTCACGTGTATGAGTATGAGAGTCAGGAGGCACGCATTGCGGCATCCGGGGGTCTAGCAACGGATGAGCACGTAAGTGACGGGAAGCCCTCGTTGTGGACAGATCGAGCGAGCATATGGGTTTCTGGTCGGTTGATCGTGGTGTATCCTGGGACGGATAAAGGGATG
>WVZH01000080.1:2514-4620 GCA_011772595.1 Anaerolineales bacterium
GTTTGGCCCGATACATGCTTGGGCCTTCCGCGCAGCGGTGAGGACTGTGTGGCAGCGCTGACGGCGGGGTGGCGGGTCACGGTGCGGGTTGCGGATAAGATACATGAAGTGCACACTGACCAAAGCGGTGCCCGGCTGCGAACGAAGTAGTCCGTAGGTCGCGAGTCGGGCGCAGAAGGGCACGTCACGATCCGCTAATCGAGCAATCTCTAGGGTTCTACGAACGGGGAAAAATGCAAGATCCTGAATTCCAGACGGAGCAAGGTTTCCCAGGGAGCGCTAGCAAGGGAAGGCATTCATTGCGAAACCTGCCTCGCAACGTTTGGGTGGTGACGATCACCAGCTTCTTCAACGATATTTCTTCCGAGATGCTGCTAAATCTGATGCCACTCTTCCTCTTCAACGTGCTCGGAGTGCGCACCTCAGTGATCGGTCTGATCGAAGGCATCGCCGAAACGACTGCGAGCTTGGTCAAAATCGTTTCCGGTTGGATATCCGATCGCATCCGAAAGCGCAAAGCCTTGGCGGTATGCGGCTATGCCTTGTCGACGCTCGCCAAACCGTTCCTGTATTTCGCCTCCAGTTGGGGAGCGGTGCTTGGTGTGCGTTTCGCCGACCGAATGGGAAAGGGTCTGCGTACGGCCCCCCGCGACGCGCTGGTCGCAGACACAATAGAGAAAAGACAACGTGGACTGGCATTTGGGCTCCATCGAGCCGGAGACACGGCAGGAGCGGTTCTCGGTCTTTTGATCGCCCTGGTGGTCGTGCTTACGGCGCAACGTGAAACGACTGTGCTTTCCAGGAGCACATTCCAGACTGTTGTTTTGCTCAGCTTGATCCCTGCGGCGCTGGCAGTCGGGATTCTTGCCGCGGGAGCGAAAGATGTCGCCATTCATCGCCAACAGGAGCTTGCTGATCTTCCTGAGGATTCACCACAGGAGACCGTGGTCAGGTCGCGTGATGATCGGTCGGGATTTGGTCGTCCGTTCCGATATTTCTTGGGCATCGTTGTGCTGTTTACGTTGGGCAATTCCTCGGATGCCTTCCTCGTATTACGAGCGCAAACGGCTGGCCTTACGGTTGGCGGTTTGCTGGGGATGCTGATTACCTTCAATCTGGTCTACGCACTGATCTCGACACCAGCAGGTGCGCTCTCCGACCGGGTGGGACGGCACAGGCTGTTGATCGGAGGTTGGGTTTTTTATGCGCTCGTCTATCTCGGGTTCTCCCGAGCCGCGGAGGGTTGGCAGGCGTGGGGCCTCATGACCGCTTATGGGATCTACTACGGTCTTACCGATGGCGTCGCCAAGGCTTTTGTCGCTGATCTTGTCCCCGAAGAACGGCGCGGGACGGCGTACGGTCTTTACAACGCTGCCATTGGACTGACCGCACTTCCAGCGAGTTTTATCGCCGGTCTCCTGTGGCAGGGTCTGGGATCGTGGCACGGTTTTGGACCAGGCGCACCTTTTCTGTTCGGCGCCGTCCTGGCGATCGTAGCGTCGGCTATGCTTACACTGCTCCCGACCTCGCAGCAAGGGCACGCAGAAAACACGAATGCGGAGAGGGAGTAAGTGCAATCCTGGCGCCTCTCTGGAGATGCGTGACCCGTGGGGGAATTCAATTGCTATGAACTCGGGTACCTCAGGAGTGCAGCTTGACTCCAATCCTGTATAGAACAAAGCGGCTTTCCCTAATGGGGATCGAAAGGCGTCATCTCGAGCATCTTCTACAACTCTGGATCGATCCAGATGTGATGCGTAACGTGGGCTTCCCCAAAGGTCTGCACCCAGATGACATCGACTTGGAGGCGCATCTCTGGTGCGGTGGTGTGAGCGAGCCCAAAGACCGCCAACCCGGAATCCACATGGCGGTCGAGCTACAGGACGGCACTTTTGTTGGAGAAGCCAAGCTCGGAGAACCGGATTTGAATGGCGTCGCCGAACCGGACGTCAAGTTCATGCCGCAGCACTGGGGGTGCGGCTTTGGGAGCGAGATTGTGCAATTACTCATCGCTGAAAGCTTCCGTCGGTACCCGAAGTGTGTTGTTGTGCAATTTACACCCAATGTTGAGAATCGCGCGGCTATCCGACTCTACAAAAAGTTTGG
>WVZH01000247.1 GCA_011772595.1 Anaerolineales bacterium
ATGAACTACGATCTCACCGCCACAACGGATCCATTCGCTTGGCGGGCACTCTACGGGCATACGAAACCCTCTCGCATCCTGATGGGATCGAACTACCCTTGGGCGCCTCCGGCGGCATTCGCGCAGCAGCAGGCGGAATTGTATGGCTTTGGGGATCTTGATCAAACAATCATTGATCCCATTGAACGCGGGAATGCCCTCAAACTGTTCCCGCGATTTGCCTAGGTTGTTGTCCGGCATGAGTAGAGTGGAGGGGATGGACGGATTTGGAATATGAGATCGCTTGAGGTGTTGAACATTATCGTTTCGTATAAGGATTCAGAGGCATTCTTATGGCTGCAAAGAGTTGGATGATATATGGGGCATACGGCTATACCGGTTCACTGATTGCGGAAGAAGCAGTTCGCCGGGGATTGAAGCCATTATTGTCCGGTCGTTCTGAAGGAAAACTTGCTCCCATGGCCGATCGCTTGGGACTCAGGCACGTCACCGTCGATTTAGGTGACGAAGTCCAACTTCGGTCTGCCTTGGAAGGGGTCGACCTGGTACTTAATGCGGCCGGACCATTTATTCACACCGCCCCGGTCATGCTTCGCCAATGTTTGCAAGCAGGGACTAATTATCTTGACATATCCGGCGAAACCCAGGTCATAGAAGAGACCTTCACCCTAGATCAGCATGCTCGAAAGGCGGGAATAACCATCATCCCGGGGGTAGGATTTAACGTCCTGGCCTCGGATTGTCTTGCCAGCTATGTGGCCGACCAAGTCCATCGTCCTACACAACTGGAGATCGCTACCCGTTGGATCTCAGACAGCACCAGCCCCGGTTCGGTCAAGACCATGATTGAAACGTTTCCCCTGGGCACACTGGCTCGGCGTGAGGGGAAGTTGGTGAGGATCAACGCCCGGGCTGGTTTGAGGCGGCAGCGGTTTATGAGTGGTGTGAGCACGGTTATGCCTGCACCCCTCGGAGACCTGGCGACAGCCTATCGGACGACACAGATCCCTAACATAACAACTTATACTGCCGTTCCGGAGGGGACAGCGAGATTTTACAGCTTAAGCGTGCCGATCCTTCGCAGGCTTTATAGTGTTTCCTTTATTCGCCGTATGGCAAGCAAGTGGGTCGATACGACCTCGGGATCGGAGGGTAGCCGAGCTGACAAGGAAGCATCTCAAGTATGGGCGCTAGCCAGAAATGACCAGGGGTTGAAATACCAGGCATGGTTGGAGACGGTGGACTCGTATCTGTTCACCGCTGAAGCTGCAGTGCGGAGCGTGGAAAGTTTGATCGCTGAGCAACGTGCGGGTGTTTCGACACCAGCAATGGCATTTGGTGCTGATTTCGTCTTGGAAATCCCGGGCTCAAAGCGCGTGGATCGCTTGGAGGACGCCTAGCTTGAGTACAGGAGTGATTGTCTAGAATATTGAGAATATGGATGGGAGGTTTTGCAGGGCTCCCAAGCTATGTAGAGAGGCGTGAAAATGTCAGGGCAAATGCGGATGAAATTTTCAGGGCGATTGAGTTTCAGAGTCAGGACGATCCTGATGCTACTGTGGTCGGGGTTCGTTGCGGCGTTTCGTCGGCTCATCCGTGGTCCGCTTCTTCCCTCATGGGGTCTACAGTTCGAAGCTTCAACACTCCATCAGAAAGCCGTGTATAGGGCGGTTTACCGCCTTCCTAATATTGAGGATGGTCGTGAGTTAATCGATGCACTTGTGGTGCAGGTTCCTTCCCTTGAGAAAGTAAAGATCGAAGCGGTAGCCTCGCCGGTTAACGGAGCATGGTATCGCCCCAACTCCCCTCGGGGGGAGGGTGTGATCCTTTATCTTCATGGAGCCTACGCATTTTATGCGGCAGCCGAGAAGGGGTTTATCGCAGACATTACATTGGAAACTGGGCTGCCTGTTTTCGCTCTAGATTACCGTCTAACCCCCAAAAATCCTTTTCCAGCGCAACTGGAAGATGCTATTGCAGCTTACGATTGGTTAGTCGATCTGGGATATCAATCAAGGGATATCATCGCGCTGGGTACATCCGCGGGAGGAAATCTTTGTCTTTCTTTGTTGCTCAAAATCAGAGACAGCAGACGCCCATCTCCGAAGCTGGCCGTTTGCCTAAGTCCCTGGACGGATATAAGTAACTCGGGGGAGAGCATTGACTCAAATGAGCAATTTGACATCCTCGATAGGTCAATGATCAAGCCAGGCGCAAAATGGTTCCTCGGAGATGGGAGTCCTAAAGATCCGCAAATATCACCAATTCATGCAGATTTGCGAGATCTACCACCGATGTATCTCCAGGCCGGAGGTCGGGAAATCTTCATTGATATGATCCAGGCCTTCTACGAGAGGGCGAAATCCCAGGGAGCAAGGATCGAATTGGACGTTTGGGAATCAATGAACCATGTCTTTCAGGTATATGGGGAGCTGGTGCCTGAGGCGGTGGA
>WVZH01000380.1:0-595 GCA_011772595.1 Anaerolineales bacterium
TCTTAAAATAGCGAACTGCCTCGGCAAAATCGTCGGGCGTGAACCGTCTATAATGCTCCCGGCCTCGCAGGAACGCATCGTACGCCGCCACGTTGTCGGTATACTTGCGTGCGATTTGTTCTTGCTCACCCGCTGTCAGCTTCACCGCGAGGGCTGAGACGATCTTTCCCGTGATCCTGTCCTGCAAGGCAAGCACATCGCCCATCTCGCCGTCATAGCGCTCCGCCCAGAGGTGTCCGCCGGTTGTGGCGTCGATGAGCTGGGCGTTGATTCGCACCCGGTTGTCGGCCTTGCGGACGCTGCCTTCCAGCACGTATCGCACCCCGAGTTCTTCCGCGACTTGGCGAATCTTCACGGGCTTCCCTTTGTATGTGAATACCGAGTTGCGAGCGATGACGAAGAGACCGGAGATCTTGGAGAGATCGGTGATCAGGTCATCGGTCATGCCGTCAGTAAAATACTCCTGCTTGGGGTCCTCACTCAGATTGGCGAACGGCAGAACGGCGATGGAGGGTTTATCAGGAAGCGCAAATGCCATCTTCTCCACAGAGGCAACCTCCGCCGGGGCACGAGAGGGACGTAGGTAAAAGTACCA
>WVZH01000380.1:667-868 GCA_011772595.1 Anaerolineales bacterium
CAGAGGCAGCTTCGTCTCGATTTGATCGAAGGCCGTCTTGGAGACGCAGATGCCCCCGGGGTCTGCCAGAGCCTCCAACCTTGCAGCGATATTCACCCCGTCTCCATAGATACGTTCTCCCTCCTCGATAACGTCCCCAAGGTTGATACCGATGCGAAACTCCATCCTGCGGTCTTCTGGTAACTCGGCATTTCGAGCCTG
>WVZH01000380.1:961-1155 GCA_011772595.1 Anaerolineales bacterium
CTCGTGAACTCAGCAAGCACATTATCCCCAGGGGAATCAACCACTCGGCCCCGGTGCTGCTTGATCAGTTCAGTCATGATTTCCCGATAAGCCTTTAGGGTTTTGACCGTAGAAGTCTCATCTTCAGCCATTAGACGGCTATACCCTGCCACGTCGGCACTAAACATAGTGGTGAGTTTACGTTTAAAGCCCTC
>WVZH01000032.1 GCA_011772595.1 Anaerolineales bacterium
ATCAGTCCGGGAAAGTGGAGGGATTGTTCTTGTCTGCAGGTGTGTTGGGCGGCGGAAGTCACAGCCAGGACAAGCTGCTCGACACAGCGGACATATTACGCAATAAGCTTGGTTACCAGGGCTACTTCCATCTAAAAGTCATGCCAGGCGTCGAACGCGACCAGGTTCAGCGCGCGATGGAACTTGCCGACAGGGTTTCCGTCAATCTAGAAGCTCCAAATCCCGATCGACTCTATCGTATCGCACCTCAAAAGAAATTCCGTGAGGAATTGTGGCACCCACTCCAATGGATCGAGGAAATTCGGCGTAGCCAACCTGCCGAGCGCGGGTGGCATCGACGCTGGCCATCGAGCTCCACTCAATTTGTGGTCGGCGCGGCGCAGGAGAGTGACCTTGAAATCCTGAGTACCGTAGCACATCTTACACACGAAATGAATTTATCTCGTGCCTACTTCGAAGCCTTTAATCCTGTTCCAGGTACTCCCTTAGAGAATGCACCTGCTGAAAACCCGAAGCGCCAACATAGACTCTACCAGGCCTCTTTCCTACTACGTGATTATGGGTTTGATCTGGAGGACATGCCTTTTACATGTGAGGGGAATCTACCTCTCGAGCCCGACCCAAAACTTGCATACGCTCAAGCTGCGCTTGTCCATTCGCCGGTCGAGGTCAACAAGGCCGATCGAAATGACTTACTCCGCGTTCCAGGGATCGGTCCCAAAACCGCCACTGCGATCCTGCGTGCTAGAGGGCAAAATAAAATTCGAGCCATTCGTGATCTACGCAAGATCGGCGTAATCGCCGAACGCGCGGCACCTTACATCACACTCGATGGACGACGACCACCCCAGCAATTAAAACTCCTTTGAGGGGACAATTGCACGAGATTCATGCGCATAGACCACTTGAAGGATTCAAATCCATAAAACACTGTGCAGCATCAGACACTATGTTCATCACACATGACGCGATCCACCAGCCATCCTCCTTGCCAGATAGATTACTGCGATATACTTTAAATTGATGCAAGCATTGACACCATGAACGATCCGCCCTTCACCGAGAAATCGAAGTTGACGACGTAAAACAAATGGTAATAAGCCTCAAGGACATCATACGGTGGCGAAGTATAAAACAATCGACTTTCACGTGACCTCCCGCTGCAACCAGGAGTGTCCCTATTGCTGGGGACCTCAGGATTTCGAGAACGAGGTCGATACCAAAACGGCCATAGCGATCATGCGCAAGATCAAAAAGTTTGGCGCACAACGGATCGTGTTTACCGGCGGGGATCCACTCCTGCGCTCCGATATTGGATTGTTGATCCGTTTTGCGAAACAAATCGGCCTGGAGGTTGCCCTCTCCGCTACCGGCGACGAGCTTACACGCGGTTTCTTACGCGCATACGGCCGATGGATCGACCTGATCTCGCTCCCCATCGACGGCTCGAACGAGAACATCTCAAGCCGTACCAAGAAGCAGGGACATTTCCAGGCCATCATGCGCGATCTCGACATGCTGGTCGAACTTCCGCAAATCGACGTTAAACTCGCCACTCCTGTCACCCAATACAACTTGGCTGACATTCCTGCCATCGTGCATCTCTTGGATGAACGTGCGATCAAGATGCCAAATCGGCTTTTCTACAACGTCTTCCAAGCCTTCCCGCGTGCCATGAATGAGAACGACTGGGATGAAATCGTCGTGAGCGATGAAGCCTTCAACGAATTACGGAAGAAGGTCGAAGCGACACCGCATGCGTACCGCATCAATTGGCTCGATCATAAAACCCTCGACCGCCTCTACGTGATGATCTTCCCCGATGGCACCCTGACGGTGCCTTCCGGCCCCGATTACCTTAATTACGGTCCATTCTTGGAGATTGTTGACCTCGAAGCGCTCCTAGACCGGACCGACTTTGACGCTCCCAAACATCTCCATCACTCGCGTGGCTGGGAGAAATCCACGACCAGTTAATAAAGTGGTCGTCACTCACACAAAACTGCCCACCGCAAGCGATGGGCAGTCGTTCTTCGAACGCAATGGAAAGGTTATTCTGATCCTTCCCCCCCAGCGTGGGGGTCGCCTCGACGCACGATGAATTCTTCGACCAGGAGCAATTGGCTCTCGCCAGCTCTACGGATCACCGAGAGCAGCTCGTCCATGGTGGAAACCTCTTCCAACTGCTCCGCCACAAACCAACGCAAGAATTCCTGGGAGATATGGTCGTTTTCTTTGATCGCCATGTCCATCAACTTATTGATCTGTTTGGTGACCTCGAGTTCCCAGTCCAAGGCAAGTTTTGCTGCCATCTCCGCCGATTCGATTTTAGCTGGGGGGGCATCAATCGCTGGGATTCTAACTTCGCCTCCCGCATCAAGGATATAGCGAAGGATCTTCATCGCGTGCATGCGCTCTTCATCCGATTGTCGGAAGAAGAAGGCCGCTAACTCGGGAAGCGATTCGCCATCGAAATAGGAGGCGATCATCAAATATTGATTCGATGCCCCCAACTCGCTTCCAATTTGTCCATTCATTGCCTTATTCAAAGTTTCACTCAGTAACATGGTTTTGATTTCTCCTTTATATCACCCTGTGAGTAGAGGTGTTAAAGTCCCTCCCTGGATAATCATAACATCACACCGTAATTCAATACATGATCTGAATGGAATGAATGATTCCGTACTGTCCTGGTGGCCTGAACCCACTTGCTCAGCGCGATGCCCCCAAGTACTCAAGTGCATACTGCGCATCGAGGTAATTCGGATTGACGATCAACGCGGCGCGAAAGTCTTCGATCGCCCCGTATAAGTCTCCCTGTTGATAGCGAGCCCAACCACGCCAGAGCATTGACTCTTCCGCTTTATTGGTTCGTCTCAACGTAACCTCCGCCAGATCGATCACGTCTTCATAGCGGCCCGTATTGAAATAAGCGATATAGGGCCCAAACTGATAGCGCGTAAACCGCCAGGGAAGGCCTAAAGCAAGCGCGCTATCGTATGCCCGCGCCGCCTCGTCGTAACGCTCGAAGTACAACAAGTTGGTGCCCAGATTAAACCAGGCGAAAGCGTCCTGCGCATCAGATTCCACCTCTGCACGCGCGCTTTCCAGTGCCTGTTCCCTGTTGAAGTTTTCATCAATGTGTGTGCCCAGCAAGTGGTCGATGTCGTCCTGTCTTTCAGTAGGGTAAAGCACCATGTAGACACGATTAAACGCCTTCCATCCCTCGCTGAGCGTCTGATAGGATACCTCCTCGTCAGCACCCTGGAAGGTGTCCTGAGCGATAAAAATCTGGCGCGCATCGTCGTATCCTGTGAGCAGCAAATAGTGGCCCGCCCACCCCGCATCCGGTCCATCGCTCTCGATAACATAGCCTTTCTCTATAATCATCGGGAAACCGGCGGCGATGAAGCGCTTCAACACTTCCAACGTTCCTCCGACGCGGAATTCTACGCCCATCCAACCGGCTCTGTTGCGCACGAAGTACGCCAGCTCATCGATATTGACATTACGGTCCCCACGATCCGGTTTGATCAACGCGGAGATGTCGTACTGATCGCCCCCCCAGCCATAAAAACGCAATCCAAGAGCCAACGTGGCCGGACCGCAGTTGTTCCAATCTTGCTTTTCCCATTGCGGAGAGGCTAATCGCACCATCGCGGGCAGTGGAGTGGGAGTTGGGATAGACGTCGCGGTACGATCTTCGGATGCGCGTATGGGGGTGTCCGTTTTGGTGGGGAATGGAGTCAAGACTGCCGTTTCAGCGCTCGCAGGCACAGGAAGCGTGTCGCCAGGATACAACCACCCGCGCACGATCGATGCCGCAGCGTCCATTCGCCACTCGAGCTGGTTTTTCACTGGCGGAATTTGATAGACACCCAAAAGGATCAACGCCGCGAAAGCGGCGCCTATTACAAACCACAACCACCGAGAATGCATAGGTATATTATACCGCCTGGATGATTGAGCCCCTCCTCAACCCATGCTCTGACCCTTGGTGTCCGGTTGTCCTAAAGCCAGAATCATTCAAAAAACTCCAAACCACCCTTTACAATCTAACCTCTCAAGTGAGAAATAATGTAGGGGCGACCCGACGGTGTACAACCCGGGGACATAGGTAACACATTGACCCGGACACATAGGTAACACTTCATGG
>WVZH01000009.1 GCA_011772595.1 Anaerolineales bacterium
CGTTGGCAAGCAGGTCTAAGAGCATCAGGGGGAGAAGCCAGATGCTGCGCCTTCTCTTATCGAGGAAAAGACTTCCTCCTGCTTCGGCAAATACGGCGAAGTTCCCAATGCTATTGTATGCGAAGACGAAGAGTATTGCTGGGAAGAGGGAACACCACCATGGTGCCCCTGCTAGGTAGGTGAATATTCCTGTCAACCATCCGATCAGTATGAGGAGCGGTGTGGTGTAGACTCCAAGCAGGAGAACGCCATCAATTTTCTGCCAGAATGTCAGGACTGGAGACTTTAAGGTCTCAAAGAAGTGTTCGAAGAGGCACTGGTTATGCCCGATAGCCCACCTTGTGAGCTGCTTTTCCCTCATGTCCCACGACAGAACTGCTTCCTCGTAGCACTCGGCGGCGTTTACGTAGGCGACTTTCCAGCCATACAAGTAGAGCTTGTAGGTGAGGTCGGTATCCTCTGCGAGTTTAGTCTCGTCGAATTCTCCGACAGCTTTCAGTACGCTCCTCCTGAAACCTCCGACAGTTCCCCCGAACTGCGGGATAAGGTTCAGGTTGTACCTTGCCTGCTGGTTGATCTGGTAGCCTCCAGCTCTCTCAATATCCATGATCCTGGTGACAAGAGACTCCGGGCTGTTGACTGGAACCACCCGACCCATAACCCCGCCAACCTCTACATCAGCGAAGGGAGCTACAAGTCTTTTAACGCAGTCACGCGGGGGGAAGTAGTCCGCGTCGAAGGTGAGGACTATCTCGTTTGACGCCACCTTGAGTCCAACGTTAAGCGCTTCTGGTTTGCCGTTCCCGCCATTTCCATCTCGATGTACAGCCTTGATGAAGGGAAATCTCGAGGCGTACTCGTCAACGATCGACGAAGTTGCATCCGTCGATCCGTCGTCGATCGCGATCACCTCGTACCTCCCGCCGTCTTTTGGGTAGTCCATCTCGACGAAACGCTCCAGAATGTCGGCGGCTACCTTCTCCTCCTTGTGCATGGGGATGAGAATTGAGACGCTCGGCGTGTACGTCCCCGCTAGATCTTGTTGACACCTCCGCTGCTCTTTGAACATCCTATCCCAGAAGAACCG
Source organism: Anaerolineales bacterium (assembly GCA_011772595.1). The sequence continues at coordinate 1,088 of WVZH01000009.1, forward strand.
GAAGTGGCGCACAATGTAGAGGCACATGATCGCGGATATGGTGAACAGAATGAAGTTCGCTAGGTGTCCAATTAGCGAGATAATTTGTGATTCAAGCGTCAAACTTCATCACCC
>WVZH01000580.1 GCA_011772595.1 Anaerolineales bacterium
CAGTACGACTGGCCTGAAATCGAGGGAAAATGGGTTGCACGGGGCTTAAGGCTTACGCGAAGCGCATCCAGTGCCCTTACTGCCGCCTCGATCCGATTCAACGCCCTTCAATCTGGCCATATAGGGATACGAGTATCGCCGAGAATCCCCACGGGTTCCAAGATTCCTTTTAGGCAACGCTATGGGTTCGACGGCACGCGCTACAACCCGAGCACCGTCAGCAGGATCACAGGCCGCGGATTGATAAAAGGGGCACTTTCCAAAGGAACCTGGATAATCGCACTTGCGACCTCCGTGGTGGGAAATGTAATCGACTACGGATTTGGAGAGAAACGTGACACAGGCATCCTAAGCCAGGAATTTGCCGTCTCGACGGCAGTGGACACAGTGATGGCCGTGGGTACAGGTTTGGCAGCGGCTGCTATTGTTGCCTGAGTCACAGCAGCATTCACCATAACAGCACCCGTGGCGGCAGTAGTGGCAGCAACTGCGGGTCTTGGTCTGGTACTCGGTGCCGTAGCAGATCACTTTGGTATCGCTGACAAGGCGAAAGAGGTAGCTAATAATGCAGTGGACACGATTGAAGCTGGCGTAAACCAGATGGTTGAAACTGCGAGTGAAGCTGTTCAGGCAATTGATGAAGCTGTAAATAACACTGTAGAGGTTGTCGGTGAGGCAGTGAATAATGTAGCAAACAACGTCACGAGCTTCCTAGGTGGTTTATTTGGAGGTGGTTGATTGAATCGATATCACACTCTTTACTTGCACTGAATATACCCGTCCTGGAAGTTCACTTAGCAGTAACAATATTGTTGCCGAAATTCCAGATAAGTGAAATACTGGAAATCACGAACACCTAATTTCATTGTGTATAATGCGTCTGTTAAAACGAACTAAGAAACATCCAAATGCTCATTGGCGCTGGTGGCAGATTACCGCAATCTCAATATTTAGTTTTGGGAGTCTCGCGACACTCATAGCGTTTATCCCTCCTGCCTACTCACCTACTGCCCTGAGGATCGGATTAGTGATAGCTCTACTCGCCACACTTGCGTCTGTGTGGAATTGGTGGACTTATAACTGGTGGGCTCGTATATCTGTTAATCTCTTCGGAGGGCTCCTTTTTCTAGCGATGTCATTTCGAGCATGGATGGGGGTAATTCCAGTAATTTGGACATGGCTCGTTCCAATCTTAGGAGCTTACCTATTAGCGTGGGTTCTTCCCATCGTCAATCCCAATTTATCAGAATTCCTGTGGCGCGAACAAACCGCACCTCGAACTCGCCTAGGGCAAGCCATCCTGCGAGTGTCTATTGCCATAGCGCCTGTTGTTGGTGTGCTAGGTGCCAGCGCTGGCATGTTCGGATCTCGATTAGGTGAATTAGACCTTACCCTTACATTACTGGGCAGTTTGTTGTCTTTAGTAGCAATTGTGTTTGCCTTTGCAGCCTCGCACCAACTCTGGCCCGAACGACCCTGGGCCAAGAACGAGGCGAAAGAGACGGCAGAAACGTGATGGATTGGCAACAATTTGGTCTGATGGTCATCGCCGGTACTTTAGCCGCGGCATTAGGGATGTTCATCTCTCGTCGCCTCAGAAGGAGAAAGAAACCCCCTGGCGACGAGTAATTCCCTATTAATGCCAATCAAAGCGTATCGACCTACGCCTTTCGGAGCGGGTCATCTCTTCACAAGCTGTCTATTGACTTATCCTTCCTCGCATGAACATGGTTTTAATTTGTAGAAGCGATGCAATCACTCTCCTCCAATTTCATATATTGCTGAGATCAGGATCGTTTGAAAGGCGGTCAGACCAACCAGACTAGGCAAGTGCAGCCATACCAACGAGGAAGAATGTGGGTCAAAGAGAATCCTCATTGACACCACCCCCGTTTTAACAGAAAATGAACTCACAGTACCCAGGTACCATTTCTTGAGG
>WVZH01000579.1 GCA_011772595.1 Anaerolineales bacterium
GTAGTAGTCCTGACCATGCGATCAGAAACCGGGTTTTTGTGCAACGTGCAACGCTTCGTTGCCCTGGGTTGCCTGAAAAACCCGGTTTCTATCCCAATATGATGGAATGGTAGCTCTCGACTTAACCGTGGTCAAGAACNNGGTTACTACTCAGCCTGAAATGGTAGCTCCCGACTTAACCGTGGTCAAGAACACCATTGAGCCACGAGTGATTTGAGAGCATTCGAAGGGCGCCCACGCCGCCTGGGCGGTTGCCAAGAGGGGAGAGGCACCCGAAAAGACAACAGCTCTTGGACAGACCAAAGATGATCGGTGATGCCCGTAGCGATAGCGGGCGTCCGGCGAAGCCAGCGTCGTCGGTTGTTCGGCAGATAGAGCGACACTCGCAAGCTCTTGTGGTAGGTACAAAAGTTGTAGACCGTGCCCGCCAGATACATCGCGTTGTGTAAGGTGGTCGTTTGCCGGACGAGTGCACGACCACGACGAATCAAGGCCGTGATGCACGAGCGAAAGGTGGCATTCAAGCGCTCGATGAAAGCGGTGTTGATCGAACCACCGCCTTGGGTGGCCTGCAACAGAGCATCGATCTGAACCGGAGTGCCTTGGACGATACGTCGAGACACAGCAACGACGTGCTTGTGAGCATACTGCTTGACCACCTGGGCGATGTAGATGCCATCCCAGGGTCGCAAAGGAGGGCGTCCTGGCTCACCATTGCGGATGGGCTCGCGGAAGACCTTGCGGATGGCACCCACGTATGCTGCACATCCATCGACACAGAACAGCAAGGGGCGACACAAAGCACTATGACGAACCTTCTGCATCAGGGCGACCATCAAGTTCATATCCCGTGCGGTGCTGAGCACACCGCCCAACCACAGGCGTGTCTGGACTTGTATGGCCATCGCCATCCAGACAATGCTGCCTTGGATTTTGACCCGAATCTCGTCGGCTTGCACCTGTCCCAAGTCACGCGGTTGCTGCACCAAGTGTTCGTGCACACGTTGGCAGTGTTGCCCGGCTCTGGCTTGCCAATCCAGCACCGTGCGTTCATCCAGGCCGAAGGCGATGCAGATGGCCTGGAGCGGACACCCATAGGCCAGCAACGTTACAACAAGCACGACCACGTCTTTGGCGGTCCGCAAGCGGTAGAAGACGGTCCCCTTGGTTTCAGCGAATGTCTTGCCACACACGTGGCAGATGTATCGACGTTCTTTCACACTATGCACACCGATGTTCTGTTTGCCGACTTGGCCACTTGCAGGACAGGCCGGATTGTGGCAAAATACGGTCTGTGGGTCCATTTGGCACCTCCTGGTTGATTTGGTCGGTCATACCAGATTGTGCCGATGGACCCCGTTTTCGTCAAGCTACGACTTCTCCACGTTTAGATGGGGAGCTACCCTGGAGAGGAAACGCCAAGACAAGCTCAA
>WVZH01000398.1 GCA_011772595.1 Anaerolineales bacterium
TCCCACGGGCTCACGCCCGTGGCTAAGCGCCTATAGAGGGTAAGGGAGAGGCCGGGGGTCGCCGGCCACTCCCTCCCCGTTGTCGCAGTGGGGTCAGTTCCCCACATTTACCGGCGTGAGGGTCTCTCACCGGGCGACCCCAACCGAAGTTGCCCCATGACGAGGAGTCACGCGGCACGCCTGACCATGTCGATCGCGGTACATACAAAACTCTTCCATCGTCAGTAAGCCAAGTTTGTGGCGAAAGAATCGCACCCGCAACTTTCGGTTGTCGTTGTAGTTCTTTCGCTTCACCTTCATGCAGCGTAGACGCATGCGGATCCACGAATCCAATTTCTGGAACATCCAACGACAAGTCGAGAAGCCGGTGGCGAAATAGTTCGCCGTGCCCCTGATCACTCGGTTCAGCTTCTCGATGACTCCAGCGTCCAGATTGTGTTTCCGAACGGTCAACTCCCTGATCTGGGCTTTGAACTTCTGCACGGACTTGTCCCGCATGCGTCGGGAGCGAGACGATAAGTAGAATCCCAGGAACTCGTACCCTTTCCCGTAGGTCGTGATTATCGTCTTCTCGGAACTCAGCGAGAGTCCGAGTTCGTTCTCCAACACCTCGCGGACCACGTCCAGCGCCTCTTGCGCCTGCCGTTGGTGCTGGCAGAGCACCACAAAGTCGTCGGCATATCGTGCAAAACGAAAGCCAGCCTTGTGGAGTTGCCAATCCAAACGGTTGAGTACGATGTTCGCCAAAAGTGGCGAAACGACGCCTCCTTGCGGCGTACCAATCGTGGTGGGCTTACGTACTCCGTCCTCCATGACACCGGCGGTGAGAAATCCTTCCACCAATCGCAGGATGTTGCCGTCGGCCACTTCGGCCGCGACCGCCTCCATGATGATGCGGTGCGGAATATTGTCGAAGAACCCCTGGATATCCGCCTCAAGTACCGTCAGATACCCTTGGCGGTGGAGTTCCAAGACCCGCTCGATCGCCTGGTGACAGTTACGACCTGGAATGAACCCATACGAGTCATCATGAAACTGGGGCTCGAAAATCGGGGCAAGAAGCCTACGTATCACCTCCTGCGCTACCCGATCTCGAACCACCGGTATGCCCAGCGGCCTGAGCTTCTTGGAACCGGGACCTTTGGGAATGTAGACGCGGCGTAGGGGACGAGCCCGGAAGATTCCGGTCTTGAGGTCCCGCATCAAGGCCGCGAGGTTCTCCACGCGGTTGGCATCAAACATGTTGATGCTCACCTTGTCTACGCCCGCAGCTCCTCGGTTCCGTTTGACCGCCTGGAAGGCTTGCTGCATCAGCTTGGGGGTGATTCTCCCAGTCAGCGAATGCACCTTGATCTTCTTCATGGCGAGCCTTTCATGCCTTGTAACCACGGAATTCGGTTGGATGAACCGTTGGGGGATGTTTCTTAGCCGTCCGCGGATTGCCCGGCAAGAGCACGGGCGAAGGCCATTGAGACCTCATCCGCCGGGGCTAGCTGTCCCCATGTGTTCCTCCTCGTGTTCCGTCTTCGGTCGGTTTCTCCTTTCACGTTGTGACCAACCGGTCACCATGCTACTGCGGATCTGCTGTAATCCTTGAAGAGGAGGCGACTAAGGCTGTCTTCTCCTCACCGCCGCATTGCCGTTCCATTTCACCTGTGGCTTATAGGAGCGACTTACCGACCGCCGGGCGGCGTAGGACCTCACCGGTATGGCTCAGGACCATTTTCTTCAGGCGAAGACACGTCCCACCCCCGTGGGCCACCACAGGTAACCGCGTCTCCTGCAGCGGAAAGGACCATCAGGTCGATCCTCCAGTGCTTCATCTAAGGGCGGTGACTGGCACCCCACGAAGGCCCATATGCCTCCTCCCGAAGTCCCTCTGCCTGGCTCCTTCGTGACCACTCATTCTCCGGACCTCCCGGTTGAGCTGCCCTAGCTGCGTACCCTTGTCCATTCGTGTCAAGGTTCGAGCAGAGGGTTCTGTACGGGCACGGACCCGCACAGGTAGGCTTCGGTATGGTGCTTCACCTCCTTTCTATACCTCACCGTTCGTTCCATGGTAGACTCAATCCCGAGCCATGGCGGCTCACGCGCCCTTTCAGGGCTGGTTTTGCCAAACCCGTTCCCCCCTCT
>WVZH01000001.1 GCA_011772595.1 Anaerolineales bacterium
AAAACGGCTCCAGGAATACCGTGTTTGCCCTTGGTAGGCGCTCTCGACCCGGTCCAATTGAAGGCGCATCTCCGCTTGCGATCGTGCGCTGTCGATCGCAATCGCCAACTCGCTCGCGATGGCTTCCATTGTGCGCACATCAGCTTCAGCGAAGGCGTAAGGCTCCTTGCTTTGAACGTCCAGGGCACCCAGAAGCCTCTGACCAATCATCAAGGGAACGGCCATCTCCGCACGGGTTTCGGGAAGTAGGGGATTCTTAAAATGGAAAGGATCTTTCTCGACGTCAAGTGTGACCCTCGGAAGCCGGTTCGCCGTGACCCAACCAACGATACTAGCACTCCCCACAGCAAGGCGGTGACGACGAGCAAGCATCTTCTGACCAATCTCCCCGCTACTTGCGGATAACTCCGCCCAAGCGCTCGTCGCGTCCATTATAAAAATCGAAGTGTGGTAGAAATCAAAACGCTCTCTGATAAGCTCGACGGCCCGGGCCATAAGTTCGAAGGGATCAGCCACCTGGGTCGAAAGCTTAGCGATTTCGGATGTCGTCTGGAGTTGAAGAGCGCGGCGTTGTAAGCCTAGTGTGCGTTCGGCCACTTGCTGTTCAAGATCCACACTGCGTTGTTGCAAGCTGCCAGCCAACATCCTTTCGCGTTTTAGAGCGCTTTCCATCTCGCGATTAGATAACCAGTTAAAAATGACCAAGACCGAAAGACCCAGCCCCAAGCCAATTGTGTCTGCAGCGAGAGCAGTTTCAGGGAGCAGGGCAGAGGGAATCAGACCCTGAATTTGGACGATGCCAGTCAGCGCATATACGGCAACGCTCAGGACGACGAACAAAGCTGCCGCGCCAAATCCGATCAAGACTCCTGCGGTGGTCACAACCATGGCGAAGCCAATCATCGTGACGTGGCCAATGCCCACCTGCAATGAGGAGGCAGCCATGACCAGGAAAACGACGGACGTGGGGATGTACGCCGCCAAGGTGACCCTTTCTTTGCGGCCCAGCCAATAAGCCAGGATGTAAAAAGGCTGCACACCGAGGCCTGAGATCGCACCTGCGATNNCCTAACAATACGATGTTCAAGATGTATTGCTTGTGGGCAATTTCGGAATCTTCTGAGGTCGGTGCGAGCCAACGTTCAAATCGTTCGATCATATCGATCCTTCCAATTCACCAACGCTGTGTTGCGACCCTACTCTGAATGCCTGCACGACGGAGTGGTATGTCTGAGGGGTCGTAAACTCTGGTTTCCATCCTTCATTGCGTAGTTTCTCACTGGTGGCAACGAACGGGTATAAGTTCAAGAGAAGCCACTCTGGTCCAGCTATAGAACTACCGGTTTGCCACATTACCCAAAGCAGAGGCCGGAGTAATGCAAGCGGTAAGCTGATGACGCGTCCGCCTCTCGTGAGGACAGATTGGCGCAGGCTTTGCGGATCATCACTCGTGACGTTGAAGATGCCCGGAAGGTCTTTGCGGATCGCCAGCAGCAAGGCGCGGATCATATCATCCTCATGCAGGAATTGTCCCGGAGGATCATACCCGCGCACGACGATTACCGTGTCCGATACGTAAGGTTCGAGTTGTTTTCTAGGGGCGTTCGGGCCTGCAATCGCTGTAGGGCGTAGGATGGTGATGATCATATTAGGATTCTGTTGCTCGATCTCGGCCAGCATCCTTTCGCAGGCCGCTTTCGCTCTGCTGTAGTAAAGCTCATCATTCGGCCGAAGAGGGGTTTTCTCCGTAAGTGGTACGGGATTGTCAGGGTGAATCCCATATGCCACAGTGCTGCTCGTAAAGATCAGTTTGCGTACACCTGCTCGGACCGCTGCGTTGAATACATTTTGAGATCCATAGATATTTACCGCATCGACGTCCCGATCGCCAGGGCGACGCCAGAGCTTGAACGCCATGTGTATCAATACGTTGGAATCTTCGAAGGTATCTTCGATCCCTGCGTCACGCGTATCCAATTGCTTATACGTCAGCTTGTCCCATTGGCTAGCATCTGGAGGCGGGCGAACGTCGATTCCGATGACGCGCTCTACATCGGGGTCCTTCTCAAGATGTGGCAGGAGCAATTGTCCCAGGTATCCAGAGATTCCTGTGATGGCGATGACGCGACGGCTCATCCTAAACGACTATCCTTTCACCATTCGGATGGGCAGAACTCATTCCGATACCCTCTCCGTCGGTTGTTCCGAGTAGAATGAGGCCCAATCATCTGGCGAGTGTAGGCGGACGACGATTTCCGGTTGGCCAAGCATACGATGGAGTGCCTGGGCGGCTGTCTGCATGACTTCTTCAACGTCCATCAACCCGCTCATCTCGCTCGTCATCTCGCTGATTAGATGCGCGCGCTCGGCCGCACTCGTGGAGATAGCGGCTAGACTGGCGTTTTGGATCGCTGCACAAAGCTGATCCGCAAGGGTTTGTAGTATCTCGATATCCTGTGCAGAAAAGGCATCAGATTCTGTACTCTGCACGTCGAGGGCGCCGAGAACGCGACCTCCTACTTGAAGCGGCACTGCAGTTTCGGAGCGGGTTTCAGGCAGTAGCTCGTTCTTGAAGTGTGTCTCATCCTGACTGACATCTGAGACGACGCGCGGCTGGTTGTTGGCGGTCACCCAACCAATGACAGATTGTGAGCCTACCTCCAATCGATGTCCCCGAGCCTTTAGCACTTGTCCGATTTCTCCGGTCGATTCTACCAACTCTGCAAATTCTCCTCTCTCATCAAGAAGGAAAATGGAGACATGGTAATACCCGAATTGGGATTTAATGAGCTCCACAGCGCTTCTTAGCAAGTCGTCCATGGACGGGGCGGAGATGACGACGCGAGCCACTTCTGCGGCAGTGCGCACCTGGCGTGTGCGTTCCTCGACCCGATCTTCGAGGGATCGGTAAAGATTACTTAGGTCCTCACCCATACGATTTAGAGAGGCGGCAAGCATCCCCACCTCGTCGGTACTTTCTTCAGAAGCCCGGTAAAGCCAATCGCCACGGGACATACGTTGGGCGAACTCCGTGAGGTCGGTAAGAGGGCGCAACAAGCGGTTGCTTGTGAAGAGGACGACGATTACGGAGATGATGGCGGCGATGGCAACCAATAGTGCAGCGAAGGGTGCCAGTGCGTTGATGCCCGCAAAGATGTCCGCTTGCGGAAGCTCCACAACCACCC
>WVZH01000051.1:0-209 GCA_011772595.1 Anaerolineales bacterium
TGCTGATCGTCTGGATCTGGACGGGCGGACTTGAAGAGTTTTTGCTGAGATACGGAATTGTGTTCTAGGAAATTGATAAAGATACGAGATCGCTGAATGGGATTTCTAAGTTTCCGTAGATCAAGAGGGGACAGGGACGAAAGCGTGGACACGCAAGTGGCTCCTGCCCTCCCTGGGGCAGACACGCTGGGGCTTGTACCGATCGTCTG
>WVZH01000051.1:291-523 GCA_011772595.1 Anaerolineales bacterium
TACCCCCAGGCATAAACTTCCAGCTTTCCGTTCAGCTCGAACCAAGGGATCCCGTTCCTGACCTCGAATATTTCCTTGAACGGGCGCATCACTGGCACAACGTTGCCAACCAGTTGGATTGTCCCGAGAGAATATCCAACCAGGCCAACGAGATCTCCAAGGCTGCACAAGCTATGACCTCCTTTCTGGCATTCTGGTTCGACGACTATCAGCCCATCACGTGGCGCACCAT
>WVZH01000051.1:553-2286 GCA_011772595.1 Anaerolineales bacterium
CGCTCTTCTTGGTCTTCGAAAGAACGGAGCTGAGCTGCAAGATGTCATTGAGGCCCATATTCCAAAGGCGAGGGATTCTCTGCAAAGACAGGCAGGGATCCTGAGCGCGGCTTTCGGCGAAGCCGGGATGCCCATGAGGGCATTGGCTCCCGGTGAGATGTGCCAGGTCATCTGGCGAGGCCTGCACCCCGCCGCAAACGGAATGCCCTCAAACAGCGCTGCAGACATCGCCGTTTCCATGGCCCAGGGGAGAGAGCCGCCCCGGAATATGCCCCCCACCCCCGACGACTTTTGGCCGGGTATGCCTGATGAACAGCTGAAATCACTGCTGGCTCCGGATACCGTTCTCGAAAAGGAAAGTTGGATCGAAGTAAATGGTGTGAACGCAGCCGGCTACGTCGTTCACGACTTTCGACCCCATCAACCCGCGATGGTTCACAGGCTGGCCAATCTGCCGGGCGGTTGGGTTGGCTCCATCCATATGGAATTCACGGATCCCGCATTGGTTGCCAACAAGCTGAAGCAGCGCGAAGTCCAGCTTTCCGCAACCGAACTGGTGAAATCCAGCAAGGGCATCATCCAGAGTTACGCCAACCAGCAGGAGGTCGGGGCTGTTCAGCAGCAGCGCATGGCCATGGAAACCATTGGGCAGGCTCCCGTATTCATCCGCTTCTTCGTGATGCGAACAGCACCCGATGAAGAGACGCTCAAGGAGAGGGTTCGCGATCTCGAAAGCCTGCTGACGACCATTGGGGTGTCTGCTTTCCCTGCCCGGTACAGCCAAATCCCGCTTTGGAAAAGCACGATCCCAACCGGCGAAGTCGCCATGAACCAGAAGCCCAGGAACATGACCCCTTCAAGCCTAGGAACATTCTTTTGGCCTACGCAAAGGCGCTACATAGACAAGCAGGGCATCTACCTGGGTATCGACGAAGTCACGCAACTTCCCATCCGCCTGGATCCGTTTGGTCGCTTTCAAGAGAAAACCCCCACCTTCCTGGCGCTCGGCAGGCCTGGTGCTGGGAAATCGGTATGGCTGCGGACGATGATGCTCTCTGCACTCATGGCTGGCGGAAACGTCATGGCGGTAGACATCGAGGGCGAGATGCGGGAGTTCTGTGATCGCTACGGCGGACGGTACATCGAGATCGGCGCGCTCACAGGTGAGCGGATCAACGTCCTCGATGTGCCCCCTGACAGCGATCATCCGCTCGAGTTCGGTACAAAACATCTGGTGGCCTTCTGTGAAGCTGTGCGAGGAACCGCCATTCCCAAGGGGCCGGAATGGAATGCGCTGGCCCAGGCATACCGGCTGGTCATGGAAGACCGAGGGCTCATCGATGAAAGGACGGGCATGCCTCATGGGGAATGGAAAACAGAGGATGCCCCACTTCTGAAGGACATTACGAGAGTCCTCGCTCAAAGCCGAAATACGGAGGCTCGGTCCCTTGCGGAGATGCTGCACCCCTACTCAGAAGGCCTCTACGCGCAATATTTCAACACACCGACAACGTTCAACATCCGCGATGAGCGCCTGGTGGTCTTCGGGATGAGGCATGTCAACGAATCAGGAACGTGGAGCGATCAAGAGCTCCAGGTTTACCTGTGGCAGGTGATGGGTTTGCTGTGGGGTGAAGCGTTGAGAAGAAATCAAGCCAACCCCGAGGTGGCCAATCATGTGATGCTGGACGAGGTATGGGCTTTGTTGCGGACACCGGGAGGAGCTGCGGCCA
>WVZH01000570.1:0-185 GCA_011772595.1 Anaerolineales bacterium
ACCACCGTGTTCCAACGTCCGCTCCTGCTCAACCGCAGTGTGCGAGACAACGTAGACTTTGGACTGCGATTGCGTGGGAAGAGGAATACAAAGACCCTTGTAGATACCGTTCTCGACCAGGTGGGCCTAGCTTCCCTCGCCCACCAACGAGCCCGCACGCTCTCAGGTGGAGAGGCTCAACGCGT
>WVZH01000570.1:334-539 GCA_011772595.1 Anaerolineales bacterium
GTCCGCGGGGATATGGTGTATTGAACCAGCCAGGTTCTAAAAGAGATCAATCAACCTACAGCAAGCACACACTGGAGGCCGACTCGTGCACCTATTCTCCCATCCCCAACCCAGATGCTCAACACAACGCCACTTGAGAGGCGTCATTGTGCCCAAGATGATAACCCGCTACCTCATCCTCATGATTCTCATTGCAGCCCTGCTG
>WVZH01000570.1:624-1379 GCA_011772595.1 Anaerolineales bacterium
CCAAACTCTAATTCTGGCGACCACCACCAGTACGTATGATTCCGGTCTCCTCAATTACATTCTGCCGGATTTCGAAAGCCGCTTCAACGCCAAGGTCGACGTCATCGCCGTCGGCACTGGCCAGGCGCTCAAATTAGGCGAGGACGGCAACGCCGACGTTCTACTGGTTCACGCCCCAGCCAGGGAAGACGCCTTCATGGACGCCGGACACGGAGTTCGACGTGAGGACGTGATGTACAACGATTTTGTCCTCCTGGGACCTGTCGAGGATTCTGCAGACTTGCGCGGCATGACCGATGTGGTCAAAGCCTTCGAAAGGATCTCACAAGCGCAGGTGCACTTCGTCTCGCGCGGGGATGACTCAGGCACGCACATAAAGGAGAAATCTATCTGGCAGCAAGGTGGACTCGAACCGCGCGCTGCGTGGTATCTTTCAACGGGTCAGGGGATGGGTGCCGTGTTGACCATGGCGGACGAACTTCAAGCCTACGCCCTCAGCGACCGGGCCACTTATCTTGCCCGGACACTCGAAGGCATCAGCCTTGTGATTTTGGTCGAGGGGGATCCGATCCTGTTCAATCCTTACGGTGTGATTGCCGTGAATCCGTCTAAAAACTCGAAGATCAATCACGCTTTAGCGGACGCGTTTATCGACTGGTTGATCAGCCTGGAAACACAAGAGAAGATCGGTCAATATGGCATGTCCGTATTTGGTTCGCCGCTGTTCACGCCGGATTCACCCATCTGGCGTGCAG
>WVZH01000570.1:1456-1637 GCA_011772595.1 Anaerolineales bacterium
TCACAATTCGAATATTCGTCTTACTTTGCCTCAACCGTAATGGTCTTCGGTTTGACATCCTCGACCTTAGGTAGGCTTAGCGTGAGCACGCCATCCTCGAATTCGGCTTTCGCTGCGTCTGCGTTCACAAGTGTGGGCAAGGTGATCGAGCGCGAGAAGCTACCGACACGTCGTTCTCGCA
>WVZH01000570.1:1686-3529 GCA_011772595.1 Anaerolineales bacterium
AATGTCCTCCGGCTTGATCCCTGGTGTCGTCGCTTTTACGATGACATCATCATCAGTCTGGAAAACGTCGATCGGGAGAAAACCGCTGAACATGCCGTCCTTCATGGGCATATCAATGAATGCTCTATCCATGAACTCATCGAGCATGTCGTACACCCTTCGCATTTCGCGAAAAGGCTGCCATCGTGTAATTCGGGTCATGCTTTCACCTCCTCTAGCACGGAAACGATATTTTTTCTTCTCATGACCCATCATAGGCGAACATGGTATGAAGCCCATCAGAGCGACATTAGAAAATTGTTAGCAATCTTCATTTGTAATGAAACTCGCATTAGCTCTGTAGGGGCAATTCATGAATTGCCCCTACAGAGCCTGGTCCGGTGAATAACCAAGGAATTGTCAAAGGGAGAGTGAGGATCACATCCTTCGTGAAGATGAGCCATTTGTGACAACCAAGACTGCTGATCCGTTGAAAGCTCTCTGAATAACATCGAGGCGATGCAGACGCATATCGGTCTGCCCATTCTGGACAGCTTTGTTCAATGCTGCTGCAATCCGCCTCAGGAAGATCACAGCCAATCGACCGAACCGAGACGTTACAACCTCGTCAAGAATCTGGATCGGGGCTCGGGGTGGCTTCTTCAATACTCGGCGTAGGAGTGGATATCGTTTCTACGAAATCCTCCCGCGCCTTCTCCACCATGTCTTTATCGGCAAACTCGGAAACACGCACATAGTAAGGCGACTCCGATGAGTGCACCACATAGGAATTATCAACCGGATCTTTGGCGCCCACTAGAAATTACAAAGCTTTTACTGTATCGGACTGACCCGAGAAATCAAGAATTCTATTCGCGGTAGCATCTAGCTGTGAGGATAAGTTGAATGGTACGAGAGCGCTCCAAAGCGGATTAGCTGANNCACCGGACGAATCCTGGATCGGGCCTGGTGGACATGATCACGATGGATAAATCCCTATGTGCTCGATTTCTTCGATTCACCATCTGGCGGCCCGGATGTTCCCGCCGCACGCAACAGACTGTTGACCGCGAGGACGACGAGCGCAACGACACCCACGAAAAGTAGGAAACCGGGGACAACCCGCAGCAATGAGAACCCGAAAAACGGTTGCCGCATCCCAAGGATGCCTCGATGCGGAAATCGCCCCCAAAAATCACGGAAGAAACAACCGTGCATGAAATCGCCCGCAGAAGCCGTCAGACCATGTGCATACCCCAGACGATAGATCGCTAAACCTGCTGCGGCGAGTATGGCAAGGACGGTGACGGTGATGATCACAGTCGCCAGCGTTTTGTTGATTTTCATCGAAGGTACCTCCCGAGCCTCTACACCCTGATATTATCTTTACCCGCATTATTATAGGGGTCTAGCATGACGAATTGGTTGTGAAAGTATGGAGAAATTATGTAGATACTGGTACGGGTGCGTGCCAGCAGGCGATCGGCGCCAAGATTGGTACGACGTATTGAATGCCTGAAGGATTCTTCAATCAACACACCCAAAGATAGAGAACTGGAATCTTCTCGACAAAGTTGAGCCCTGGAAGTGGAAAGTATGACTTGCGTATGCGAATTTATGTGGGCATGTGAATAAGACATTCCGGTGTCTAATCGGTGAACGTCAAAAAATTTAACGCAGTGTCTCGCTCTGTATCAACATTCGTACAGGACGATCGAAACCGAAGGTAATCGGATTCTGGGTGACATCCGATTTGGTCTTTACTGTGGGATGTGGTGGGGGTGATTAAATGTAAGAGTGAGTTGCTATTCCAATGGACCATGAATGACTTGTAAAATAGAGGACGAAGTTGGTATGCCCAAAA
>WVZH01000570.1:3577-4200 GCA_011772595.1 Anaerolineales bacterium
TTCAGTGGTTAAAGAGTCTTCCCGACGACGAATGAGGTGAAACATGGAAATCAATACCCTTCAGGAAGTCATTTGGGAACTCAAAGAATTAAGGGGGAAAACGACATTGACCAACCTGGACAGAATGATTGAGGTCCTGGAAAACATTCATGGCATGATTGGCTTTTTAGCAAGAGAGATACGCGACGAGTATGTTGAGCGCGAAAAATTGAAATCTACCTTGATGAACATCGAGAGGTGGTTGGATTAGGTATCATCCCTTTTTGGATTTTCAGCCCCTCGGATTTTCGAGATTGCACCCTGAACCGAGGGGCGATTCAACTTCCGACTTTTCGGTATCGATTTCGCCCCCAACCTAAGGAAATTTGGCAACGAATTTGATATTCTGCAACTGTTGAACTCGATGGGATACGACACACCTGAGTCGTCCCTGCACAGAAGTTCGCCTTTCGGCGGCTCAATCTTGACCCTTTCTGAAAACCCCACTCGACATTCCAGATTTATCTTTACTATCACCACCATCGGAGTATCGCCTGACGAAATGGTTGTGAAAGCATGGAGATGCTACGTGGAATTTGATCCCGCCATCTAGAACGGAATCCCTGGGATGCAAACGGTGCACT
>WVZH01000570.1:4276-4713 GCA_011772595.1 Anaerolineales bacterium
GTGGGCATGCCCGATTACCAGTTAGTGGCTTGCCACCAGATATCCCCATCACATTTTGCCTCGCTGGTCCCTTAGTTGAAGAACCTCTTTTATGTCCCAGGAAGATCGGGCAACCGAAGGGAGGCCAGCATGAACCAATTCCGGAAGGACTTACAGTCCTTAGCGCACGAACGCAGGGTGCTCCAATTCCGCTTGGACAGGAGCCTCAATACCCATGAGGTTCAGCGGTTACGGCGGCGCATTCAGGAAATTGACGAGCGCATTCTGGAAATAGAGCGAAGGAAAGCGAATGAGAGGTTGATGTAACAGGGTAAGTTTGCGGATCTGTATTTCAGGCTTTCTCTCATCCAATTCTTTGCCAGCCATTCGATCCACGTCCTTGTAACAGTTGGGGTTGGATTTTTCAGCCAGAGTGAACTGTTCTTATCAATGGACAC
>WVZH01000570.1:4802-9839 GCA_011772595.1 Anaerolineales bacterium
GGCGCTTCATTTACTAGCAGTGTCATGACAGCGACGCCGATCGCTAAAAGTAAGTGCGTAAAAACTATTCCACAAGAATAAAACAAAATCTCAGGGTCGCGAAAGCAACCCTGAGCATCACAAGTGGCCAAGAAACCGGATGGGTTTTTCAGTGGCGAGGATCGGACTTGAACCGATAACCAAGGGCTTATGAGTCCCCTGCTCTGCCGTTTGAGCTACCTCGCCATGCGTAGATCTTTGCCCCCAACGGGCGATTGAATTCTAATCAAGAAGTTCCCGGGTTGCAAGAGTCTTCGTCGCGGCGGTCCAGAAAGTTTCCGACACTGAATCCTGGGCAAGGGGACAGACCGCAGCCCCATAGCTCATGGATCGGTAGGGTCACCGCAATCATCACACCTACATATGCACTTCGCGCTCGTGCTCACGCATGAAGCGCTCGAGAACATCAGGCAGGGTTTCCGGGTCGTCGACGATCCGTTCCTCGGGAAGAAGATCTGCGGCGTGCAACGTCTTGCGTGTAAACGGCGTGGAGACGGCGATCACGTTCACTCCCGCCCCTAAAGCAGCCTTTACTCCTGATGGGGAGTCCTCAATGACCAGGGATTCTTCAGGTGGAATGGCGAGCGCGGAGGTGGTCAGCCGATAGATCTCAGGGTCCGGTTTCCCATGGTCCACATCGTCGCGGGTGGCTACGAAATCGAACTCGTCCGCCAGTCCGAGCACATCCAAGACCTGCGTTGTGCGTTCACATCCCGACATGGTCGCCAAGGCTGTCTTACAGCCCTCCCTGCGGGCTTGCTTGAGAAGCTCGACGTTGTGCGGCCATTGGTTACGGATCAGAATCTCGGGATCGTCTAGCATGGCTTCGTAGTGGCGCAGACGAACCTGGACGAACGCCTGCCACGGGGTCTGCACTCCAAAGTCCGCCATACGGGCACTCGCCTTCCCCTCGAGTTCGAAGCGCTCCACCAACGACTGCGCTACCTCAGCCCGCGATCTACCCACGACATCCTTGAACGCATTAAACACTTCTCCCTCCGAGATGTCGTGTGGACACAACTCTACCGCTGCGCGCTCGTAGGACCACGCTTTCAATCGCTCGGTCTGCACCAGCGTGCCGTCCAAATCGAATATCCAGGCTCGAATCATCCACTACACCTCCGCCCTACGATGTTTCTTTACTCCACCATCAATGATTATAAGAATTGGTGATGCCTCATCCAGATAAGCCCCGGGACCCAACACACCGGGGCTTACCACGAGAAGGAGAGAATGTGTCTTCGCTGCCAAGTTTAATGACCATCCGAAGTTTCGATTTCTTACCTGGTGGGATCGGAAAAAGACGAATCCCGCGAACACGAGTGGCAGCTGAAAGATTAGAACAAGTTTCCTAATTAACAAACCTGCATCAGCTAAATTCAAATCGCAAGGTCAGGTAGCAACTCCGACTTAATTCGTTGCTTGAGGGCTTCACGTGCTGTTCGGAATGCCTCCAGCCTTTCAGCAACAGACCCCTTTACCGATGATGGATCCTTGATCGACCAATGCCATCGATTGCGAACGTTGGGAAAGATCGGGCAAGATTCATTCGCACTATCGCACACGGTAATCACGTAGTCAAAGCGATCCTTAACGAACGCATCCAACACTTTGGAAACCTGCCTGCTGATGTCGATCCCGATTTCCTCCATCACCCTAATCGCCTCCTGCCGAACATGCGTCGCGACCGTTCCAGCCGAGTGGACCTCGACACTACCCTCGCTCAAGTGCCTCAAAAGTCCCTCCGCCATCTGCGATCTGGCGCTATTGTGTGTACAGAGGAAGAGGACCATGGGAGTAGGTTCGGATTTACTCAACATTGCCTCCTGTGCATCGCAGAAGGTATGTACTATCTCGGAATGTTCTTCATGTAAGCCTTATACGTTTCACCATAGTAGCCAAAACAAAGATCTTCTACAAGGATGATTTAAAAGTTAGCGTCCATCACACATCGTCGTCTCAAATCAGGTGTCCACCAAGCCCTGAATTTGGCGAAATTTTACGTCGATCGTCATTTTACTCGCACAAGCTTCCCGGAAGCTTTGCGCTTCCGGGAAGCAGTGGTGGTCGCTTTAATTGTAACAATCACCCCAAGGATTAAGACGACAGGTTCGGCAGAAGTCTCCTCATGATCATGCTCAATATCAGACTGTGATTACGATTCCCGCGCCGTTTCCTCATCGGAGATCGTTCCGGTAGGGAGTTCAATAAAGAAGCGGCTGCCAACGCCCACTTCACTCTCCACCCACACACGCCCACCGTGCGCTTCCACCACACTCTTCACCATCGCCAGGCCAAGCCCACTGCCTTCGGCCTCGACCTTCTCACTGCGGTAGAAGCGCTCGAAGACGTGAGGCATGTCCTCGGGGTCGATGCCGCTACCGTTATCGTAAGTCCACAGCCGGAGGCCATCTTCATACTGTGCCGCACCGATCTCAACCTCCCCTCCCCTAGATGTGAACTTGAGCGCATTATCTAGCAGATTCGAGAGCGTTAGTTCCATCAAAGTGCGGTCGACCTGAATCTCGAAGTCCGGATCAGGCTCCACGATCTCTAGCGTGAGGCCCTTCTCTTTGGCCCGGACCAAGAAGGGCGCAACGGCTGCCTGTAGCAAATCCCCCACATGGTGAGCTTCTAGCCTGGGGCGAGTCAATCCGGCGTCCAACCTAGAGAGGTTGAGCAAGTTTTGCGTGATCCATTCCAGGCGCTGCAGTTGGTGCTTGCTTTCAACCAGGAACTCCTCATTCACGATGCGATCTTCTTTCGCCCCGCCCAGAAGCAACTCGTTGAAATTCTTGAGTGCGGTGATCGGTGTACGTAACTCGTGAGATGCATCTGTGATGAATCGGCGCAGCGCATCACGCTCTGCAGACAAGCTGTCAAAGCTCGCTTGCAGTTTTCCCGCCATCTCGTTGAACTGTCTAGAGAGCCTGCCGATCTCATCCACGCCAAATTCAGGGGCGCGGATGGCGAGGTCGCCGGCGCTTATCTGCCCTGTAATCTCGGTTAATTGCTCCAAGGGCGCCGTTAGTCGACGCGCCATCAAGAATCCCATGAGACCGGCGAGCACCACAGCCCCAACCCCAGCGGTGATGAATGCTCTGGTCGTGGTTTGCAAGGTCTCGATGCCCAAATTGGGTCCTTCGCGCAGTTCAACATAACCGACGGGTGTTCCGTAATCTCCAACCGGGACAACCAGCGTGCGGTTCGATCGCGGACCCGTATCAAATGGCTCTTCCTCTTCATGACGATCAAAAATGATCCGATCGCCCCACGGATCTCCTACGCGTCGGACGAAGGCGTAGCGTGTTTCGGGAGGCAACGAACGCAGGAATTCGAACTCTGCCGAGGGCGCAAAAGGGACTTCGATGTGGATGTCGGGTTGGAGGGGAACGACGATGAATTCAAATGGATCATCACCCAAAGCTTCGAAGGAAGCATCTTCATATGGCAGCATGATGCGGATGAACTGTTCCGCCTTTGCAGGCGAGCCCGAGTCGACTAAGACTCTGAGGTTGTTGTCGAGGATGCGCACACGGATGTCACCCAAGTAGGCGCTGGTGCGCGCAAGTTCTTCCAGCTCACCCAGGCGAATAACGGGCGAAAACATCATCGAGGCCTGCTGCGCCACGGCCTCCGCGTTCGTACGCAAGAAGGTGGTCTCTTGTTGCTCGACGTATCCCCTAACCAGTGCGTACGCGAGCCCTCCCATGAGCACCGCAGTTAATGAAGTGAGCAAGACGTATGTACCCACCAAGCGCCATAATATGGAACGAAACATCGTCACATCCACCGTACTCTGGCAATATCCCGCCCCTCACGAAGGCTCACGTGAGAGGCGAATTAAACAGTGAAACAGAACTAGATTTCCCCTTTCTCCAGTCTGATTTTACCTTGAAAGAGAGGACCCAGACGCTCCATGAAGGAATCAAACCAAACGTCAACATCAACGTCCACATGAGGGCGAATTACAATCGACGCGCCAGTTATGATGCCCAAGAAACCTTTCCCTGCTTTTTCGGGATGTTCTCCCAGCTGAACAACAATCTCCAGCGCTGTCTCCTCGCCAGACCGAAATACGGTCAATTCGACAGCTTCACCGGGCTCCCTGGATGAAATCGCGCGACCAAAATCCTCTGCATTACCCGCCGGTTTGCCATCGATAGAGGCGATAACATCACCTTTTTGGAGCCCCACTTCATCGGCCGGGCTGCCCTCCAAGACCTCCTGGACCATCACCCCTTCTATCATTTCACCCTCAGGGAAAGGATAGGATCTCTCAAAGAACGGTGGGAACGTGAACCGACCGCCGCCTGGTCCGAAACTCGGATGCGGAAATAAGAATCGCATTCTGCCTTCAGGGGATTCGAAGAAGTGGAATTCACCAAACGGATCCTCACCCTCCAAGATCTGTGCCGGAAACTCGGGCATCTGCATATAGCTAATGCCTAAATAGGCTTTCTCCTCCTGCTCGGGGTGCACCGAGAGTTCTACATCAATTTCATCGGGTTCTGCCTTGTGAAGGCTCTGAACCTTCACGCGAATGATGTCGCCTGGTGCATGCGCTGCGATAATCTCGGAGAGGGAATCGTCAGTCTCAAGATCTTTACCATCGATAGCCAAGATAACGTCTCCCTCATGCAATCCGGCTTCTTCTGCCGGGCTTTCAGGAAGCACTTCAAGAATCATCGGCTTTGCTGATTGCGGAACCCACTCCCTGTGGACGGTCACACGCCGAGTGGGCGGCGCTTCAGTGTAGCCCGTAATGCCCAGATAAGCCCGTCTTTGGCGCTCCCCAAGAGTCACTTCAAGCGATAGGACATCATCGCCGTGTAGAATGGTCAATTCGACGACATCCCCCTCTTTATGCTCCCCGAGAATCTCTCGGATATCAACAAGATTTTCCACTGGTCGGTCGTCGATCTCAAGCAGGATGTCCCCAGGCACCACGCCGGCTTCATCAGCAGGCCCTTCAGATTCTACAGCGACGATGATCAC
>WVZH01000570.1:9847-10026 GCA_011772595.1 Anaerolineales bacterium
GGGCAGAAACCACGTCCTCGACTACTGGCTGCTCGCTCCTTCGAGATTCGCGAAAATTGCCGTAAATGGCGAGGGCAAAGAGTGCGACGATTACGACACCAACAACCACTGCATTCCGTTTATTCATTGCGAAATACTCCTCCTAAAATAGGATTGACAATACGCATTCATTATCGCAA
>WVZH01000033.1:0-218 GCA_011772595.1 Anaerolineales bacterium
CTCTCGACAGGGTCGACAACGTCCATAGTGCCAACTACCAAGAGGTAACCCACCAGAGCAAGCAAGTAGGTTGCTGCCTCGTACAGTGCGGCAACGCCGCCCATCTTCTGTAAATTCTTCATCATTTTTCTCCTTTGATTTTAGATTTCCACCTTGCACTGCCGTGTCTCCTGAGAACGCCGAGAAATCCACGAAACCTCAGCGCGCTCTGTGTTCTC
>WVZH01000033.1:315-1434 GCA_011772595.1 Anaerolineales bacterium
CACAAGCCAGCTAACGGCTGCGAGCTGAGCGGCGCCGCTGAACTACATCGGAAGTGAAATCGCGCCGTGAAGGCGTCCGCTCCTGCGAGTGGTTAGATTGCCCCATTGATGACACTCAGTGATTATCAGGCTATCATACCAACGACCTAATCTCCTGCACAAAGCTCGCCACAGTCTTATCGACCGAATTTGAAATGGCATCCTCACTGTGACCATAGATTATCTTGAACTTATCCTCTAGCCAGGCTGAATCCGATTCTGGCACAGAGGTTCCTTTCATCGCTCGCTCGATATGATGACCGAAGTACATTTCGATCGCTGTGTGCAGCATATTGAAGAGGTCCTCGAGAGGCTCGATTAGACGGCCAATATCCTTGCCAAACAGCACCTCCGCCTCCCAACATACCTGATGTATCTCCTTCAATGTCTCTTGTGCCGGGCGTATGCGATTCATCCTTGCGAAGCACTCGTCCCGATGCTGGGCTTCGGATGCATTCTCATCAGGATGTCGGTCTCTCTCCGTTGATTCTGAAACCGATGTCCACATCCCTCGCGCTCGCTTATATTGGTCCCCAAACTGATAGGCTAGATACGCTAACTTTCGAGCTGCCTCGAACCTGGCCTTTCCCTGAAGCTCCTTCCGCCATTGTGAAAGACCAAGAATGGCCACAACAGCCACTATTGCGGCTGAAAGCCCGACTGCAATTTCGCTAGCAATGCTGATCAGGTCCTTGAACCAAGGCTGAAGCACCAGTGACCTCCAATGTATCAAGCGATCATCAAGTCAGATTAAAAACCCTTCGGCGAATGATTAAATGTCAGATCTGGGCAATCTAACGGCGGAGCTCAGCGGCGTGGTGGCTGATACGACTCGCCCAGCAACCATTGAGATATGATCTTCCCCCGAAAAAGTGGACAATGAGATAAGCTACGTGTATACTTCTTTCGGAGGGAGACAAATGACAAAGGTCAGACGAACGTACACGGACGAATTCAAGCGAGAAGCGGTCCAACTGCTGGGAACCAGCGGCAAGAGCGCCCGGCAGCTGGAACGCGAGCTGGGCATCGGGAAGACCTGTCTTTCGCGCTGGAAGCGCGAGTTGGAAGTGAAAGGCCAAC
>WVZH01000033.1:1464-1831 GCA_011772595.1 Anaerolineales bacterium
ATGAGATTCCAACTCATCAAGAATCACCGGGACGAGTTCCCGGTCACCCGCATGTGCGAGGTGTTGGATGTGTCGCCCAGCGGATACTACGCTTGGCGCGGACGGCCTCCCAGCGCGCGAGAGATGGCGAACCGAGAACTGGTCAAAAAGATCGAGGCCGTGTATAATGACAACTATGGAATCTACGGCAGCCCGCGCCTCTATCGTGAGCTCAAGGACCAAGGCGTGGCTTGCAGTGAGAATCGGGTGGCTCGTTTGATGCGCCTGCGCAGCCTGCGGGCCAAGCAGACCCGGCGCTACAAGACCACCACCAAGCGCAACAAAGCCCACCCTGTAGCCCCGAACTTGCTGAAACGAAACTTCAGCG
>WVZH01000033.1:1974-2438 GCA_011772595.1 Anaerolineales bacterium
TCATTCTGGACCTGTACACTCGTCGGATTGTCGGCTGGGCCATGTTGGACCGGATGACCAGTGATCTGACGCTGGCTGCGCTGAAGATGGCGCTCCAGCGGCGTCAGCCAGGTCCTGGCCTCATCCACCACTCCGATCAGGGCAGCCAGTACACGGACCAGGCGTATCAGGCTCTGTTGAAGGATCACGACATCCAGGCCAGCATGAACGGCGTCGGCAGTTGGTACGACAACGCGCCCATGGAGAGCTTCATCGGCACCCTGAAAAGCGAGTGGGTGCATCATCGCCTGTACCACACCCGTGACGAGGCGAGGCCGGACTTGTTCTTCTACATCGAAGCGTTCTACAACCGGCGCCGGCGACACTCGTCGCTGGATTATCTCAGCCCGGAGGCCTATGAGCAACTCTACCATCAGCAGCAGAGTGTAGCTTAACCCCCTGTCCACAAAACCGGGGGAGGGTCT
>WVZH01000231.1:0-269 GCA_011772595.1 Anaerolineales bacterium
TGTGGCGATGGCAACGATGAACATGAAAGCCAGTATTGTTATGAGACTCTGGAATTCGGGTATTACTTCTATCTCGCCTGCCGAGGTTGTTATCGCTAAGTAGCCATCCTTTGTAGCAGTTAGGGTCCATGTGTAGGTTCCTAGGATTGATGTCCAGTTAGCGGTGTATTCCCCAGGAGCTGTTTCGTCCGCGGTTATTGAGGTGGTGTCGATTGAAACTGTAACCGAGGCGTTTTCAACCGGCACTGCCAGCACAAGCGTCAGGTTTT
>WVZH01000231.1:312-1337 GCA_011772595.1 Anaerolineales bacterium
CGTCTACACCCTCTTCCTCAACCAATGGTGGAACATCTGAAACTTCGAGTTCGGTATCAAACACCGTTTCAACCGCAAACCAGTTGAACACGTTTTTCACCAGTATCTTGTCGTCTTGGGGGTAGTCGCGTTCGCCGGGGTAGCCGTACATGTGCTTGTATACGGTGAATATGGCTTCGCCAGTGAGCACGATCTTGTTTGTCCCGGCTTCTTCTGCGGCCATGATCACGAAGGGTCCGTTCTGGCCTTCCGTGTGGGCGTAGGCTAGGTACGTCGGATCCGTTTCCACCAGCACTGAGCTGCCGCTCGTCTTGGCGATCCACGTTACATTTTCCGGTGCCGCCGTCTCGAGGTCNNGTGGCGTCGTCTCGAGGTCAACGTAGTCGGTTCCGTTCCAGCCGCATAGGATGGCCGGTCCGTGGAAGAATCCCATGCGGACGTTGGCGGTTAGGGCGGACGCCACTCCTGGCGCCCTGTTAAAGATGGGAACCAGGACACGGTAGGGCGCCTCAACGTTTACATCCGGGCTCTCGACGCTGGCGGGTTCAAACCGCAGCTTCGCTCCAACCGTTTCCAGTAGGGCATTCTGGTAGATGGGTCCGTCGACCGCAGCCGCTGTGGTGAAGTCACTATCCGTGGCAAGCCACATGGCCTTGTTGCCACCGGCAAACCAGTCTGATAAAGCTGTTGTCTCGTCTGCCGTGAAATTGAGTCCCGGCATGGATTGGATGAAGATATCCACGTCGGCGAGTATGGTAGCGTTTATTCCGCCTGTGGCAAGCACAACCTCGAATCCCCACGCTGTCAGGTCGCTGACGAAGTCGTCGAAGTCGATGTCGTGGGTGTTGAAGTGAGAAAGGTCGATAAGAACCTTCAATGGAGCCACTATAGTTGTGTCAAGGATTACAGGTTCGACTGGGTCTGGTATCGCCTCTCCTTTGAACCATGCGAAAACATTTCTTACGAGTACCTTGTCGTCTTGGGGGTAGTCGCGTTCGCCGGGGTAGCCGTACATGTGCTTGTAT
>WVZH01000556.1 GCA_011772595.1 Anaerolineales bacterium
TCCGTAGCGGACTGGATTGTATGTGGGAGAATGATCTCCTTTCCTCTCACCCCCCGTTCGCCCCCCTCTAGGGGGGCTGTAGGGAGCCATTTCCCTCCGACCGCGGCTTTGGCTCCGCTCAGGATGAAGCTCAGGACAGGCATCGCCCCCTACCACCCCCTCCGCATGGTTCCGTAGCGGACCGGATACGATGTGTGGAGAACACCGCAATAGTCAGCGCTCACCCTCCGCTCGACTACTTCTAGCGGGGGTGTTTGGGAAATACTTACGGACTGCTTTTCAGGGGTGAAATTGTGGAGATCTACTGAATGAACTGCAGCTCACGCGCCCGGGCAACGGCTTGGGTGCGCCGGGTGACTCCGAGCTTGCTGTAGATGCGGTTGATGTGCGTCTTGACTGTGCTTTGGGCGATCACCAGTTCCTCTGCAATCTCGGCATTGGTCAACCCGGCGGCCATCAAACGTAGGACATCCAACTCCCGCTCGGAAAGCGCCTCGAGTGGAGCACCCGGCGAGACCTGCTCACCAAAGGCCATCAAGAGCTGTTTCACGTATTCGGGAGAATGGCCTTGCGCAGCCGCTATCTGTAGCATGGCTGCCATGCGCGGGCCTTTATCGATGAAGGCGCGCACATATCCTTCCGGCTCGGCCAATAGGAGCGCTCGTGCCAAGCAACGCGTGGCTGCCTCCCGTTTCCCGGCCGCGTGCATCGCTAGTGAGAGAAGAGCCATGGTGTCAATGGATGTGCGCACCCAGCCACCCGCTTCCAGTTCTTCCAACACGCTCCCCAACACGGTTTCGGCCTCAGGAATCTTGTGTTCAGCAAGGAGTAAACGCCCAAAAGCCAGCTTCTCGATGGCTTGTGCCGATTGGATTGCCTGCGGGTCGAGTGGGACACTCAACCCCCGACTGGACGCCCACCTAGTAGCGGAGGCGATCTCTCCGCGACCGATGTTCAAGATCGCTTCCCAGGCTCGCGCCTCTTCGAGGCAGGGAAAATCAGGAATCTCCCGAGCGAAGTCAAGCCCTTTTTCAATGGCCTCTCGATACCCGGCCTCATCCCTCTTGGTAGCGAGGATCCTGGCTTTAATCAAATAACCTTCACGCAGCGCATCGCCATCATGGACGAGCTCGCCTCGCCGGAGTCCCTCATCGACGAGTGAAAGCGCCTCATCAAGATCATTCCTCTCCAACAGAATCTCCGCCAATCCAACGAAAGCATGTCCTGTGAGCGGTAAGGCTTCGACACCCTGGCCGGCAAGGTGACCGATGGCCGTGCGAAAGGTGGCTTCAGCTTGATTTAACCGGCCCTGGTGTGCCTGTAAGGTGGCTTCCCAATCCTTTGCCGCGCTGAAGGTGTATGCGCTCCCTGATTGGCGACCACTTTCGGACGCTTCCGCAAACGTGCGTTCGGCCAAGGAAAGGTCACCGGTCCGACTGTAGGTCGAGGCCAGTCCAGCGAGCGCGAACGCCCGTGTGTAATGGTCATCCTGCGGCAAGGCTTCCAGCGCAGCCTCGAAGAGCTCTATCGTCCGGCCAAGACCTCCCTGGTCACGCTCGAGGAAAGCCGTCAACAGAGCGAACTCACTCAGGTGAGCTCGCTCCTGTGATCCCTCCTCGCTCTCCCTCAATCGTTGCAGGATCGTCTCCCGTTCCGCTCGCAGAGACGTTGTCAACCAAGTCAATAACTCCTCCAGGCGCTCTATCAATCGCTCCCGCCCGCTGAGCAAAAGCGACCAGGCCAGCGCAAGCTGAAGATCGGCTCTTTGCGAGAGAAGTTCGCCAGGCATCTTGTCGATCCACCGGATGAGCGTTGAAGTCTCACCCTGCATGAGGCTCGTTTTTACCTGTCCTGCAATCAGATCGGCAGCGTGATCGGGTTCTCCAGCGCAGAGGAAATGATGGATCGCTTCCACGATAAAACCGTTGTCGGAAAACCACTCCCCCGCTCGTCGATGGATCCCGGGCACGTCATCCGGGCGGCGATCCGAAAGTCGATCCTGCAGGAAATCAGAAAACAGTGGATGAAAGCGGTACCACTGACGCTCATAATCCAATGGAAAGACAAACAGGTTGGAGTCGTCGAGGAATTCTAAGAGCACTTTCGCATTCAGTTCCTTGATCGACTCCCGGACTTGAAACTCACGATCTACGTCCTTCTGAAAAAGATCACCCACCACCGCCTCACATAGATCACCTTTAAACCTCGCCAGAGGCGAAATCAGCAATAGGAAAGCCTGCAGGACCTCTGGGAGATTGGTGAAAACCTCCTCTGCAAGGTAATCCAGAATGTAGCGATGTGTCCCGCTGAGCGCGGCGATGAATTCGGTGGCATCCACCCGCCCTTCCAGCGAGAGTGCGGCCAGTTGTAGACCCGTGATCCAGCCCTCCGTACGGTCTTCGAGGATCGAGTAATCTTCCGGAGCCAGATCTAGACCCATCACGTCCTGCATAAATTGGAAAGTCTCTTCGGCGTTGAAGCGTAAATCCACCTCACTGATTTCCAACAGCTGATCGCGGGCACGAAGTTTCGCCAATGGCAAGGGAGGCTCGGATCGGGAAGCGAGAATAAGACGCACCTGCTGCGGTAAGTGATCCACAAGGAAGATCAAGGCGTCATGTACTTGCTGACTTGAGATGACGTGGTAATCGTCCAGCACGACACCCAGCGGATATTGGACCCTAGTCAGGTCATTGACTATCAGAGCCAGTATGGCGTCAAGTGACGGGGACTGTGGTGCTTGCCGGAGAGCCGAGGTCTTCTCAATGAGCTGCAAGTTTGGCGCAACGGACTGTAGAGATTGTGCCAGGTAGGTCAGGAAGCGATCGGGATCGTTATCTTGCTCATCGAGCGAGACCCATGCCAGCGGGAGTTCTTGATGATCGATCCAGCTGCTCAGAAGCGTGGTCTTACCNNGAGACGCTGGAAGAGTCGCTCCCTGCGGACGAGAACCGCACGTGAAGGTGGAACAGATATTTTCGTCGCTATGAACGTTTCGACCATGATTTACATACGATCGTCATCTTGTAAACATTCAACGGATTACCATCCCAGCCATGATGGACCTTAATGGTAGCACATCCAGACGAGATGGGAGCATGCAGGCTCGGATACGTGGTCCCATCGTGCGGTGCTCTGGCAGTTCAACTTTTTTCCCACCAAGATCCTGAGATTCCTAGTATACTCGCACAGACAACTCAATTCTTGTTAGACAAACTCTTATAAGCTATCCTGTTGTACGATCCACATGACCCAAGCCTTCCTGATGGGGGGCGAAGGAACGAAGAACAGAAATCAACCACAGTCTCCTATGGATCAAATCGGAGGTGTACACAATGAACATCGAAAAAACACACCTGAGGGTCTTGCTGCTTATGACCATCGTTGTGGTGAGCTGTTCGACCAGCCCGGCGAGTCCCACGGCTACCCCCGGTCTTGCGCCGCCAACATCTACGCCTGCACTTCCAATCCGGGAGGCAACGCCCAGCCCTAGCCCGGAACCGCCTGCAATTGAGATCCCCACTGAAGGGAAGGTAAGTGCGGATGGACCTTGGCTGGTCTACTACGATTTCTACACTGAGAGATTGATCGCCATCGACCAAAATGGTCAGGCCTGGCAGTCCTTCGAGATTCCCAAACCGGACAATTTCGCTTTCTTCCCTGCTCCGAGCGGAGGACATCTGGCCTACGTAAGCGGCAGCGCCTTTCTCCCGCAGCCCGACCACGAGCTGGTCATTCTTCAGATCCCGGTCGGGAAGATCGTCCGTCGCATTTCCCTCTTTGGGCCAACGTGGCAGGAGCAAATCGTTGAACAGGGTTTGGAAACCGAGTACCACATGTTTGAAAATGATGTTTTAAGGGGTCTACAGGGAGAAGGGGCCGTCGCCTGGTCTTCGGACGGAACAAAGGTGGCTTTTACCGCGGCGATCGAGGGCCCCAGCAGTGATCTGTACCTGCTCGACCTGTCGAGCGGTGAGATCGAGCGCCTGACCTCAGGCCCACTTCAGGCGTATGAACTGAACTGGTCTCCGGATGATGCCTGGATCGTCCACCTCTCCGTGGATACCTTCGGGACTGGTGCGGGTTGGAACGTGGATACGCTTTGGGCTGCCGCGTCGGATGGCAGCTCAGTGATGAGGGTCGTCGATAACGTCCGGATGACCTTTGTCGAGGCCTGGCAGAGTGAGACGGATTTCCTCGCCACAGAGTGGGGCGCCGATTTCGGACCGCAGGGACTCTTTAGATTCTCGATCGAGAAACGCACTCGGGAGATTCTCTTCGAGGGTCCTCTTCCGGCCCTCGCTTTCGATGGTGATGTCAGTACCGCTGCGATCTTCAAGGATCCGATGGTCGCCGCCTACTTTGATTATGTGCCCGGCGTCTATGTTATTGATCTGGCTACGGGGGAGCAGATCATCGTAGAACAGACGGAGGAGGTTTCAAACTCCATCGTCTGGGTGGATAGTGTAGAAATGTATGCCGCAACTTTCGAGGAGCGCACGATCCTCTTCGATAGATCCGGGACCCTACATGTGGAAATCTCGCGCGGCGGACTGCTAACCCCCTCCCCAGACGGATCCTTCCTGGCCATTTACGGTGATCGCTGGCGTGGTGAACCTGGACTGGCGATCTTCACCACCTCCGGGGAAGAGCTCGCCCAACCTGCCTCAGAGTGGGTGTTCATGGTGACCTGGTCGCCCGACTCACGAGTTGCGTTTTATGAGACTGACGCCAGCCTATACGTACTCTCAGCAGAGGATATGACTACCACAATGCTCAAGAAAGACGTGCCGGACTGGCCGGAGGCGTATTTTTGGATTCCCGCACCATAGTGAGAAAGAGGTCACGATTTGCGCAAAGTTTAGCAAGTGTGTGGTGCGTTCATAGAGGGAAGAGGAGAACAAGATGAGCGGGAATGCACACATACGCACAGCGCTGTTCCTCACCACGATGTTTATAGGCTTCACCACCGGCTGTTCCACGAGCACTCCACTAGCTGCTGACCGGCCCACACTCAGCCCAACAGCGAAAGCGATAAACCGTGCCCGTGCGGAGGAGATCGCGTGGGCTGTACTGGAGCCGATCAGCACATCCGAAGACCGTGCGAACTGGCTGGTATTGCGAGCTGAGGAGGTCAAAGGGCGGGAGGTCGAAGATGAGCTTGCGGATCTCCCCAGCTTCGGTTGTTTCCATGAGGTGGTGCCCAATCCACCGATCGAGCGCAGCAAGACCTACTGGTATGTGGTATTCAAACCTGAGCCTGCGACGCCTAAACCGGTTGGTCGAACGCCTTCGCCTACGGAGCCGCCGGCCATACCCGAGCCTTTTATCGGGGAGGCGCGTTTTCTCGTGGACCCGGAAAGCGGAGAGGTGGTGGCACAGGCGATTTACTGTATTGTCTATTGAAATCCCTTCACCCCCTATCGCCCCCCTCCAGGGGGGCTGTGGGGGACCAGATCCTTCGACTTCGCTTCAATCATCCTGAGCGGAGCCGAAGGCGTAGTCGAAGGATGGTAAGGGTTCTATTCTTTGTCACCCCCCGTTCGCCCCCCTCATAGGGGGGCTGTGGGGGACCAGATCCTTCGATTTCGCTTCAATCATCCTGAGCGGAGCCGAAGGCCTAG
>WVZH01000504.1 GCA_011772595.1 Anaerolineales bacterium
GAGATATCTTCCTGTGTAGACGTCATAGGGTGTAACATTCCCCAACCCTTCGTGATAACGCCGGTAATTATAGTATTCGATAAACGCCCTGATGGCTTCCTTCAGCTCACTTGGCATATCGTAAGGCACCTGGTTAATTTCCCCTTTGAGGGTGCGATGGTATCTCTCAATCTTGCCGTTGGTCTGGGGATGAAAAGGCGAGGCGGTAATGTGCCTTATCCCCACCAGGCGCAGGTACTGGTTGAATTGCTGGGAGATGTAGCCTGCCCCGTTATCCGATAGCAGCACCGTCCGGTCCTCCACCGGCACATCCGTCATGCCGGTGAAGTCCACTGCCTGCTGCACCACATCTTCCAGGGAACCACCGGTCATATCTGTCTTGAGGTCCCAGCCCAGGATGAAGCGGCTGAAGTCGTCCATCACCGTCTCCAGGTAATACCAGCCCCAATAGGCGACTTTCAGATGACAGCAATCACTCGCCCAGAGCTCATTGATACGTTTCGTCTTGCGACGGTACTCTTTGCCCGCCTTAAAACCAATGATTTCCGCCGGCTTGATTAAGCCTTCCCTTTTCAGGATGCGGTAAACCGTGCTCTCGGAGATATAGATATGCCCCTGTATCGGTTACTTTCCAGGCCAGTTGCCGGGCTGATANNTTCTTCGGGGCTTATCTTATTCCACGGTAGCGACGAGCCGCCCTTCCTGTCTTCAAGCTTGCCTTCACTGAGTCTCTTCAACCACCGGTAGTAGGTGCTCCGCGGCAATTTGAGCTGGGATAGAGCCCTCGAGCGCGGTAGTCCGGAACCGGCTACNNTGTCTTCAGCACTCATCCTCTGATACCTACCTTTTATTCCAGATCCGGTATCGCTGTTTTTTTAAGCACATGCACCTGGAGAGATAGCTCGGCTACCAGCGTCTTCAGCCTGGCATTCTCACGCTTTATGTCCTGCACTTCAGCTTTGGTGGCATCGCGGGTAGTGTCCCGGGTGAGTCTTTCCTTGCCAGCTTCCATGAAGTCTTTCAGCCAGGCATAATACGTGGCAGGATGTATTCCTTCCCTGCGGCAGAGATCCCTGATGGGCGTGTCCCGGCGAAAGCCCTCCAAAACAATGCGAATCTTCTCTTCAGCAGTGAACTTGCGGCGGGTGATGCGTTTAATATCCTTGATGAACTTCTTGGTTTCTTCACTCCTGGCTTCGGCCTGCCAGAAGTTTTCTGAAATCTGCTGTACCATGGCTTACTCCTTCTTTCAATCGTTACTCTACTGGTTTACTAGTTCG
>WVZH01000068.1:0-1292 GCA_011772595.1 Anaerolineales bacterium
TCCCGCCACGCGTATACCGTCTCCTGCATCGGCTTCCACTCATACCCCGGCGGCGCGGGGTACGGAGGCTTGGTCTTACTTCCAGTGCTCTCGTCGACCTGAGCTTCAATAGCACCCCCTACCCCCATCCGCGTGCGGGAACGCAGCACGCTGGGCGCCAGCGCCAGCGAGGCCATCAAACCTGCGAATATCGCCATCCATGAGGCGTAATCGGGACTGGCGGGCGGCGGTGGCGTCCGCGCCACCGCCACGCCGCTGTCCCCCTGCAGACCCCATAAGCGGGTGAACTCTTCCACCAGTATAACCTGCCGTCCGAGGAGTGGATCGTTGTAGGCAATCCAGGCACCGTCGGTAGAGACGCCGATCACCGTCACGAAGTGACCGGGCTGATCGGGTCCGTTGGCACCTAACGCCACGACTACAGGCCGGCCCGCAACAAGCTCCTTCTGCAATTGTTCTATGGACCAACCCGCGAAGGGCACGCTGCCCTCGTAACCAAAGTACTGTGCCGCGAGCGCCAACCCCTCCACACTCGTGCCGTACTCGAACATCCAGCCTTCGTGCTGTAAGAAGCTCAGGATGGCCTCGGAAGTTGGAGCGACCCCTTCAAGCCCAGCCAGCGCCATGCCCAACGCCTGCACCCCGCACGAGACGTCGGCGGGGTCCTGGCGGCGCAGCGGGATCTTGAGCACATCGAAATCTGGAGGGGTTTTCGCGAAGCCTTCCGCTTCAGCGAAGGGGGCCGGCTCGACGAAGACCGGCGGCGGCACGGAAGCCAGGACCGGTGTCAGCGCGCCGGGCTTATGCGCCTCTCCCTGCCCCTTATCTCCAGACGACTTGTCGACGTCGATCTCTTGCGATTGCGGCGGCTGAATGCCACAGTCGGGGTCGTCCTCCGGGCATTGTGCCGCGGCGGGTCCGGCCAGGAAGCAAAAAGCGGCGACCTGGACGATCACCGCCATGTAAAGCATCCTCATGGGCCTCATTACATCCCCCTTCTTAGGACGTCAATCAGTAGGACTTAAGTACTATCTTGTGCGTCTATACTATACCATGCCCCGCCACAAGTCAACCGCACGCTGCGATCTTACGAAGACGCGTGCGCCCTATTATTGGCGAAGATCCTGCGCCCGCACAGGCAGATGGCGAACTCTGATTCCGGTGGCCGCATAGACGGCGTTCATGACCGCAGGAGCGATCGGAGGCACGCCCATCTCTCCTACACCTGTAGGACTGTCACCTCCGGGCAGGATGTGGACCTCGATGACGGGCATCTCGTCCATGCGCAGCAA
>WVZH01000068.1:1338-13027 GCA_011772595.1 Anaerolineales bacterium
TCCATCTGCGCTTTGACCATCCCAGGGTGGATCACCAGGCCGCAATCGATGGCGCACACCACGCGGTGCACCCTCACCTCGCCCTCCTCCGATACAGAAACCTCTGCCACTTGCGCCACCGGGCTGACGTTCCAGGTTGCGTGACAAGCGATCCCGCGCCCCCATCCCGGGGGTAGCTCCGATCCCCAGTCCGCTTCGAGCGCCGCCTTCTCCAATACGGGATGAAGCTTTCTGGGCTCGAGTTCTAACCTCAGCTCCAGCGGATCCCGATCCAAGGCAACCGCCATCTCATCGAGGAAAGACTCGTGCACAAAAGCCTCAGTTACGTTGGTCACCGCCCGCCAGGGTCCGGTGGGGATGCGTTCAAAGGTGCTCGATCGGATACGCGGCAGTGCAGGGCTGTCGAGGCGGGCGCTGACGTAGTGGCAACTGAACGGGTGGTAGAAGTCGTGCTGGAGATCGTCCTCACGAGTCCAGACCAATTTCACAGGTGATCCAACGGCTCTGGCGATTTCCACCGCCTCCTCAATGAAATCCACCTGGAGACGACGGCCAAAGCCACCCCCGATTATCGGCACATGCATATCCACATCGTCTCGGGCGACACGGGCCGCTCTAGTCGTGATGTTCATCGCCTCCATCGGCACTTGCGTTGGCGCCCAGATCTCGCAACGTCCGTCCCGGACATGCGCAACGCAGCTCGGTGGTTCCGGCGTGGCATGCGCCAGAAAGGGCACCTCATAGAGCGCGCTGATTTCGTTGGGATCCGTCGAGGCACCCGTCCATCCCTCTGGCACGACTTGCTCGGTCATGCTTTCGCGCAGCGCCTCCGTGTTGAGGTCGGCAAATGTGCCTTCGTCCCAGATGATCTCCAACGCCTGACGCCCCATGATCGCAGCCCACGTCGAATCGGCCACCACTGCGACCCCGTTCGAAATGGGGACGATCTCTCGGACGCCCTCCACGGCTGCTGCGTTCGCAGCGTCATAGCTTTCCAGATCACCTCTAGGGACCGGACAGCGCGCAAGCACGGCATACAGCATGTCTGGAACATCGACGTCAATACCGTAGATGGCGCTGCCATCCACCATTCGGGGGTGATCCAACGGTTCCATACTCTCGCCGATATAGACGAACTCGGACGGATCCTTGTATTCGACCTCCTCTCTGCTCGGGACAGGCAGCGTCGAGGCGGTCTCGACCACATCGGCGAACGACAGGCGATCTCCGCTTGTCGTATGGAGGATCAGGCCGTCTTCTGCCCGGCATTCACCTTCCGGCACTCCCCAGACCTGCGCCGCGGCCGCGATGAGCATTTTGCGCGCCGTCGCTCCCGCCCTCCTCAGAAGGAGGAACGATTGCGATACCCCCCGGCTACCGCCTGTGACCTGATTGCCGTATTTCGAATCCGCTGTGGCTTGTTCGACACGCACGCTGGCCCAATCGGCGCCCAGCTCATCTGCCACGATCATGGCGAAAGCGGTCCTGACCCCCTGGCCGACGTCCGGCCTGGGAATCGTTACGGTGACGGCGCCGGTCCCATCGATCCTCAGGAACACACCCGGCTCGAGCAATGCGTTCGGATTGGGTGTAGGCGTCGGCACCGCTGTGGGCTCCGCCGTCGGCAACAGGACTTCCTCCTGCGGTTCTCCACAGGAGGAAAGGAAGAGGCTGACCAGAAGACCCCCTCCGGCAGCCGCGGACACCTTGATGAATTCGCGACGTCGAAAATCCGGTCGTTGTATCATGCTGCACCCCCTGTCTCCACCACACTTTGGATGGCACCCAGAATCCGCTGGTACGTACCGCAGCGGCAAAGCACAGCGGACATGGTCTCAACGATCTCCACTTGAGTGGGCTGAGGTTTAGCCAAGAGCAGCGCTGCGGCCTGCATGATCTGGCCCGGCTGGCAGTAGCCACACTGTGGGACCTGTCCCTCGATCCAGGCAAGCTGGAGTGGATGGTCACCAGTGGAGGATAGGCCCTCAATGGTAGTGATGCTACTTGCTCCCACTCGAGATATCGGCAAATTGCACGACCGAACTGCCTCACCGTCAAGATGGACTGTGCAGGCTCCGCACTCCCCGACGCCACAGCTGTACTTGGTCCCGGTAAGCCCCAGCTCGTCACGCAGCACCCAAAGCAGCGGCGTTTCTGGAGACGCTTCGACCGTGTACGATTGTTGGTTGACCTTGAAAGTGTAGGAAACCATGCTGCACCTCTCCTCTATTATCAACCCACAAAGTGTGGATTGGGTTTATTTTTTTTGATGCGTGTAGAGTTTAACATGGCACAGAATGAAAAGTAGAAGCTCCCATAGAGCGCATATGGAAGCATTGTGAAAAGTCGGACCTGGAGGAAAGATTAGGTCGCCACGTCACCTTGAATATTTCAGGCTTTCTCATGGAAGAGATTGGCCCTCTTCAACCTTGACAGGAGATCTTTCCATAGGATTGACGCTCAACATCACTCTAGCGAACTTGGCGTGCACCCAGGCCAGCCCGTTCGTGACATGCAGGGTCGCCGGCCACAGCATCAAGCCGATTAAGGCGGCGAGCATGGCATCGCTCATGCTATCGACCTCCCAGGCCGGTAGACCTGTGCCAAGGAATATCCCGACTTGGAAATCTTGAAGATACGGATACGTGATTGGCATGGTCAGGAATGCCAGCGTCAGGGAGACCAACGTCACCACGACCACGAACGTGGCGATCCCTAAGGGAAATTTTAAGAACAGATATACTAGGCTTTTCCAGGTCACTGGATTGGTGAAGTACGCTTTGAAACGCGTCCAGACGTCGGCACCTTCTTTGGATGGGTACGCCATCCTAGGGACGTCTTCTTTCAGCCAGTAGATCACCATCAAGCGCTCGAAGCTGGCCAGGGCCCACCAAGCAACTCCTACCAGCAGAAGGATGGGGATCCCCAGCCAGATGATTACTAAGGGGATTCCCAACGCAAGTCCTGTAACCAGGAAAACGAAGTAGAAAATACCGAGCGGAAAAG
Organism: Anaerolineales bacterium; assembly: GCA_011772595.1. The sequence continues at coordinate 4,345 of WVZH01000068.1, forward strand.
TCGTTAGCAGGTAGAGCAGGTTGAGGTACGCTTGCCCGCTGCCCATCACCCCGAAGAATCGACCTGCGGATTGCGTAGAATCGTTCATCGTCGTACTCCTCGTAGTCAAGTTACCGCTTATGCCAGTTTCTTCGATACAACGCACGCTGCCCTATGGGGAACCTGAACTGTACACGAAGAACGATAACCAAAGCACCCCCATTACCGTCAGGATCACAAAGGCGATCAGTCCCGCCCACACGATATTGCGCCGTAGCATGTGTTGCTTGGCTTCTCTATAGGCTTCTATTTTGTCTTCTTCTGTAAGTGGGATCGGTACCTCTCCAGATAGCTCCATAGCCGCCAGCCTATTTGCCACGTTTGCGAGTTCCGGATCGCCTTCCAGGTATTCCTCAACAAGGGCACGCGTGTCAGCACTCACTTCATCCGCTGCATATATCGGCAACAAATCGAGAATGACATTCCTTGTAATTTCCATATCAATCCTCCTTATTGACCCATACCGCGAGCAGCTTTTTACGAACGCGGTGCACCTTCACTTTGGCGGCCGAAAGGGATAATTCCAGGACACGTGCAATTTCGGCATAGGGTAGTTCATGCTGGACACGCAAAATAAACGCCACACGGTCGGTCTCCGGTATTGTCTGCAGAAAACGCTGAACTCTCCGTAATTCAAGTTGAGATTCAACGACTTCATCCGGTTCAGGAGCAGGATCGGGATAGACATCGTTGAGCACAACCTGGTTCTTTCTCTTTCTGCGCTGCTCTAGATAGACATTGCGGGCGATGGCAAAGAGATAGGCTTTGAGGGTTTCTGTACGAATCTTGCTGTTGTTCACCCAGGCACGGACAAACATCTCAGAGGTAATATCCTCGGCATCAAGACTATCACCTGAAAGCCAGAGAGCAAAGCGGTAGACATCAGCAGCGTAGTCCTCATACAAGTCTTGGAAAGTGAGCATCACGCTCCTCTAACCATACTATGCATGACGAAGCGAAAAGTTACAATCTGTGTTCGACTTTTCGGTCTGTTCTTGCATCGCATCCCCGAACTGCCTTGGCGGGACATCAGGCTGTAAGTAGATCAATCTCGAGGGGGATGAAGGAGGATTTCCGCCGCGTCTTTGAGAAGACGATCTTCGGGTGGATAGCCGAAGTCATTATCGATGCGCACGATATAGCCATCCTCGATCTGCAGCGTGATGTAGGAGACGCCATGCCCATGGAGAAAAACCGCCGCGTATTCCCCGGCCGGGTAATCAGGATCCGAATAGGCCTCCTCTGACACCCGATAGACGGCGATCAAGCCCTTGATCTGCAACCCCGACCAGGCTTCAACTTCCTCGCGACGCAAGAAATGTCCCTCGGGGCCAAGGAAGGGAAGCACCTCGAGGCGCGTGCCGTCGGCCTCCCCCTCCCGGCATTTAGGCGGACCGCCGAGACCGTCTGCATGCGTACAGGCGGATAGCGTGTACCTGACGAGCGCTTTCACCGCCTCTTGATCTCTTGCCAGGACCGCATCAAGCACTACGTTAATCTCCGCCACACCGGTCCTGGTGGAGGGGGCATGGATCGCAGGCATTTGATCTTGGAGCGATGGGCCGCCATCGCTCGAAACCACTTCGATGTCCACTGGGAAGGTTGCACAACCGGTCCAGCTTCCCCATGACATATCCAGTGCATGCAGTTCATAGCTGGCAAGGCCTCTCATCTGCGCCTGCCCCGTCTCGACCGCCCGAAGCTGAAAGGTGACCATTTCCAAGTCACCTGGGTACAGCGTCTTCGTAGAAACCATGGGACCAAGATCGCCCTCCATAAGTTTTGGAGCGATCTCGAGGCGATACTGGACCTGGCCCATAAAACCCACACTGTCCTCCGCATTTTCGAGAAAAAGCGCGACTTCGAGCGCCTCACCCTCTTCGAGGAACGTGGAGGATGGGACGAGCCAGAGTCCCGTTCCCTCGGGATTGCAGTAGGGGTTTGAGATCCAGGTTGTCGCTTCTGGAGCCGTCGGCGTCTGGAGAACCGGCATCGAGGACACGAAGGTGGGCTTAACGCCCCCAACGGTGGGGGTGCGATGTTCAGGTGTTGGATTTTCCTTTGGTATAGAAACAGCTTCCTCGGAAGAGCTGCATGATACGCAGCTCAAGAGGATCAGGAGTGTGATCGCCAAGCACTGGAGATGAGTGAACCTCTTCACGCCCATTGTCACTCCAACCCTATGCGTATTTCGGCTCATGCATCGATCTTTTCGTGGCCAAACCGTCCCACCCAACGGAACAGTTCGGCCACGAGCATCATCTATCGTTCTTGTGTACCCTTCCCGCGGAAATCACCCAGCACGGGAGGATAGCATCTATCACGAGGTGGAACATCGGTTCTCTGACCCTCAATTGAAAGTGTCTCTAACCTTTGGAACGGTCAGGCTTTTATGTTCATCCCGCTAGAGGCGATTCCTCAGGGGAGCAACTCGTAAATGACCGTCACCTGTACCCCGATGGTCGTCTGTCCTGGACTGATGATACTAGGCTGTCCTGCACCGACTCCACCTCCACCGAGGTCTCCCTTTAAGCCGTAGCTATACGTGGGCGCCAGGGCTCCTGCGGAACCCTCTCCTACGGAGAGCACCTTGCCAAGCTTCATGCCCAAACCCGATGCCAGTTTCTCGGCACGATCTCGAGCGTCGGCTATCGCTTTACCACGCGCTTCTGTTTCCAGGAAAGATACGTCGTCGATCGAGAAGTTAATATTATGGATATTGGTTGCTCCAGCACCGAGGCTAGCGTTTATGAGATCGCCCATGATGAGGACATCTCGCACCGTCACGAAAATGCTGATTTCAACGTGGTATTTCGTTTCACCGGTCGGCATTCCGGTCTGGGGGTCGTGAATATATTCCGTCCAAATGCTGTAATTCACCGTGCGAACATCATCCGAGCTCACACCCCTGGCGACAACAGCCTCGGTGACCCTCTCTATGGCCGCATTTGCCTCTCTGATGGATTGACCGATGTCAGGATCAATGACGGAAACACCCAATTGAACTTCCGCCAAATCGGGCGCCCCGCTCGCCTGACCGTACCCGGTCACAGAGAGTGTTGAGCGCTCTTCCTTCAACCCAGAGCCACCATCTGACCCACACCCTGCAATCAGAACAGCCAGGATCAATAGGAACGGTACAATTACTCGAAATCTGGTAAACATTTTCTTCTTTCTCATTTCAATCCTCCGTACGTTCGAATTGATGATGCGAACAAGACAGCATTTGTACTCGAAATCCGGTACAAAATCCAGATGGAACTCACTCCTTGTTGAAGAGTGACATCCAAGACTCACGCATCTGTGTCCATACCGCGCTTAAAGCATATGGAAAGACGGCACTTCGTTCATCAGAGCTTGGGACGGTTTTCGTGTAAGCCCAAGAGATCGTTCGAATATAGACCAAGTGGATAGTATCTGAGGAGGGATCAATCGTAAGCACAACAACAGAAGAGGGTACGATTTGGATGAAGAGACTTGTCGCAGATTTCACACAGACGAATTCGTAAGGGATCTGGCTAAGATGACCCTTGATTCCTATAATGGAGTAGCTTCATTAGCGGATGCAGAAGTTTTCATTCTCAACGTCAGAAGATATGCACGTGGATATTGTCTCGGTCTGTAGAATGCATCCACCAGCCTGCCAGATTTTTAGAATACCGCTGCCATGAAAATTTCAATGACAGACAATAAACACCCCCTTTGGGTCATTCCCGTTGTCTTTCTTTCTGTTGTAATCATCCTCTTCGCTATTCGCGGAAACGGAAGAGCGAATGAATTTCGTTGGGAAATGGGTATCTCCGAACGCACCGGGTTTTCCATTTTGAGCGTAAATGTGGGAAACTCCGACTTAAGCTGTCAAAAGTATGACTGGAAATTGTGTAGAAAGGACGTAGAAGGTCGACTCACCGAAAACATTGCACGGCTCAAGCCTGATATCATCGCTTTCCAGGAATTGCTAGCCCCTTGGCAGTGTGAAAAGACGCAGGAAACAGATCCTGAGAAAGTTTGCTACGACGAACAAGAAGAGCCGCAAGTTCGTCGGCTCCTAGGGGATGACTATTCCATCGTTTGCGATAATCACAAGCACTTTGAATGCACAGCCGTTCTGAATACTGCTGGCGAGATTATTGGTTGTCCGATTGGGAGTCATTGTAACCTCGCACGAACAAGCCCGATCGACGAGGGATGTAGAGATAGGTTTTCCATCTCTGCAGTGACGGTGAAACTGAGAACCGGCGTAACGTTTGATGTGGTCAATATGCACCCCCAGAACATCACCGCCTCCTGCAGATCACAATTGCTTCGCAAGGCATTTCTTGAAGAAGTCCCTGAAGTGGCGATAATCCAAGAAGCGAAGGTGCTATTGATAGGTGATTTTAATCTCGATCCCTGGAGGGACAACGACGAAAGCTTTATTGTATGGCAACAGATTTTTCAAGCTGGCTGGGATGGTCAACCATACCAATACCATAGTGGAATCGCTGAAAAAGACCCGCCATACTACACTTTCAAATTCGTCATTAAAAAGACCCTCGATTTCGCGGTAAGCAATTTCGCCACGGGACAAATAATCGTTCTCGGTGAATCCCCAGGCACAATGAGACTGGATGGCGGGTCAGGCAACGATCACCGAGCACTGTTTGGCTTCTTAGAATTCCCACCTTAGAGATCCGTGGTTTGCGTCCAAGATTCACGATTACCCCCTCCTGGTATAAAGGAAGGCAATCCAGTATCTCGACGCTCCTCGCCGCATCTATGGCGCGAGGTCGAGCGTGGCCACGACCGCAAAATGATCAGAAGCTTGCGTCTGAAGCACCTGGACCTCGACGGTGATCAAGTCCTTAGTGTGCCAGATCCAATCAATACGCTTGTGTGGATCGCGGGAGGAGTAGGTAAAGCCAGAGCCGACACCCGCTTCGCTCCATGAGTCCAAAAGTCCAGCATCCCTGATCAGTCTCATCTCGGCTGAGTCGGGTTTCGCATTCAGATCCCCAAGAAGTACAGAGAAGGCTTGATCGTTCCAGAATTGCAGAAGGACAGGCACTTGCGCCTGTCGTACGTGACTNNGTGCCGACGCGCGGCAGTTCACCCCACCCAGATTCCAGCAGCGGGTATCGGGAGAGAATTGCATTACCCCAGACGGGTTCCTCCGTGCCCCGAAATACAATCGGCATATCGAGGCGCCGCGATAGCCAGGTGGGCGTGTCAGCCGTCCCATCCATCAAACGCTCACGCGAGACCTCCTGCAGAGCCACAATATCGACGCCGGAATCCTCGATGATCTTCGCAATGGCCTCCAAATCCTGGCGGCCGTCCATATTAAAACCCGAATGAATATTGTAGGTCATCACCTTGATCGGGAGACCTGAAGGTTGCTCGGGCGCAGATGCAGGCCCCAATAGCACCCAATATGCCAGCGGCACGATGGCCAAAACCCCTGCTACGGAGATGCCGGAGAAATCCCGGGCGATGACCTCGGTTAGTGACTGCGCCTGGAAAGTGGCCATTAAAAGAAACAATCCCAACAGGGCGCCAGCAACTGCAGGGAAGACCTGGCGCTGGAAAGGCATGACTATGTCCTGGGCCAGGTAGTAAGCGAATACGATGGCCAGGAAGAGCACCATGGCTCCTACAACCACGACTGTCGTCCTCACTAACCCAGGGCGATTGGCTTGTGTGCTGACACCTGCAACCACCGCCCACCCCCATCCCATAAGCACTTGCCCGAGGAGAATCGTGACCACCATCATTCCACCTAACTGATCTGCACCAAAGGCGGCCAGTGCTAGATAAATGGTAATACTTAGAGCGACTATCGGGTGCAACGATCGTGGGCGGGCGAACCCCCAGGCTAGGCCAACTGCCGCTGCCAAGTTCCCTAGCATGACGATCACAAAACCGAGTGGTGCGCTCAATCCAGCCACCTCCTCCACCCAACCCTGGCTCTGGAAGAACAGCAGTTGCAGCACCAAGTACGGGCCGATGGTCATGAGAGGTAAAACTTGCCTCCAAGTGGCTTCACTGTGAATCCCGGTTTCTGGCTGAGGCTCTCGCCGCAGTGCCCAGAAGATCAGGACCCCGATCGCCACCAATATAACCAACGGGATTACCCCTGCGACCGTGCTCAGGTCCCGCGTGCCAAAGACGCCCCGCAATACGATATCAAAGGATAATCCCAGAACCAACCCATAGGTCCAGCGGGGAGCAGCTCGCTCACCTTGCGCCCTGACGTGGGCTATAAATATGGGCAGGAAATTCAGAAAGAGCCCCACTCCAGCGATGCTCAATCCGAAATCCCATGCAGGACTGACGCTCAGTTGCTCAATCAGACGCAGGACTGCCACACCGCCGACTGTGATCCACAACGCAGCGCGAGGCCCCACTAACCGGTGAAGTCCAGCGGCAAGAAAACCGAGAAAAAAGGTGGCGAAGGCATAGGGGATCACACTGAGCGACGACATTCCGACCGTATCCCGCAAGTACCACGCCACGCCAGCAATGAACATCCTCAATGATTGCATGCCCAGGGTTATAACCAGGGCAGGAAGCAAATATTCAAGCACATGGGAGAAAATTGTGGATTGCGGCTTTTGATTCACTATCGTATTTCCTCCCTTCGGTCTAACCCTGGGTTATCTGTGATTATCCTCAAGTATTATCGCCAGAACACGTTATGTAATCGTAGTTACTAGTGTTATCTTAACCCACCACTACGATTGTCGATCCGGCATGATATCGGGTATAAATTCTAGATAGCTATACTTTACTATGTGGGTCTAATTTGTATATATCGGAGGATTTTGAGCATGTTCGCAGGTGATGGTCATAAGCGGATTGCAATCTATTACGAACATCCGGAATGGTTCAAGCCACTGTTCGCCGAACTGGAAGCGAGGGGCGTCTCATTCGAGAAACTCTTGGCTTCCGAACACCAATTTAAACCAACTGCCCGATCGGTTCCCTACGATCTCCTCGTGAACCGCATGAGTCCTTCGGCCTATACCAGGGGACACGAGCATGCGATCTTTTTCAGCCTTCATTACCTTTCCCATCTGAAGGTTATCGGCGCCAATGTGCTCAACGGATTCGATGCCTACCTGTACGAGATCTCCAAGGCACGTCAGATAGGATTGCTCGACAGGTTGGGAGTTCGCTACCCGAGAGCGCACGTGATCAACAACGGGACGCTTGCTCCGACCGTCGCGCAAGACCTCACCTTCCCAGTGATCCTCAAACCGAATATCGGCGGCAGCGGTGCGAAGATCGTTCGTTTCGACACCATGGAAGCACTGACCCTTGCAGCAGACATTGGGAATCTCGATCTCGGGATCGATCAAACCGCGCTCATACAGGAGTACCTGCCAGCTGAAGGCAACAGCATCATTCGAGTTGAAGTGATGGACGGCGAGTTCCTCTACGCCATTCGACTGTTCCTCACGGAGGGCGAGTTCAATCTGTGTCCGGCGGATTACTGTTTACCCCCAACTACAGAGGGACGTTCCACTCACGGGCTACACGATGGGGTCTCCGGTCGAGGGGTTCCAGTCGAGGCCTATAAACCCCCCGATGACGTCATTAATGACGTGCTGCGAATTACATCGGCAGCCAACATCGAGATCGGTGGTGTTGAATACCTCATCAACGAAAGGGATGGCGAGGCGTATTTCTACGACATCAATGCCCTTTCAAACTTCGTGGCCGATGCGCCCAATGTGATCGGTTTCGATCCCTTCCCCGGCTTTGTCGACTTCATCCTAGAGCGAGCTGGAGTCCGATCGTTCGAACAAGCTTGATCGTCCATGAAATCGAATGAGCGTTGCCCTCATCGCCAACGTACTGCGGTGCGACCGAGCCAACCATGAAGCAAAAACGGCGACTGGAGCGACCGCCACCAAGGAGAGCGTTCCTAAAAGCCTTATCGCATCCCATCCTTTTTGGGGTTTAAACCATGGGAATTTGAGCAGAATTTCGTGTGTCTGGATTAACTCCAACGCTGGCATAAGTCAACCGCGGATGCATATCCGCTGGCAAAACGGGAAGGCCCATGATTTTCACCCACCCTGCTTACTTCTTGTGGTGCTAAACTATAGACCGACCAACGAGGAGTGATCATGAGGGACATGCCCGCAACCGAGCACTATCTCCCGATCTGGCTAAGACATGTAAAGTCACTCGCAGTGGATATCGGTCCCAGAGGGTCAACAACAGGAAAGGAAAAGGAGGCCTCGGAATATTGCCAACAGGTCTTCCGTGATCTGCACCTCACGCCAAAGATGGAGTCCTTCAATAGTGCCATATCGATCTACCACCCTCACCTACTCGCCTCGTTATTCATGCTGCTTGCCTTCGCGCTCTACCCAATCTTTGGCCGTACAAGCGCTGCCCTCGCCGCCCTGATCTCATTGGTCACATATATATCGCAATTGCTGGAGCTCGGTTTCCGCGACAATATCTTCAGACGACTTGTACCCAAAGGGGACAGTCAAAACGTATTCGCCGTGATGCCTCCCAAACAGGAGCATATACAGGATTTGGTTCTCATCGGACACGTAGACAGCCATCGAACGCCACTGATCTTTCGTTCCCCAACTTGGGTGAAGGTCTACCAGGCTTTCACATCCGTCGTCTTCGTCCTGGGCAC
>WVZH01000466.1 GCA_011772595.1 Anaerolineales bacterium
GGAGCAAGAGGGGATCGCTTCCTTCGCACTCCCATTCTTCAGCATTGGCTACTTACTTAGTGCCATTGCCCTCTCGGCGGCTGGCGGTGAGAGATATTTGGCGATAGCGGTCTTCGCCTCCGGTGTTGTACTCTATTCGTTTTCTTCCTGGGCCTTGCGCGAATCGCTCTTCCTGTATCCGGCGGCATGGTTGCTCGCGGTGCCTTATTATCTCGTGATGACGCTCACACCACTCTCACCAGCGTGGTATGGCCTCGGTTGGCTACCGCTCATTCTTGTCTACCTCCTGCTTGGTCGGTTTGTGTTTCAGCGGGTTCCGCTTGGCATTACGAGCCTGCGCACCTTTGTTCGTGCGTTTGCCAATCCAGCCATGCCTTTTTACACGCTGGCGTATGCGCTGAGTGTGAGCATGATGGCGCTCTCGCGGGACGACCCGCTCGCACTCACGTTCTCCTTCGTGGCATGTGCCGTGATCGCCTTTGCTTCTGCAGCCTTGTTCCGTCAATTTGCTTGGCAATATCCGGGGCTTTTGACCACCCACCTTGCGATCATGGCGGCGTTTTCGTTTGCACCGGAACCAATCCCCACACATTACATTACGCTGATCTTCTCCGGGTTGACGTGGGCGCTGGCGCTGATCGGGGTTGCATTTGTGCGTCGCATCAGACCCTTCCCTGAGACCAAGGTAAATCCGGTGGTGATCAAGATTAGAAGATGGCAAGTTCAATTTGGCGATTGGCCCTTTTTACGATACTTGTTGAAACCCTCCTGGGCGCAGCCGTTCTTCCTCTTCGTTGCATTGGATCTCGTTGTTTGGCAGCTTGTGGCGCTCTACGGAATCGACTCGGCGATCCTCGTCGCGACCTCGAACGCGATCCTGCTTGGATTGTTCGCCATGTTGTGGGAGGACGCGGCCCTGGCTTCCGGTTCTTTAGCGTTTTTCTTGTTGGCCGCAGGGTACAGGCTAGGATGGACCGGGTTGCCGCTGGCAGATGGGCTTGCCTGGATGGCGGGAATCGGATTTGGCATGTACCTCCTTGCCTTGACAAGCGAGCATGTTTTGGCGGTCGTTCAGCCGCGCGTACGTGGGTTTAGCGTCTGGTTGAAGCCACTCGTGACCTTCTCGGTGATCCTGACAGCCGTCGCAGTCCTCGGTACGCTACCGATGCTCAGGATTCACGGCCTGGCCACCGTGGTCTCATTGGTGTTTGCCGGTATGCTATACCTCACCATTGCCTATCGGAGACGCCGCATCCGCCTGAGTTATCTAGGCTTGGCAATGCTGCAGATCGCTTGGATCCTGATTTTGTTCGACCAGGGTGTGCAACAACTGCAGGGCTACGTCATCCCCGCCGGGCTGTATTTCGCCTTCGTGGGCCATCTTGAACGCCGTAGCGGGCGTCTCCGCTTTGGCACACTATTGGAAGCGTTTGGTCTGACCGTGATCCTGGTCTCCTCGTTCACGCAGTCTCTCGACGGAGCAGAGGGGTTCCCATACTTCCTGCTGCTGTTGGTGGAAGGATTGTTGACGATCTGGTGGGGCGCCGCAAATCGACGCAAGGTGCCCTTTTTCATGGGGTTGGGCGCCAGCGCGCTCAACGTCGTGGCGCAGGTGATCGTGCTGGTCAATTTGTACGATGTTCAGCGGTGGATCATCTTCCTTGGCGTGGGAGTTTTGCTGGTGTCGGCTGCCGTGTTCGTCGAGCGCAGGCGCGAGCAGATCGTCGCCCGCGCGCAACAATGGCTCGAGATGCTGGAGACGTGGGAGTGAGACGTGGCTGAGGGAAGCGAGATGGTGGATGTGGAGGGACGCCGGCGATCCATGGGGTCGAATTTAAGACGAGGCTGGATCGTCGTAGTGGTAGTGCTGGCCATAGCTTTCGTGGTACCAAATTGGCTTGAAGAGATCCAGGATCGGGGTTGGAGGCGTTACTCCAGCCAACGGGGATACGATTACACCTATGTTGTAGACAAGGAAGGTCACCTGTGGATCAGTGAATGGAGGCGTGAAGAGTGGAAAATCTTCTCATCGGGACTCAGAATGTCGTGGTTAGGTGATAGTTCGTATCGAGCACAGCCACCTCGTGGGCCAGGCGAAGCGCTGGCTGTTGACTCCTCCGGGCGTGTGTGGGTGGCGAACGCCAACTGGATCAACGTGCACCAGGGGGAAGAGCGTTGGGACGCCGATGTAGTCTCCCTTAAGGTAAAGGGTGAATCGGTTACGGCGCTGGTTTTCGACCATCAAGACAACCTCTGGGTGGGGACCGAGGAAGGGTTGGCAATGCGCTCTCCGGACGGAGATTGGGAGTGGTATGCAATCGCCAGTTCTGGTCAGGTGGGAAAATATGTCAGAGCTCTAGTCGTGGATCAAGAGGGTCGGGTGTGGGTGGGCACGGACGATGGCTTAATTGCGATCGAAGCGAGCGGAGAATGGTTGTTGTACCGCCAGAGAAACTCTGGAATCTGCAGTGATGATGTTACAGCTCTGGCCGTGGATCGTGATGGAAGTATCTGGATTGGGACATCCGTAGGACTATGCGTTCGGGGGACGGAAGGTCAATGGACCACTTTCCGGTCATCAGCATCGATCTTGCTGGGCCATTCGGTCCGCGCAATCTCCATCGATGAGCAGCACAGAAAGTGGGTGGCGACTACGACGGGAATGAGCTTGATAGAACCGGATGGTGGCGTGATCACATACAAACCGTCTTACAGTGGAGTTCCGAGGGGGATCAAGAGCTTCATCGTTGATAGCGAAGGGCTTGCTTGGGTAGGGGCTTATTCCGGATTGTATGTGTTCGACCACACGGAGAGCCCAGGCGTGGGGACGCTGAGAACGGTCACAAGTATTATCCAATTCCTGGGTGTGTTGCGCTGTCTCTCCGTCCCGACCCTATTGCTCCTTGGCGTGATCACGATTGTCCGCCGGCGGCGTAAACCTGAGGAGGTCATCCTAGAAGTCCCTGCCCCCTTGCCAGTTACCAGGATTACGCGACCAAGCGTAGACATTCCTACGGACCCACATGCGGCCTTCGCGCAAGCCGAGATCTAT
>WVZH01000318.1:0-281 GCA_011772595.1 Anaerolineales bacterium
CTCGGATCGGGGATCTCACCATCTTCTGGAACCTCCTCGGGCGGTGGTTCTGTACCCGCCGGGACCACTGCGATATCGTTCCGTTCGATGAGGCCACCTTCACCCAGGAAATAGATGGCCACGTCACCACCATCTCTGTCCCACATGCGGATTACGTTGTGGTGGATGCGAACCTCCCAAACCTGGCGGGCGTGGATCGCATGCTCATAGGCGGCGATCCGATTGTGACGGATCGCGACATCCGCCAGATCACCCAGTTCACTGCCTTCCAAGACGATCGC
>WVZH01000318.1:356-550 GCA_011772595.1 Anaerolineales bacterium
CCTGGATCGGATTCGGGTGGCATGACGGTCGTGCGCTTGTCACAGCCGCGGATCTTGATGTTCTGACGGTCCTCGATGACCACCTTGGCGTAGTGCAGACCGGGCAGCAGGCAAATCTCCCCACCCGATTCAGGCAAGTGACGCAGCGCCTCCTCGATACTGTTGAAGTCGCCAAAGGTGCGCACGCCATCGCC
>WVZH01000318.1:655-32809 GCA_011772595.1 Anaerolineales bacterium
AGGATCGCTAAGGGCACGCGCTGATAATGCACGCCCTGCGGGGGTTGATCGTCGATCAATGGATCGGGATTACCCAACCCCCCGGCACGCACCTTGAATGTCCAATAATCACCGGGTTGATAATTGTCCCCGCTGCTAGCGTCGAACTCCAGGCGGATGCCGTCGCGCAGCTCCGTGGGGTCACTGCCCACCGGTACCTTGAGGTAACCGGAGATGTCCTCGATGCCGTTCCAAAGACGGAAGAATGCACGTCCACTAGGTCGAGAAGCCTCCGTATAGCGCTCCGTTCCCACAACCAACTCGTCGCCGTCCAGCGTAACGTCGGCCCCATAGGTCACGCGCCAGTAGCCTTGATCTTGATCGTACTCCACCACCTCAAGGTAAAAAGCGTTCAGACCGCTGGTCTTGATCGCTTGATCGTTGGCCGTGATTGTGATCTTCTTGTCAGGACCTGCCAGGTCGCATTCGCCGCGCCCTACCAGACCACCGTTGAACTGTGACCATTTAAACATCGGCTGGGCGCTGTTCACCTGGGCTATCTCGACACGGTATAGATGGTGCTCGAAGCCAATGTACCCGCCACCTTCCTCGACCGGGCAATCACCACCGGAGGAAATGGTCGGTAGCAGTGTAACCTTCAGCTTTCCCTTCTGGCTGAAATCATCCTGCAAACGCTCGACAATGGTACGGCAAGTGTCATCCTCACCGAGACGGAAGAGCCGGAAGCGCAGCGCCGTTTGCACACGCTCGGTCGTGTCTGGACCTCCTAAGGCCGGCTCGATCAAGGTCTCCGGTGTCTGAAAGCCGTTCAATGCCGAGCGCCACACTTCGAGAACGACAGCGTCGCGCACGCCATCCGCGATGTCTCCCACGACGCCCGCCGGATCTTGGATCGGCGGCTGCAGATAGGTCGCCTTGCGCGTGACCGCCGCCGTGGGATCGGGTGGTTCCCCCGGCAGGTCCACAGCCAGGCCGTTCACCCAGGCCCCGCCCGGCAGGATATCGAGCTCGACGTCGCTCCCCACCACACGTGCTTCGCTTACCTTGAAGGCATCAGGCGTGTGGGCTGGCACGGCTGCAACATCAGGACCGATCACGTCCCGCGCCGCGCCCTCCTGCCAAGCCAGGGTAAGCCGGGTTTGATCATTCCAATCGGAATCGAGGAGCACGCGTCCTTGCTGATGGAGAACACCTTGTAGGTTCTCCTCACCCTCCGTTTCCCATCGAGAGAAATCACCTTTCATGGTTCACTCCTTACGTCACCGGCACGAGCAACGGTCGAACGCCGACCGGCATGAATTCACGGTATCGAATCTGCAAGTTGCGCCATTTGTGCGCCTCCAGCAGGAAGCCAAAAGCGCCCATGGCATCGTCCTGCGGCCCTCGCTCCCGAATGCGAAAATCAGAGGCGTGGGCCAATTGACCATAGGCCGGCTCTCCAAATAACTCACTCACGAAATGTAACGCCACACCGGTCACACAACCCAGATTCTGCGGTAAGCGGTCACCGACGCCTGAGAAATAACTGTAGCGGATGCAGCCCACTTGATTGTTCAAGACCTCCAAAGCATGCACCCATATCCCACCGCGTCCGTTGATCTGCTCCACGCGCATTCGGCCAAAAGCAGTCAGGCCGTTCACCTCTGTGGGCGGCCCCCAATCATTCAACGGATCCGTGGCGTTGGTCAGCACGAAGGCGTTCCCCGGATGAGCGCCCACACCCACACCCGCGTCGAGCAGTGTATCGCTCAGGAAAAGTCTGTAATCACGATCGATGTGTAGTGGGCCAGAGATCGTGCGTCGCAGGACGACCTCGGGGACCTGGTCGAATGCTGCTCGCTCGGCCGCGTTGGCAAACCCATACGGCTCGCGCAGGCGTAGCGAGGTTTGGATCGGTCGGCGCGTACCATCCGGGGTGCCGTCGAGCTCCAGGCTACCTCCGGGGTCGAGCGTGCAGTCGATCAACTCCAGGCGGTTGAGCGCCGCGCGAGCGATCAAGGGCTCGCCAGCAGGGAAGCTGACCGGATGGCGTGTGAGGTAGAGCCCCTCCAGGCGCAGGACGATACCGGCCGCCTGGCTGGGATCGTCGGGGCGGAAGCGTAACGGTTTCTTCAGCATAACTACCGGTCGTTGGCCGTCAGCGGCGCGTATGATGCGCGTATTCGCCAGCGGGTAATTCTCCCCACCATCCTCTGTGATCACGCCAGCGATAGCGCTGATGTCCAGGGTGTGGGTCATGCTGTCTTGAATCTCGAGGATGTACGGCTCGGCCTCGGGGAGTATCAGCTCCAGCTTGTGCTGCAAATCATCCGCCCGGTCGTGGTAGTCCACATCCTCTTCCCTGAACGGCTGACCCTGCCACTCGGCCGGCGGGTCGGGTCTTGAGCGCGGGTGTGCGCCCACCGGTCCCACGGCGCCATAGGTGTAAGTGACCAGTAAATCGTCTTCCAAGGCGTTGGCCTCGCTCTCCCCCACCCCGCTAGTCAGGGTACCGACGCCGATCAACAGACGACCGATATCGGGATCGATCACAATCTCGCGGTCGCGCACGGGCGGTTGCAGGCCCGCCTCCCAGGCACACAGGTTTGCGCCCCGGATTATCCATACCAGCTTCTCGTACACCTGCAGAGCCTGCGCCGTACGCAGAAGCGAGAAGCGCACCTGACCGGCGACGGTTATCTCCCAGCGTGGCCCGCGGCCGCGCACGACGGCCGCCACCGGTAGAGGTTTGCCCTCTTCGATAAAAATCGCCCTGAGTTTGGCGGAGAGCAGGCCCTCATCCAATTCGGCTTGGAAGCCCGACTCGACCGTAAAGAGCGGCTGCTCGGCCTCCGGCCAGCCCTCGTCGTCGAAGGGCGGGGCAGGGAGATGTAGCTGTAAACCCACGTCGCCAATCTCGATGGCGTCAAGATCCACATTGGTGGGATCATAGGTCTCCACAAGTAGATATTTCTCTGGACGTCCGGCAGGCGAACCTTGAGTCAAGCGCGCGGCTGTGATGGGGCCCGGCGTCTCATCAAGCTGCGTGACGACTGGCGGATCGCGATCCGGATCGAACTGGTAGGTATTAAACAAGCGCACGGGCTCGCCCATGGGGTGCAGGTCGAAGGGCACCACATGGGTTGCCTCGCCGTCCACCGCCGTGCCTGTGGCGCGCCAACCGCGAGCCACAGGCTTGGAGATCGGCACGCGATAGTCTTCCAGCCGCCACAAGAAGATCGCCAAGTTAGGCAAGTTGAAACGTAGTGCGCCGAAGGTCGGCGGCTTGACGTCGACCACTCGTGCGAAGGGATCGAAAGGGCTGCCCAAAAGGCTTAGGGTGGCTGGATCACGCAGCGTCATCGTCCCGCCGCGGATCGGCGTGAAGCGCGTCACCGCTGGCAAGCCATAGGGCGGATCGCCGCCCGCATCCGGGCGTTGGTGGTTGAGATGCTGGTTCCAGAGCAAGCGCTCGCGCAGCTCGACACAATGCACCCCCCAGCGCGTCAGGTTGAAGGTCAGGCGCTCAATACTGGCCAGAGTGCCTTTCCGCCGGCGTAGAGCGATGGTATCTGCGACATCGGCTCGCAGCGTCCAGGGGTCGCCTTGCAGATGGCTCACCCCCAGAAGGTCACCGATGTAAGGGATCACCCACGGGTCACAGGTCTCGATGAACAGATCGCTGTATAGCGCCCCGATATTGCGTTCGATCTCACCGAAGGCGTCCTCAACCAGCGACAAGTAATGTTTCAGTTGGTCAGGCGGCTCTACTTTGC
This sequence comes from Anaerolineales bacterium, assembly GCA_011772595.1. The sequence continues at coordinate 4,411 of WVZH01000318.1, forward strand.
TGTCCTCGATGCGGTAGATCTCTGGCAGGCGCTCGTAGAGTGGTACGCGTTTTTCATCCATCTCAGCAAGCCTCCACCGGTGGTCCAGAGATTGGATTGATCTGCAGGTGTCCCTTGTACAAGGCCAGGACCTGGTGGCTGGCGGGGGTCAGAGAGACGCTGAAGGGAACCACCTCTGGTGGAGCCAACTCGGAGGGGGTCTCTGACTCGCCCATGGAGAGCAGCCCCGTGACTTTGGTCCACTGCACACCAGGCACAGCCTGGATCACGCCCTCGATACGGCTGGCGTACTCGGGTTGTGCGAAGCGTCGCTCTGCCAAGCTGAACAGGCCCTCGGAGGCGTCTAGGCCCAACTCACCCTTCACACCCAGAGCCTCTTTAATATCTTCCGTTACATCCTCCTGAAGGAAGGTGGTGTCAAAGGCCACATTCACCTTTAAACAGACGAAATTCAGCTTGCCTTGCAGGACCAAAATAGGGAACCGATCCGGACCCCGGCAGCGGTTATATTCAGCCAGGATCTGGCGAACATCATCGATCTCATCGCCGCGTCCGGTCTCCATGAGCACGGTCAGGACCACGCAGGGGACGTTGTCGACCAAATCCCAGGCGGCGCGCACCTTCGAGACGCCGGAGATGGCTAAAGTCTCCCACTCGTAATCCTCCAAGCTGACCAACCGGTCGAGGCTCTGCACTTTCCCTGGAGCTGCTTGGCGGGCGTTGTCGCCACTCTCGGGCTGATCACCCCCGGAGGCCACGCCAGGCAGGTAGATCTTGACCAGGTTGTTGAGCTTACCGCCGGCTTGTGGTTTGGTCTCCTCTTTCAGTGCCCCGTACGCTCCGATGCCACTGCGGTAGCGGGCGATGACGTTCTTCACGCCGGAGGGCAACCGTTTGCCGGTCTTACCGTCGCCGAACTGCACCCAACTATCACCATTCATGTCCTCGCGGACGATGTAGATCTCCTCGTCCGCATCGTGGTCGAAAAACGTGGGTACGCGCGTCCATAGGCGACCCTCTACGTAGATCTTGAGCTCTGGCACCTCGGGCGGTGTCTGACCAGCCGACTTGTGGTAGGTGAGCGGGGACTTGGGCAGCTTGAAGGTTTGGAAGGCTTGGCGGCTATCGCCGTTACCCAACACGGCTTCCTTTTCGGATTTGCCCTGGGTTGCTTCGACCAGGTTTGCATACACCACGACCAGCGGATCGTCCAGAAGCGGGAAGTCCTGCAGGCTGAAGTCCTCTTCAAAGACTGGGAGGTAGACCGGACGCAAGCGCGGGATCGGGTCGTCTGAGACCAGCGTCTCATCGATCGTGCTGCTCAGTTGCTCAAAAAGGCCGTCCTCTCGCACCAGCAGGAGTTGCCGGTCCTTCAGGTTTTGATAGTCCTCCCCCAGGCCAAAGTGCAGGAGTGAGGAGAGGTCGGCGGTGGTGTCCTCAGTGTAGGCGCCCTGCAACGAGAAGCTCCCCCCGATGACCTCCAGGAACTCGATGCTGCGGATATCCGTGAAGACCTGGTCGACATAAGACACATCTTGATCTAGTCGGACCACTGTTGAACCACCGGACATGGCGCCCCATGAGATCGAAGCCTTGGTGGCTTTTGTCACCCGCCGTTCGAAGAAATACTCCGCTCCACCACCAGTCGAAAAGCTACTGAGTTGCAGGACGACCAGCATCGTCGATCCGACCGCCAGGTCATCGACCTCCTGATCGAGCGGCATGTCTGTGAACGTCGCCAGGGGAGTATATTCCCCGGCCAAAACGACCATACCCACCACCTCACCAGGCGCAGTCCCCACCCTGCGGTGGAAATCGACATCGGTCGTCGTGGCCGTCGTACCGGACACTTCAACGGTCTCAGTGGGACCGTTAAAGCCGAAGTGACGGAAGGTACGGCCCAGTTTATAGGCTTGGACCTGGCTGCCGACGAAGGATCCCTCCAACTGGCCCTCGATCTCTATTTCGGTGCGATCGAAGCGCTCTTCGACCTGCTTGATCACCACTACCTGGCGGTCTGTGGACGGATCGCTGGGGTTACTGACCAATAGCAAGCGGTCCTTTTCCTCCAGGGTAAGCCCACCCTGCTCGAGAATCTGTGTCTCGACCGAGAAGGAGTTCGTCCCGACGGTGATGTTCGGTAGCGTGTACGGTCGATAAAGAGAGAACTTGCTTAGTGCCGGGTAGGCCGTGGCTTCAATTACCGTCTCGAACTCGGCTTGTTCCTCCAGTCCCTCCACCTGCGCCTTGACCGGGAAACCGGGCGGGATGATGACCGGCCTATCGCCTTTGACCTCGAAGGCAAAGGTGGCGCGGCCACCAACGCCCGGCGTCAAACGATAACCCAGCAGGCGTACCAAGTCGCTCACGCTCTCCCGCCAACGCGCCGTGCGCAGATAGGCCTCGTTGGCGTAAAGCTCTTGATAGAAGGTCAGGATGTCGCCCAGAACCGCGGCACCCTCCAACAAAGCGATGCCGGGATCGTCCGAAGCCCGGTGCGTCCAGGTACTGAGCACTTCATCCCGATTTAGTGCGCGCAGCATGGTCTCACGAAAATCCGAATACGTGCCGATGCGGTAACGAATGCGTGGTAACCCGGGGCGATTCTCGATTTTCTTGGGAAACTCGAAGATCTCCACGCAATCGTTACGGCAATCCTTACTCACTGACGCCCTCCCCTCAAATCGAAACTGATCATCCCTCGCTCCTTGTGATCGGGATCGTTGAGCACCTGGACAATCTCGTTGGGTTGAACCTCCAACACGTCAGCGGTTCCCGGCGTGGCGGCATGCCAGCGCTTCAAGGAAATCTCCAGGATGTGGTCAACACCCTCAACAGCCTGAGCGCGCCCCACGATCTGGCTCACGTGCAGCGCCTGGCCGAAGGTCCAACGATCGGGGTGGAAATAGCCCATGCGCCCGTCGGGTGTGTAACCATCAGAGAACTCCTGCTCCAGGATCGAACGCACATCTTGGGGCCAGGTGTCCTGCTGAACACAAAGCGTGACCACGATGTCGAGCGGGACATAACGAGGTGGTCTCAGTTCCAGGTCTTCCCCGATCAGACGCACCGCCTCCAGGTGGCGAGACAATTTCTCCTCCAAATCCTCACTCCAGGTTGTTGTCCCCACTGGATCGACCGTGATCCGTACCGTGCGCCAGCTCCCGGTCCACATGTATCGGGCAGATGCTTTGGCGACTTCGGGAAGCTCCTCGGCACGTTCGATGTAGTCATGCAAGGCAACGGCGCGCAGTTGTCGGTATCGATAGGCTTCAGGTGCGCGGCGGATGATTTCCTGTGGTGGTTCCGGCGCGCGACCATTGATGACATCGAAAGGGTTCCAGCAGGAGTCGATCTCTGGAAAAGCCGCCTCGTCAAAGGCCGTCAAAGTATCGGCGCCGACATTCCCATCCAGGCCGTATCCCACCTGGTAAAAAGCATGCACGACGGAATCCTCGGGGAGCTTGCGTCCATTAATCCCGTCCCCGAAACGCAGCCAACTGCGGCTCAGTTCGTCGGTCTCGACGACGAAGTGATCACCGCCTTCGGCGCTGTCGTCGCTGTGCACGAGACTGATTACCTCGTCCCAGGCCTCCGGCGCGCCGCCATCGTGGGTGACTTCGACTTCTAACGTCGATTCTGGTTTGACGTCCCCACCGGGGAGTGTGTCCTTGTAAGCCAGCGGGAGCGTGTCAAGTTTGCAAAGGGCCTCGCCCACCTCACTACGCTGGTAATATAAATCATCCACTCCCGCCAGAGTCGAGCCCGGTTCGTAGAAAGACACTTCCACTGGGCGGCCGTGAAAGACCTGGATCAGATTGGCATGGAAAAGCGATACATCGTGGACAGGGCCCGAATCGCATTCCACGGTGAAACAGTACGCGCTGCGTAGCTGGTCCTTTTCCTCCCAGTTCACCCGCACCAACCACTTCCCACGCACCGGATCTTCCACAACCTCGGCACCCAGTACACCGGGAAGCAATTGCAACAACTGACGCTTGGTGGGATCTCGGCCGCGCGCCTCCCCCGTCAGCGGGTTGAGATGCTCTTGAATTAACAGGTGTGTGACTTGACCGCTGTGCATCCAGTCACGGACGTCCTCCGCTTTTGATTTCGCGCCGTCGTCGATGATCAGATCGGCTTGGGTGCTGCCCGCCTCCAGCGCAGGGACAGCGTCGTCCCAGGTGTAGAAGCTGATGCGGTTCAGTAGCGGATCGAAAGTGCGACTCTCCCGATGGATAAAGACCACACAAGCCGGATCCTCGATATCCTCCCCTGTCCCCACTTGGAGGCGACTGGAGGGAGCCAAGGGCAGCGTCATGGAGGTGTTAACCTCCAACGCCAACCAAGTGCTGGCCTGGTTGCCTTGATGGATGTGGTAATCCATCAGGCGAGCATGACGCGCCAACGAAACACGTTCGCGCGCCGTGCCCAGGTATGCTTCATTCATCACCCGGTCTTGGTAATCGCTGAGTTCGTCGGCCGCGACGCTGAACAGCTCGAGCAGGGTTTGATCGAGATCAGCCTCACTGGTCGCTTGCCATCCTGGCACCTTGTCCATCATCCAAGTGATCATGGTATGCCGGAAGGAATCGTAATCCTTGGCCAAGTAATCGATGGCTGGATCGGTCCGCGGTGCGGGTGGTGCGTCCCAATCTGGGGCGCACAAATTGAAGCACCCGGGGCGGAATTTGAAATCGATCTCGCTGAAGAAGGGATCGATGTCCTGGAAGACAACGTTCAGAGAGTAGGTCGAGTAATCGCCGATCGGCCTCACGGTCAGATGAAGCACCTTGTCGTTGGCGTCTTCGGCGATGGCTACGACCTGCACCTGATCGGCTAGCGGACCGGCGGGTAGACGAAGGCCACCGCTGATCGGGAAGAGCTCCCTGGCCAGCTTGGCGCCGCTATCGAAAGCTTGAAAGATATCGTGCACCCGGTTGTTGTTGTGGAAGTGAACCTCTAAGATCGCTTCCGTAGGATTGGGATCGGGTTGCAGGCTCACCAACACTAAACTGATCCCGTTGAAGCCTATCGCCTGCAGTTCGTCTGCCCGTTCTTCCAGCGCTTCTTGGTTTAGGATCATGGCCTCACTCACTCATGCGCTGAAAACGCATCACCCGGCTGTCCTCTGTCCCGGCGATGCGATATCGGATTTCCGCTGTGAGCATCGCTCCTTCAATGTTCACCGAAAGATCTTCCAGCGTGATACGGTGGCCGAGGTAGTTCGATATCGCTTTGGTGATCCTGGCCTTGGTCATGCCCCGTGTGGCCTCGTCAGCCGGCTCGAAAACCAGGTTGCGCACGCCGCCACCGAACTCAGGCAGAAAGGCACGCTCACCGATGTTGGTGAGCAACAATTGCATCAATTCATCGCGTACATGGGGTTCCAACGCGGTCACCTGTGCCGTGCGACCGTCCTGGCCCACCCGGAAGGGGTAGGAGAGGTGGTGTCCGTATTTACTGCTCATTGGGCCGAAACCTTAATTTGTGTATTCACGATCACTGCCACACCTTGCAAGGCCGATTCTGGGCTGTAGCACATGCCGATGCTATTCTGGGTAAGAACCGGCGTCCCGTTCACCGAGGCTTTGGGGGATCCCAAAGTCCACTCCACCCGCACACATGGCGAGGGTTTGGGGCCAGGCAGGGTGAACGGGCAGCCGGCAACCGTGTGAATGTCCAATTCCAGCAAGACCGGTGTGCCCTCCGCGAAAACCTTACTGTTGGAGGTCATCAAATTCAGCTGCCCGCCATGGGGGCACATGATCGTGCTGGAGGTGGTCAACAAGTTGCCGGCCATCAGCGCACCTCTAGGGCTCCGTTGTTCACGCTGACCCCACTGGAGGAGAGCACGATTTGAGTAGCGCCGATCTTGAGTTTGATCTCCTGATCGCTCATGCTGAACTCGGCGCCTCCCGCGTGCAAAAGCTTCACCTCCCCGCCCTCGTCGTCGAGCACGAGCTTGTGCCCATTTGTCGTCGCCAATACGCGTGTTTGCATCCCGCCTGGTGAGGGCATCTCACCACGCCCCCACCAACATCCACTCCAGATCGGGCGCGAAATATCACCCGCCTCGAACTCGATCCACACACCATCGCCTTCCTCAGGCAGCACCACAAAACCATGATCCGCCCCAGCAAAGGGGACAGAAGGCAGCGCCCATGGCGTCTCTGTCTCGCCCAAGACTTCTGGCACCTGGGCCACGATGCGCCCCATGCCCTCGGGATCGTCGACATCGCGCACGATGCCGCGGTACTTACCGAAGTAGCGGGTGCGCATGTACTCGATGGTCTCGACGGTCATTCGTTCCAGGTCTGCATCGGTCATCTAGAAAATCTCTCCAATCAAATCGGCTGAATCTGCGCCTTCGCCCTCCGAGACCGCGTTGCGTTTCACTGTGAAGGCTTGCGTATACTGCGAGCGGGACAGTGTATGTGTAGCCTTGAAGACCACGTAATCGCCACTCAAGCTGTTGTTCACCCCGCGCACCTGCAGCACCTGGTAGGGGAGCAGCACACCGTGGTAGCACTCACTCAACAGACTGCCGGTCGCTTCCAGGTCGTAGCTGGAGCGGCTGGATTCCGCTCTCACGCGCTGGTCGAGGTCCACCGCGTCGCCTTGTTGTGGCGTTGAGACCTGTTCAGCAGTGTCCTCTTCGCGGGTGAAGGAATGTTCCGGGCCGAGTAGGTCGAGGTCCCGAAAGCTGGAGGAACTGGTCAGCACCGCTTTGTCGGCCACATTCAAGGCGAAGGCCTGCACGCGTGCCGGGCTTTGGGCGTCGCGGCTAACGTTGAACTCCTGAATATTGCGCTCCGTGCCCAACAACACCATGTCAGGCAGGTCACCGCGCTCAGCGGGAAGAGCCTTGAAACATCCCACGCTCTCCCCCGCTTCATCGCCGGGAAGGACGTAGGCGTGCATGCCTTGGCGCCGCGCCAGCGAGCGCAAGATCTGGATGGCCGTGCCACGTTGAACGACACTAGCTGGCAAGTCACTTGCCGGAGGCGGCGTGTCCTCGATGTTGGTTTCACTGATCTGCTCGACCTCACTGAACACTTGAGCGGCGATCTCACTGTCGGTCAGATTGTCGAAGCGTTCCAATCGATCCTGCCGATTCATATGCACGCTGTCGTCGTGCACGATCAACGTGATAGAGCTCTGACCGGGTTCCGAACTGCGCGTGCTGTCGTATCCCACGACAGGGCCATCAATGAGTGGCACGTAACCATTCTCACCGATGCGAACCTCCACCCGCACGCGCGAGAAATCCTCCATGAAATCTTCGTTCTCTCCCTGCCAATTGCCCTGCTCGTCCACACAGAGCGGCATCTCCAAACGCGCCTCCCATGCCACATCTACTTCCTGCTCGACCGTGATCCGTTCGATCCTATCAAGCTGCTCACGGCCGGCTGGTTCGTCGTTGAAGTACAGGCGGTACTCAATGCTTGGCATTACGTCTCCGGCACCTCAATCGTGCGACCCGGTTTTGAGACCAAGTCGTTGGCCTTCAACTCGCTGTTGGCGTCGGCGATATGCCAAAAGCGAGTCGGATCGTTGTAGTGTCGCTGGGCGTAGATGTCGAGGCGGTCGTTCTCCTTCACGACAGTCGCGCTTCCCTGCACATCTGGCAGGCGTCTCAAACGCACAACTTTCACCGTACGACCATTTTTCAGCTCGATCTCGGCCTTTTGCACCTTGTAGTAACGTGACCTTTCTAGAAACACGCACACACTCCTCTCACTCACCTTAAAGTGGAATGAGATCAATCACTTCCGAGACTGTGTTCGCCAAATTCGCCATCGCCTGGGCATCTTTAGCGACGTTGGAGTACTCCAAAGCCCCCTTGGCGATGTCATCGTCGAGACATTGGCTGAGCGCGATTACAGTCAGACCCAGTGAGACCTCGGCGCGGACAGGGTTGAGCAGGGAATCGTACTCTTGCTCCGTGATGGTCATCGTCTCGATGATGACCGGCAACACCCGCGTAGCGCCCCAGATGAAGAGTAGCCGCGGATACTTCTCGCGCGGGATGGGCTGGGTGGGAGCCTCGTCGTCACCGCCAAAGATGGCATCCCCGATGGCGTCGATCGCCGCGCCTAGCAGCGCACTAAGTTTGCTCGCCGGGCGAGCCATCTTCTCCAGCGCCGCCAAACGGGGACCAATGCCAAAGCCTCGCGCCAGAACGTTGTCGTCCTTGAGCTCATCGGCGGCGCTGAAATGTGCTGTGAGGCTGATCTTTTCCACCGGCACCTCACCTGCCTGGGAGGTCTCACGACTCCCCGATCCGTAGGGTCGTTGCGGAATCTGGATCGTCCTCGTTAGGCTCTCGGGATTGAATTGGAAGATCACCACGTTGGGTATAGGTCCCATGAAATCGCTGGCGTATTCGATCAATGCACCCTTCAATAAATACGGCATGTTCCTTGTTCACTCCGTTGTGTGGAGCGGTTCACCCACCCCACATCGACCTATAAACCCCTCGCGCTCGAACCCCTCTTCCTAATAGGCGTTTCCTGCCATATGCGGATTGGTTCCCTAACCCTTCAGGCTTCGGGAGGCGAACCGCGTTCAACCTGGCTCCGGAGCGAGTCGCTCAGTGCGCGTGCGACGGTGGTGCGTAGACGCTCAGCGTTGATGGCCCGCTCCACTTGGATCGTGTTCACCTGCAGGGTGTCGATGCGCTGTTTGCCAGTCGTGCGGCGTAGACTCTCTTGGTCGGCAAGTTGGCGCAACACCTGGTCTCCCAGCCCGTTGAGGGCTTCCCGCACGCGATGCAGCGGGACACCCCTAATACGTAAATGTAGGCGATCGATCTTAACCCGCCTGCGCATGCTCCACCGCCTCAACAATCTCAGCGTAGGGACCGAAGTGTTCTAGGCTAACCGGTCGCTTGAGCTTGTCGTACTCTCGTTTAACAGCTACGATGATCTCCTTCATCGTTAGCCGACCTTTGAACTTGGAACGACCATTGTCGCCATTGGCGCTTTGCAAACAGGCGTTGAAGACGATTGAGCGAATATGCCCGCCCGCCAGGCGGAACTGCCGCGCCAGAAAATCGTAATCCACCTGCGTGGCATCCACTGTTTTAGGCGTGACTTGCAACCAGATTTTTTTACGCTGGTCGGCGTCGGGCAAGGGAAAATCGATGATGTAACGCAGCCGGCGTAGGAAGGCCTCATCCAGATCCTTCTTGCGGTTGGTAGCCAGGATTGCCAGCCCTTTGAAACGCTCCATGCGCTCGAGCAGGTAGCTGATCTCTAAGTTGGCGTAGCGATCGTGGGCGTCGCGCACCTCGGTGCGTTGTCCGAAGAGCGAATCGGCCTCGTCGAAGAACAAAATCAGGTCGGAAATGTCGGCCGCGTCGAAAAGACGCTTTAGGTTCTTTTCGGTCTCGCCAATGTACTTGTTCACCACCTGTGATAGATCGATGCGATACATGGGCAGCTCCAGCTCGATGGCTAGGATTTCAGCGGCCATGGTCTTGCCAGTCCCAGGAGGACCAGCGAAGAGCACGGCGATTCCGCCCTCGTTCCAGGCCTTGGCCGTCCCCCAGCCGTAGTGCACCTCGGTCAACGAATGCATCGCTCGGATCACTTCCTTGAATTGCAGTTCCTGCTTGTGCGGCAGGATCAACTTCTCCTCCTGAAAGCGCGGCGTAACTTTCTGCGCCAATTCCCCGACATCGATCTCAACCTCCGCCCGCGCAGCCGCAGCCAGATCCTCGGCAGTGAGGCTCCCCGGCAAGGCTTTCAGACCCTCACAGATGCTATCGATCGTTTCCTTGCCGTAGCGAAAGCGACGGGCGATCTCGGCGATGGCGTCGTCTAGTCGGCGCGCCTTCTTACCTAAGCCGGCTTTCCAATAGGTCACACGCTCCGCATAAGGGAAGGCCGGGACGTCCACGATAGGCAGCAGATAGCGCTCCGGCAATTTCGGCATCTGACTGCGCTCGGCGATCCCCAGAAAGAGCGTGATGGGGATGGAAAGCGAAGGGAGAATCTGTGCGCTGGAATGGCTCTTTTCGGTGCCTGTACGGGTGGAGATTAGATCCTCACCGAGAAAAAGGTCGGTGCCTTTCAGCCAGCACAGTGCAGCCAGCGCGTTGCGATAACGGGCGTCTTCGAGCAGGCTAGGGTCGGCGACGTAGCGCACGACTTGTCGGCCGGTGGTCTGCGCGATCCCGCTCACAACCTCTGCGTGGGCGGAGCCTTTAGGCCCGCGTACGGGAACGACGCGCATCGTCAGCGCCGGGCTAGACTTCAAGCGCGCAGCGACCAGCCGGGCTGTCTCGCCCAGTGCAGTTGATACATCAGTTCCGGACGTCAACGTTGCCAGGCCCTCCGGCATACGTGTGTTGGGGAAGAGCACCTGATTGGCGACCGGCGCCGCTACACCAAAAGTGGCCTCCCAATCAATCTCCGTCCCCACTTCTGGACTGGGGCCACGGAATTGCAGCAATCCATAACGGAAAAGCGAATGGGTCGGGTTAACAACGCGCAGGACGTGATCGGGCTCATCCCACAGTTTCTGTGCCAGTGCTAGATTGGGGGACGTCTTGGTCGGATCGTTGAGGCATGCGGCGATGACATGCCCCACGGCGCTGTCAAAGGCGGCCGCCAAGCCCAGCGCGAGCATAAAGCAGGCTAAGTCGTCGAGCCCGAGCTCATCAGTGATCCAACTGAATGAACCAACCGCTGGCCGACCACCAATCGATGGCGGCGGTCGATCGAGCAATTCACTCAGATAACGTGCGGTCGGGTCGCTCTGGAAGAAGCGGGATTTCTCTTCCCAAAAGCGGCTCATATCCAGCGCGCTCTGTAGCGCGTCGATGAAAGGCGGCAAACCTGCATGTTGCGCTTCTGGGAGCACACCCCGCTCGTACCAAATCCAACTAATCTCACGGCGCATACGCAACGTAACTTGGCGCAGCCAATAGTTCGCCAGCACGTCCTTCGTTAGGACCGCTGGTGAAAATGTAACCGGGCTTTGGACACGCGTAGAGGATTTCATGTGCTCAACGTCACTCCGGGACTCTTCTTGGCCTGTTGCCCATTGACGCGCAGGATGACCCTGTAGTCACCTGGGTCCACAGGGCTGGCGTCCTGGATCTCAAGCGTCAGGCTCTTTTGGTCAGGGGCATAGGTGAACGGGCCATCAAAGACGCGCCTCACTTCACCCTCACGGTACAAAGCGACGAAGATATCGTCCGCCTCGCTCCCCAGCAATATCCCTTCCATCTCGATATTGCCCGCCACGCCCGATGGAGGCCCTGTCACAGTGTGTAGCGCATTGGGAGTCGCCTTCTCCAACGTTGGGCGTAAAGCAGCGACAAGCAAGTTACTTGAGCGACGCCTTCCTGTCGTGAGCACCTCAACGACCGCCAGTGGATGGGTCCCGGCAGATATCAGTGCGCCCTCACTCAGCACACCGTCGACTTCACATTGCAACCAATCCGGTCGTTGGGCGGTCACCGGCAGATCGGCCGGACCCAGGCTGACGGCAAGTCCAGAGATCTCGAGGTTGACACCTCGGATAGTCAAAATCTCGCCTACCTCAAACTTGATTGGAGTCAATCCGCTGATCGATGGACCCATGGAGGGCAATACTGGCAGCTGGACACCCGCCTCACCAATGACATCCGGAGGCGTCTCTGTGTAGTCAATGCCCACCAAGAGGGAGTAGTCCGGTGGCTCACCCGTGGCGATCATCACCGGTCGCACCTGAAATGTCATCGAAAAGCGATATTTCTCCTCTGAGCCTTGCATCAGCTTGGAAAGCAAATCGGAGGATGCTTCGTCGAAGGTGATCTTCAATACCTCCGGGTTGTCCTCCAAAGCCGGCAACAGATCGGCAGGCAGGGCGATCGAGCCCAAAGGCAAATAGCTCAACTCCTGCAAGGCTCGCAAACCGAGGCCCAGATTCTCGTGCGCCTCGATCGTGTCGCTCAAACCGTCCTTGTCGAAAGAAGTGATCAAGTATTTCAGCACCAACCACAATGGAGGCCGTTGTCCCTCATCGAGGGGGGTGTTTTTAAGGCCTGGGTCGAATGTGGCCTCGTATAAAAATAGGTTCAACCTCGGCTTGGGCAGGCTGTTTGTGGGGCCTTCTGGTTCTGGTCTACCCACGGTGACAGACACCCCGGTGCGAACATCGAGGTGTTGCTGGACCAACTCAGTGACCTTCCCCATCGCTTTACCCGTATCCGCAAGTGTCATGCCCCCACCCTCACCTCATCCTGAGATAATGCCGGCTCATGCGGGAACGCCCCCTCGTCGATCGGCGCTGCACATTGGCCGTCTCACGCTGCTCATCGATAGGCCGGCGCTCCTCCGCCGACGCATCGAGACTGACATGAATGCTCCCGATCGAAAGTTGCAGCTCCTGATTCTCGGTCACCAGCACAGGCCGCTCGGACGATTGTTTCTGCGTTACGGGTCTTGTACGGCCCACTGTAACGCGCTCGTCCGCTACGACAATTTCGGCCTCGCCTTGCTCCGGGCTGGAGGCGACCCACTGACGCACGCCCTCGTATACCTGGCGCCAGACTTGAGTACGGCGAACTTCGGCCTCTTCGGGTGATTCCCGCCGACGCTCATGCAGTTCCGTAGGGCGTCGGGGAACGCCTTCCGAGGGTAGCACTCGCAGGATCTCCTGCTCCAGGATGGGCATCGCAAGCTGATCCGCTACCTCCGGGCTCGCGTCCCGCACAGCCGGTCGTTTGCTCGGCGGGATCATCTCGTCCTGCTCGACCTCCTGTGGAACCTGGATCTCGAGCGATTGCGTAACTGGTTGGCGGGCATCGGACAGCACCTCCGGCTTTTCAACCTGCGGTTCGTCGACTAGTGACATCTGTTCGATAGAAGAGTGCAACTCGACCCGCTGCTCAACCGCAGGCGGCGCGCTATGCTGAGTATCAGCCTGGCGGTTGTCGTTGGTTACCACCGGACTTATTTCCACGGCCTGCTTCGAGGGTCTTTGCGACGTATCATGCACCTCAGCGTCACGGACTTCTTGCGTCGCGGTGTCTGTGGAGTCTCTTGGGACCTCGCTGATCGATGTTGGCTCCACCAATCGTTGCTCGTGTACCTCGATCGGCGGCACCGCGGCCGGGCGGGAAGCCACCCGCGAGTTTGTGTCCACACCCGCATGACGCAGCAATCTCGAGAAATAGCCCGTCACCGATCTCGCTCCCGGTCGATCATGGCTAGGTAACGCTCGCGTCGCCATTCAGGCATGGCCAGGATCTGCGCTTCGCCCCAGTGATAGTGATGAGCAAGGCGATGAACGATCTCGAGTTGTTGCGCTTGCGCCTTGCGCAGTTGATTTAACACAACCTCCAGCAGGTCCACAGGATAGCCGTGCTGCTCCTCGCAATACGGACAACGAACCTCCAGGCTGAAGGAGACCAAGGGATCGAAGGCCTGCATGGCCTCGTCGACGAGGCGCAAGTCGCCTTCCTCGATCGACTTCTCGTCGAATTGGACCTGCTCTCCGACCAACAAGGAGCACAGCAGCGCAACCTGCGCTTGCCTGTCATCGTCAAACGCTCGCGCCTGCCAGCGTTGCATATCGCTACCCCTCGGCCGACGTAGTGCCAGGCACATGCCTTGCAGTTCAACCTCCAGCTCAGTGTCCTGCATCGCCTGCTGCTGCAACGCCACGAGTTCAGCGACCGAGAGCTCCACCTCCATTGATTGTTGGCAGGCGGGACTTACACAAGTTAGGGCGATCGTTAGGTCGCCTGTGCCCGAACGGGCCAGGATCCTCAGCAGCCACTCTATGCGCGTACCCACTTCTAGCTCGCTGAGTTGTTCGTGGGTGGGGCTATTGCCGTGCACATCGCGTGCACAGCACTGCAGGACCTGCGTCACAAGCTGGGGTTGCAGGGGCGTGTCGAAATCGATATCCAGATCGTCGATATCGCGGCCGAAGGGCCGCAGGTCGAAAATGGTCATAGGTCGCCTCGCAGCGGAGGCACCGGCAGGATTTCACCGGTGCTCACCGCTGGCCAATCGTGGCGTGTGCCGGTCATCCTGTAGGAACGGCGCCAGCCTCGTCGGGTTCCTTGGTATCGGGATCGCGATCCCAGCCTTCTAATTCGATCTTGATGTTCTCAATAGCCACCGCGTTGGCGTTGGCATCCAGGTCTGGCATCGCAGTAAATTCACTGACCCAACAGTCATAGAGAAAGTAGCGAAATGCGACCTGACCGCGTTCGTTCATTACTTCGAGCGTGAGATCCTTCTTGTAATTGACCAAGTCCATCCCGGCATCTCCAGAATATGGATGGACCACGTTGGCCCATTTCTCGAATTCGAGGTCGTGGGTGATGCCCCGTTCAAGGGTGATCGGCTCGTAGCTCGTACGACCGGGAGATTTGTGGTCCGTGCTGTTCTCGCCTCCCGAGCGATGTTTGACGACCTCTGTGGTACGCTTCAACGCACTCACTTTGCTCACGCCCAGGACGGGTTTACCATCCAAAATGATTCGAAACTTGAAATTCTTGTAGGCGTCATAACGGTGGGCGTTCTTTACAAAGCCAGTAGCCATTGGCCAACCTCCTGCGTAAGGATTTCAATTGCGGATCAAAGATCGCCAGCGATCTGCTGGATCTTGATCACCACGAACTCTGCCGGCTTGAGCGGCGCGAACCCGACCTCGATGTTGACAATGCCCAGGTTGCGATCTGCCTGGGTAGTCGTCTCACCATCGCATTTAACGTAAAACGCCTGGTCCGGCGTACTACCCTGAAACGCGCCTTGTCGGAACAAGCCCATCATGAAGGCGTTCAGGTTGAGCCGGATCTTTGCCCACAGGGGTTCGTCGTTGGGTTCGAACACCACCCACTTCGTGCCACGGAAGAGCGACTCTTCCAGGAAGAGCGCCATGCGCCGTACGGGGATATACTTCCACTCCGAGCCGAGATCATCCGACCCGGCGAGCGTGCGGGCACCCCAGTTGACGAATCCACTGGGAAAGACGCGTAGGCAGTTGACGCCCAACTTGTTTAGCACGCCGTTCTCCATGTCGGTCAGTTTGAGCTCCAACCCAAGTATCGTGCGGATGTCGGCTTCCAAGCCGGCCGGTGCTTTCCAGACGCCGCGCGTGGAATCGATGCGCGACATCAATCCTGCGATCGCTCCGGAGGGGCCGATGGTCTTGGTCGGCCCACCGGCGGCGTATCTCAGCCGCGGGTAGAAGACGGCCGAGTTTTCCTTGACTACCAGCGCCCGCAGATCTCCGACCTTGGAGGTATCTTGCACGACCTCAGGGCGATTGTTCTTGACCCAACTCGCCGGTGCGTCGATCAGCAGGAAGGCACGATGGTCGGCGCAATAGGTGCTCGCCGGGCCAACGATCTGCATGAACATGGCCTCATCCACATCTTCATCGCCGGGCAAGACCATCAGGTTGAAGAGATCGACTGCATCCAAGGCATAGAAACCGGTTTGATCGACTGCGTTGCCCAGATACTCAGAGGCACCCGGCTCGTCCCCGTCGTAGCCATCATCGCCGGGGGTACTGAAGTTGCCTGTGCCGGCAGTGCCCATGGCGTACTGCCGCACGTTGATCTCGAACTCATCACTGTCTAAGGCGGTGTTGTCTGAGTCGATGCTTGACGGCGCGGTGTTGGGCGTTCCGCTCTTGGGCATCACCGCCAGGTGATAGCCCCAAACTTCAGCCTTATAAGGTAGCGTGGAATCGGCGTTGATCGCCCCAGCGATCTTGCGTAATTTTTCGCGAACACCATCGTTATCACCATGCGCACTGCCGCTTACGGGTTCGCTCATAAACCACTTACCCGCCGGGCTGGTCACATCGTATGGATCGGCATTGACCAACACGTCGGTCGTACCATCGAAGGTGATCTTGGTAATGTCGCCGGTGTTTAGATTGGCGATGTCGTCGACCACTGAGGTAAGGCTGGTCATGCTCACCACAGGTGCGTGGTCGCCAAGGCGTAGGAAAGCGGCTGTCGGAGCAGGACGNNTCGCCCGAGGAGGCGCGCCGGACGCGCACGCTGGCCCAGGGATCAGCGCTAGGCACGCTGTCGTCGGCTATGATGGTGATCAGATTCAATGCGCCGACAGTGCTCCATAACTCAACCTTCACTTTTGCGTTGGGATCTACAGTCCCCAGGGCGTTGTTAATGCGGTCTTCAAAGTGGTCGGCGATCTGTGATCCAGTAGCGGCATCGATCGCTGTGTTGGTCCAGGGTGCCAGGTCAACCGTCGCGTAACTCGAGCCGTTGACACTGATCTCGAATTTGGATTGCGCTGAGCCCGAAACCGGGTTGATCAACGCCTTCAAGGTGGTTTTAAGATCCCCGATACTTGTAGGTCGGCGGCTCTGAGAAAAGCCGGCGAAGCTCTCGGCGAAGTTGTTGATCTTGGCGGTTGGGTCTTCAGGGTCGGCGGCGTTGAAGATGTCACTGTGCAATGCCAGGTCGATTAACTCCGAGCTTTGCGTGACGAATGTCGCTGCAAAACGCGGCGAGGTGCGATCCATATTGAGATTGAGGAAAGACTCGCTCGCCGTCACCACGCCGCTTTCCTCCAAGATAGCGCGCAAGTTGAAGCTCTCATCCGGGTTGGGGGTGTCGTAGTCGACCTCCAAACGGAGCGTGTTTGCCCACACACCCTCCGCCTTGGCCGTGGCGGTTAGGACATGATCTGCCCCATTCAGCGCCTTGAGGCTCACCTCCGCTTTCTTGGCGCCCTTGGCCAAACGCACTACGTAGCAGTCTGTCCCACCGTTAGCGAAGAACAGGCGAACGCTATCCGCCAAATCGCTCTTGGGATGCGGGTCACCGAACAGCCTGGCGTAATCCGCCAGGCTTAAAATGCGGACCGCCTTGTTGATCGGTCCCTTACTGGTTCGCCCAAGGAAGGCCGCAATGGAGGTGGACACCCCGGTGATGGTATGCACACCGCTAGGCACTTCCTGGATGTATACGCCTGGATAACTCACTTGGACCATGACAGTTACCTCCTCCTGTCCTTCTGAAGGTGGATCGTGAAGAGCGATGATCAAATGGACTGTTTATAAAATGCTCGCGCCTTTAGCGCGACACCTCGTCATATCTCCTGATCGGCCAAGCACCCCCTTATGAATTCGGCGACGCGATCGCCGCTTTGAAAGCGGATCGAACGACCGGTTTGCTCGTGCGTGATGGCACCACGCACCAACTCCCCGTCCTGCTCAACCCACACACGCACAATGTAGGACCCATCGGATAAGCCAACTTTGCGACCGTCCGTGAGCAGAACCTGTCCGTTGAAGGTCTTGTTCTCTCCTGTGCGATGGACACGCAAATTGAACGTCACATAGTGCCCGATTTCCCGGTTTTTCAAGGATGCACACAACCCTACCTGAATCGAAAATCCCGGCTACTTGTCCGTCAGTGTAGCCGGGAGAGCTGTATGCATCCTGTCGTTTAATTGTAAATTCGCTGTAACCGCAAAGGCTAAATGGCTTCCTCGCTCCTTATTCGCGCCGCCAATTCTTGCGTCACCTTCATCGGCTGCACGCCGAGTTCCTTCTGTAACAATCGCTCAAGATCTTGATAAAGTCGAAGCGCACGTGCTCTCTGACCATCCCGGACCAAGCAATGCATTAACAATCTGTACATATCTTCTCGCAGATCATCCAACGCCAGCACCTTTCGACAAAGCTGAGCAGCAGCCGTATATTTGCCACACTCAAAGTGCCAGGCAGCCAATCTGGCAAGTGAAATCAAGTATTGCTCTTCGAGCCGCATACGTTCTAACAGCGGCCAATCCTCGCCAACGATCTCCGTAAGATAAGCACCCCGATACCATTCAAGTGCTTGTTCGTATTCAGTCGCTGCCAATTCCATGGACCCGTTCGATATGTGGATCGATCCCCTCTTGAAATGCATGTCAAATTTGGCGATGTCACATTCGATCGTTAAACGCTCGTGCAGGCGATAAGTATCGTTCTCGAAAATCACAACATTGTTCCCCAGTCCTGATTTTTCCAATGCACGGCGAAGTCTGCTGACGGCGATATGTAATTTTCCCGACGCCACATCGGGATCCTCATCAGGCCAGAGTGTCTCAAGCAACACATCCTTTGGGAATCGACTCCCCGGCTTCCCAACCAGGAGTTTGAAAATCGTCTGACCTTTTCGATTTGCACAGAGTGGAACAGATTCGCCGTTCTCTTTCGTAACAGCGAACTCACCCAGCATGCGAACGTGCAGCGTCCCATGGTCACCATCCTGAGAAGCACGCGATCCCTGCGCAGCCACGAAAGATGGATCAACGGTCATCGGGCTTGAACTCAATGCCCGATGGAGATGCTCTACTCCAGCGCGTAACTCCTCCTCAAGCCCCCGGATCTCCTCATTAAGGTGTGTGACTGTTCGAGCCACTCGCTTGCGTGCCTCCTCCGCCGCATACCAAGCCTTACCCAAATGTAACAATGTCTGGAGTAAAGGCACACATTGGGATAACCCTGAGGCACGCGCCACCGAAATTGCATGTTCGAACCACGACATCGCAGCACCCAGATTCTTCTCGTCCATAAGCGCCAATCCCATGTGCGTGGCGATCCAGCACACGATCGGGGCTTCTTCCTGCGAATACTCAAGTTCAATAATCTTTTGGTGATGCGTATTGGAGGCATACACCTCACCACGCTCAAGATCCTCGAGACAACGACGTAGAGAAGTTGCGAGTACATTTTCTTCAGGAAGTTTGTAGGTTGAGACGAGGCGGCCCTCCGCGAGAAGCATTAAACCCATTTCTTATAACCCCCTTTACAAGACCCTGACAGAATCTCAGTGCGAATTCAGTACAAGATGAGGTGATAACCCGAGGGGGGATTATCAATAACAAATAAATTGGAGTAATTTTGTATTAATTTTACGATATCTCAATCAACGGATTCTCAACGTGCCAAAAGACATTTCTATCGACACACGGATCCTTGTCATCCAAAATCACGACTCAGATCAATGATGCACTGCTTTAATCTGGTTGTTTGGCACCGATGAGCGTATTTATTTCGAGCAAGTGGGTTAAGTTGGAAATCAAGAAACGGGGCTTTATAGACTGCAAGACAGAGATGTAGATTCCTCTTCAGTCAGGTAGACCATAGCAGAGGACCTGTTAAAGGCGGATTGCTAGTCTTGAGATGATGGGATCTATTCAATTCCTCACCCAGCCTCGTAAAAAGCAGCGCCGGCGATGATGGCTATCGGAAGTTCGACCACCAAACTGAGGATATCGAACCCCGCGATAAACATCGGAATAAAACCCATATTCACGTTGTTGATCGAGAACGCAAGGATAAAAGCGAAAATGAACCCACTGGTAATTAACGCGTTTCGCGGCCCTACGCCAAACATCGGACGAAGCGCGGCATATAGCCAGATCATCATGACACTGTTCAATGCTGCCACACCGATATTGATGCTGAAGCTCACGAGGTTCCATTCCTTCAAGCCAAGAGCTTCTCGACTCACATTGAACATTCTGGGAAATAGGGTAACCCCGATGAGAGACTCCCATACAATTTCAACCAGGATGAATACCAGCAGTGTAACCAAGCCAGCAAGGATCATTCGTCCGGTCCTTATGCGATTCATTGGGACCTCCATTCTGAGCGCTTACACACTACTCGTGTCCGCGTGCTTCTCCCTCAATCTCCGTGTCGTAGAGAAATACATCTTCCACACCCATCTCGAATACCCTCGCAATTCTGAACGCTAGCTCGAGCGAAGGCGCGTACTTGGCAGCTTCGATGGCATGGATCGTCTGCCTGGTGCAGCCCACTCGCTGTGCAAGTTCCTTCTGCGTCATCTCTCCATGGTCGAAACGCAGCCGCCGGATCTTGTTTCTCAGGACCGTCTCTACCACATGCGTCCTCCGTTGCTTTCTCGTGTAGCCAGCCTGCCCTCTCTCACTAATACACGCTACAATGCAATCTCAGCCCGACCACCTGCGCTAAATTATGGGGTAACATCCTTTAATATAGTAAAATATTTTTTACATCACGTCAAGTATTTTTTACCCCTTGAGCATAAGATAGAATTCGACCTTTCATCGAAATTTTGTAGACTCCGCTTCGACTAAGGTACGCCCTCGATCATGGCGCCACTTTCCTACCGATCCTATTTGCGAAGGGTTGCAAGATAGGTCAAAATGAAATCACATCATCCTTTCCAATGAAAATTCATGATCGGTAACCATGGAAGGCTAGTCTCCGATCTCGCTACACAATAGAATCACACAACGTCCGAACCACACACGCAGTCTCAGGAGGAGACCGAAATGACCACAAAAGACCCAATCATCATTGTTGGCGCAGGAATCTCCGGTTTGACGGCCGCCTATGAACTGCAAAAGGCCGGCTGCGATGTGCTCGTACTCGAAGGGCTCGATCGCGTCGGCGGTCGCATGACCACCGTGGATTGGGGTGGGTTCAAGGTGGATGTGGGGGCGAAATTCGTCACCAGCTCGGATAAGTCGCTACTCGACATGGTAAAGACCCTCGGTCTAGAAGGACAACTTGTTCGCGACGAGGGGGGTCTCACGATCACCATCTACCGTGATGGGAAACTACATTCGGCAAATTTTCTATCGATCCCATCTTATTTCGGGTGGAGCGGCGTCTCACTCCGTGCACGTCTGGCGATGTTTAGGCTGATCCCCTACTTCTTGAGCATGCTGCGGTTGAAGAACGTCTACCACCTGGAGCAGGCGCCCGGTCCGGATCTCGATGAGACCTACGAGACGTTCTTCTACAAACACATCAGCGAAGAGATGTTCGAATATTGGGCTATCCCCATGTTTGAGGTGATGTGCTCCTACTCCGGAGAGGATGTCTCACGTAAAGCCTTTTTAGCCATGATGGTCGGCTATTTGAACGCCGATTCGATCACTTTCAAGGACGGCGTAGGCGTGCTTCCGGATACGTTGGCGGATCGCTTCTCGGTCGAACTTAATGCCAGCGTGAAGCAAATCGAGGTCCTGCCCGATGCCAGTGGCGCCAAGGTCAGGTATGAGAAGGATGGGAACGAGAGAACCCTCTCAGCGCGCGCCGTCGTCATTGCCGTCCCTGGAAATCACGTGTTGAAACTGATGGCTGAACCTCAACCTGCCTGGCGGCAGTTCTTCCCGCAAGTAGGTTACAGTACCGGCGCCCTTCACTACCATATCGCGGAGACGGATTTCGAACCTGAAGTCGTCGGCGCCTTCATCCCGCGCTCGTCGAAGTTGCCCATCAGCGGCGTAGGATTTGAACAGTACAAAGACGGCCGCTGGCTGATGCTATCCGATCCCAGCATTTACACCTTCAGCATGGAGAAACCTGAGGGGCAACTGATCCGGGAAGCCGTAGAGACGGCGACGATGATTTTTCCGGCTCTCGAGGGTAAATTCGTGGATCATTGTCTTTTCCGCTGGCGAGAGAAGGTGCCCACCTTCCGTCCAGGGTACCTGGATGCCTTAACCGAATTCTGGAAGGACCCCCAAGAGGATCCCGTCTTCTTCTGCGGTGACTACTTCGCAGGGCCGAGCACGGGTGGTGCGCTGTACACTGGAATGGAATGTGCTGCGCGCTTGCTCGCTCGTGTGTAAGGGTATCGGCCTCCTGCCGCTTCTTTGGGCATCTTCTCCACCAGCTTGAGCCCCACACGACATTGCTCATCATCTCGCGCCGGGCTGTGACGAGTCCGATTGCCCCATAGACGAAATCCACGAACATTCAGGTCATCGGACGCGGTCTTCGGCTTGCCCCCTTACGCTCTAAGCTGCCATGCAATCCATCGATATGATTATGGTGGCTCATACCTTCCAATTTAGGTAAAATTAGGTATAATTAACTTTATGTTTAGGCGGAATTATATTTTTGTTCAGGGCTCGCACATTAAATCACTGTGACCAGAGATCTTTTAGAACCAGTGAAGGGATCGAAGGCTTCGAAACCTGGCATCTCACGCCGGATTGGCCAGCATGGTTCTGAAGAGTTGGTACTCCCCGTAGTGGCCTCGGTCAGGCTTGAAAACTTTCCTCCCCAAGTAATCTGAGGGCGTTCAGGAAGTCAAGGATGCGAGCTCTTAAAGGAGACATTATGCGGAGCAAAAAGCTACAAGGAAATGGTAAACGATCCATGGGTCGTCGGGAGTTCTTGAAGGCCGGCCTGTTCTCCGGCGGCCTGGCGACAACAGCGATGGCGTTGAAATCATCGCTGGTCCCATCCGATTCCAAAACAGACGAATCGAAATCTGCACAGAAACATGCCGACCACAGGCATGACGGTTCAATGGGAACCGTAGGTGGTGTCGATCATGAGGCCAACGGCTTCGATCCTCATGAAATGCTCTCGGATTGGGATTACGGCGAAGTCTCGACGCTACCCGATGGCCAGACCTTGAGAGAGTACCAGATTGTCGCCGTGGACAAGGAGATCGAGATCGCACCTGGCGTTTTCTTTCCGGGGTGGGTCTACAATGGTCGCGTTCCGGGCCCCACGCTTCGCTGTGTTGAGGGGGATCGGATCAGGGTTGAGTTCATCAACGCTGGAACACACCCCCACACGATCCACTTCCACGGCATTCACGGGGCTTCCATGGACGGCGTCCCTGGTGTAGGAGCGGGTATGATAGAGCCGGGGGAGAGCACGATCTACGAATTTGACGCCTTCCCTTTTGGATGCCACTTGTACCATTGTCACGCCATCCCGCTCAAACGGCACATCCACAAGGGTCTTTACGGGGCCTTCATCATCGATCCCGATCCGGAAAAGTATACCGGTCGCGATCGCGAGATCGCCGAATCGCGAAACCACACCTATCCACGGAACGCCAACGTGCATGAGATGGTCATGGTGATGAACGGCTTCGACACCAATTTTGATGGTGATAACGAAGTGTACGCTGTCAATTCCATCGCCAATGCATACATGGATAAACCCATCAAGATACGTAGGGATCAGCTCCAGCGCCTTTATCTGGTCAATCTGACGGAGTTTGACCCCATCAATTCATTCCATTTACATGCCAATTTCTTTGACTACTACGATCACGGCACCACGTTCGAACCCACACTGAAGACAGTCGATACGATCATGCAATGCCAGGCGCAGAGAGGCATCATCGAGTTCTCATTCGAAGGCTTCGAGCCCGGGCTCTACATGTTTCACGCCCATCAAAGCGAATTCGCAGAATTGGGATGGATGGGCTTCTTCGAAGTGACGGATTCCTGAGAGGGGAAGGTAAAAGATGTCTACGACAAGCGTACAAAACAATGGATTCATGCAGCGATTGTCGATCTGGATTTCGGCTTTAATCCCACTTGTTGCGCTGGTGTTGATGTTGGCACTGTTCGTGGGTGGGGATCCGCTGGCCCTTTTCACGAGCAGCGTCCCGCCGATCGAAGATCTCAGTTTCGAGCAAATTCGTGTGCTTCCCGAGGGATTTGAGGTGTCTGTTATCAATGGTGGCCCCGAGCCGATCACCATCGCACAAGTCCTCGTTGACGAGGCATATTGGGAATTCACCATTCAGCCATCGGCCGTCCTGGGAAGATTGGCAACGGCTGAGATTTCGATCCCCTATCCATGGGTAGAAGGAGAACCGCACGAGATCCGTCTGGTCACCAACACTGGTGCCACGTTCGATGGTGAGGTAGAGATCGCTGTTCCAACTCCACAACCTGGATCGCGTGAGATCATGGCCTACGGTTTGGTGGGAATCTATGTGGGCATCATACCGGTGGGTCTCGGTCTGCTCTGGTATCCTGCCATGCGGCGGTTGGACCGCAAGTGGATCGGTTCGATCCTTGCTCTCACCGTTGGACTTCTCGTGTTCTTGCTGATCGACACTTCGCTCGAGGCTCTGGAATTTGCAGCCGAGTTGCCCAATGCCTTTCAAGGAATCACCGTAGCGTTTTTCGCCGCTTTGCTGACCTGGTTTCTCTTGATTGCAATCAGATCGAATTCCAAGATTGGCACTGCTGTGGAAGGAAAAAGGCGCGTGCTCTACATCGCCACACTGATCGCCCTGGGCATTGGTTTGCACAACCTCGGCGAAGGTCTGGCAATCGGTACATCCTTCGCCCTTGGTGAGGTTGCGCTGGGTTCCTTCCTTGTGGTGGGATTTACGCTTCACAACATCACGGAGGGTGTCGGCATCGCCGCACCTTTACTCCCGCGCCTGTCACATCAGGGAGGATCAGAGAGCGAGAAGGACACGCCCGCTTCACCCAAGCTAGGGACCTTTCTTGCGCTCACACTCCTTGCCGGTGCCCCGGCCATCCTGGGAATCTGGATCGGCGGTTTCGTTTTTTCGCCTCTCCTCACGGTTCTCTTTCTCGGGATCGGAGTGGGCGCCATCTGGCAGGTGATCGTCGAGGTTGCGGATCTGCTGAAATCCTACGCCAACGCCGAGAGCTCACAAATTGCATCATGGCCCAACATGATCGGCTTCGCGCTCGGATTTTTGATCATGTATCTCACGGCCTTCTTGGTCAGTGTCTAGATGCGGTAATCGCATAAACCCGATGCTAGAATAGACTCAGGTTATGATTCCCTTTAGAGGCGTATGATAGAGGGAGGTCTTTATGAACTGGCGCCATGCGCTTTTTCTGGCGCTCTTGTCCATGACCCTGCTTGGGTGCAGTCGCGCCGTTCAAGCAGGCGATCCGGACAGGGGGAGCGTTTTGTACAACCAGCAAACGCTGGGGGATAGCGCTCCTGGGTGTGTTACTTGTCACTCTTTAGCACCCGGAGAGGTCAAAGTGGGACCTTCCCACGCAGGTATCGTGGTACAAGCTGAGGAGGTCATCCAGAGACCGGACTATCACGGCGAGGCGCGTTTGCCAGAAGATTTTTTGCGTGAGTCGATCACCAATCCCGACCTGTACATTGAGCAGGGATTCCAAGCCGGGATCATGTACCCGAACTATGCACAGAAGCTGTCCGGAGAAGATATCGAAGACCTAGTGGCCTTCTTGATGACTCTCCGTTAGGTGGAGGAATTAGACCCATCCGCTGGTGACAGTTCTGACGATTGCCCAGCGCTCCTACAGAACCAGGCACAAGAACCCATGGGTGATCGTGCGCGATATGTCCAGTACTTTCAGCGATCGGTTTTTCAACTCACCGCATCTCACCCTGGCTTGGTCCCACAACTGCCTAGCTTTCGCCGTTGTCCCAAAGCGCGCTTAATCTATCTTTCTGATCCTCTCTGCGATCCAACGCCCTACCGCAGCATTTGCCCTGCGATCACGACGCGCTGAATCTGGTTGGTCCCCTCGAAGATTTGGTGCAATTTGGCGTCACGCATGTACTTCTCGACCGGATACTCCTTCATGTAACCATAACCACCCAAAACCTGTACCGCATCCGTCGTCACCTCCATGGCGATATCCCCAGCATAACACTTGGCAATTGCTGATTCCATGGTATTGAGCTTCCCGTTGTCATGAAGCCAGGCCGCGTGCCAACATAGCAACCGCGCGGCATTAACCTTGATCGCCATGTCGGCCAGCATGAACTGTATGGCCTGCAATGCGGCGATTGGTTTGCCGAACTGGATGCGCTCTTTGGCGTAGGCCGTGGCGGCCTCCAGCGCGGCGCGGGCGATGCCTACTGCCCCGGCGCCGACAGTGGCCCGGGAATCATCCAGCGTCATCATGGCGATTTTAAATCCGTCGAGCCCCTCACCCAGACGGAAGCGCGCTGGAATGCGGACGTCGTCAAAGATCACCTCGCGAGTATCCGTCGTGCGTTGCCCCATCTTGTCTTCTTTCTTGCCGGTGGAAACTCCTGGGGTATCGGCCGGGATCATGAAAGCCGAGATTCCCTTGTGTTTAAGAGACGGATCTTCGTTAGCGAACACTGAGAATAGACTGGCCACACCCCCGTTGGTAATGAAACGCTTGGTGCCGTTGATGATGTATTCCTTTCCCTTCTTCCGCGCCGTGGCGCGTATGGCCGAGGCGTCGGATCCGGCTTCCGCCTCCGTGAGGCAAAATGCGGCCAAGTTGGGTCCCGCAGTGTGTTTAGGGAGAAGCTCCTCCTTGAGCTCTGCACTTCCCGCGATCAGTAACGGGGTGAGTCCCAAGATGTTGCCACCAAAACAGGCAGCCACTCCCGCACAAGCTGCGCCCAGTTCCTCTCCGAAAAGGCAACCATCGAGAGAACCCAGACCCGCCCCCCCGTATTGCTCAGGAACATAGTAGTGGAGTAAACCGATCTCAAAGTACTTCTCAACGAGTTCCGGGCTGTGGCGTTGCTCTTCATCTAACGCATGAGCGACCGGTGCGATCTCCTTTTGGGCGAAGTCGCGGACCAGCTTTTGACAGGCTTGTTGCTCCTCAGTAAGACTGAAGTCGATCACGATTTCCTCCTTGAGACCTGTGGTCGGCCTCAACTTCGCTCCCTGGAAGTTGAAACATATAAATATCAGTCTCGTCGTTCAACCACAGATCATAGGTTTCTCGGTTATTGCGACCATGCGCTCAACATCACGCGTACCGACCGTCTCATCTCCTTGGCGAAATCGGCGCTGAACTTGCGTTCATACATCTGCACTCCAAAGTCGGGTCGTCCTCCCACTCCAGACGCACCAGCCACACCACGATCGCGCATCATCTCTTCGAACCCATCCTCTCCTAGTCGCTTGTATCGATCCTCGAAAACAATGAACTGCCTGTCGAACCGTTTCGTCCGTTCGCGATCCTTCTGCTCTTGTGTGGGGTAACCAAAGCAAAGCAGACAGATCGGAAGGACATAGCGGGGTAAGTCGAACATGTGCTTATGAATTTCGTAGTTTTCCAAGATATCCCCGATATAACAGGAGCCCAACCCTAAAGACTCAGCCGCTATCACGGCGGTTTGCGCTGCGATCAGGACGTCACAACAGGCAAGAAACAGATCCCCCTCTTCGGGCCTCAGCATCGGGACGCCCTCCCTTTCACAGATTTGATCTACGCCGGAGGTCAAGAAATAATCGTACCAGCGTTGGTAATCTGCCAGAAATAGGAGCACGAGAGGCGCCTCGGCGATGAAGGGTTGGTGATCGCAGGTCTCCACCAGCCTGTTCTTAGCGGCCTGATCCCTGACCTCGATGATGGAATACAGCATCATATTGCCAGCCGTTGGAGCCCGCATCGCTGCATGGAGAATCATGTCGCGCACTTCAACGGGGATAGGTTTATCCTCATAAGCACGCACGGACTTGCGATTGAGGATCACTTCTATCGTCGCATTCATTCGCTTGGACTCCTGCGTCATTCAACGGATCTTCCCGACGGTTGAGCAACCAAAGTTCTTCCCCTATAGCATAAGGCTTAACTTACAAAGAATAAAGCAACTTTTCTTCAAATTCAGAACCTGAACAGCGGGAGTATTCGCGCTATGAGATGAGTTACGGCCAAACTTGTCACGTCAACGCATATATTGACAATAATTACTGTAAGTGTTACAATATAATCGTGGACAATTTCTTTACACGCTATCAATCACAGGAAATGGGGCTAGGCGGGCTCGTTACTGGGGCTCGCGAGCTGCTTCAACAGGTCGCTCCCCCACCCAACGACGGACGCGTGGCGGAGTATCCAGATGCACGGACGATCCGCTACTACCAGACGATCGGCGCCGTCGACAAACCTTTGCGATACGACGGTCGCAAGGCGGTCTATGGTTACCGGCATCTTCTCCAGGTTGTGGTCATCAAACTGCTGCAAGGCGTTGGCTTGAGCCTGGCGCAGATCCAACGTGCCCTCTTGGGAGCCACCGAAGCGGCTCTGGAAGCGGCCGTGAGCGAGGTACTTGGAGGAGTACAACCTGCGACGACCGCCTCCGAGAGGAGCTTGCGTGAAGCGCCTTCTCCAACCACCGACATTTCAATCTCAACGTTACGGCGAGAACCACCCATGGCAGGCACGGAACCCTCGGTGAGAACCAGTCGCGCCTTACTCACGGTCGAGGTGATGCCCGGTGTGTCCGTAACGATCGACCCGCAGAAGGTCCGCGATCCGGAGCTGATGCTAACTCAGATCATCCAGTCGCTGCTAGAGCGAACAGGAGGTTACGAATGAAGTCGAAAACTCGACCCTTCACCACCATCGAGCCCACAGTCGAACTCAAACAACATACCCACTTACACGAAAACGGTGGACTGCTCTCTTAGAATCACATTGGCTTCAATCTGGGAATCTTGATCGCTCTCCCGCATATTGGCGAAATAAGTACCTCCGAACCAGCGGAACGAACTGGCGTTTCCCTACGTCTATTGTTTAATTGAAGAGATTTAACAACGACCCATTTAAGGATAAAGGAGGGTCTTTGTCGTGGCCTACAACCAGAAACGTAGTTCGACTCGATTCCGATTGCTGCTGCTCCTCGGCTTCGTCTTGGTGGC
>WVZH01000318.1:32915-41890 GCA_011772595.1 Anaerolineales bacterium
CCGAGCCGGAGGAGGAAGAAGAATTCAGGCTTCCCGAAGAGGTCTTGCCCCCACCTCGCACCGGCGAGACCATCGAGGAGATTTTCCCGCCTCCAGCGACCATCGGTCCCGTTCAAGTCGATACCGGCCCTTTGGAAGTATTGCGATACTCCCCTGAAGGTGAGATCCCCATCGCACCTTTCGTGAACATCACCTTTAACCAACCCATGGTGCCGTTGGCGACCATCAGCGATCTGGCTGCAGAGCAGGTGCCCGTGATTATCGAACCGGCCTTGCAGGGTACCTGGCGCTGGTTAGGGACCAAGACCCTCAACTTCCAGTACGACTCCGAGTTGATCGACCGCTTGCCCATGTCGACGGAATATCGGGTCACGGTGCCCGCTGGAACCCAATCCGCGATCGGCGGCGTACTGGAAGAGACGGTCCAGTTCACCTTCAGCACCCCAACCGCAACCTTGATCCGCTACTACCCATCTCACGATCCACAGCCGTTGGACCCGATCTTTTTCATCGCCTTCGACCAGCGGATTGACCCACAAGCCGTACTGGCCACGATCGAGGTGAGGGCCGGCAGCCAACCAGTCCGCGTAAAACTTGCGACGGCGGAGGAAATCGAGAAGGACGAAGCCGTGCGCCAGATGGCAAAAAATGCCGGCGAAGGACGCTGGCTGGCCTTCCGAGCCGAGCAACTTCTGCCCGCGGACACGAGTATCTCGGTGGCCATCGGCCCCGGCACACCCTCAGCAGAGGGACCGCTGGTCACGAAATCGCAGCAAAATTACGGATTCCACACGTACGCACCGTTGCGCATCGTCGACCACGGCTGTTCCTGGTACGACGATGACTGCCGTCCGTTGGTGCCTCTTTTCATCGAGTTCAACAATCCCATTGATGTCGAATCTTACGAAGAGGGCATGCTTCTCATCGATCCGGAATTGCCCGGCGCTTCCGTGATGATCTACGGAGACACGATCACCATTCGCGGCGCAACCGAGGGACGGAGAACCTACCGGGTCAATGTGGATGGGGACATCAAGGACATCTTCGGCCAGACCCTGGGGAAAGATACCTCCTTGAGGTTCAGAATCGGTCCTGCCGAACCCTTGTTGATTGGACCTGACGACATCTTTGTCACTCTGGATCCCTCGGCCCGCGCACCTGTTTTATCCCTCTATGTAATTAACTACGACAGATTGGACGTTCAAATCTACGCCGTCGAGCCATCCGACTGGCCGGCATACCTGGAATATTTGCGCGAGTACCAAAGGACGGACGATCCGCCAGATCCGCCAGGTAAGCTCGTTCTGGATGAGACGAAACGTCTTGAGCTCCCCAACGACAAACTCACAGAAGTAGGTATTGACTTGAGCGATCTAATGGACGGCGACTACGGCCATTTCGTCGCTATCGTCAAGCCACCACGCAGCTTGCTGCAGGAAGAGCGCTACTGGGAAACCGTGCACGCCTGGGTTCAAGTGACACAGATCGGCGTGGATGCCTTCGTCGATCACAGCGAAATGGTGGTTTGGGCCAGCGCACTGCAGGACGGCTCGCCGCTGTCAGGCGTGACCCTTGGGTCCGGGCCAGACGGTGTCGATAAAGTCACCGGGCCAGATGGCATCGCCAGGTTCGACATCCCCGCATCAGGCGTAGCCTACCTGGTAGCGCGCCAGGGGGAAGATGAAGCCATGCTGCCCCATGCGACGTACTACTGGAGTGATAGTGGCTGGCATCGAAGAACCCTCTACGACGAGCTGCGCTGGTATGTGTTCGACGACCGCAAGATGTACCGTCCCGACGAAGAGGTACACATTAAAGGGTGGCTTCGCCGCGTAGGCGCCGGCCAGGATGGCGACGTAGGACTGGTTGGCCCTCAGGTGACCGCGGTGCGCTACCAAATCATCGGCGCACAGGGCAATGAGATTGGCAGCGGTAACGCTGAGGTCAACGCATTGGGCGGTTTTGATTTCGCCTTTACCTTGCCCGAGAACGCCAACCTGGGCTACGCTCAACTCATTCTGAACGCCGAAGGCAACCTCAGTGGGCTGACCAGCACCCAGTATTATCATAGCTTCCAGATTCAAGAATTCCGGCGCCCCGAATTCGAAGTGTCGGCTCGCAACGTGACGACGGGGCCCTACTTCGTCGGAGATCACGCTGTTGTGGCTGTGGAAGCGAAATACTATGCCGGCGACCCTCTGACCAACGCCGACGTAACCTGGAATGTAACCTCCTCCCCCAGCAACTATCAACCCCCCAATTGGCCAGGTTTCACCTTCGGCAGCTGGACACCCTGGTGGTGGTATTACGAGCACACCTATGAAGAGACGCAGGTTGAAACCTACACTGGAGTTACGGATGCCTCAGGCAACCATTATCTACGCATGGATTTCGACGCAATCGCTGTTCCCAGGCCGTTCAGCATACTGGCCGAGGCCACCGTGTTCGACGTCAACCGCCAGGCTTGGGCGGGATCCACCAGCCTGCTGGTGCATCCCGCAAATCTCTACGTAGGCCTGCGCAGCGAACGCTATTTCGTCGAGCGTGGTACCCCGCTAGAGATCGAGCTGATCGTCACCGATCTGGATGGCAACGCCGTAAGCGACCGGCCGATCTACGTAACCGCAGCCCGCATGGAATGGAAATACCAGGATGGGGCCTGGCGCCAGGTGGAAGTGGAAGTGCAGGAATGCACCGTGGGCTCGAAAGCCGATCCAGTGACCTGCACCTTCGAGACCCTCATAGGGGGTCGCTACCAGATCACGGCGGTGATCACGGACGAGATGGGTCGCCAGAACCAGAGCAAGTTCACTCGTTGGGTCAGTGGAGGACAACAGCCTCCTTCCCGGGAGGTTGAACAAGAGACAGTCACGCTGATACCGGATAAGGAAACCTACCAGCCGGGTGATGTGGCCGAGATCCTCGTGCAATCTCCTTTCGCTCCCGCGGAAGGTCTATTGACCGTCAGCCGCAGCGGCATCCTCTATACAGAACGTTTCGACATTGCGCAGGGTACCATCACCTTGCAAGTGCCCATCGAAGAGAAACACATCCCCAACCTGAATGTCCAGGTAGACGTCGTGGGTTCTGCGCCGCGCACGGATGACGAGGGCCAGGTCGTCCCCGATGTGCCTCCACGACCCGCCTATGCCAGCGGTCAACTCAATCTCAGTATCCCTCCACTTCAGCGCACCCTTTCGCTCAAGGTGACGTCTCGTGAAACAGAGCTGGAACCCGGTGGGGAAACAACGGTTGATGTCATCCTAAAGGATGCTGATGGCCAGCCGGTGTCTAACGCTGAACTTGCCGTGGTCGTGGTCGATGAAGCCATTCTGGCACTGACCAACTACCAGCTCGCCGATCCCGTTTCGATCTTCTACCGACATCGCTCGTCCGATCTCGGTAGTCGCTACGGTCGCGCCAGTATCATTCTGGTCGATCCGCTGGCGCTTACCGAGGCGGGTGGCGAGTTACAGGTTCAGCCCACCCTGGTTGCTGGAAGAGAGCTGGTTGAGGCGGAGGCCATGGAAGCCCCCGCAGCCGCGCCCATGGAAGGCGCTATGGACGAAGCCAAGGCAGTCACCGATACCGGACCGGAACCCATCCGCGTGCGCATGGACTTCAATCCACTGGCCACCTTCGCCCCGGAGGCACGCACCGATTCAAACGGGGAAGCCCACGTGGAGGTCAGGCTACCCGATAACCTGACACGCTATCGGATCATGGTGGTCGCTGTAGACGCAGGGGGGGATCAATTCGGCTCCGCCGAGGCCAATCTGACCGCCCGGCTGCCGCTCATGGTGCGACCTTCAGCACCCCGCTTCCTCAATTTCGGTGACAAGTTCGAGCTACCGGTCGTGTTGCAGAACCAGACCGACGATCCCATGACTGTCGATGTGGTCCTTCAGACCACCAACATTGAGATCACCGGCGATCCTGGTCTGCGGGTTACCGTGCCCAAACGTGACAGGATCGAAGTGCGTTTCCCAGCGAGGACGGAAATGGCAGGCACAGCTCGCTTCCAGATTGCAGCGGTTTCGGGTAAGTACGCCGACGCAGCCACTGTGGATCTACCCGTTTACACACCGGCGACGACAGAGGCTTTTGCCACCTACGGCGTGATTGACGAAGGGGCCGTAGCGCAACCGGTCGCAGCGCCTGGGGATGTCTTCCCACAGTATGGCGGCCTGGAGATCAACACCTCCTCCACCGCGTTGCAAGCGCTCACTGATGCCGTAATCTACTTGTTCTCGTATCCTTACGAGTGCTCGGAGCAGTTGGCTTCACGCATCTTGGGCGTCGCAGCCTTACGTGACGTGCTCACAGCATTCGAAGCCGAGGGACTACCCTCCCCTGAGGCCATGGAGGCCGCGGTTCGGCGGGACATCGAGCGGCTGAGCGGTTTACAAAACTGGGACGGGGGTTTCCCCTACTGGCGACGCGGTCAAGACTCGATCCCCTTCAACACCATCCACGTGGCGCATGCCTTACAGCGAGCCAAATTGAAGGGCTTCGAAGTGCCCGCGGACATGCAAGAGCGCCTGCTCTACTACTTGCGGGATATCGAGAGCCACTTCCCTTATTGGTATAGCTTGCGCACCCGCCAGACACTCAGCGCCTATGCGCTCTACGTGCGCACCTTGATGGGCGATCGGGATCCTGAAAAAGCCCGCAATCTCCTGCATGAAGCCGGGCTGGAGGAGCTGTCCCTCGACGCCGTAGGCTGGATCTGGCAATCGCTGGTGGACGATCCCAATTCAGGCGAGGAGTTGGCGGCCATCCGCCTGCACATCAACAACCGCGTGGTGGAGACTGCCGGAGCGGCCAATTTCACCACCCACTATCACGACCAGACCTACCTGCTGCTCAGTTCCAATCGGCGCACAGACGGCATTCTTCTGGACACTTTGATTCTCGATAACCCGCAGAGCGACCTGATACCCAAGCTGGTCAACGGGCTGATGGCACATCGCAAGAAGGGACATTGGGGCAACACACAGGAGAACGTATTTGTCTTGCTGGCGCTCGACCGCTACTTCAACACCTTCGAGGCACAAACCCCGGACTTCGTCGCCCGTATCTGGCTAGGTGATACCTATGCCGGCAGCCATGAATACGTCGGACGCACCACCGAGCGGCACGAGACCAAGATCCCTATGCTGTACCTTGTGGACGAGTCTCTGGGAGGCGGCGAGACACAAGACCTGATTTTGAGCAAGGACGGTCCCGGTCGGCTCTACTACCGGCTGGGCTTGCGATACGCCCCCACCGACCTTTCCCTCGATCCTCTCGACATGGGCTTCGTCGTCCAGCGGGTCTACGAAGCGGTGGATGATTCCGAAGACGTGACCCGGGATGATGACGGTATCTGGCACGTCAAAGCCGGGACAAGGGTGCGAGTGCGGCTAACGATGGTCGCCGATAATCGTCGCTATCATGTGGCCTTGGTCGACCCGCTGCCAGCCGGGTTAGAGATCGTGAATCCGGCGCTGGCGGTCTCCGGCAGCGTCCCCCAGGACCCCAGCAGCTCGGATTACCGCTACGGATGGTGGTGGTGGTGGACCTGGTACACACACCAGAACATGCGCGACGAACGGGCCGAGGCGTTCACGCCGTTGCTGTGGGATGGGGTGTACGAGTACACCTACGTTGCACGCGCAACGACACCAGGCACCTTCGTCGTTCCGCCTGCTAAGGCGGAAGAGATGTATTCACCGGAGGTCTTCGGCCGCAGCGGCAGCGATTGGATGATCGTGGAGTAGAGGCCGGATACGCACATTCCGAAGAAGCCGGTTCGATCCATCGAGCGGGGCGTGCCGTCGTCGAGGATGACATCTGCGAAAGCGTTTACAATCGCTGGACCGATGATAAACATCCATGGACTTTCGAGGAAAGCTTATACGAGCCATCCATGGAGGTTTTTCACTGGTTTCTCACTGTCCTAGATTTGTTAGACATGTCGCTGATTTACTACAACGCAGATGAGGTGATACTCGGAGAAGTTTCTGGCTGGTTTGCGTTTTGATTGGTGAGGAATAATCGACATGATCTCTTGAGAGATGTTGTAGTTGTGTGGTAATAAGTTTGTCGATATTCCATAAAAAGTACGGTTCGTTTAGGAATATCTTCCCCCTATTTCCCTATATTTAAAGTAGATAATTAATGTATTGCCCTAAAATAGAACTCTTGTATCTTGAATTGAGATGCATAAATCTCTATACTGTATATGGGCATCTCGGATTGAAAGGCTCGTTTTGAGCGGGGGAGGGGATATGAAACGTATAGGGATTACGATTACCCTTGTGGTAATCGTTTTTTTTGCAAGCATTGTTTTGGCTGCGGATGTTGTGCCTACGGACATCCAGCAACCAGGTACACAACCTGATGAGGTGGGCAATCTGGACTCTCCAGATAAGTGCGATAACTGTCATGGTGGCTACAACACGGCCGTCGAGCCAGCGTTCAACTGGCGTGGCAGCATGATGGGTAATGCCGGACGTGACCCCATCTTTTGGGCCACGCTGGCAATTGCTGAACAGGATTTCGATGGTGCCGGGGATTTGTGCATTCGCTGCCACAGCGCTGGGGGTTGGTATACTGGCCGCTCAACTCCCACGGATGGAAGCGGATTATTTGCAGGCGATTCAGATGGTGTTGATTGCGACACTTGCCACAAGATGACCAACCCAAGTAATACCGAGCATCTCGGCGTGATGAATCCACCCTTTGTGGCCAATGATGGAGTAGATGGCTACTATGGTTCGGGTATGCTCTCGCTTTGGGGAGGATCTGAAAAAATTGGACCGTATGCCGATCCGATTGCCCGTCATCAGTTTCTCCAATCCAGCTTCCATCGTTCAAAAGACTTTTGTGGCTCTTGCCACGACGTATCCAACCCGGTGGTCGGCGATCTCGCGCCTAACAACGGAACACAACCCACTGGCGATCCGGTCATCCACAGCGACGTTCTGGGAGGGCCAGTTGAAGACAAAGCCGCGTTCAACAACTTCCCCTACCAATACGGGATTGTAGAGCGCACGTATAGCGAGTTCTACTCGGGTGCGCTTTCAAATTTCCTGGTGTCTGCGTATGACTCACTACCGTCCGACCTTAAAGCCGGAGCAATCGCATCGGTCGGTGCTTTAGGAGGAGACTATGCTGACGGCACGCCGCGTTACTTCACTTGCCAAACCTGCCATATGCGTGCCACCACTGGACCGGGCTGCGACAAGAAAGGTGCACCCATTCGCACCGACTTACCTCTGCACGATCTGACTGGAGGCAACTACTGGATAACAGATGCCATCCTGTATCAAGAAACAGCAGGCACCTTGCGATTGGGCGGCGGACTGACAACGGTGCAAATTGATGCCCTTATCGCTGGGAAAGATCGCGCTCGCCAGCAACTCGATCTGGCGGCAGCACTTGAAGTCACAGGCAATACGCTCACGATCACGAACCTAACCGGACACAAGTTGATCTCCGGCTATCCAGAAGGACGGCGAATGTGGCTGAATATCAAGTGGTATGACGGTAGTGACATCTTGATGCGTGAAGATGGCGCTTACGGCACCCTTTCCGTGCTGATCAACGGGCAACCTACCGATGTCAGAACCATTCTGGATCTGCACGATCCCAACACAAAAGTATACGAAGCCCACTACGGAATGACGCAAGAATGGGCAGCTGCATTGCTATCCTTGGGTTATGATCAGGCCATGCCGCTCAGTTTTGATCGCGAAACTGGTGAGGTCACCCTGACCCTCGCCAATCTTGCCGCAGGAGCACCCGGACCATATGCTGAGACCTTCCACTTCGTGCTCAACAACGCTGTGGTCAAGGACAATCGCATTCCACCCTACGGCTTTGCGTACGATGAGGCTCGCAAACGCAATGCGCTCCCGGTTCCGGCAAACCAATATGGTGGAGGTAGCCCAGGCAGCATCTACAACTACTGGGATGAAGTTACGCTCAACGTACCTGCTGGTGCAGTATACGCAGAGATCAATCTGCTATATCAACCAACCAGTTGGGAATATATCCAGTTCCTGTACCTGGCCAACAATGGTCAGAACGCTTTCTTGGGTCAGGAAGGGATCAATATGCTGGATGCATGGTTGAACACTGGGATGGCTGAACCCCACGTCATGGCGACCGCCACCTGGGGAAGCCCACCCATGCCTGCTTGCGAGGCGCCCGGTGCACCACAGAACTTGACCAGCAAACGCGCCAAAAAAGCCATCACACTAAGTTGGGATGAAGGCACTCCTGCCCCTGGCGGTGGTTATCGCATTTACTATGTCCAATCCGGTAAATTGCAGTTGGTTGCCGATGTGCCGGTAGAGACGCTTTCCTATAAAGATACCGGTCTCACCAGCCGCGTAACCTATACTTATGTGGTCACTGCCTGGGAAGATTGCAATGGAAATGGCACGTATGATGTTGGCGTTGATACCGAGAGCCCAGAAAGCAATCAGGTTTCGGATGTGCCACGATAATCATTGATTGCACTAGCGATTGAAAAAGACCCATTTGCGAAACTTGGAATGGGTCTTTTATTTTCCAGCATTAATGAAGAGCTAACGAGGCTCCTTCTGGATAAATTCAATAGATTTAAAAAGGTCCTTGAATAAGTAATCTTTGCATACCGTATTTTCCCTTGATTTTAGGAGGGTTGAGGTTCGGAACAGATTCACGTGGGAGCATAGAAACCGGTCGCTGAAATTCCCGAGCGGTTTCAGCAAGTTAATGCGTAAATTCATTGATCAGGAAAAAATATTGCGATCCTATCCAAGCGACCGATCAGAGCGTGCTCTCATTCAACGGGCAGTACCTCTTCAACCCGCCAGGCTTTGGCAGTCTCTTCTGGTCTAAAGCAGACCAAAGCCACGACCACACGGATGGTGGTCTTCACATGAGGCCGCGTGACATGGCCCGCCTTGGCTACCTGATGTTGAAAGATGGAATGTGGGACG
>WVZH01000013.1:0-292 GCA_011772595.1 Anaerolineales bacterium
TAACGATGACACGGACCCTGAACTCCAGGCTTTGTGGACCCTCACAAATAGACCCTAAGCAAGATAATAAAAAGAATAAATCCAAACGCCTAACAAACGCGTAAAGAGCCGCTCTTATGCTACAGTCAGGAAGAACGCCGCTCTTATGGAATTCCCTGAGCGAGTTACAGGAAAAGAGGAGGCTGACGATGAAAGATCTGTTGTTACAGGGCATTCTTGGAGATCAAGAAGGGCAGGACACCCTCGAGTGGGTCGCGATTGCAGCTCTCATTGTTCTCATCGCCGTAGCCGT
>WVZH01000013.1:318-2938 GCA_011772595.1 Anaerolineales bacterium
AGTAGAGAAAGTAATAACCAATTAGCTCCTCGATCAACATGCAACGCGCGGGAGACATCCATAGAGCGTCGTGCTCATTCAACTCCACCACAGGGTCCCATCTCCCGGCCTAAGCAGGTGAGCCCTGAGAGAGATTGGTATGCGTGTGCTTCAAAGACTAAGAGCTGACAGCGAGAAGGGTCAGGTCACCCTCGAAATCCTAATCGTAATGCCACTTTTTATCGGGCTACTGTTTCTGGCGATGGCTGTCGCAGCTGTCTGGCACGGCCACAACCTCTCTTCGGCTATCTCCCTAGAGGGGGCTGCAAGAGAGGCGGCGCAACCTGGAGCAGGCGTTCTTTTTGTATCAAGCAATGGAAAGAATGCGTCCGAGAACGTAACTTGGACAGTCGAGATCGCTGATTACGATTATTACTACTTCCATGGAAAGAGATTCACTGTTAAAGGAAACGTCTCTGTTCCATGGACTCCATTTGGTCTCAACTGGAGTATCCCTGTGCAAGGATCCACCTATTACCCCGACTGGGAGTTCAATGGGGACTAAAAGAAAATGAGTCACAGAAGAGACCGAGCTAGCGAAAAAGGTCAAGCCACGCTTGAGTTCCTTATCATCGTTCCGTTCATCCTCGTATTGATCGCACTCGTCGGTTTCGCAGGTTGGTGGAGCTACGCAAGGCTATCGGCCCAAAACGCGGCCTACGGATGGGCGGTGTGGAATGCTTTCAACAAGCCTGACGCTAGTGGGCCTAAGATCAGCTTTGGAATCGCAGGAAACCCTGACGCCAGAACAGCCACACTTCACAGTCCTTTGGGTATGAAAGAAATGTGGGGTGACACAGTTGGTGATATTGAACCTCACTTCCCAAATAAATATTGGCGAAAAGGGGGCACATCCGTCGTAATCTGGATCGCACCGGGAGATATTCCCTTCAACAAGGCGCTTGAGATTATGGGAGGAAACGCTTCGGGCCGCGTGCCCCGAGGGACTGCGTTCTTCTTCTACGGGCCCTTCAACTCGGCCAGAGAGTAATAAAGATGGAGTTGGTTACCTTACTTCGCAGTGAAAGGGCTCAAAAAGGGCAAATGGTTCTGGCTTTCGTGGTGCTTTTCCCAGTGTTCATCATCTGCCTCTTCATCGTGACTGACATGGGGAGGTTGTTGGCTCTAAAGAACCAGGTGCGTATTGCCGCCGACTCTGCCGCTTTGGCTGCGGCAGGGGCGCTTGACATGGAGCAAGCAGGTTACCACCAGAACTTTGTCCTCAACGAATATTGGGCAACGGTTAGGGCTAATGATGCCATCACCACACTTCAGGCTAGGGATCCAGACGACGACTGGATGACCTACGGATTGTCCGCAATTGACGTGGACGGCTCCAGGGTCACGGTGATCGTAACAGGCACAGGAAAGACACTTTTCGGAGGCTATCTTGGCTACAACACCCTCTCGGCGAACGCGATATCACATGCGCGAGTGGCTGTCGGGGTGGATAGCGAATGGTAGGAATACTCGTAGGATTCGAGGGTACAACAACGAATGGAACAATT
This sequence comes from Anaerolineales bacterium, assembly GCA_011772595.1. The sequence goes on from WVZH01000013.1 coordinate 1,866, forward strand.
CCAGGGGACGGTCGCAGAACTGGTCACGGTATTTGTCGCTCTGGGGGGTATCTATTTTTTTGTTGGGCTGGTACTTAACCTAGCACAAGCACAACTTTCCTCCGCAACCGGTGACGTAATAGGACACGCACGTGCTCTCCAGCAAGGGATCGCCATGGTCATCCTGCTGTCGGTGGCTGTTTCCTGGAAACCGATCACGGAGGCGTTGGCCCCCTACTTTTACGGCGCTGGCTTCTCCTCAACGGATGTTGCTGACACTGGTGCAGAGGTCTACGCCGTCTGGGAACATCTGGCCAAGATGCTGGTCTATCTAGCCATCGGCGGCGCCGGCACCTTTCTGACCGTCAGTGCAGTGTATTCGGGCGCCGGGATTCAGCTCGCTCAATCCGCCGGCATGCCGGCAGGGATGGCACGAATGGTTGCAAAGTTCGGAATGATTGCTGCGGGAGGGCTATTGACACTGTCTTCGGTGTTCATCGCCAATAGCGTTCTGCATGTTGTCTTTCGATGAAATGGGTTTGGAGAACAAACATGCAATTTGAAGGTTTCTCAGGAGCGTGAACAATGATCTCCAGGCAAGGTTTTGATTACGAAAACGTGCTCACAACACTGGACAACATCGCTTATTGGGCAGGGAAAGCGTGTACTGTACTGATCCTGGCAGCCATGATCTTGATGAATCTGTCACCGATCGCAGTGGCACATGCGGAGCCTGAAGACCCCGCAGACGAAGCTGCAATCAAGCTCCTGGACATCTTCGGGAGGTTGGCAAAGATGTTCGTAAGGGTTGCCTATTCCTTGATGTTCATTGTCTTCGCGGTTGGTTCTGTGAAATCCGGGCTGGGAGCTCAAGCCGCACAGCAGTTCGGAGCAACAGGAAGGGTGTCCCTCGAATTGTTGAACCTGGCGGGCGGTGTGGTCATCTTTGTTTTCGGACTGATGACCCTGCCGCTCGTCAACATGATCATCGACAGTGTGACCGGGGCTCTTTTCGGCGACGGACCATTGAATATGGTTCAGCCCGAAATCGATATCCGCTGAGCAGCGTATTCGCTATGATCGAGAGAAAACTC
>WVZH01000400.1:0-925 GCA_011772595.1 Anaerolineales bacterium
TGTCCGTTCATCATGCACATTGCACTGCATGCCTTTGATCTCGATCCTCTGTTTCAAGATTTCAAGATGATATCGATCATAGGGAGACAGGCGAAAAGTATTGATTAGCGTCTGAAATATTGACTCTATCGAGGCTCGGTAGATTTCAATACCTCAGTTAGATGCTATGTAGGGCTAAGGCGATAGGCAATGTGGGCCGTTAGTGGTAAGCTCCTTTAAACCACAACCAAAAGGAGGGAGCTATGAACCAGCTAACAGCCCACAAGAGAGAGTATACCAGGAATCAGGCGGATTTGTACCTTGCTTTTGAATTGGGCAGCGAGGAATGGAAGTTGGGGTTTTCTGTTGGATTTGGTCAGAGGCCTCGACAGAGGAGTGTTTTGGCGGGGGATCTTTCTGGTGTGAGGCGAGAGATTGAGCGGGCCAAGAGGCGTTTTGGTTTATCTGGTGAAGCTCGGGTATTGAGTTGTTACGAGGCAGGGCGGGACGGTTTTTGGTTGCACCGGTATTTGGTTGGTCTGGGGGTGAGGAACCTGGTTGTGGATTCGTCAAGCATCGAGGTGAATCGGAGGGCGAAGCGGGCCAAGACGGACAGGATGGACCTTGGGAAGCTGGTTTCGATGCTCATGAGGTATGACAATGGGGAGAGGAAGGTCTGGAGTGTGGTGAGGGTACCGACGCTGGAGCAGGAGGACGGCCGTCAGCTTCATCGGGACTTGCTGGCTTTGAGAGGCGAGCGCACTCGGCATATCAACCGGATCAAGGGGCTTTTGGCGAGCTATGGGGTTCGGATGAGGGTGGGCCGAGGCTTTTTGGATCGATTGGAGACCAAGCGGCTCTGGGATGGGAGGCCGCTGCCTTTGGGATTGAAGAGGCGTCTTGTGCGGGAGTACGAGCGGCTTGAGATGGTTAAGGGGCAGATTGA
>WVZH01000400.1:969-1426 GCA_011772595.1 Anaerolineales bacterium
ATCAGCAAGGCGGGCAATCGTTACATTCGGTCGATGGCGATTCAGATTGCCTGGGCCTGGCTTCGGTGGCAACCCGGGAGTAAACTCAGTCGGTGGTATGAGGAACGTTTCGGCAATGGCAGCCCTCGGCTCAGGCGGATAGGGATTGTGGCGTTAGCGCGGAAGCTGCTTGTTGATCTGTGGCGATACCTGGAGCACGGTGTGATTCCCGAGGGGGCCGAGCTGAAGGCATAGAGGGCTAACAGACTCATGAGGGCACAACCGGAATCTACGAGTGTAACCTTTCGAGCTGGTGTGAGCTGCCCGTACAAGATTGCTTGGTCTCCGTTGAGGAACCGCCAGTTAGATGGGGCCGCTCACCCCGGCGCTTCCCGAATCGCCTGTGGGCGAATACAGCATTAGGTGTCTGGCAAAAGAAGACCAGCACGGATAGAAGTTCGTTCGAGGCAAATACAGG
>WVZH01000400.1:1507-1660 GCA_011772595.1 Anaerolineales bacterium
ATAGAAGTTCGTTCGAGGCAAATACAGGCCTCACGTTTAAGGAAGCCGCTAGCTCGATTGACAACTGAAGGAGTAACCAACATGTAAAATCGAAAAGGAGCTTGACAACAGGCGGCCTCATAGAAGGATTCGTCCAGCGGCGTCTCGGACTGC
>WVZH01000082.1 GCA_011772595.1 Anaerolineales bacterium
TGGCGTTGAAGCCGTGCACGCAATCCTCCTGGGCCCAAGGCGCTTCCAACGTAGACGTAGAAGCCCGAGAGCAATCGATGGAGACCGAGCCGTCCCACCAGCAAGCTTGTGGTCACGTCTAAGCGAACAATCAATGCGTAACTTCCGACCCGATGGTCAGGGTTTAAAAGTACTGGATGCACAGTGGCGCTTGGGTTCATACCGTTTGGAGTTGTTTTCATTCTTCTCTTGGATTCCACCTATGCCATGACGCAGCCGCGGCGTGGGATGCTCTATCATATCTTTATCGGTTGAGAGGACAGGGAATCCAACCTTCTAATACGATCCCCTGATTTGTGATGATGGGATCCGCACCTGAGAGAAGAACTTTGCCTGGCTGATTCTTCACGATCGCTCGTCCAACAGGCAAGACAACTGCGGCTTGTAATTCGTCATGGGTAAGCTGCGGGGGGAGATTCATACCTGTAATAAGTTCTAGATCGCGTGACCAAGCTTCCAGCTGCGCAGTCGTGGTTTTCGACTTTGCTGGTAATTTATTTAGACCGAGTGTACGCCACGCAGCGCTTGGGAAAGACTCGATAAGCCAGCGTGTTTCAGCACGTTCCGGCCAATCCCGGGTTAGGAGTTCCCAGCCATGGTCAAGTCGAAGCGAACTAAAAAGATCGATGCTGAACTGGATATATCCTAGGTAAGTTCGAGGTTTAACACTCCCGGGATTCCCGGTTTTCCCAGGTGTGTTCAATACCCGCTCCGACAATCGCATGTGTTCAATCTGTGAATCCGGAAAGCGCCAGCCTTGTGGACCATCCAGGAGCAACGCGCGGACACCCTCATCATCGCAAAACGAGGCCAGCGCTGATGCCAGTGTCTTAGGTTTTGGGCTGCCGCTTAATCCCAGCGATTCCGGTTTTAATACACGTACTTTGCGTCCGCGTGCAGGGATGTAGACCATGCCGAGATCTCTATAGTGTTTATGTGCCAGGTCTATGGAGAGTACAACTCCTGTTTTCGAAACCATGTTCATCCATCAATTCCTTTTCCTCGCAGTATAGCATTTGAAGTAGCAAGGGGGGTAGATCGGAAGGTCTATCTACTTCGAACATTGAGCATGTATCTTTTGGGGCCCATCCCCGACTGGCTCTAATGTGGGAAATATTTCCTGTAGAAAAACTCTGGGCATGAATGGTTCAATATTGTACACACGAGATCGCACCACTCGAGGTCCGATTGGACCGCAGATTTTTGTGGATGTTACCTCGCGCCAAGATTATGGAGCTGGTGGTCAAGCAGGTGAAACCTGAGTTTTCGAAGAGACAGAAGAGGTTGTATATGTGGAGGGGGTTTGGTTTGTGTTTAGTTTTCGCGTTCATTGTGACCACCTCTTTTCTACCCTTTGCAACACTCTCAAAAGCTAGTGCGCAACAGGCTCCCCTAGCATCACCGACATCACAGGTCCCTGTATCCATCTGGGATGGGGTTGAGGTTACTGCCATGCCAACGCCTGTGCTCGCAAGCTTGGAGATTGCTTCTCCAGTGGCGCAGGAACGTGCCGTCCCAAATCCTCCTGTCCAAAAGACCGTCCGCCTCTTGTTTGGCGGTGATGTGAACGAGGGTCGTTGGGGCGACAAT
>WVZH01000152.1:0-550 GCA_011772595.1 Anaerolineales bacterium
GGGACCATAGCTCGTCCCCCACACCCCCTCGGCTATGTCTCCGTTGTGGACTTGGCTGTTTGAGGGAGAATGATCTCCTTTTCTCTCACCCCCCGTTCGGGGGACCATAGCTCGTCCCCCACACCCCCTCGGCTATGTCTCCGTTACGTTTCGGAATGAAATAGACTCTGAATGTCTTTGCGAGGAGCGAAGCGACGAAGCAATCCCCAACTTCCGAGATGAGACTTCCGGGAAGGAGGCTTTTCTTGGACTTCATCCTGAGCCACTCGGCTTGGCTTGGGATAAACTCCGCTGTGGTACGGAATTAAATGTGAACGTGTCTTTGCGAGGAGCATTTCGTAAAGCTCAGGACAAACGCCGCGACGCCTGTCCCTCCTGTCCTGGCCGGGCTAGGGAGCGAAGTCGAGGGGAAGCAATTCCCTCAAGTTCACACGTCATTGCGAGGCCCCCTTCGTCAAGCTCAGGGTGAACTCCTGGCCGTGGCAATCCCCATCTCGCGGTTTGGGGATCGCGTCGCCCTTACGGGCTCGCGATGACAAACAATGGGATG
>WVZH01000152.1:617-5333 GCA_011772595.1 Anaerolineales bacterium
GTATGGCGTTATGCTTAAGCAAACCAGGCGCAGTTCAGGTGACGGAAAGGGAGCTCAATGTCGAAGCCAGTCGTTCTTCTCGTCGACGATGAAACAGCGTATGCCAAAGTCATCAAAGAGGCCATCACCCCCATGGGCCTCGAAGTCATCACGGCTTCCAATGCAATGGAAGCCATGTACGTCTTGCAGCAGGGCAATCCCAATTTAATCCTTTTGGACGTGATGATGCCTGAGGTTGACGGCTTGTCGCTTCTGCGTTGGCTTCGTTCCCATTCAGGTCCAGGCAGAATTCCCATTCTTATCGTGAGTGCAAAAGCGACACCTGATGATCAAGAGGCCGCACGGCGGGCCGGCGCTGATGGGTTCCTGGCAAAGCCGTTCACGATGCAGGATCTAAAAGATCTACTCAAGGAATATTTACCAGCGATCTCTTCCGAAACGAATTGAATTTGGGTCGGTTTGTTAATCGACGGCCTGGTAGGAAGATTGCGATCACAGACGATTGGCGATCATTTTTCCCTGTGCAAATAGAGAGATAACGCGCTTCGCCAAACCTCAAAGTTTCCGTGATTATTCAGCAGGGAGAAGTTCTTTCCTTCATGATTGATTTTTAATCGTTATCCTTGGGCTTCATGATTAACCAGTCATCTGTTCCACCTCCTTCCATCCCCTCACGTTTCTAAGATTAATGTTCTGCGCCTCTTACCATTCATCCGCGTGTAAAGTGTTAAGCGACCAACCTTCAAGGATGGGCAATGTATTTGAAAATCGGATAGGATATATAGGAATGAAATCGATCGGCAAAGGTGGGTTGGTGAGATGACAGAGGGTAATGGCAATCAGAAACGACGCCTCGGGCAGACGGACTTGGAGGTCACACCGATCGGCTTGGGTGTGATGCAGTTCTCAGGAGCCGGCGGGGTATTCGGGATGATGTTTCCTGATCTTTCTCAGGAGCAAATGGATGCGATCGTCAAAGCCGCGCTCGATGGTGGGATTAACTGGTTCGACACCGCTGAGATGTACGGCCGAGGCCGCTCGGAACGGGGGCTGGCCAATGGGTTGAAGGCCGCAGCGGTGGAAGACGAGGATGTGGTTGTGGCAACCAAATGGTTCCCGATCTTTAGGACGGCGGGAAACATCCCCCGCTCGATCTATGAACGAATTCGCTTCTTGGATGGGTACTCCATCGACCTTTATATGGTGCATCAACCCTGGGGCTTTTCGTCGCCAGAGGTCGAGATGGATGTCATGGCCGATCTGGTGGAGGCCGGGAAAATCCGGTCGGTCGGTGTGAGCAACTTCAACATAGAGCGGATGCGCCGCGCCCATGCGACTTTGGAAAGACGCGGGCTGCCGCTAGCGGTTAATCAAGTGCAGTACAGCTTGCTTCATCGAAAGGTCGAGACCAACGGCGTCTTGGAGGCAGCGAAAGACTTGGGGGTGACGATCGTCGCATGGTCGCCGTTGGCGATGGGGATCCTTTCGGGAAAATTCCACAAGCATCCCGAGCTTATCGATCAGGCACCGTTCGCGCGTAGGATGATGCTGCGTCGCAGTATCGAGCGCAGCCGTCCCTTGATTGAAACGCTGGAGAACGTGGCTGCAAACTATGATGCTACACCTGCACAGGTCGCTTTGAATTGGTTGGTTAACTTCCAGGGTGAAACAGTGGTCGCTATCCCAGGTGCCTCCGGAGTAAATCAGGCCGAGGATAGCGCTGGGGCGATGCGTTTCAAACTTTCGGATCAGGACATGGCTCGACTCGATGAGTCCTCACGAGCATTCCGCTGATGACTTGATGTCTTACAAGAAGTTATCGATGTTCATGAACAAGTTCGGGAATTCTTCGATCTACTCGCATTAGGTATTCTTCAATGGCGGTTTCCAATTCCGTGGGTTTGAATCCCCAGGGACCTAACCCCCCGGCATATTCCACCCGCCCATCCACGCCGATCAGGTATATGCGCGTGGGCATGGCGGCATAGGCTTTGCTGACACGATCGTCCATTTCATCAACGTACGTTCGAATCCCATACTTTAGGGCTGCTTCACACTGTCTGGCTGCTGAGCGACGTTCTTCGAGTGTCTTGGGATCTTCTAAGTCAGTTGAGGCCTTGGACCTGGATAATCTCAGCCACAAACTTGGCAGACCACTTCCGAACCACCAACCATCCTTTGGATGCGCTTCGCGAATGTAGATGACCGTGAATTGGATCTGGTCGTGATATTTCTCGTAAAGATCATGGAGACTCACGGTCCCGTCGGCGAACGGTGGTCAGGTAAAACTGCCGAAGATGAGTGCGACGGGCTTGGAGCCTCGGAATTCAGAAAGCCGAATCCGTTTCTCGCCCTCCACGTCGCGCAATTCGAAATCTGGCGCGAAATCCCCTCGTTTTGGCGCCGCGGCATCGTGATGTCTCTGCCACGCTCTTGCTTTACGCATCATGCGCCTCATTTCTCGAATATTGGGCATTCTGTCCTACTTTCTGTGGGACGTCACGATTTACCTACGGGGTGTCTATCGTAAGTATATCTCACAGTGGTCTTGGGATTGTGGTGACAATGTTCCTGGTTCGTTGTTACGGTATCCTGGCGCCAGAATGAAGAGATAATTGCAGATGAGTACTTTTATGGAGAGTTTTCCTCCAATTGTGAGAAGGAAGGGTTTTCAAGATCCAAGAGATTTGGGGATCGTTCGTTCGCTTTGTTTAACTCACTTGACGCCATCATGAAGTCACTTAGTGGGAAAGCGTCAGCCCCAAGGCAGATACGCGCGTGTCGTTGTCAGGCAAGCGGTAGAGAATTGTGCTAAGAAGAAGGCATACACAGGGACCTCGGGTCCTGGTAACTTGCGTTGAAATCGCAGGGAGGAACTATGTCCAAAACAACCGTTTTCGATTATCAGGCGCAGGTGGGGCTCACGAAACACATGGGCGGTTTAGCCGCTACCGAGACATTGATCCGCCTTTGCGGGATCGAAGCCGCGCATGAGGTTTTGGAGGTGGGCTGCGGCGTAGGGCAAACCTCGGTTTTGCTGGTGAAGCGTTGTGGCTGCCGCGTGGTGGGTGTGGATCTAAGGCCCGGTATGCTTGCTTTCGCGGAGGCGCGCGCCCGTAAGCATCGAGTGTCAGACCGAACTGAGTTTCGCGTTGGAGACATTACCGACTTGCCGTTCGGAGACAAAAAGTTTGACGTCGTATTCGGGGAATCCATCACCGTCTTCGCACCCGACCATGCTAAGGCAATCCATGAATACGCACGTGTGCTCAAGCATGGCGGTGTTTTAGGTCTCAACGAAACGGTCTGGTTGAAGACGCCGCCGCCGGAGATCGAAGCCTGGATGTCGCGAGAACTCAGCGGCGGCGCACATACGCGCACGGTGGGGGATTGGGGAGCGCTCATGGAGGGCGCCGATTTGTCCCTCGATGTGTCCCAAGTACATGCTTACGATATCCGCACTGAATTGCGAGGCATGCTGCAACGCTACGGGTGCGGCGGATATTTGGTTGTAGTTTTGCGCCAGATTGGTTTGTACATCCGTGATCCCGACTACAGGTCCTTCGTGCGAGAGATCCAACAGGACCGCGTGATTCCCGAAAACTTGGACGAATACCTGGGGTACGGCCTTTTCGTCGCCCGAAAGCTGTGAGCGATCCTGAGCGAACAGGTCGGAACGCGAATCCGTTGTGTTGGGTTCGCAACGTGGTATCGTGAACATCACATGTTGGATCAAGCTAAAGAAACGTTCGACAGACGCGGGATTAAAGCGTGGCGGAACGGAATTCTTTGATTGGAGAGTGAGAGATGCCGGGGCAGGACATATCAAGCAAGAAACCCATTGGAACGCGAGAGTGGTACGATTTTGTCGGTCAGCTGGGGGAGGTGTTAACCTTCATCCATCAAGGAGGCCAAGAGGCGACGGATAGGCTACTCGAGATGTGCCAGTTGGATCCGGGCAGTCAGGTTCTCGACGTTGGTTGCGGAGTGGGCAACACGGCCTGCATCATCGCCGAACGCTATGACGCATACGTTACAGGCATTGACATCTCAGAAGTCATGATTGAGAAGGCCAAAGATCGGGCGAGAAGACTCGGGCTGACGGATCAGGTCACCTTCCGGACCGCTGATGTGTTTGAGCTTCCTTTCGAAGACGGGTCATTTGACGTGATCATTATTGAATCTGTCTTGGTACCGTTGCCCGGTGACGTGAAGGCGGCTTTTAAGGAAATGGTGCGTGTTCTTAGACCGGGGGGGCGTATCGCGGCCAACGAGGCGACGATCGATCCTTCCGCACCGCCGGAATTGATTTCGCTCGTGGAGCGACATCCTGCGTTCTACAGACATTTCACTCCGGAGACCTTGCGCCGCCTGTTCGAAGAGTCGGGTCTGCAAGTTCTCCATATGATCGAAGAATGGGGCGAAGAGACGCCGAAGCCTTTTCAGGGGGTAGGGTTTCGAGGGGTGGTGTCGTTCATGCTACGAGATTACCCTAAGCTGGTGTCAAGTTTGCTTCGTGATGCGCGACTAAGGGAAGCGCGTAAGATCGATGAGCAAGTTACTAGATTGCTCAAGCAACACGCCGGCTACGCACTGATCATCGGTCAGAAGCCTGAATGAGCATCGCACGGTTTGTGGATTTAGCCCCTTTGCGCCCGGGAGTGGTGGTCGAGTTTCCGGCAGTCTGCATCATTGTCGTATTCGAATATCTGGATA
>WVZH01000152.1:5351-5585 GCA_011772595.1 Anaerolineales bacterium
ACGAAGACGAATCCATTCCTGAGTCCGTCTCCACGTGTTACCTGTGAAGGACAGACCCGGTACGCATGACAATTTGTGGGAAGTTGTTGTATGATTATGGTTCCTGGTGAACGGCTCAGCTTGACAGGATTTGATTAAAGGAAAATCCAAGAGGACTAGAGAACGAGGTCCTGCAAGTAGTTGCTTGATCTGACAATTCGCAAGAGGGGATACCGCAGGGTCCCACGATCAGGG
>WVZH01000060.1:0-884 GCA_011772595.1 Anaerolineales bacterium
TTCTCACGCAACTCTTGACGGAGTTTTTCTTCCGTCGTGTGTTTGGGTATTGTCTCTTTCCCCTCCAGGTAACGGCGAATGCTATTGATACGAGAATGCAACCGCATATACTCTGGGTTGCTGCGAGCGTTCCTATCTTCGACGCTTTCCGCCGGTGGGTTTGCCGCCATCTGCATTTCCATCCAATAGTCCAATTCATGCAGAACGACATTGGATAAGATGGGACTGGCGACCCCACCTTGGGGTGTCCCTGAGTAGCTCGCTGTGCAGTTGCCATCTTCCATCACCCCGGCCTGGAGCATTTTGCGGATCAGGTCAATGAACCGCTCGTCCCGAATGCGTTTCCGCAGACAATTGAGGATCACATGGTGCGGGATACTTCCAAAACAGTCGGTTATATCGCCTTCGATGATCCACGTCGCTCCGGCACGATAGGCATTACTCACATGACGTATAGCCGTGATGGGGCTACGTTTCGGCCGGAACCCGTGTGAGCAGTTGCGAAACAGGGGTTCATAAATTGCGTTCAAGATGAGCGCTACCCCGGACTGAACCACTTTGTCGCGGCTGGTGGGCATCCCCAGAGGACGTAACTTCCCGTTTCGCTTGGGTATGTAGCATCGTTGAACAGGTTTGGGGCGGTACCTAGCGTTGGTCAACTCCTGGCTAAGCTTGGTAATCTCTCTGGGAGTGATGTCATCTATGTTTTGTCCATCTACGCCGGGGGTATGAGCCCCTTTGTTGCCTGCGATACATTCTCTGGCGTGCACCAGGAATTGCTCCTGGCGCAGCAGGCGGTACAGACGATAGAAACGTTTCTTGGGATCCTCCTTTGCCAATTTCTCCAGATGTCCAAGTTCTCGGATAACATCAACCATAAGGTC
>WVZH01000060.1:924-1534 GCA_011772595.1 Anaerolineales bacterium
TGAGTGGATGTGAACCCACCGACTACTACGGCCAGTCTGCCCCACCTGTGCCCGATACTGCCCAAGCCAGCCGCCTCATAGTGAGGAGGGTCAGGTGGTTCTCCGGTAGCTATCTGGTTACTGGAATGGGGTCGGGTTGGCTTCCAAACACGTTCTCTCTGACGAGAGCTTGAGGATCGGGTTCTTCGCACTTCCAGACGCTCGAACCTACCTAACGTTTGCTCAGGGTTCAACGGTAACTTTCGCTCACCGTTTTACAGTCCTCCTGGCATCATAGACCGCGTATGCCAGCCGCGACTTGGTCATGTCTCGCCTTCGCCAATAACCGGCTAACCCTTTCCATCCATCCTGAACGTTCGCCTTTTGGGGGTCGGTCTCCCCCTCACGACTCGCTCATGTCCCCTGGAAGCTGACCAGCCCAGAGCGGCTTGGCACTCTGAACCGCCAGGGTGAGGAGACCCGTTCCTGGTGACGGGTAGCGTCCTATGACGCATTAACCAGACGCCCGAACGGACGCCCGAAGGTGTGCCTGAGGCGCTGGGCTGTCACCGGTACGCCGCATTGCTGTCCGTAGTGCTTTAGCCGGATCTGTAACCCATTTGGGGTCAAT
>WVZH01000194.1 GCA_011772595.1 Anaerolineales bacterium
TGCAAGGAGTGGAATTGCAGTGGCAACGGATCTGACACGGATAGGAGAGAGGGCTCGCAAGGAGCCGGGTCTGGTATTCACCAGTCTGTATCACCACATCTGCGATGTGGACAATTTGCGAGCCTGCTACGACGCACTGGACGCCGATAAGGCGACCGGAGTGGATGGCGTAACCAAGGAGGAATACGGCAAGAACCTCGAAGAGAACCTTCGGGACCTGTCGGGGAGGCTCAAGCGGATGGGCTACCGTCCGGAGCCGAAACGGCGCAGCTACATACCGAACCGAAGCCTGGCAGTGAGAAGGGCAGGCCGCTGGGAATAAGCTGTTTTGAAGACAAGATCGTGGAGGAAGCGACCAGACGGACCCTTGAGCCTATCTACGAGGCCGTATTCGAGGACAGCAGCTATGGATACCGACCGGGGCGCAACCAGCACAAATGCCTGGATGCCCTGGGGCGGACGATCCAGCAGAAGAAGGTCAACCACGTGGTAGAGGCCGACATCAAAGCCTTCTTTGACAAGCTCAACCAAGAGTGGATGGTCAAATTTCTGCGGCATCGGATCGGGGATGAGCGTGTGATCAGGCTGATCATCCGGATGCTGAAAAGCGGCATCATGGAAGACGGTCTTGTGCATGCCAGTGAGGAAGGCACCCCGCAAGGATCGATTCTTTCCCCGCTGCTGTCGAACATCTACCTGCACTATGTGCTGGACCTGTGGTTCAGCCGGCGGGTAAGCAAGCAGTGCCGCGGCGAAGCGTATTACTTTCGTTTTGCCGACGATTTTCTGGCCTGCTTTCAGTACAAGGACGATGCGGAGAGTTTTCGACAACGCCTTGGGGACCGACTCGAAGGATTCGGGCTGCAACTGGCGAAGGAGAAGACACGCTGCATCGAATTCGGGCGATTCGCCCGCGAGGACGCGTACAAGCGGGGTGAGAAGCCGAAGGAGTTTACCTTCCTGGGCTTCACGCATTACTGCGGGAAGACAAAGGAGGGGTACTTCAAGGTGAAGCGTCGCACCAGCCGCAAGAAGCTGGGGCGAAGCCTGCGTGAGTTCACGGACTGGGCGAAGAAAGCCAGACATGTACT
>WVZH01000184.1:0-152 GCA_011772595.1 Anaerolineales bacterium
GTCAACACAGGAACAGAGATGAAGGAGTGTGCCAGGTTTGGTATATAAACCGATCAGCGACTACGGCATCATCGGGAACATGGTTTCAGCAGCACTAGTAGCTAGGGATGGTTCCATTGACTGGTGCTGTCTTCCCAGATTCGATTCGCCCA
>WVZH01000184.1:249-1338 GCA_011772595.1 Anaerolineales bacterium
CCAACGTGTTGCAGACGGTATTTAAAACTGAGACTGGAGCGGTAACCGTAACAGACTTTATGCCATGTTACCAGCGAGCTGATGGCAAACACGTGCAATTCGATGAAGTCCATCGCATAGTTGAGTGTAATAATGGCAAAGTCGACCTCACGGTGACGTTTAAGCCGAAACCGGTATACGCTACGGCTAATCCCTCTTTCACCATCACAAAGAATGGTGTAGTGGTCACAAATGGTGAAGCTCCTATATCACTATCGTCGTCCGTCCAATTTACCACTCTCGGAGACAAGGCCAAGGCAACCATTAATCTTAAACGAGGAGACAAAGCTGTCTTCGTATTAAGGTACAATTCGAACAAACCGCTTACGGGAATTATCAGGAACTCACTGAACAAGCTTTCCCGGACAAAAGCATACTGGCAGCAACAGGCAGAAGGCTGCGTTTTTTCAGGCCCCTATCGAGACTATATAGTGCGCTCTTATCTGGCCTTACATCTGCTGGTATACTCACCGACAGGAGCGATTGTCGCCGCTCCTACAACCTCCCTCCCGGAGGAAATCGGTGGCGAAAGAAACTGGGACTACCGCTTTACCTGGCTCCGGGATGCATCTCTTACCCTCAACGCTTTTTCCTCGTTGGGACATAAAGAAGAAGCTATCGGCTTTATGAAATGGTTACTCAACGTATGCGATAGATGTGGCCCTAAAGCACAGATTCTCTACGATATTGATTTTAAGGATCCTCTTGATGAACGAATCCTGGATCACTTGGAGGGCTACCGGAAGTCCCGGCCCGTACGAATCGGTAATGCTGCTTATAACCAGCGCCAGCTGGATATCTTTGGTGAAGTTCTCGAAGCAGCATATAACTATGTAAATATCGGTGGTTACATAAGTAGTAAGGACTGGATACTGCTGGAGACGTTTGTTGATGCTGCCTGTGAACTATGGTCAGAACCAGACAGTGGCATCTGGGAAGTAAGGGGAGGTCCGTTCCATTTCGTTCACTCCAAAGTCATGTGCTGGGTGGCTGTAGATAGAGGTATCAAACTGGCTCAGAGACTTGGGCGTAAGGAAAAGCTCGGTCGCT
>WVZH01000459.1 GCA_011772595.1 Anaerolineales bacterium
GCTCTACCCAGGAACTGAGTTGCGCAGCAAAGATATTAGAGTTGTTGCACAATAGGAACCTATGATGATAAACTCGAGGCTGATCAGCTTGAGAGCGATTGGGTGGAGGGTTGAGCATGATCAGCTATGAGAAGCTTGTCAAAAAGCCACGCGTGTTTAAGAGCATAACTGGACTGAGCATCGAAGAATTTGAGCAGTTGTACCAGAGATTTGCTCCGGCCTGGGTTGAGCATGAGCGCCAGCGCTTGGGGCGCCCCAATCGGAAACGCGCGATTGGCGGAGGGCGGAAGTACGCGCTGAAATTGAAAGACCAATTAGTCATGGTCACCTGCTGGTTGCGCTTGTATCTGAATACGGAAGCGATGGGTTTCTTCTTTGGCGTGGACAAAGCCACCGTGAGCCGGAACTGTCGCCGCTTGTTGAAGGTGCTGCGCGCATTGGGAGATGAGACGCTGGGCTGGCCCGACCCCCCCAAACGGGGCCAAGGCAAGAATGTCGAGCAAGCTTTGCGCGAATATCCAGACCTTTTGGCCATCGTGGATACCACTGAGCAGCGTGTCCAACGTCCTGGCGACGATGAACGTCAAAGATGTCACTATTCGGGTAAGCCTGTCCTGGCTGACAGGCCAGGGAAAAAGGCGCATACCCGCAAAACGGCTATCGTTGTCAACGAGCGGGGTCGGATTCGGGATGTAAGCCATTCCACACCGGGGTCTAAGCACGACTTGAAACACGTGGTGGAGTCGCAGGTAATCGACGAGACTCCAGAGGATGTGACCGTCATCGGTGATGCGGGCTTTGATGGCCTGCAAAACTACTATCCGGAGCGGAATATCGGCACACCCCATAAGGCCAGACGAAATCATCCCTTGACCCCTGATCACAAGCTGGCCAATCGTGAGTTTTCCAGTGTACGCATTGTGGTTGAGAATACGCTGAGCCATATGAAGCATTTCAAGGTATTAGCCCATCAGTTCCGACATACCGTCGAAGTGCATGATGATGCTTTTCGATCTGTAGTTGGTATCATCAACCACCGCATCGACCGCCGCCTCAATCCACCAATCGCGGCATAAGCCTATCTCATCCAATTGATGGGGATATGCTTGTTCAAGGCATTGATACCATTATTGTGCAACGAGTCTAATGTATTGGCATTCCCAGCTCGTCAAAAA
>WVZH01000048.1:0-888 GCA_011772595.1 Anaerolineales bacterium
TGCCCCGCTCGCCGGCGTGGGCGAAGCTTCGATGGAGGCTGTCAGGGCATCCCTGGGAATTCCAGTTTTAGCGGTGGATGCCTTGAATCCGGAAATGGAGGCCGATTTCATCGGCAGACAAATCGGAGAGTGGTTATCGGTGGGAATCGAGGCGAGCAAGATCGCCGTTCTCGCCAGAGTCCACACGATGTTGAACAATATCCAGATGGCGCTGCGGACACGTGATATCCCATTTCAGCTTGTAAGCGGAAGGCGGAGTCTCTTTCACAGAGAAGAGACACAGGCTGTGCTCGGATACCTTCTGCTTGCTCTGGAACCAATGGATGATACCGTTCTGGAGGCGATCGTGAACTTCCCTCCACAGGGCATCGGTGTCCGAACGCGTCATGCATTGCGTGGGGACGAATACCTTCAGTGGGATCACCTATTCAAAGCCCTTGCTAATCCCAAGCAGTACCGGGACCAGGTTATCCGACGAGTTCTCAGAATTCTTGATCTCAGGGAGCACTTTGAGGAGATCGTCGGGTCGGGATTGCCGCTGCTGGAAACAGTCAGCCGGGTCATAGAACTGAGTGAGATACCCAGCTACCTCACCAGCGAAGGCGACTTCCAGGCCGCAGGATCCGTTGGAGATCTGGTAGATGCAAGCGAGGAATTCGGCACGCTTGAGGAGTTTGTTGAATACCTCGATTCGGAGGTTCGACGGCCTCGTGAGGCTGAGGGGGTTCAGTTGTCCACCTTGCATTCGTCGAAGGGGCGCGAGTGGACCGCCGTGATCGTGCCGGGCTTTCAGGATGGATTGCTGCCGCTCGATGGTTCCGATATTCGTGAAGAACAGAATCTTGCCTTCGTGGGGATGACGAGGGCCAAGGATCAGCTGATCCTCAC
>WVZH01000048.1:957-1292 GCA_011772595.1 Anaerolineales bacterium
ACAATGGGAGGTAGGCGAACGATGGACGAGAAACCCGATCTATTGGCCACTCTCAAGGACGCTGGTGTGACTCTACCGAGGCACACAGGGCGACCTTTCTTCGTGCTTTGCCCTTTCCACGACGACCGTAAGAGCCCCAACTTGCGCGTCGATCCCAATCAGGGCGTTTTCTACTGTCACGCATGCGGCGCCGGAGGCGACGCGATAAGCTTTGTTGGGCTCCAGCTCTTTGGCCCGGCCTTCAATAATCGTGACATCGAAATGTTCAGAGAGGTCATGACTCACATCGAGGGCAGGGGCATACCTCAAGTGGAGTACAGACCCCCACGTCACCC
>WVZH01000392.1 GCA_011772595.1 Anaerolineales bacterium
AAGTATGTGACGCGCAATGGATACGCTCGCTTGAGTGTCTCCAATCCTGCTCAAAGTGAAGTCTCCTGGACGAGTATCGCGACAGGATTGAATCCCGGAACGCACGGTCTATTTGATTTTGTCCATCGCAATCCGGCTGACTATACACTTCACGTGTCCCTGTTGCCCACAAAGAAGGCGATCTTCGGCATTCAATTCGCCTCTCCGCATAACGCCCACACCATCTTTGATCAGAGCGTCGAAAACGGGTATCCCGCCACAACGCTCTGGTGGCCGGCGACCTTCCCGGCGCGTAGAGAGTCTCCCGTACACACCATTCCAGGCCTCGGAACACCCGACATACTGGGGAGGTTAGGCGTGGGAACCTATTTCTCCCTCGATCCGAACGCCTCAGGCGAAGGCTACAAGACGAACGTAGAACATCTCGAGCAACTAGGCAAACATAAGGCGCGAGGACTGCTTAAGGGTCCGCTCAGAAAAATGAAGAAGGGAGAGGCGATACAGGCCGCAGAAGCATTCGAGCTTGATTGGATCAACGAGAAGGAAGCACGACTCACGTTGGGCAAGCAGGAAATCCCACTCGAGAAGGGACAATGGAGTTCCTTTCTCGAAATCCCGTTCAAAATGCAACTCGGCGTTTCCGTTCACGCGATCACGCAGGTCCTGCTCACCGAGAACACCTTCGGCCCAGGTTTGTATTTCCTCCCGTTGCAGATCCATCCCCTGCACGCCTCATGGCCGTACGCTAACCCAAACAGCTTGGGGAAGCAGTTATGGAGAGATCTCGGGCCCTTCCATACGCTCGGATGGCCACAGGACACAACGGGACTCGACGAAGGCTTCATGGAAGACAGTCATTTCCTTCAATTGTGTGATGATATCCTCTCCGTTCGTGAACGCGTACTGATGAATCAGATTCAATCCTTCCAAGAAGGGATGCTGGCGATCGTTTTCGACTCGCTCGACCGGGTTCAACACATGTTCTGGCGCGACCGACCAGACATCCTGGAAAAATGGTACACACAACTCGACAGCCTGTCCGGTCGCATCGAGGAAGAAATCCATCAACATGGTCACCAAGACACCCGACTACTCATTGTCTCCGATCATGGTTTCTCCGAATTCAACTATAAGGTTCATCTAAATCGCTGGTTGATTGAAAGTGGATTTCTGGTAACCCATGGAGCTGAAAATCAGGGTACTCTCGACCATGTCGATTGGTCTAGGACTCGTGCTTACGCCGTAGGGTTGTCCAGCATTTACCTCAACATGAAGGGTCGCGAAAGTGAAGGCGTCGTCGACGAGCACGAGGGGATATCTCTGGCCAACGAGATTAAAGAAGCATTACTCCATTGGGAAGGCCCCGACAAACGCAAAGTGGTGCGCAACGTTTGGCTCCGCGAGGAGGCGTTTCATGGACCCCTGACCCCGTATGCTCCGGATCTGGTGGTGGGATTCAATGCAGGGTATCGAGCTTCGGGGCAGACGGGTTTGGGTGGATGGGGAACCGAGGCGCTGGAGGTGAATACAGATCACTGGGGCGCCGATCATTGCATCGACCCCGATCTGGTCCAAGGTGTGATCTTCTCCAACGTAAGTCTCGAAGATTTACCGCATCCCTCCTACACTGACATTCCTGAATTAACAATCGGAGATACCCTCACGCCGAAAGCCATACCCCCTACCCAACCGCCTACATACAGCGACGAAGATCGAGAGATCCTTGAAGAGAGGTTGAAAGATCTTGGCTACCTTTAGAAACCGCTTCTCGACCAAGGATCTGATGCAGATCTTCGTGTTTTGCGCCTTTCCCATCCATCTCTGGACCATCGTCAACATGTTACGAGATGTCCCCTCTTGGCTACACTACATGAAGACTGTCGAAATTATCGGAAGTGTGGCCTACACTCTGACCTTTGCACTCTTCGAAACAATGATCGTTTTCGTCATTGTCCTGGTAGTTGGGATGGTGCTCCCCAAACGCTGGGTTCCATACACCTTCGTACCGCTAAGTTCCGTGATGCTGATCGAACTTGCTATCATGGCGGGGATCTTTCAACACTTCATCCTCCAATATCTCCCCAAGCGTTTGCTGCTGGTGAGTTTCCTCATGATACTAGGGTTGACAGTGTTGACGATCCCAAAGTTTTCCAAGATCGCGGTTCTCACGCGCTCATTGGCGGAGCGTTTTGCCGTTTTGACAGTGCTATATGTTCTCTTCGATTTCGTAGGGTTGATCATCGTGATCGCCCGGAATGTGTGAGTCTCGTATGAGTTCTAAGCTAAGTCGTCGTGGATTCCTCAAACTGGCACCAATTCTACCGCTGGCTGCAAATAGGCTCGCAGCTACGAAGTCCCGCCCAAATGGTGCGAAGGGAGACCCAAACACGCCAAACGTCCTCATCCTGGTCTTCGACGCCCTATCTGCCCTCGATATTTCCCTCTACGGCTTTCACCGCGAGACCATGCCCAATCTCGCCAGGTTCGCCGAGCATGCCACGGTCTACCACAATCATTACGCCGCAGGGAACTACACCACACCAGGCACAGCCTCGATTTTGACCGGGACGTACCCCTGGACGCATCGCGCCTTCAGTCACCATGCGACTGTCCTGGATAGCTTCATCTTGAGGAACGTTTTCAGTGAATTCGGCCAGAAAGAGTACACCCGCATTGGCTTCTCCCATAACCTGATGGTAAACATCTTGCTTCATCATCTTGGTGAACATCTCGATGAATTCGTCTTGCCAAATGAGATCGCTCTTGTGGACTTCAACTTCTCCGATGATCTTTTCAAGAAGGACTTCATCATTTCCTCCCAGGGTGAACGCCGTTTCCTCAAGAAACCGGGTGAGGCCTCCAATTCGCTCTTCCTATCTTCACTCCTATGGTCCATAAAGACACTCGTAACGCGACTCCATAAGAGTCGATTACAACGTGTTTTCCCGCGCGGGATCCCGGGGTATCACGATATGCTCTACCCATTGGAGGACACGATCGATTGGATCATCGAACAATTACATGCTTGGCCCCAACCCTTCCTCTCGTATTTACACTTGATGCCCCCCCACGACCCCTACAGCCCCCGTCAGGACTTCGTAAACATCTTCTGGGACGGCTGGGAACCGGTCTCCAAACCCGATCACTTCTTCTCGGAGGATGACAACCCGCAATACCTGCTCAATGAACGTCGCGTCTACTACAACGAATACATCGCCTATGCAGACGCAGAATTCGGACGCCTACACGATCACCTGGAGGCGAACGGACTATTCGACAACACGATCGTTGTGTTTACGTCTGATCACGGCGAAATATTCGAGCGCAGGATCTGGAAGCACACAACACCCACGCTATATCAACCGCTTATTCGCGTCCCTTTGTTGCTCTCTCTACCCGGCCAAACCTCACGGCACGACGTTCACTCATCAACCAGTTGCGTAGACATCCTGCCAACCTTGCTCCACCTGACAGGACAACGAGTCCCAGACTGGTGCGAAGGACAGGTGTTACCTCCTTACGGAGAACTCCCTCCAGACTCTGAACGCAGCCTGTTTGTGGTGGAAGCGAAGAGCAACCCTAAGATGCAGCCACTTCGTAAAGCGACCGTGGCGTTAATCAAAGGCGGTTATAAGCTGGTACACTACTTCGGTTACAATGGCTTCGACGGAATTTTCGAGCTATACAATCTCAAGAATGACCCCGAAGAACTGCAAGACCTATACGAAACACAACCTTCCATCGTCTCGGAACTCACGTCGGAATTACTCGCCAAAATCGAGGAAAAGAACACTCCATTCATGCGCACAGGCGACGGATAACCCACAGGCTCTATAATTGAAG
>WVZH01000374.1:0-1364 GCA_011772595.1 Anaerolineales bacterium
CTTTCATCATCAGTTGGGGAGGTAGCATTGCTTTCGGAGGAGGATATTTCATCCGTGGTGAAACGATGACGTTCGAACAAGGCAGGAATATGGCATTGATCGTCTTGTCTGGACCATTGATATCAGGGCTCCTGTCGACGTACCTTTTGGAGGGAAGGGTAGGGGTTCGAAATCTCTTTTCGCGGATGTTCAAATGGCGAGTGGGAATCGGCTGGTACGCAGCTGCACTTCTTATCTTTCCCGTCCTCATCCTGGCAGTACTGTCGAGCCTTTCGGCATTCTACTCCTCCGATTTTTCCCCGAACTTCTTCTCATTCGGAATTATCGGTGGCCTGATGGCCGGGTTCATTGAAGAAACAGGATGGATGGGGTATGCCTATCCGAGAATGCAATCAAAGTATGGGCCAATGCGTGCCACGATTTACCTGGGTCTCATCCATGGGGTTTGGCACTTAGCGGCGGATGTCTTGGGGGCATATTACACGAATGGTGCCTATTGGCTGCCGCGTTTTGTCGTCATGTGGATGGTGGCCATGGTGGCCATGCGCGTCATCCTGGTTTGGATATATTCCAACACTGGCAGCCTTCTACTCGCCCAACTTACACATGCCAGCTCAACAGGATTTTTGATCATGCTCGGGCCTTCAACCACACCGGCGAATGAAACCTTTTGGTGGGCGATCTATGCAGTTGTCCTATGGATTTTGGCTGCCACGATCCTGATGAGGTATGGCAAACAATTCATCAGGGAACCGAAGAGGGTCGAGGGGGCAGTGCTCTGAGAGCGCCTTTTTTCTATCCCCTGATTAGAACCGACTGAAAACATCCATACGTGCAGTAATCTGTGACAATTTCTGCGGGAAGGGTATTGACCCTTCCCGCAGATTGTTTCACGTTATCAGCGGTTCGACAATAATGTAATCTAGTTTGGGGAGGGAAAGGGACTGAATTCCTGATAGCACCTGCCACAAAACATATTGCGGAATTGTTTCTTCATATTATAGGATTTTGAAAAGAAAGTGGAACCCTTTCGCTCATACTTTCCCAAAGAGGAGGATATGTGGAAGGGGTTCCGGAGAATCACCAGTTAGGCGCCAGAGACCGGATGAATACCATGGCACACTGGTCGTACCTTGCTAAGAATCAGTCAGATAACCCAAATTACAATCTGGATTGGGTTTATGAATACAACGAGTTGCAGATTTTGTTTGCATCTAAATACATGGTCCCGGCGTTGTGGTGTAGTCTCTATTGTGAAAGTGACTTTAAGACTTGCACTCTTACTCTTACTAGCCAAACGACAATATCATATCCAGTACTCTTGACATCGGCAGAAATTGGTATTGAACGTTCAATTAAAAGAC
>WVZH01000374.1:1425-3465 GCA_011772595.1 Anaerolineales bacterium
ATATGGACTGGTCAGATTTGACGGCCTTGGGCAACGATTTTGATTATTGTGTCAAGGCCGGTGTTTGGGCGTTTGAAAGCAACGATACTAATGATTGGGAATTATTTCTTCCGTTGTCAAATATTGGCCTAGATACGACGACACAATTGGCGACAATTGGCTCGGGTAAGTCGCTTACTTGCAGTTTCAAAGCTGAATGTCTATATGGTTTTCATGTAATTAAAAAACTAAACTCAAGCGGTAATATGGAATGGGTTGACGTAAATTCTGAAGATAATTCAGAGAAAAAACCGTGGTGGAGAGTTTGGAGGTAGATACCATACCCTGGATGCCGCCTAACCAGTCGCTGAAGCCGACCCGGCCAGCGCACGGCTAGCTCTTGCGCGATACTAGGCTTGCGCTGGCCGGGCGGCTGAGCTCAAGACCGTTGGACGGCTCACCACCCCATCGCTACGCTAAGATCGGCAATAGTCTCTGGATTTGCCAATCTTGGGAACGTCCTTTCAGGATTCATGGACAGGTCCTCGCCGCCATGGTCGACGCACTCGACTTGGAGAATGATATGACCCAGTCACTGCCAGATGTTTGCGTAGGAGTCTTTTTCGTAGCAGCAATGATCTGGCTCATACTCCTCGAGAGCTTGGCCCGCCAGCTGAAGCTTCGACACCACGACCTCTATCAGCAGATGGGCTCTCCATCCCTTTTCGGAGATGTCCTCCCGATCCTCCGTTTCATCGACAAACCTGACGCCAAGGCACTGAATGACCCCGCGCTCATCCGGCAATGCCAGGTAATGCGCGTCTTCCTATTAGCGTTCTTGATTGGCTTCATCGCCTTGATCTGTCTTACAACAGCGCTCCCCCGTTGACCTCGTAATGGATCCTGTTGTAAGTGCTTGTATTGGCCTCACAGATCACTCGCTCCCGGGCGGCCGTTCCTATCACCTGCTATATGTCCCCCCGACAGCGAACCGCCCAATCATTCGCTGGAGCAGACTCTTCGACTACGCGCCTCGTTTCACTCGGCGCTCCGCTCAGAGCTGCTCAGCTCAAACGCTGGGCGGCAACCGTGTCGCGACCTGCTGTTGGGGGAGATCGGAGTACTCACATTGAACACTTGTCCCTCGTGCAAGTCACCCGTCGACGAGGGGGACCATTTCTGCAGTAGCTGCGGCGCCGGCCTCGCACTAGCCAAGGCACAGACTACTTTGGGGCAATTCATAAAGACTCTGGCGGAGCGGTACAACCTGGCCGTGGAGTTCCCGCGGCGTCCCGGGTACGGCTGGAGGATCGACCTGCCTCCCCGCGGCGAGTTCATCTGTCAACTTGCCATCGGTTCCAAAGCAACCGACTGGTACGCCAATGTGCTGGACCGATATGATCGGCACAAGGTATGGACCGACTGGATGGACTACTATGGCTACGACAAGAAGTCCGAGGACCAGCTAGTCGACGACAAACAACGCGACATAGCTTGGTTTGTAGGATCCTGGATTGCTGCCACAGCGCTTCGCGTTTCACAGGAATCGGTACTCTGGGGGCTCAAGAAACGAACGATTCTCGAGTGGAATCACTCTGGAGCTTGGGAGCAAGTCCAACTGTGCGATCCAGCGAGATAGGCCGCAGGAGATGGTTGCCGCCCAACCACTCGCTGGAGCGGATCCTTCGGCAAGCTCAGGGCCGCTCAGCTCGCGGCCGTTAGGCAGCGCCGACCGTGATCCAGGGGTGGCCAACCTAGCAGGAGTTTGAGGGCATCAGTCATGACCCTCCAGGACTTCATACCATGTCTCGAAGGAATTGCCGCTGTTGCGATCTTGCCGATGGCGCTCTTTCTGTTGCTCTCACACTTCGGTCAGCGGAAGCGGGATCGACTAGCGAAGTGGCAAGCAATCGGATTGACCCCCCAGACTGACACTTGGCGTGCGTTGTGGTCATGGGATGTTCTAGCCGGTCAGTATCGTGGCCGGAGCGTGACAATGTCCTGGAGGTCTGATACAAACACCATACAGATCCGGATCTCAGTAGCACCTCCCTCCGGAAT
>WVZH01000232.1:0-255 GCA_011772595.1 Anaerolineales bacterium
GGGAGATTGGAACCGCTTCGTCTGGACAGAGCCGATCCATCTAAACTAAAGCCAAGGTGAAACCCGCAGAGCGGCTATGGTATACTGTCGGCGAGACTGCAGCGTGGAGGTGCTCTGCGATGAAAGATGTGCCTACGATGCTCGGGCAATGGGAGATGGATATGAGTGAGGTGCGGGAGCGCATGTATCGTGCACCGACGCCGCGCGAGCGCGAGCGCTGGCACGCCATGTGGCTCCTGGCCCGAGGTTGGTCCG
>WVZH01000232.1:317-1260 GCA_011772595.1 Anaerolineales bacterium
GGTGGTTCCCCCCCGTCCTCAGCCCGGCACAGCAGGCGGAGTTGAAAGCTGCCATCCAGGCAGCGCCGGAAGCGGCGGGTATCGACACGGCCAACTGGAACTGGAAGGGGGTACGCCTGTTCGTCCAGCAGCGTTTTAGTCATCGGCTCAGTCGCAGTAGCTGCCTGAACTACCTGCATCGCTTGGGCTTTGTCCTGAAGCGGCCGAAGAAGCGACTGGTGAAAGCCAATGCCGAGAAGCGGGATGCGTTCGTGGCCGATTATGCGGTATTGCGCACTGAGGCAGAGGCCAGCGGAGCCAAGATCTTTTTCGTGGACGAAGCACACTTCCGGGCCGATGTCGACCTGCGGGCTAAGTGGGTCCTGCGCGGCGAGCCTGCGTTGGCCGACTCGACCAGTCCCCGGTTGGGTGAGAAAGCCAGCTACTATTCGGGTGTTTGTCTGGAGACCGGGGAGGTGGAGTATATGGCCGTGACCGAGAACTGCAGGGCCGAAACCTCGGTCGCGTTCCTCCAGCATCTGCGCAAGAGGCATGGCCAGCCCTTGATCGTGATCTGGGACAACAGTCCGGCACATCGCGGTCCGGAGATGCGAGAGTACCTGTCTACGCCTGATCTCAAGCTGCGGCTCGTGGCCTTGCCTGCCTACAGCCCCGACTTCAATGCCGACGAGGCCATTTGGGACTGGGCACGTGAGGAAGTGACGGCCAACACCTGCTTTGGCACCGCAGCCAAGGTGCAGGAGAAACTGGAACCCTTCTTTGCGGGGTTGGCCGAGCAGCCAGCGGAAGTTCAGCGCCGCTGCCGAACTACCCTGCAAGCCCAGGCTGATGCGCTGCTGGCTTCCCCCAACCTGTTGTTTGCCCAGACACACCATGTAGATTTCACCTTGGTATCAGTTTAGGTCTTGAGAATGGCGCATCTCGCTCTCCGCTAAGCCTGTGA
>WVZH01000437.1 GCA_011772595.1 Anaerolineales bacterium
TGGCCCCGTCGCTGCTCATCGCCGTCATCATTGCAGTAAGCTATGTGCTCTGGACAGCCTGGCTGCTTCTCATCGCGCTTGAACTGGCACGAAAGGCTCGAGGTTGAACCATTCAAAGACATAGGTTACAGAAAATTCTAAAGACATAGGTAACACAAATTCTAAAGACATGGGTAACACTTTTCTCATGCAGGAGGTGGTTCCCATGCCGTGGAAAGGTGTTACCGTGACTGAACAAAGACAGAGATTCCTCGAAGACTACCAGCTGAACTATTACTCCATAACCGAATTGGCAGAACGCTTCTGCATCTCCAGGAAGACGGCCTATAAGTGGATCAACCGCTTCAAGCAGTCTGGGCACAACGGTTTTCACGAGCTATCCCGCCGACCACACAGCTGTCCATGGCAGACTGACAAGGCAATCGTCGAAGAGCTGGTGGATCTACGGAAGGCACATCCGAAATGGGGTCCAAAGAAATTGCTCGATATCATGCATTATCGAGACCCTGAACGAAAGCTTCCGGCGATCTCAACGGCAGCTCTGATCCTGAAGAGAAACGAATTGGTGAAGCCCAGGCGCCGTTACCGCCGGGCACATCCTGGTTGTCCCAAGAGCGTACCTGCAGGACCAAACGACATTTGGGCTGCGGATTATAAGGGACAATTTCGTCTGAAGAACGGGAAATACTGTTTTCCGCTGACGGTTAGCGACCTCTCATCCCGCTTTATCTTGGGCATCGATGCCCACCCGGCGATCTCACTGGAGAAGACGATTGCCTATTTACGGGGACTTTTTGAGACCTACGGGCTTCCCAATCGCATACGGACGGATAACGGGGTGCCGTTTGCGTCGAATGCCCTGGCGAGGCTGTCGCAGTTGTCGGTATGGTTCATCAAGCTGGGGATCTACCCGGAACTGATCGAGCCTGGGACCTTCGGCGCAGCAAAATGGTGTGCATGAGAGAATGCACCGAACGCTGAAGGAGGAAGCCACCATCCCGCCGGGAAGCAGTCTACGAACCCAACAGAAGAAGTTTGATCAGTTTCGAGAAGAATTCAACCAGGTACGCCCACATGAAGCCATCGCGATGAAACGGCCTGGGGAGCTCTACCAGGCTTCTGAAAGGTCGATGCCGATGCGGATCGAGACCTACGACTACCCGGCTCACTATCTGGTCAGGCGTGTCAGTCGATCGGGAACGATCCGGGTGTTTCACAACCAGATCTTTGTCAGTAATACACTGCATGAGGATTATGTAGGATTAGAGGAAGTAGCTGATGGGGTGTATGATCTGTACTTCTGTTTCTATCAAATTGG
>WVZH01000182.1:0-3883 GCA_011772595.1 Anaerolineales bacterium
AGGCTGTATCAAACCGAGAGGAGAGAGGCACATCCCTCCCCATCTGCTTGCTGACATCTTGACTTGGCCATGGGTGCGATATAGCATCTTATTGAGACCGGATTAATGACCTCAATCATCAAGGTGGGAGGGATCAATGACCTGCAAAGTTCAAGTGGCGCTAGATTTCGCTGAAATGGAAAAAGCTTTGGAAGTCGCGCAAGCTGTCGGTCCGTATGTCGACATCCTTGAAGCCGGTACACCGCTCATCAAATCCGTCGGAATGGAAATCGTTCGCCGGCTGCGTGAGCAGCACCCGGATAAACTCATTGTTGCCGACATGAAATCCACAGACGTAGGTGCCTTCGAGGCGGACATGGCCTTCAAGGCCGGCGCGGATTACACAGTCGCCTCCGGTATAACGACCTTGGCCACAATTAAAGAGGTGCAGCGAGAAGCTGACCAGTGGGGACGACGTTGCGTCGTGGATTTGACGGGTGTACAAGACCTGATTCCCAAATGTGAGGCTCTAAGAGAGATTGGTGTAGATCTGGTGCTTGTGCACCGTAGCATCGATGAAGAGGTCACCAGGGGGGCTTCATGGACGGAAGTGGATTGCCGTATCGTCGGTGAGCTGTGCAAGCTGGGATTGGATGTCATGATCGCTGGTGGCTTGGGCGTCTCGAACTTACCGCTCTTTTGTGAATACCCCATCTTTGCCGTCGTGATCGGACGTGGAATCACAATGCAGGATGATCCTGCGGCAGCGGCCATGCAGATCGCGGAATTTATCGAGGAGAAGTGGAATGCGTGAGGAGGCCAGAATGCGAGCACTTGCCATCGTCGGAAGCCCCCGGATTGGTGGAAACAGTGAGATCCTCGCACAACAGTGCTTAGATGTCATCAAAGGCCATGGCATCGAGACAGAGCTTATCCAACTCGCTGGAAGGGATTTGCGTGGCTGTACGGATTGCGGGGTGTGCAAAGAAGAAGAGATCTGCTCGATCGATGATGACCTATGGCCGATTTATGAGGCCATGAAGCGTTCAGATGCACTCATTGTCTCTGTCCCCACGTATTTCGGGTCGGCGACTCCTGAAACCATGGCCTTGCTGGACAGGTCGGGGTATATCGCCAGAAAGCACGGGAACATCTTCGCCCGTAAGATAGGCAGCCCGATAGCCGTGTCTCGGCGGGCAGGTCATAATTTCACCTTCGCCCAACTACTGATGTGAACCCGTGTTCGACAAGTTTGTTGATCTTGGGTTTTTTCCTTCTTGTGCACCCCCAGTTGACATGCCATTATTTAACTCAGTGTGTAAGGTTAGCTNNAGCCGTGTCTCGGCGGGCAGGTCATAATTTCACCTTCGCCCAACTACTGATGTGGTTCTATGTTTGTGAATTCGTTGTGCCAGGTTCTAGTTATTGGTCGATTGCCATCGGGCGTGAGCCGGGTGATGTTCAGGACGACGAGGAAGGGATGCAGACGATGCGAGATTTAGGGGACAACATAGCCTGGCTCTTGAAGCTGACCCGGGACAACGATCTTGGTTCACATTAGCGCCTCCCTGCTGGCAGCGGATTTTGCACGCATGGGAGAGGATCTCATGCGTGCTGTCCGGGCGGGAGTCGATTCCTTTCATTTCGACTTCATGGATGGGCACTACGTCCCCAACCTCGCACTAACGCCTCAACACCTGCGTGCGCTGCGTCCTTATACTGATCTTCCGTTTCACGTTCATCTGGAACTCTCAAATCCGGATGAATTCCTAACAAACTTTTCTGCTATGGGTGCGGATCTGATTTTCCTCCAATGGGATACTTGCTCTTCGCTTATGGAGACGATTGAACGCGTGCGTTCTCAGGATGCGAGAATTGGATTGGCGATCAATCATGGGCATCTCTTAGAGGACATTCGCGTCCACCTTCATCTTCTTGATGCCCTACTTTTACTCGGAGTCGAACCGGGGTTCGGTGGGCAAGCGATGGATTCGGAGCTTCCAGGAAGAGTGACCTCGGCTCGGGGAATGATCGACTCACTTGATCTCGAAGTTGCTCTTGCTGTGGATGGTGGCGTCAAGCTCTCGAATGCAAAAACCCTGATCGACGCTGGCGCGTCCCTGCTCATTATGGGAACAGGCCTTTTCGAGGCGAGAGATCTAGATCGAATCGTTGAGCAGCTCAAAAGCATGGGCTCTAATCCCCATTGAGTCGCTGAAATCATTCTTGATTTCTATATCCTCTCCGAGGGCTGCTTTCATTGAAGAGCTTGGTCGGGTGTCCTAGGTCAGCAAAATGAGTAGGAGATCGGCTTTGTGATAAGGGTTACAGATGAAAGTAAATTGCAAGTCGAAGAAGTCTTATAATAGTTGATAATTAGGTTGGAGCGTGTGGTGGAGGAGGTACCGGGTCTGAGTTGGTGGAAGGTCGTTAGCCATGTACGGATTGATAAAGGAAGGTAGGATCAGATCTCTAGTCAGCCAAGCATTAGACCAATCCGTGAATCTCACAGAGGGTCGCGATGAGCAAGTGGTTGGGTTGTTGATGAAAGTCCGCAGGATTCTCGATACACCCGTGGAGGAGTTAAATCAAATACTCCTTTTGCTTTCTGCGGCGACACAGCACATGAAGCGAGTTGAACGCATCGTGCTCGACGGAATGAGGTTGGATCGCTGGATTAGTCTGAATGAAGAAGCGGTTCTCGTCCGAATAAGACTCATTTGCGCAGAGGTGATTGCGCTGTTGGTTTCAGAATCTGAAGAATTACGGCCTGCTCCGGTCCGCGTGCGCTATTAGCTATCGCGTTCCATTCTCCCCCAGGAACGCCAGGAAGAAGCCAGGTAGCCGCCTGGCTTCTTGCGTCTCCCGGTGGCGTAGCTCGGTCTCGAAATCTACGTCGTAGGTTGAGTGAACGAGTAGGGTGGGTGCGACGGCTTTTCCGCCCTGCAAGCCCAAAGCCCGCTCCCATCCGCTTGCGTGCATCATCTAACGAGAAACTGCCACTTCTCAGTTGCTCCTCTAAAATGGGGGAAAGTATAATCATAGGCGTAGGAGGAGATCCTCAATGAACATCATGGAACTGATAAAGGAACTGACCGCCATTCCTGCGCTCTCGGGGCGCGAAGACAGGATGGTCTCTGCGATGCGGCGTCACTTTGAAGACACCGTCGGAGAGGTGCAGGTGGATCGACTTGGCAATGTCATCGCAACCGTGCGCGGTATGCGCGACCGTCCCACTTTCTTAATCTTCGCTCATATGGACGAGCTAGGGCTCATCGTCAGGAAGATTGATGGGGATGGTTTTATCCGATTTGAGCGTGTTGGTGGCATTCCGGAGAAGACGCTACTCGGAACCTGGGTCGATATTCACACTGAGAGTGGCGGAGTTGTTCCCGGCTTGATTGGAACGATATCCCATCACCTCACACCAGCTGAGAAGAAGTATGTTGTGCCCAGTCGGTTGGAAATGTACATTGATGTCGGTTGCACCTCGCGTGAAGAAGTGGAAGCCCTGGGAATCGGTGTAGGGGATGGCATTACGTATCGGCACAATTTCGTCCAACTAACGGAGGACCGCATCGCGGCGAAAACGCTGGATAATCGCGTTGGCTGTGCGATGTTGATTCAGGTGCTGTCCGAATTGTTTGAAGAAAAACCGGCAAGCACAGTCCATATTGTGGCCTCGGTACAAGAAGAATTCAATATTCGCGGGGTTTGGCCGGTCTTTCAGGCTCTCAAACCAGATGCAGCGATTTGTATTGACGTCACAATCGCTTGTGATACCCCCGAGTTGCGGTATCTCTCCGACGTGGCGATTGGTAAGGGACCGGCTATCGGCATGTATGAATTTCACGGACGTGGCACACTCGGTGGATTGATTCCCAATCCAAAACTATGTCGCTAT
>WVZH01000182.1:4031-4995 GCA_011772595.1 Anaerolineales bacterium
AAGATCGCTCCCTCGATTGCGTCGGCCGATCAAAGTCGTCTGGGTTGGGCGGTACAGGAAACCGAACGAGCAGGTGCGGATATTGTTCACCTTGACATTGAAGACGGCGTCTTCATACCCAACCTGACCTTCGGTCCTACTACCATCCATCATCTAAGACCTCTCACGGATCTTCCCTTCGACGTGCATCTCGAGGTCGTTAATCCGGAAGCGTATTTGGAGCAGGTTGTCCGGGCCGGCGCCGATATTGTCACGGTGCAGGTTGAAGCGACTCGTTTCCCATTTCGAGTGTTGTACCTGTTGAAGGAACTCGGTGTAAAAGCAGGTCTGGCATACGCTGCAGCGACGCCCCTAGGTAACCTTGATCCGGTGCTTGGTGCGCTCGATGTCATTCATATCATGACGGCAGAACCGAACGGCACAGCAGCGCATTTCATCCCCGGTGTGTTGACCAAGATCCGTCGAGCGGCGGAGATGGTCGCCGGGAGGCCGATTGAAATCGAGGTCGATGGGGGGATCAACCAGGACAACGCCCGATTGGTCGTGAACGCAGGTGCGACCGTGCTCGTAGCTGGTAGAGCGATTTGGGGTGCGCCCACTACGGAGGAGGGGGTACGTGCCCTACGGTCTGCGGCGACGAGGCGCGTGTCCGCCTGAGTTTAGCGCATAGCATGCTTTAAAGATCGTTCTTAAATCCTTTATATCTACCGATAAACGCTGAGTCCTCGTGTCTCAATTCTATCTGGGTGCAGTCTAGCATCGAGTGTGCCAGACTTCGAATCCTGGGTGGTTGCTAAAGGCGTTCGTCGAATGCGCTCGTTAGCTCCTCGATTCCTTTGAAGATCCAATCGGGCTGTACCGGACTGTTTGGAAGGTCTTCAAGCTGGGTAACGCCGCCTAGCACGAGTATGGTCTTCAAGCCGATCCGTTGACCTCCGGCAATATCGGTCTCTAACCGATCGCC
>WVZH01000182.1:5069-8175 GCA_011772595.1 Anaerolineales bacterium
CCTGGCACGATCCCCTCTTCTGAGGGGTAGGAGGGGTCTGCGTTGGTACCAATGAAAGCTGCCCCACTGCGGATGAGCAGTGTGCCGCGTTTAATGGTTTCGTACGTCAGGTTTCGATCCAACGCGACGACGACTGCAACTACATCTTCGTCCGCTAAAATGAATCCGGCTTCGGCGATCTGGTCTTTCATCGACGGTTGGCCGATCACGTGGACACGGCTTTCAATTGGAAAGGTTTTCGTCAGGTAGTGGATTGTGGCTATTACAGAGGTGATCACGGAAGCTGGATCCACCTCGACACCCATGCTTCTGGCCTTCTCGGCGAAACCCTCCGGCCGAGCAGAGGGATTGTTGGTCGCCAGAACGTATCTTATTTTTCGTTGTTCCAACACAGCAAAGAATTCTTTTAAACCTGGTAAGGGTTCCGCCCCGCGCCACAGGACCCCGTCCATATCGAGGATCAATCCCTGGAGATCACGCAGATCTGCACGCGGGACTTCAGACAGTTCGACCACAGAGCTCGAGTCGGAGGCGTGTATCTTTGACGTATTTCCCATTGTGGTGATTGCTTGTTGCTGGCTCGTTCGCTCTTGCCTGTTGCTCAGTCGCTTTCCTACAGCACCACCCGGATGGAGGGCGGCGAACTCATCGTCGGCATAGCCTCTCGATTGTAGAACGGCCGCACAAAGCATGTCGCCAATCACGGCATGGACCAGGGTGCTTGCTAGTGGGAGAACACCGATGGCGTCGTTTTCAGGATCGATCGGCGCGGCGAGAACCACATCGCTAAGCCGCGCCATCGTCGATTCTTGCTGTTCCATGATGCCAATGATCTTGGCGCCGCGATTCTTGGCTATTCTCAGCACGTGATTGATCTCGTCCGTTTCTCCACCTCGTGAGAAGGAGATCAAAAGATCCTGACCCTGCACGATCCCGCTGTATCCGTGCTGCGCTTGACCAGGATCGAGAAAGATAGCTCTCGTGCCAGAACACGTGAGTACGTGCGCCATTCGACGGGCAATACTGCTGGACGTTCCTGACCCCAGGACCAGGATTATCCCCTGGCAATCCTGGATCAAATCCAGCGCCACCTTCATGGATCGTACATCTAAGCGTTCCTTTATCGTTTGCAGGGCGCGGATTTGTTGATCCAAGATCCCTTTGCTGAAGTTTCCAAAGTCTTCCATGTTTTCGAAAATTTTCTTTGTCATTTTGGAGTCGTCTTGTAAAGTGTTGGATTGATTCGGACAATGTATACGCGAGACATCGCGCACAGGGGAGCCAGAAGGGTTCTATGGATCTTCGACTAGGGAGTCATCCAGGAAGGTAAGAGCTTCTTCGGCGATCGACCGTAGGTGATCTTCCGCTAAGGTTTCCCCAACGAGAGAGAATGTCAGATCGGCACCTGTTCCTGGTCGAACCGCAACAGTGGCGTTGATCTTGCCTTCTGCTGTTTGTAGATGTGCCATGACAAGCCAACCGATCGGACGGGTTTTCCAGATTTCGAAGTCAACTCGCGCAAGTGCCTCTTTTGCCGCAACAAAGCATGCATCGGCTGAGACGTAGGCGTAGGTTCTTGTGATTTCAATTTTCGACATTCGTTAGGCCACTCCGGCACTGCGACAAGATCGAGTGTACTCTTGTCCTTTTCGACGACCGAGCCTTGTAGCGCTGGCGTGTTTCACTCGCTTGAACAGGTGAGCATTTTAAAGCAGCTGATTGAGATTGCTAATTGGTTGTAAATTCTTTGATCCTCTCACGGACCTGGAATTCGTCGTTGAGGTTGAGGGCCTCTTGGGCTAACGCCTGTGCCTGCGCGAGCGACCAGCTGCGAATGACTTCTTTCACAAACGGGATCGAAGTGGTTGCCATGCTGAATTCATCCAGCCCCAGGCCAAGTAGCACAGGAGCTGCTACGGCATCGCCGGCCAATTCACCACAAAGTCCTACCCAGATACCCGCTTCATGGGCATGACGAATTGTCGCCGCGATCATTCGCAGAACGCTTGGGTGTAGGGCATCCGCGATATCTTGTACCAGAGAGTTGGTGCGGTCGACTGCGAGAGTGTACTGCGTGAGATCGTTGGTACCGATGCTGAAGAAGTCCACCTCCTTCGTCAGCAAGTCAGCGGTAACAGCCGCCGCGGGGACTTCGATCATGATGCCGACCTCCGGCTCACCATACTCGACGCCGCGCGCCTCTAGTTCTTCACGTGCTTGCTGCATCAACACCTTCGCAGCTCGAACCTCTTCAACACGGGCCACCATAGGAAACATAACCTTGATGTTGCTGTCTTGTGCCGCCCTAAGTATGGCTCGCAGCTGGATCTTGAACATTTCCGGCTCGGCCAAGCAGAGCCTTATGCCACGATGCCCCAAAAACGGATTTTCCTCCGGTTCGATTGGAAGGTAGGGAAGTGGTTTGTCCCCACCGACATCAAGTGTCCGTATGATGAGCGGACCCTGATCCAACATCTTCGCGATCGCAATATAAGCTTCCGTTTGTTCATCTTCGGATGGAGGTGTCGTTCGATTCAAATAGAGAAACTCGGTTCGCAGAAGGCCGACCCCCTCACCACCGCATTCGAGGATCTGTGCTGCTTCTTCAACAGTGCCGATATTTGCCACGATCTCCACCTGATGGCCATCGAGAGTCGTGGCAGGCTCGTGGGCTGATGCCAGGGCACGGGCGTGCAACTCCTTTAGTCGTTTGCTACGCACTTCGTACTCCTGGATGGTGTTTGCCTCCGGGTCTACAATGATGGTTCCTGTCTGACCATCGAGAATTAGCGTGCAGCCCTCATGAATCTCGAGCGCTGAAGACCCAGCGCCCACCACGGCAGGGATGCCGAGACTCCTGGCGAGGATCGCTGCGTGCGCCGTTTTACCGCCTTTGGCAGTACAGAAACCGAGTACGTTTCCACGGTCCATCTTGGCAGTGTCGGAAGGTGTAAGATCGTCCGCCAGGACGATACAGTTCTGAGGTAAGGACGCGAGGCTGGGTTGAGGGAGACCGAGGACGGCGCGAATGAGACGGCGTCCGACATCGACAACGTCCATCGCACGTTCACGGAAATACTCGCCTTCCATGGCCTCGAACGTTTGC
>WVZH01000056.1 GCA_011772595.1 Anaerolineales bacterium
CACGCGGGGAGCACACCGCTGCGAGTTGCGCGAGTTGCTTCCTGCAGAGGTTGCATCGATTGTGCCAAGCAAAGCTTGGGAAAGGGGGATGAGATGTAATCAACAACTCTGAAACCTTTCATCGGAACCTTGCGGGTGGAAAGCCCGTCCAGTAGAGCCTGACCAGCAACTGGAAGCGAGTCTTGCGCTGGGGGAGGTAACGAACCTGGCGAAGCGTAGACAGCGAGTCCGAAAGCCATGCTATTGAGCGTCGAAAGACCTTTCGTGGGAGCCTTTGCCTTTCGATGACCAGGGGCCACGCTGCTGCACCGTATGGTCTGGTGCAAGCAGTCCTGCCGGCGTCGGTTTGGAACATGTGCAAACGGACAATTGAGGTTCCCCAGGAACTTGGGAGATCCTGTTGCTTCCTCGGCAACATCCCGGCTGGAGATACCGGGTTACCAACTCCAGGCCTTGGCGGCGCACTCGTCCGCCAGGGAGCGAACACAACGAGTGACACCGAGGTATCGCCAAGCGAAGGAAACGAAGTGCGGCGAGATGGGCAGCAGGAAGTCATAGCGTCTTGATAGTACCGATGAAGCTGGCGAACTTCACCCCGTTGGAGCCAGTGGAGGGAAGCGAGACGTCGAATCATGGAACCGTTTTTGAGAAACACGACGAATGCCTCGAAATTCGACAATCGTGTCCACGAAACAGAAACGGATAGCAGCGTTGGCGAAACAGTCGCCAGAGATGGCTTTCACCTCGCTGGCCTATCTGATGGACATCGACTGGTTAAAGGAAGCGTATCGACGCACGCGCAAGGACGGTGCTGTTGGCGTGGACGGAGTGACCGCGGAGGAATACGAACAGGACCTGGAGGGCAACCTCCAAAGCCTGCTCGACCGCGCGAAGTCCGGCACGTACAAAGCTCCACCCGTGCGGCGAGTGCACATTCCGAAAGGCGGCTCCACCACGGAGACGCGTCCGCTCGGAATTCCCACTCTGGAGGATAAGCTCCTCCAGCGGGCGGTCGTCATGCTGTTGGAACCGATCTATGAACAGGACTTCTTGGACTGTTCGTACGGCTTCCGACCTGGACGATCGGCACACGATGCGTTGAAGTCTTTCCGCGACCAAACGATGAACTGTCGGCCTAAAGGCGGCATGGTGTTGGAGGTTGATATCCGAAAATTCTTCGATAATTTGGATCACAAACACCTACGACAGTTTCTTCAACTGAGGGTGCGTGATGGCGTGTTGCTACGCCTGATCGACAAGTGGCTGAAAGCGGGCGTCATGGAAGATGGTAACGTTAGTTACCCGGAATCCGGGTCGCCCCAAGGCGGTGTGATTTCACCTTTGATTTCAAACGTGTTCTTGCACTATGTGCTGGACCTTTGGTTCGAACATGAGGTGAAACCAGGTCTTCGAAACCGTGCCTACCTCATCCGCTACGCGGATGACTTCGTGATTGGGTTCCGCGACCATCGCGATGCCCAACGTGTCATGGAAGTTATCCCGAAGCGCTTTGGCAAGTACGGTCTGACAGTCCACCCAACCAAGACGAAACTCGTGCCGTTCAGTCCGCCGTCTTCAAAGACCAAGGGCCGTAACGGACCAGACGATCGTCCTGGAACCTTTGACCTTCTTGGATTCACTCACTATTGGGCCGTTTCCCTGAAAGGTTTCTGGGTTGTCAAACTCAAGACAGCCTCCGATCGCTTCAGCCGCGCCGTGCGAAGTATTGACCAATGGTGTCAACACAATCGGCACTTACCGGTCGGCGAACAACAACAGAAACTGAACGAAAAGTTACGCGGACACTATACGTACTACGGAGTGACCGGAAACTCGGGATCCTTGTCCAGCTTTCAACAGGCTGTCGAGGAGCGATGGCGAAAGTGGCTTAATCGCCGCAATCGCATTCGCTCGATGCCCTGGAAGAAGTTCTGTGCATTGCTCCGACGTTATCCGCTTGCTCCCGTACGTACCTACCGTTCGCAGTTCAGGTCCGCAGCGAAACCATGATTTGAGGAACCGTATGCTCTAATGCGAGCACGTACGGATCTGTGGGAGCCCTGGGTGAGCAATCACCCAGGGCCACCTGGTCCGCCAGCAGTTTGCTCACTTCCTC
>WVZH01000444.1 GCA_011772595.1 Anaerolineales bacterium
GCCTCTTCATACATCGTGGGTAGATACCCGACGATCTCAAGATCGCTTCGTCTGTAAGCTTTCATCGTTTGCAGGATGGTCGTATGCATCGCACCGAGACCGCTCGCGCCCTGGTAAGACATTTCAATCGGGATCAATACGTGCGTGGCGACCATGATTGCATTGGTCAACAACGCCCCTGCGTGCGGCGGCGTGTCGATGATGATGTAAGCGTAATTGTCCCGGATGGGTTCGATGGCGTTTGACAACCTGAGATCCGGGCCGGGCAGCATCCGAATTCGATGTGCGGCCTCCTTCTGCGCACGGTTGTTCCCGGGAATAAAATGAAGGTTTGCATGGTGCTTGGCCCTGCGTAGCAACCTCTGAGGTGATGGGGTTGTCTCTTCCACCAGCAATGCGGCCAGCGAGTTTGGAGCCTCCGCGGTATGCTGGCTGTAGGCAATCGCCATCAGCGCGTTCATCTGGGGGTCCAGATCCACGAGCAGGACCCGCTCCGCTGGATCCTGCTTATGGCGCAGTTTCAAGGAAAGCCCCGCGGCCAGGCTCACCGCCGTCGTCGACTTCCCAACCCCGCCCTTCTCGTTCGCGATTGCTATGACAATGGTCATATCGTTTCCCCTACGGTAAGACCCCCAGGGGACATTCTGGCTTGAATATCCCCAGTATTTAACATCAATATCCCGCTCCGGTCAACCACCCTTTCCTATTGCTGTGGGAATCATAGCACAAACAGCCAATAACCAGAAGCTGTTGTACGTTTGACATGTCATATCCACTTGTTATAGACTCTACGAGGTGATCCACATGCCCGTAACCCGCAATGGAAATATTCTTGCGGTCCCTTATACTTTGTGGAGCATTAATTGTAGTTGCTAAGCGCAGCAACTAATGGAATGTACGTCAAACGTCTACGGTTCCTCGCCTGGCGAGAGCTTATAGCTATGGGGAGGGGAGGTATATCCAAGGAACACGATAGAACATATGTTCTAGTTCAGTCAATGAAGCTTTTCATTTCACCCATTACAGGTGTGTGAGGCATGGCAAAGCGTAGGCTTGAACGGCGTCTGCTTTTCAAAAGACTCGGCTTTCAAGAGGAGCCCTTCACCATCTCCGCCGACCCGCGATTCCTGTATCTATCCACTCAGCACGGCGAGGTGCTCGAGCGTACGCGTGACGTGGTCGAGGAATTCAGGGGGCTGGCCGTCGTTGAGGGCGGCTACGGGGTGGGGAAGAGCTCCCTCGCACTGCGTCTCGAATCAATCTATAGATCTCTTCCGGATGAGTATCGCGTCGTATTTGTCCACACAGCAAGCTATGAATCCGAGTTCGCCGGGCTGCAGGATCTCTGTCATTCCCTCGGCCTTCCAAGACGCCGTGGGCTGACCAAACAATGGCGAGAGTTCGAGAATTTCCTCGTCGATGAGCACCAGCAAGGACGCAATGTCTGCATCATCCTGGACGATGCCCAGCTCATGGATCAGGA
>WVZH01000529.1 GCA_011772595.1 Anaerolineales bacterium
ACTCGTGAATCTGACGCCTCAGGAACAAAGGGAGTACGACGCGAACTACACCGTGTTCACCAACTATCTCAGACGACGTCGAGTGCGGTTGCGCACCGCGCGAGATTTCCAACGGTTCATCATGCGAACAGGCACCGACCCGGAAGCGAGACGCGCGTTGCTCGCGAGAAACAAGGCGTTAGACATCGCCCTGAACACCGCGTCCAAACTCCGCGCCCTCCGAGCCTTGCTCACCGACCACATCGATGAAAAAACTCTGATCTTCACCCAGCACAACAAACTCGTGCACCGAATCAGCCGGGAATTCCTCATCCCAGCCATCACTCATCAAACCTCCAAAGACGAACGGTCCGAGATCCTCGACAAGTTCAAATCCAGCGTGTACACCAAGATCGTCACGTCCCGAGTCCTCGACGAAGGCATAGACGTCCCCGATGCCACGCTCGGCGTGATCCTAAGCGGCACCGGAAGTTCCCGAGAGTTCATTCAACGACTGGGCAGACTGCTAAGAAAGAAAGAGGGAAAACAAGCCAAGCTCGTCGAGATCGTTTCCAGCCAAACCCGCGAGATGGGAATTAGTCAGCGTCGAAGAAGCTAGGAGTCCCAGAAAGTTGTTGCCATTAGAGCTGCTACGCGCCCGTACGAGAAAGGGACGCATTGAGCCAGTCTACGCCGACATCAACCCAGAGAACCTGAAATTCGCCGATACGTTGCTAGAGCTGTTTCGCAGGCACGTTGAAAAACGGAAAAAGGAATTGCAGGCACGCGTGGCCGCCTACGAAACGGCGGGATCCGACTACCGACTGGTGCGCGGCCTCTCGGTGCTCCTACAACGGCTTTGCAGCTTTCAAGTCGAGGCAGCAGTTGATCCGTCTCTGGCCCGACGATGCGTGTTTGAGGAAGCCAGCCGACGAGGTTTAGTGGTCACGAAGAAACAGCGACAGCAAATCGTGCAGGCTGTGGCGACACGGCTCAATGTAACGGCCGAGCAACTGGACCAATCCCTCTACGCGGACCTCGACGACGAACTGGCCTTGAAAGCGTTTACGCCGATCAGCGCACCCGACCTTCTGAAATGCTACAACCTGTCGCTCACGCAAACGCTTCTGTTCAGAGTCACGTTCCTAGAGGTCACGGTGTCCGACCACTGGAAAGAAGTGCTCCGGGCGATAAAATTCCGCGGGTTGATGTACGCCGCTGAGACCCGAGACGGCGTTTTCCAGATTACCGTGGAGGGTCCGCTCTCGCTGTTCAAGCTCACTCAGCGCTACGGCACCAGCATCGCGAAAGTGCTGCCCGCCATCGTTCAAGCCGACCAGTGGGAAATCAACGGCAGCGTCGTCAGAACCAGTCCATCGGGCAAGAGACTTTACAAGCTCAGGCTAACCAGCGCGGCGGTGGGAGACTGTATCAAGCCAACACCGTTGACGGAAGACCATGGAGAGCCTGCTTTCGACAGCGTCGTCGAGGAGAAATTCTACACCGATTTTCTCGCCTTAGATTCAGGGTGGACCATAACCCGTGAGCCTGCGCCGCTAATCGTCGGACGACACGTGTTCATCCCAGACTTCTGTTTCGAAAAACGCGGCATGAAAGTGTACATGGAGATCGTGGGATTCTGGACACAGAAGTATTTGGAAACGAAAATCAAGAAACTGCAGCAACTTCACGGAGTCGATCTCATCATCGCGGCCAACGAACAGCTGGCTTGCGACAAACTCAAGCGCATCAAAGGCCAGGTCACGTTCTATAAGGAGAAGGTGCCCCTACGACCGATCTGGAAGGTGCTGAAAGCGCGAGAGGAAACGCAGCTGCGCCGTGAAATCCAAGGCTTGGATCTGCGAAGGCTGCAGCTGGAAGGCGACGTGATAGAGGTGCGTACGCTCGCGGGAAAGCTGGGCGTGTCAGAGAAAGCGTTGAGAACAAAGCTGGACGAAATCGCGGTGGAGGGCTACACACTTGCCGGAGAGCAAATCGTGAGCAACGAAAAGCTGCGGGAAATCGAGGAAAAACTCGCTTCCATGGTTGACCCGTCGCTGTCCCAAACCATACGGCTCTTGCACGATGAAGGAATAGGAAAACCGTATGGAATTCTTGCCGCGTTGAACT
>WVZH01000179.1 GCA_011772595.1 Anaerolineales bacterium
ACATAGGTATCGGGGAGGGATTTGTTCCGGTAGAACCAGAGTGGGATGGTATTGAGCGTCTGGAGAGCGTAGAACTCGTAATCATCCGTGGTCATTTCCAAGTCGGCCAGTCCGAGTGTAGGGACGTTGGCGCTCGAGGGGAGAAGGGTATTGTCTACATCCTTCCAGTCAGGGCCATCCCAATGGATCTTCCCGACGCTGCCGCTCCAACGGAAGCGGCCCGGATTGTCCAAGTCGGCCCATGTCTTCGAGTTCCGCGTCCGCTTGCTGACATCCTCGACCCATCCCTGTGGTTGAGCGGATGCGATGATGGCAGGATGGCTTGGAACGAGGAGAAGGGCCAGAGCTAGCCCGAACGTTACGAAAATCCCTGGGAGGAGTCGTTCAGCTCTCATCTCTGGCCCCCCGTCGGAAGGTGCGATACAAGGCCCAGGCGGTCAGCGGGAAGAAAAGCGGTAAGAGAACATCGAACCGAATGATGGCATCGAGGCCGCACATCCGATGCCAATCCCAGGCGCACATGGTGGGGAGGTCCGGGACGATAGCCCATAATGCGAAGGAGATGCCGATCATCGGAAAGAGGGGTTCGAACCATCGCATCTACCGCCTCCTGAACTTCTTGGGCATGAAGGCCCAGATCTTCCCCTTCTTCTTGCGGCGATGTTTGATGCCAGAGTAGAAAGAAGTGAAAACGAGGAGCATGATACCTGCACTTATCAAGAACGAGAGCCAGGCCGGGCCATATTCGATGAGCCAACTCTGCGCAGCCTCAGAGAAGCTAGCCGTTGAGAATCCGATGTCGAATAGCTCCGCTCCTTCTGAGAGCCGGATGCGGACTGTGAATTGACTCGGCACTTGGATGATAGTCTCCCCTCTCCAGGTTACGTTGATTGTAGCTCCAGAGGTCGTAATCGGATCGGAGGAGCCATAGACGATTTCCCCAGCAGCGTTCAAGATCTCAACCGTGACATTGGAGGTTGCCGTATTCTGCACATTCACGGTGATTCCGCGTGCGATGGTTGCCAGTCGATGCGTGGTGAAATATCCCGTCGTGGCATTGGGAAGGAGTTGGATATAGCGGAATCGGTTGATGGGGCGTTCGATGATGGATGTATAGGTATTCCCATCCGTTGAGAATCCAGAGATCCAGAGACGCATGGTATCATTCAGGAATTGTTGATAAGCCTGGGTCCTTCCGTGATTTGTCGTATTCACATAGATGTCGGGGATGTCGGCTGGCTGGAGGAAAACGTATTTGGTGTTCTGCCAGGTTTCTCCATCGAAACTAAACGCTAAACCCGTCCGGTGATCCTGAACGGGAGGCGTGCTCAATGCTCTCTTATAGAACATATACCAGAGTCCGTCCCGCTCCCAGGTCGAGCCAGAATGAGTTACAGTCTCCGGGAAAATACGGCCATCGCTGGTCGTATCAATAGTCCACGTAATCAAATCGGGACTCGTGGCTTGGTGTAATGTGCGGGTAGCTCCAGTCTCGGTTTGTTTACAATGGAGCAAGGAACGATAGAGATTCGCATCCTCATCCCATACAGTAGATTCCCAATAGGCATCCGCGTAACAATCATCTCCCCAGGGAGCCGAGACGAAGGGTTCATTGGATGAGTTAGAAGGATAGCGATACCACCACGTCAGATTATAGGAGAAGGCTAACCCGGAACGATAGCGCTCCCCAGCTCCCGCTGCTACGTCCGTCCCTGTATAAATCATCCAATAGCGATCCCCCCGATAAGTGACGAAGGATGGGTTGAAGACATGATAGCTGTCCCATCGCCCCGCAACGGGATTGTTACGAAACACGACTCCCCGTGTGGTAGGTCCATTGCCATTACCAGTATATTTCGTGAAGTTCTCCCCATCGTTTGAGGTGGCTAAACCAACTGCATCGATGGGGAATGTGCCATCCCTCATCGTGTAATAGTAGTAATAGACCCCATCCTCATAGAAGACAGTCCCTTCCCCAGTCCCCTCATCGTCTTCATAGCCTGGATCTCCCAATTCTACGAGGTTATCAACAACGGAAGTCCATTCATCCGGGCCATCATAGCTATATTGCGTGATGTTGTCCGCGTATTGAACATAACGTAAATCATTAAAGTCGATCCGGTTGAAGGATGGAACCATTACGGCGATCGGGGCGATATAGGCATCGGCTGGCACAACATCTTTATTGCCCATTACAGCAAAATCATCATAGAAGACGCTAGAAGTTCGCCCCGAGATCCCATCCGTCTCAATGAGAAATGCATGCAATAATCCCTGTAACCCTAAACCTGAATTCATTAAAGGCGTATGATTGAGAACGAGGGAGGCGTTCAGATACATATCTAAGTAGATCGCCCCGGCATCATAGTAAACCTCCCACATTGCCCGATACCAGGTATCATAGACCAAACTCTCCACGACGGCATAATCGCCTGCACCAGGATCATAGAAACAGATGGAATCGGCTGAGCAGGCCCCAAGCGCATTATCTCCAGTTATGCGGAAGGCGGAAATGTATTCCTGAGCGTTATCCAATGAATAATTGCCGAGCAGTCCTATTCCTGCATATCCCGTTGTATAGCTCCCAGTTGAAGTACGATTGAACCAGAGCGATACGGCATATTGAGGAGGGATGGCTGGTTGGGTCATATTTATCTGAAGGACGAGGACTCCATTGGCTCCGGTTGCCGTGGCCGCATCCGTGACTTGTAAGGAATTGTTACCACTATGGGATGTCGTCTCACTTACCAGAGCCGTTGTGGAGGCGGCATGACGTTTGTAATAAACATTCTCATCATAATTGCCAGGATCCGTCCCATCCGAATAATGCTCCCATCCCCGGAAGAATAGCGTGGTGCTAGGTTGGCTCGCGGGGAGGGGGGCCGTGGCCGTAGGTGATAGGAGGACTGTGTGGAGAGCGGCCACGGCCAGGGAGATGGTTATCAGGAGTGCTCGCAGTTTCATCATACCCCTCCCACGAATGGGATACTCCCCGTCACCTTACTATAGATCCAGAGAGAGACGATTCCCCCTAAGAAGATGGTGAGAATGACGCCGAGCGTTAAAAGGATGACATGGCCCTGGAATACCGCCCACGAAGCGAAGTTGAACAATGTGAGGAAGTTAAGGATGAGAAGGACAATGACCGTCCCGCCCCATAGGACGGCGTTCAGGATATAGGCGATGAAATTGTAGAAGACCGTCACGCCATAGGTGATGGCCCGGGCCACGGCATCCGTGGGCAGATCTGGACACCACCACGGAATCCAGCATAGCTTCTCCCCTTCGCCAGCATCTAAGGAGGGGGGATCGATAATGGGGAGCTGCGGAGCCTGGGAGCCAAGCGTGTAGATATTGAAAGACTCAATCCCAAACGGGATTCCGAGTTCGACCAAGGGGTTATTCTCGTCCGTTTGGGCGAGCGCGGAGATGGCGATCATGGTGACGACGACGACTAAAGCCTTGAGGAAGGGTGTATCGTCCATTATCTCCCCCTATTGAGTCCCCAGAGGAATCCGATGGCGGTTACCACGGCAGCCCATACAGGCCAGTAGAAGAGTTGCCAATTGATGACGGCCACGCCGAGAATGAGTATCGTGGTCATAATCCCGGAAGAGCGGAATTTCCAGATGGCGATTCCCAGAACGAGGCAGATGGCGACAATGCCGATTAAACCACCGACAAACCAGGCGTGCATCCCCAGATAGTTCGCAAACTCATCGATGAGGCTAGGCAACGTCCCTCCCTCTAGGTATGAAATCCGCCAGCATCCAACCGCAGAGCAAGCCGACAAAGATGATGGTAGCGGGCGGCCAGAAACGCAAGAAGATGTTGGCCGATGTCCCGAGTAGCAGAATCGGTAAGAGCTCCTGGTTGGATGGGAGACGGGATAGGCCAGTCACAATCCCGAGCGGAGCGCCGACAATGATAAACCCGATGATGGCTAGGACGATGTCCACAGGCATCCCAAGTGCCTCAATGTAATCCTCCAGG
This sequence comes from Anaerolineales bacterium, assembly GCA_011772595.1. The sequence goes on from WVZH01000179.1 coordinate 3,994, forward strand.
GGATGATCCCCCGTCACGATAGGCGTGCCGATGGCTA
>WVZH01000205.1:0-1859 GCA_011772595.1 Anaerolineales bacterium
AAGTTCACGTGACAGATCCTGACCTGATCCGTAAGCTGGCCCTATGAACGCGGCAGGTCTGCGGATGGTAATTAATTCAGCCCAAACTCTATAAGTCAATCCATTGGTGACATACTTGATGACAAATTCACCCTCGACATTCGAAGCTTCTCCTCCCAAGCACATCCTATGTGCGGGAGCCGTAGTGACCAAGGGCGATAAGGTGTTATTGGATTGTCAGGAGGGTGTTAGAAGGAGATCACACTTTGGTTCCTTTAGAAACGGATAATCCCTACGATCCATTGAAATCCTTTCTGTAATCCATCCAATAAAAACAAATTTGAAATAGGGGAATTGCTTAAAGATGCTCCCGGCGACCTAATGGATCTATCAGGGTTGATGTAAGATCGAGGTAGATGATGGGGTATCCCCCGCAAATAACATCACTCAGACATCAACCTGACCCAAAATGTGCTCACTCGAAACTTGCCGATCCATGAAATCCCACCGTCAATTGATTCGGAACTTTTCGGAGAAAGGGAGGGAACGATGAACCAACCGGCGGTTCTCGCTAGCGAGGATGTGACCGACACGATAATCGCTATGGAGTGTGCCGCTCTCGATCGTTGGGGCAAGGGCGATCCTGACGGATTCCTTGAGATATGTGCCCCCGACGTCGTCTACTTCGATCCAAGCCTTGAAAAGCGGATCGATGGTCGCGATGCTTTAGGTCGCTACTATGATGCGCTGCGAGGTAAGGTTTCGATCGAACGGTACGAACTGCTCAATCCTCTCGTGCAACATGTGGGTGACGTCGCTGTCCTGACTTTTAACCACGTCTCATATGGCGGAACCGAAGATGCATATCGCTGGAACTGCACAGAGGTGTATCGGCTGTCCGGTGAGAGCTGGGAGATCATCCAGACACATTGGTCCTACACTCTGGCAGTGAGAGCATAATCCAGGACCAAGCCGGCCATCTTCAATTCGCCATCTATCCATTCGCTGGGGAAGATCTTTCGGCTTCATCTCACGACCTCCCATTACCAGAGTCTCTCCTAATACATGCGAGAAATTTGTTTCTTAAAGCTGCTCGTCACGCTTGTATTTACTAGGCGCAGGGTAAACTAGAATCATGAGAATTCTGGACCCCCGGCTTCAGCAAGTGACGTGAAAGAGGCCAATCGTTTTCCCGGCCGCATCGTTCCACGTGTGGATTGCTTCGGGGGTTGGAGCCAACATCGTTTTGCATTTCTTCTTGCGAAAGTAGTTCTGCGCCTCCTCGGAAAGGCGCAGGGAATTGAACTGGCCAGTTCCAATAACCAACAATCCCGCACCTTTTTCGTAGACGTGTTTTGCTTCTTTACGAGACAACAAATGAGAGGTTCCGTATTCCCGCTTGGAAAGCTTTTTCTTCCTCTTTTCAATCGAGCCGTCTAGCCGGATGATGACGTCGTGCTTGAACCTGCGGCCTGCGATGGTGATCCCACCGAAAGTTGTTGCCTCGATTTTCGGATTCAATTTCATATCTCCCGTGCAAACTGGCGATTTTCATTGGAAGCATGAAGGGGTGAAGGGTGGATACCGGCTTCGCTATGGAGTTTTATATTTGTAGGTCTTGAGTTGCGAGTAATAACGCTTCACTCACAGTGCCAATATCGCCTGAACCGTCCACTTCGATCAGCAAACCTGCCTCTTGATAATATTCGATGAGTGGTGAGGTTTGCTCATGATAAACCTTGAGACGTGCACGCACGGTTTCTGGCTTATCGTCATCCCGTTGATATAGCGGGCTCCCACACTCATCGCATATGCCTTCTTTTGAGGGAGGATTGGAAATCATGTGATAAGGTGTCTGGCATTGGCTGCAAATCCAACGT
>WVZH01000205.1:1900-2445 GCA_011772595.1 Anaerolineales bacterium
ATCTCATCCAGGCCTTCTGCCTGCGCGATCGTCCGAGGAAAGCCATCGAGTATGACGCCTTTATCGGAATCGGGCTTTTGCAGACGCTCTCGCACCATGGCAATCGTCACATCGTCTGGTACTAAATTGCCACGATCAATGTATTTCTTAGCGAGCAATCCTAATTCGGTCTCATTGCGCATGTTTTCCCGAAATAGATCTCCGCTGGCGACGTGGGGTAATTGAAGCGCGTCGTGCAATCTGTCTGCTTGAGTACTTTTTCCCGCGCCGGGTGGACCGAGTAGGACGAGGTTCATTTCTCCCTCCGATGCATCGTCCCTCCACAAAAACATCAGATCGTAAAATGGAATTGGCAAGGTTTGGCTTATGATCCGAAAGAAGAGCCTTCTCTTGGGATCTATGGAATTGTCGCTTGGGGTTACAGCCATGCCTCCTTTGCAGAGTGAACGAGTTTGATCACGGGAGGTGCTGCTATTGAGCCGATCCTAAGAATCGAATCACTTCTTCTTCTTTTTCTTGCCCTTCTTCTTGGCCATGGCTGTTCC
>WVZH01000090.1 GCA_011772595.1 Anaerolineales bacterium
ACATTGTTCAAAGATAGAGATTGAATTTTGGCCTAAGCCGGTTTATAGCGTAGGCCTTCGACGTCGATGTCGTAAATATTGGATTCGATTTTTATCGAATCCCTGGAGAAACGGATCAAATTGAGGGATGAGCCTTTTTTTCAAAGATGTATTTACTTAAGAAAGAAGATCAGGATGCTTCCTGGCTCTCTCTAAAGCGCTCGGTGGTCCGCCACAACCACGCCAGAAGTATTTGGGGGCTTAATCTACGCCATGCTTGCCGCACATCATCCTCGTCCACCGAGATGCGACCGTACCGCTCCTGGGCGTAAGCGTTCACAATCGTCCAACCTTCGGCGGCTGATGATGGTAGCAAGATTGCGAATGCTGATGCGCGTTCAAAGGGCGTCTGAGCAGCGTGGAGAGGTGCACCAAGACGTCGCAACCAGATGTTCCAGCGATGATAGATTCTCCCCGTCAGCGTAGCTTCATCCTGTGACGTGAGCAGAGCTGGAGGGGGCTGGACGCCTAACCGGATCAGACCGCGCGCGATCATCCGGCCAGCAGCTGCCCAAGCAGCGGGATCCAACCGCATCCAGAGTATCACCAGGATGAGGGAAGCAGCGATAGCGACTAGAACTCGACCAAGCACGGATCGCTGAGCAGGCTCAAGCAGGTCCGGCCCTCCCTCCTCGGGGTACAATAGATCCTCGAGACGTTCGAGGTTGTCCGTGCCTCCTAGATCGTCCTCGCCACTTCCCTCTGACTCGCCAAGCTCCTCGTCTGTGAGTGGCTCGGGGCGGCTCAGAGGGTCCTGGGAAACCGTAGGCTCAAACTCCACCCAACCGAAGCCAGGAAAATAGACCTCAGGCCATGAGTGGGAATCTTCTGCGGTGACGTTATAGATTTCGATGTTCGTATCGTATTCCCCTCGGGCGTAGCCGGCTGCCAACCGCGATGGAACGCCAACCGCACGCAGCATCACGACCTGCGCGCTGGCGTAATAATTACAGAAACCAATCCTGTAATCGAAGAGAAACCAATCGAGTGGTTCCATGTCCTGAGGAGGCGCACGGGTTACACGGCTGTACTCAATGTTCCGACGCAACCAAGCTGTGATGGCAACGGCTTTATCATAGGGAGTATCGTGGCCCTCCGTGATCCGACGCGCCAGCTCAAGGGTGCGAGGCGTGATCGAATCGGAAATTTGCAAGTAACGCTCGAGCACCCAATCAGGATACTCGCTCCCCGACCAGCGGAGCTGCAAACCGTTCGGCGATGCGACAGAAGCACGGGCACGATAAGGCTCCCCACGCATCACCGCCTGACTTGCGGTCAGGCTGGCGATGTCCACCAGCTCCTCCTCGACAATGGTGCCGATGACCTCGGCAGATCTGTTCACCCAGATCGGTTGTGAAGGGAGATAAAGCGAAACGAGTGCGCCGATCCTCGGCGTCACCGTTACTTCAATCACCTCTCGCCCATCGTAGTGGGGGAGCGAAAGATCGCCCTCACCAGGATCGAACTGTGCAGAAGACGAGGCCGTTGATGTCCAGCTCCCATCCGCATAATGGTCGTACACTTTCGAGCGCCAATAGAAACGACCGCTTCCGGTCGGCAATCGCTGGGGATCGACGTCCATGATAGAGAGGTCTTCCGGTTGAACACCTGCTTCGAGAGTCAATTCGTCGCCATAATATTCTGGTATGACAGCCAGTGGTCCTCGCAAGGTTCCAAGTGCATCACCAATCCAATCTTGCGCAGATTGGAAAGGCGAGGTGATAGCTCCCCATATTTGCGCCAGGGTTTCATATCTGGAGAACGTTGGGCCAACCCAGGAGACGCCAATCAGTAAGACAGCAGCCAACACACCCGCGCGGCTAAT
>WVZH01000005.1 GCA_011772595.1 Anaerolineales bacterium
CTCCTTAGTGTAATCAATTACTTTGTCGGCACCAAGAGATTTGGTGGTCTCCCTCTTAAGTGTTGCTATCTGGGGGGACAGGTAGAATAGTTAGCAGTTCTTTAACAGTCCAAACGTGATCAGTCAAACCAGCTGCCATAGCGGGTGTTCGCGGTAGCCAGCGACGGTGAGGATCATCGAAGAGTTCCAAGCGCAAGGTTTTGAGGGGACGCCCTAGATTGTAATAGAGGTCTTCCCAGGTCGCGGCAGCCCGATGCATGGCGACCACTTTGGAGAAGGCCAGCGTCTTGCGAACCAGGCGACTGTTGAAATGGCGCATGGTCAAATGGGTGCGTTCGACGTAGGCAGTACTCCGGCCTAGCAGTTTCAACACCTCTTCCGGGTTGCCATAAATGACCCGCAAGCGAGTGCCGACCACCCGGCCATTTTTGCGCTGCTTGATCACTTGTAGATATTGCCAGCCTGGCACAGGGCGTTTAAGGGTTGGAGGACGACCACGGCCACCATACTCAGGTACTTTCCCGTAGACCTCCACCATCGCTTCATCAATGCCGCCCCAGCCATCCGAGACGGTGGGCGGAGGCGCATCGGGGTGTCCACGCCGCTTCAGGGCCTGGAAGACTTCGATGCTGGCTTGGGTCTCTGTCTTGCCGATGCCCCGGGCCACGCGTAGCCGGGTGTCCGTGTCAATCATCGTCGACCGCCAGAACTGACCACTCGCCTCAGTCTCAGGGTAGCTTTTTTTCACCCTTGTTGCCGACATAGGACCATAGAGCATCTAGCTGGCCCCGCTCCAACCGATAGCTCGTCAGCAACACCTCTTCGATGGGTGCGGCATGCTCAGCAGCGGCCTTGATCCAGGCCAGGATGGTGTCTTTTTTATGCCCTTTAGCCCGTGCCAGGCTGCTGATACGGCTTCCCTCGGCTACCAATGCCAAGATGTCGATAATTTCACTCTCGGCTGTGCGCCGCCGATAGAAAATCGTCCCTTTCGTTTCAGTGAAGGTCCCATCACACGTTGTGCATTGATAGCGCTGGCGACCCGCCTTGGTCCTACCAAACTTCTTGATGTTCTTTTTCGCTTGCTCGCTTTGAAGCTTACCGTAGTCAAAACACTCTTCGTTTGGACAGAAATCACCAACTTGCGCAAATTCTGGCATCTTTGTCCCTCCTGAATTGGGCTGATGCCTTATATTACCTCATACTTCAGCAACACTCAAGAGGGATACTATCCAAATCTTGGGTAAGCAGACTCTGGTTGCTTCAAGGG
>WVZH01000197.1:0-1079 GCA_011772595.1 Anaerolineales bacterium
GGACGCTGCTGAAGAGGTCATCGATGAAGTAGTGCTCCCTGCTTACCAGGATTTGGCACTTTATCTAGAGCACCTGGAATCCATTGGGTCAACCGATGACGGTGTGTGGCAGTTCCCCAACGGGGATGCGTATTACGCCTACATATTGCGTAACCACAATACCACTGACATGACGGCTAACGAGATCCAACAGTTGGGGCTGCAAGAGCTTGAGCGCATCCACACCGAGATGCGAGATATCTTTGATGAGTTGGGCTACCCCGAGGACGAAAGCCTGGCCGCGCTGTTTGACAGGGTGGAGAAGGATGGCGGAAATGTTCCGGCCAACAAGGTGCTAGAAACATATACGAACCTCATTGAGCAAGCTGATAAGAAACTGGATCCAATCTTTAATATTGGTCCCGAGGCGGAAGTAATTGTTATCGCTAGTCCCATAAAGGGCATGTATGAGTCCGCCGCGTTTGATGGATCGCGACCCGGCACTTTCCATGCGGGTCCATGCGTCAGCAGCGAGCCTCGGTATGCCATGCCGACGTTAGCCTATCATGAGGCCATCCCGGGACATCACTTCCAAATAGCCATCGCCCAGGAAATGGACCTGCCAACTTTCAGGAATCACATGGAATTTACAGGCTATGCTGAGGGTTGGGCATTGTATGCCGAGCAGTTGGTGTATGAGTTGGGCTGGTATGAAGACGACCCCTATGGAAATCTGGGCCGATTGCAGGCTGAAGCATTCCGCGCGGCCCGATTAGTGATAGATACTGGAATTCACGCCGAAGGCTGGACGTTCGATCAATCGCTTGAATACCTGATCGAAAACGTGGGCTTTGAACCTGATGATAGTATCGACCCGGAAATTCAAATCGCTCGCTATATTGTCTGGCCAGGACAGGCAACGGCCTATAAGATCGGAATGTTGAAGATCCTAGAGCTGCGTCAGAAAGCGATCGACCAGTTGGGTGACAAGTTCGATCTCAAGGAGTTTCACTCATTGGTGCTGGGCAATGGCAGTATGCCGCTTGAGATTCTCGAGCGAGTCGTGGATAACTACATCGAAACACAGCTAAAACCATGAA
>WVZH01000197.1:1117-1992 GCA_011772595.1 Anaerolineales bacterium
GAACTTGTGTTGGTGCCGCCGTTGCGGTGTGAGTCGGTTTGGGCGTGAAGGAGGGTGTGATTGTTAGGTGCGGCGTTGCGAAAGTGTCGTCACTGGGGGTTCGCCGGATAGTTCCTGTAGACCAGGCGTCTCAGCGTCGCGTGGTGTACAGGAAAAGGTAGCACTAGAAAGGAGAATGTCTAGCGCGAATACGGCGGCCCTATGTCGGATGACCATATTTATCCCTTCCTGTAGAGACAACAACCCGGATGGTAGGCCGTCAAAGCGATGACTCACGACTGCGAGCCCTTGGCTGCCCGTCCACCTGTGCATACACATAAGTGCACCGGTGCCAGGTACAGGCAGGCGGGACAAGCTAACGCACCCGGCTTCGACCCACCAGGAGCAAATCCAGCACCCCAGCTCACAACACGAAGAGGAGACCGCGCTCCACCCCTGGTCGCCTCCTGTGAGTTATTAGACATCCAGGAATTTGGGATCGCCTCTAGCCCACCCACCATGACTTCCACATCTCTGGATTGGAAGAACTGGATCGGCTGACCAATACCTGGGTATTGCCCGTAGAGCGAAGTTGAATCTTGGAACTCCGAAAACCACTCATCAGATTGGCTGAAGGAATGAACGATGAGAACTGCAAAGGCGGCATTGAAGCGGCCAGCCTCGATCATTGCGGACGCCAATCGGTGGAGCAGTTGGTAGTGGATGTGGCCGATCTCGACATCTTTCAAGGCCAAGAGAGGGAGCAGGAACTGCAGCCGTTCTCCTTCCCCGAGAGCAAAGGCGCACCTCCGTGAGATGCGCGCCTTCTCATACTACGTGCTTCGCCTTGGTGATCCTGGCAAACCTAGAATCACCGAGGACATGCGATGGGCTTG
>WVZH01000257.1 GCA_011772595.1 Anaerolineales bacterium
GGAGTGAAAGGCTAATCAAATTCCGTGATAGCTGGTTCTCCCCGAAATATATTGAGGTATAGCCTCGTGTCTAGCGGACGGAGGTAGAGCACTGGATGGGCTAGGGTCCTTACCGGGATACCAAACCCAACCAAACTTCGAATGCCGTCTTGCCTAATCACGGGAGTCAGTCGGTGGGAGATAAGTTCCATCGTCGAGAGGGAAACAACCCAGATCGCCAGCTAAGGTCCCTAATATATGCTAAGTGGAAAAGGATGTGGAAATGCACAGACAACCAGGAGGTTGGCTTAGAAGCAGCCATCCTTTAAAGAAAGCGTAACAGCTCACTGGTCGAGTGAGTCCGCGCCGAAAATGTAACGGGGCTAAGTCCATTACCGAAGCTGCGGGTTTGTTTGGAGCTTCGGCTCCAAATGAGCGGTAGGGGAGCGTTCCAGTCGCCTGCGAAGCCCGACCGTAAGGACGGGTGGAGGTCCTGGAAGTGCTTATGCGGACATGAGTAGCGATAAAATAGGTGAGAAACCTATTCGCCGTAAGTCTAAGGTTTCCTGGGTAAAGTTAATCTTCCCAGGGTTAGTCGGTTCCTAAGCCGAGGCCGAAAGGCGTAGGCGATGGAAAGCAGGTTAATATTCCTGCACCACCCATGCTGCGTTATCAGCGAAGGGGGGACGGAGAAGGGTAGCCGAGCCGGGTGTTGGACGTCCCGGTTCAAGCCTGTAGGCGGGTGCGCTAGGCAAATCCGGCGGACCATTCAAACGCCGAGAGGTGATGACGAGTCCCGTAAGGGACACAAAGTGGCTGATCCCATGCTTCCAAGAAAAGCCTCGTAGCGAGTAGTATAGGTGACCGTACCGCAAACCGACACAGGTAGACGGGTAGAGTATACCAAGGCGCTTGAGAGAACTCTGGTTAAGGAACTCGGCAAATTGACACCGTAACTTCGGGAGAAGGTGTGCCTGCTATGGTGAAGTTCCTGCGGACGGAGCTGTGGCGGGTCGCAGTGAACAGGG
>WVZH01000426.1 GCA_011772595.1 Anaerolineales bacterium
GGTGGGAGTGACTTTTACTCCATACAAGAAGCGGTTCAAACCATGGCACCGGCATTGGTTGACGGCGGGCGAGAGATCGCCGTCCCGATTATGGTTCGCGGCGAGATTATAGCCACGATTGCAGCACGTAAATCTGAGACTGATGAAGTGTGGTCTCCAGAGGACGTAACGCTATTTGAAGCCGTCGCCAGTCAGGCGGCTCTCTCATTGGAAAATGCTCGGCAGCGGGCAGAAGAACAGCGCAGGTTGAATGAGCTTGAGGTCATCAACCGCGTGAGCCAGGCTGTCTCACAGATGATCCGTCTGGACTCCCTCTATCGCGTGATTCACCCACAGATCAATCAGATCATCGGCAATATCGATATGTTCATCGCTCTCTATAACTCAGAAGACGAAACGGTCAGCTTTCCATATGCTTATGAAGGGGGCGAGTTCATTGACCTTCCAATCTTGCCACTTGGTGAAGGGTTAACTTCAATGGTCATTCGCACTCGACAACCGCTCATGTTGGTTGAGGACAGCGAGCGTCTGGCCGAGGAGATGGGGGTGAAACAGGGAGGTAAGATAGCCAAGTCGTGGATGGGTGTTCCGATGATGGTAGGTGATGATGTCGTGGGCATTATTACCCTTCAAGATATGGACAACGAGCATCGATTTACGGAAGACGATGCCGCGCTCGTCAACACCATTGCCAGTCAGGTCGCCGCAGCGATACAAAACGCCCGCCTGCTCGACCAAGTTCAACGCTCAGCGAGGCGGGAGCGACTAACCCGAGAGATCGCCAGCAAGGTGCGAAAAGCTCCAGATATGCGAACAATATTGCAGACGACCGCACGAGAGCTTGGCATGGCGCTCCACGCTGCACGTACGACAGTAAGCCTAGGGGAATCTACCCCAGGTGAGCAGCCTCAAGATGTTGCCGAGGGTGAAGCCCATTACGAGGACCGGGAAACAGACGTCGAGGCCGAGGAGCAAGATCTATGATCCAGAAAACAAGCAGTCTTGCAGCGCGTCTCCGTCAAGTTTATCGGCGCATTGGTCTGGGCACAAAGCTGACCACGTTGCTCCTTCCCATCGTTCTCATCCCCATGCTCATCGTCGTGGTTTTCACCTACCAACGTGCTCGCGAGATTCTGCGC
>WVZH01000229.1 GCA_011772595.1 Anaerolineales bacterium
GTTACACTTCATCACTGAACTTTTCGAGGCTGTAAATGCACACCATAAAGAAGTCCACATCATGAGGCTCAAAGACGACATCTTTTTCACGATTACCAAACTACAGTTTACAGGAGACCTTCGCGAGGTTGATGTTATACATAGTGATGCCATTATCCTCACTTTCATCAGCGATACGCCCATCCTGGTTTACGAAACATCTCTCAATAAAGCTGGTCTTCCGGTGTCTGTCGATAAGACAATGGAAACGCCTCTAGAAATGGATCCGAGCTATCATGTGCGAAATGGAGACCGCGACAAAGGTTTGGCAGTTGCAACTCAGACCCCCTGAAGAGGAAATGGGCAAACAGTGTCGTCAGGCTGTGAGCTTTGTGCTTGGGTAGGGTACTTGATCTCTAAACGCACAGTATTTCCCCTCCTATTGCTATGATGTGGCGCTGCAAAAAATTTGTCTGCACCATTCTCGCCCGCGAAGACAAAGCCAATATGTATTGCCACTTCAACAAACCACAGTTCTCCTCAAACATCTCGTAAACTGCATCTTGTCATTCTGGTAAGCTATATGCCCGCGCTTCCCCCGCTACCAAATAAACCGTGCCCACAATACACGATAACGGAAGCGCGCTTCCTCTATCTTAGAACCAACGATAAGGGAAGCGCGCTTCCGTTATGTATCCAGCCTAATATTTGTATTTATTTCTTCTTCTCGAACTCTTCCATAGCCTCAATGCGCGTTCTCACCAACGACACGAGCTCATCAAGCAGACTCAATACCACCGCTGCATTCTCCTGTACGACAATCTCGTCCGCTACTGTGTCCAAAACCTCGGTTCGCTTCTTCTCTCCGGCCCTGGACAGCGCACCCGAGAAACCCCTTAACCCGCGCAGGGCGGATCTCGCGTGGTCCCGCTGGATCCTTTTACGCCTTCGCTTCTTCTCCTCGGCGGCAGCATGCATCGCCACCGCAGTCACCTCGACGCCTGTCAACCCCCCTTCAACGGCAGCTTCCAACAGCGCCGACCATTGTTCCTCCGGCTCGGACATGATGGCCTGCAATACTCGATCGGAGAGATCGTAACGGTCTGCAAGCTCGAGCATTTCTGTGGGCATCTGTAAAACGCTCAGGACCTGCCGCATCCGGCGCGGGGTTAGTTGCATCACCGGCTCGATCTGTCCCCAAACGCCTCGAGGTAGGCGTTGCCTGCCTGGTGGATCCAGCGCCTGACGGAAGTAGTCGTAGGGATCCTCCAGGCTTGGATCGGGCTCGAAGTCCATCTTCTTCAATAAAAGCGCAGCGATCTCGCGCGCTTGAGCTACCGTGGTGGGTGGCTGTGCGTGCCGGTTCTCAACGATTTGCCTCTCAACGCTCGGTTCTTCCACCACCTCTACCCGCAGCAGAGACTCCTCTTCGGTGCCCTCCGTTGCAGCTTTCAGACATGCACCCCAGAAGCGGCGCTCACCCGTTTCAATTCGGAAGAGATAGCTTCCGTCTTCGTTCGTCACCCACGAGCCG
>WVZH01000213.1:0-556 GCA_011772595.1 Anaerolineales bacterium
GAGCTTGACGAAGGGCTCCTCGTAATTGCATACGAGGGTGGAGGGATTGCTTCGATACTGGGAAGAAAATCAGTCAGATATTAAGAATAAAGCAGCCACATGGGCGCGTCGAAAAGGTGTTTCGTCTCGGCAAAATATGTGTTTAATCCAGCACCTTCAACATGTAAGTCTCCCCCAAGTTATAACCGAGCTTCTTGTAATACCCGCGCGTGCCCAAGGCTGCGATAACCGCAATACGAGGATACCCATGATCTCGTGCCAGATCCTCGGCATTCTCCATCAGGCTCACACCCAACCCGGAATGTTGCGCGACACCCTCGGCCTCCGATCCCAGTTCCATGGATTGGCCATAGATGTGAACCTCGCGCACCAAGGCGGCTCCTTGAATTTCGGGCAAGCCGGTCTCAGGAGCGGAAGGGCCCGGTAGGGAAAGACGAAGATAACCAGCCAGCTTATCGCCTTGGGTGACGAAAGAGAGGAAATGCTCCTCAGCCCCGAACGTCGAATAGCGTTGGTTGTGAAGGGTCAATTGCTGCGGATCTACGACTTCATCGCG
>WVZH01000213.1:658-1209 GCA_011772595.1 Anaerolineales bacterium
ATCTTGATTTCGTCCGGGCGAAAGCCAGGATCGTCCCAGAGTCGGGCGAAATCTGCCCGATCAGACTCGAGCGATGATCCCAGCAAGTTGGGCATCCAATGCAGCACAATCTTGAAGCCCGCGGCGCGCAGCAAGGCGACCGCGGCCTTAGTCTGTTCCGCAGTGTGACCTCGTTTGTTCAGGGATAGGATGTGGTCGTCCTGGGATTGGCTCCCCATCTGTACTTTCGTCACACCCAGCGCACGCAGACGAGAGATCTCATCCTGATCGACGTGGTCGGGTCGGGTTTCGATCACCAAGCCGACGTTCTTGTGCTTGCTATCCTGATTGGCGGCTTGAGCTTCCTGCAAAGAAGCCGAATCAAAACCGTTTAACGCATCCAGGCAACGCTGCAGGAACCATCCCTGGTAGTCATTGGGGTATGAGCTCCACGTGCCGCCCAGGACAAGCAATTCGATCTTTTCCGTCGGATGCCCGATCGATTCGAGTGCCTCGATGCGCGCCGCGGTTTGATCGTACGGATCGAAAGCATGATGGACGGCACGCATCGC
>WVZH01000213.1:1338-1950 GCA_011772595.1 Anaerolineales bacterium
TAACTGCTCCGGTGTGTATTGACGGGCCTCGGCCCACGCTTTTTCGCGTTCCATCACGTATAATCCCAATATGCAAGACGAAATTATCGCCCGCTTGAGGCGTCTCAACCAGGAATTCTACCAAAGCTATGCCACATCGTTTGCCGAGACGCGCGCCAGGCTGCAACCGGGAGTCGTACGCTGCCTCGACGCCGTATCGCTCAGCACCTCCGTGCTCGATCTTGGATGCGGAAATGGAGAGTTGGCACGCGGACTTCACGCCCGTGGTCATGAGGGCCAATATTTCGGTCTTGATTCAAGTATCCAACTAATCGCCCTCGCTCGCCAGCGGTGTATCCATCCTCGCGCCCAATTTCGCCTAGCCGATCTCGCTCAAGAAACATGGATCTCGGCACTCCCCACCTCTTTCGATCGCGTCTTTGCCTTCGCTGTCTTCCATCACGTCCCAAGCCAAGAATTACGCCAGCGGATCCTTCGCCAGGTGCATACCATCCTATCGACCGAGGGCAACTTTGTGCTCTCAAACTGGAACTTTATGGAGAGTCCACGTTTACGAGAGCGGATACTCCCTTGGGAGACCATTAATCTGCGCGCTGAAGATCTCGAAGAGGG
>WVZH01000442.1:0-221 GCA_011772595.1 Anaerolineales bacterium
AAGGAAAACCCAAATGAAAACGATCGAATACGAGGGCAGGCACCTTGTCCTGATGAGGAACGCTGCATCGATGGATGGATCGCAACCCGAGCGAATTCTTGCGCGGGGTAGGGTGGGCCTCTATCGGGATGCCCCGAAAAACGCGACACAGTTGGATGTCCCGGCTTTTATTCAAAAGGTCAACGCGCTGGGAGACGAGATCAAGTGCCAGCTCGTGGCCA
>WVZH01000442.1:381-1564 GCA_011772595.1 Anaerolineales bacterium
GACGAAAGCTGGCCGGCCTTGCAACCGCGACGGTCGCGAATGTGGATGAAGTATTCCGTGCCTCAGGTCCGGTCCTGGATATGTTGCTCGAGGCCCTCGAGGAGCACACTCTCGCCGAACCGGACACCATCCATGAGCTCCCACTCGTACTAGGGATCTCGGCCAGCAATGAGCTGGTCAACGCCAACATCCACAATGCCTTCTGGGATCGACTCATCGTTCGCAAGGAGGTCAACTACCCGACGCGAGCCGAGGATTGGGAAGCCCTGCTCTCAAGCCCCCACGGAACGGTTCCCATCAAGACCCGAATTGACCCGAGCGAGATCATGCTGATCCAGGGGCTGGTCGAATTGAAGGCAGGCGATCTTCCCGCTGAAATCGTCAAGCGCATGACTCGGATCAAGCTTCAACTTGACAAACGCGGCATCCCAATATCGCCCAGGAGGTTTCTCGCCTGGGCGAGGGTAGCAACCGCGAATTCAATGTTGCGCGACCAGACGCAGTTGGGCTCGAAATCTCTTATGGTCGGCCAGCACATTCTCTGGATCTCTCAGGAGGACATCCCCGAGGTGCGCGACATCGTGGGCCGCCTGAGCGATCCCGAGCGCGGCGTTCTTCTGGCAGCCGCGGCGGACCTCGAACACATCCTTGCCAACCTTGAGAAGGAGGACACAACGCTTGAACACCTCGTCCAGTGGCAGGCCAAGATCCAGAAACATCAGAAGCTGATCGAGGCAAAAGTAACCGACCCCGACCTCTTCAACGAAAAGGAGCAACTGCTCAAACAATTCCAGGACGCTGGATCATCCATGATCGCACGTTCGTCTGAGCTCATGACTGCCGCTTCACAACAGAGTCGCGGCGCCTGATGAACAGGAGGGTTGAGTATTATGACCAGCATCATAAGCTCCGATTTGTCCACACTGGACGCCGAGGAGTACCTAGTTGATCCTCCCGAAACGGTCTGGGAGGATGTTTTATTGGTCGACCACCTCACTTTCCTGGACATCAAGGATCTGGACGTCATGGAGCGTGCCCGGGAGGCGACCAACCAGTATGGCGAGTGCATCCCGCGAGAGGCGTGGATGGGCCTGTATGCACCGACAAACCCTTTGAAGAAGACGGTTCCCGATCCGATGCGTGTTGCGAAGAGCATCTTCCGGCGCGCTGAAGAGATGCCCGA
>WVZH01000114.1 GCA_011772595.1 Anaerolineales bacterium
TGGGTACTACATATTTGTAAAGAGATAAACCACTGTATATTGGTAAAGTGCGGCCTAACATCTATGAAAGCGCTGCTGTTGTCAAGGTTTAAATACCAACGAAAGGACGAGTAACCTCCCTGGGATCGAGCCGGTCTCCCCGGAAACATCTATACGTCGTCAAAGCGACAAGAGCATCTCCAGCTGGTGTCTGGCAATCAACTCACGTATCTCTATGGATACAGGTTAGGCACGCCCTCACGCCAGCTTCGGAGAGCCCTGCCTGCGAAGGGCAGGGTCCTGATAATCTTCCCCTTTCTTGAGAATCCAGAATGCGGATTCGGCTAAATGTCGAGCGACTGCGCCTACGGCAGTGGCATGCCCTTTTCTACGGCAGATGCGCTCGTACACATTGGTGACTTTCTTCTCTCGCCATGCTGGGTGATGTCGATGAGCTACGACAACATTGGCGGCTTCGATGAAGGCCCACTTGAGGTAGTTGTTGGCCTGCTTGCGCATGCGACCAAAGCGTGTCTTGCCGCCACTGGAATGGACCCTAGGAACCACACCGGAATAGGCTGCGAGATGTCCAGCAGTGGGGAAGCGATCGATGGTGCCGACTTCGCGCTCGATGACAATAGCGAGGATATTGCCAACGCCCGGGAGTGTCTTCAGGTGCTGCATATTGGGTGTGAGCCGGATGCGCTCCCGAATGCGAGTTTCGAGTGCTGCGATCTGTCCCATGGTGGCATCGAGAAGATCGAGTTCCTGTTCTAGACAGCGGTGTGTTTCATGCGGGAGCTTCTGGACAGTTCTTTCCAGCCATGATCTGCCTTTGCCGACAAAGATGTCGCTGTGCTCGGAGGAATTGAGGGCGTACTTTGCCAGGGTAGCGTGAATGCGGTTCTTGAGAGCCGTGCGTACTTTGCTAAGCGCCATGCGGGTGCGGTGGAGCTCACGCTCATCGCGGATCTCACCGGGCGGCAGCCAGACGATGGGGAGGCTGCCGAGGTGGATCAAGGTGGCGAGACCTTTCGCATCGAGCTTATCAGTCTTGTTGATATTTCCCATAATAACCTTTGCTTTGGCTGCGTGAGCCAGAAGTGGAACGCATCCGGCTTGTTCGATCTCGTCGACAATCCAGTAGTAGTTGCCGACGGTTTCAAGTGCGACGGGAGTTCCTTCTGGGAAACCGGAAAGGAACTCAAGGATTGCCCCGGGTTGGTGATTGACCCGCGTCTGTTCAACGGATAAAGTAGAAGTATCGAGAATAGCGAAAAGCGAGTAGCGTCTGTGAGCATCACAGCCTATGATGGGATTCATGCTGCACCTCTTCTCTCTGGTTTGTCGTCTAACTACCAGTGTAGCTTGAGGTGCAGCGCTTTCATTTAATCAACTCGCTGGAGCGGACCGGGGATGCAGCGGCAGAAGCGGGAG
>WVZH01000131.1:0-3593 GCA_011772595.1 Anaerolineales bacterium
AAATTCGCATCGGAATATCTGGGGAAAAGCCAATCCCAGAAAGCGGCCTCGGTGCAACGAACCTTGACAAGAGCCGTTATCGTGCTATCCCTAGCCGGTCTAGTGATCGCTACGATTCTCTCAGCACCGCTTTCGCAATACTTCTGGGGCGCCGCTGAGAACATCCCGCTGATAATCCTGATTTCGATATCTGCGTTCCTTCTGAACCTGATATCCTTGTACCGTTCTGGTCTCCGAGCTCTCCAGCTCTTCGGGAAAATGGCCCAAGTCACCCTCATATACATCCTTGCAAGTCGAATCATCGCTGCCTTCATGGCGCTCCTTGGCTTCGGAGTTTTTGGGGTAACAATCGGCTACATCGTAGGATCACTTGTAGGACTAACTGCAGCCATTGCATTCGTCCGCGGCAAGTTTGCTGACCCGGACAACGGAATGTCCATAAAGCCTTTGCTCCAATTCAGCTTACCTCTTTTCTTGAGTTCCCTGGCAGTACTAGTCCTGGGCCAAGCTGACGTCATAATCCTGGCCTCTGCCACGTCCAACTATGCCCTCGTGGGCGTCTATTCTGTGGCCGTCCGAAGCCTCCTAGCCCTTTCGGTGATCTGGAGGCCAATCATGGTTACAATATTCCCTGTAATCTCAGCTCGATATGGCCTTCAAGATGCTGAAGGAGTAGGGAACGCCGTGAAGATTGCTAGCCGATACTTGTCTTACACAATTATTCCCAGTTGTGTTTTGCTTGCCACCGTCGCGCCAACCGCACTAAACGTCTTTTACGGGTCAGACTATGTTTCAGGCGCGACCGCCCTAGCTATATTAGCCATATCCATAATCCTCTCTGCTCTCTTCACGCTTTTAACCACAACCTTGACCGCTATCGGAGAAACAAAGCAGGTGTTGAGAATTAATCTGATTTCAGCGCTGGTGGCTGTCGCGCTACTGATGGGTCTTGTGTCTGTGTTTGATGTAGTCGGAGCCGCTGTCACACGATTGGCGGTGCGGACCTTGAGCCTACTGTTGGCGGTCTCCATGCTTCGCAAGTACGTAAGTGTTCAGCTGGACCGAGAAGCGTTATGGAAGTCAGCTGTAGCCTCGATGCTGTGCGTGCCCGTGTTGTTTGTGCTAGAATCTGCGATGACCAAAAGCTTTCCCGTTGTTCAGGTTTTGACAGCGGAAATTCTAGCGGCTGGTGCAGTCTACCTCGCATCTCTATATGTCCTTAAGGCTTTGAATGGCCAGGACTTCGAGCTGCTAAGGCAGTATTTCCCGAAGTCCTTCTCAAAACTGATTGACGGGCTTCAGAAAATCATGACCAGAACTTGACGGCGTACCGAAATTCAACCATCCAGCTGTACGAATTCCATTTCTTTCTCCACAATTTCAACTCAGATCGGCAACTTCACGGCATTTTAGTGTCACCGGTTGTTCTGCCGTCGCAAAAAGAAGCACGGCGACCGGCGATACCCTATTTGGAACGCTGCAAGAGACACTGGTGACCAGTTCGCATTCGACAACAAGTATGTCAGGCAAGTCACGAATACATATCGCGTGTTAAAGAAAGCTATTCCTTGGCCGTACTCAGTGCGTGATAAAATCCTGCAAGGGAAGCAAGGATCAGCAAAATGCCTCCTATGATCAGAATCACAAGACTGGCGCTCCAGAAAGTTATCGTGCTAGATATCAAGTCTGGCGCGTTATGAAGCGGTCCAAGCCACGGAGCCTTCCATAAGAGGTTGAGAAAACTCAGCGAAAGAACCAGAGGACCGATGACCATGCCGAAACCATAAACTAACGCAGCTATCGGATAAAGAGCGTATTTCACAGGGTTCTCTCCATTTTCATCCAGCATGGAATGGAAGAGGGCTGCCAAAGAACCGACGGCCAGAGCTGGACCTTCAACCACAGCCATGGACATGAATGGGCCGGGAACCAAAACATCCCATTCGGTGAAGACCAATTTGAAGATCTGCACCCTAAAAGCGGGAGAAAGAGCAAGAGTGAAAATGATTCCACCCAGCAGGCCAACAACTGAACCAACCAGTTTGGCACGGCGTGTACTCGACGCGTGACACGCAATAGCGGTCATGAACAACATTGGACTAACCGTCAAAAGAACAGCACCCCAACTGGACTCTGAAATCAGCAAAACGCTGCCCACACCGAGACACAACAAGTAAAGTGACCCCAGAAAAACACCTACAACCACGATTCCTCTTGAAAAATCGCCAAGAGAATACTTGATCGCCCCCACAACCACGAGGACACCTAGAGCAATGAAGATCACTGATGCGAACATGATCAACAGCATGCCAATCACGGCAAGAACGTTCTGAAAGGAAGAAAGGGAAAGCTGCGAAAAACGGTAGTGAAACATCAGGATTACTGGAACGCTGTTCAAAGCATACCCCGCACCCAAGACAAACAAGGCGCTCACAAGAAGTCTACGAAACAAGGATTGTGACCTTTCTGTTCTGTAGCTTGCCAAGTTGATCCCTGAATGCCCGTTGACAACAAATGTCTGGGCTTTTGCTGTTAAAGGTTTTTCTGAGTTTGACATGTCCCGGCAAGAGGCACCCTTTTGCGCGCGCTTCGGGCCTGGTGAGCCGCATTGTTGAGCACCACTTGTATCAGAATCGGAAATGTTCAGACTTTCGAAAGAAGACTCTTTTAGCATTCTGAGACCTGTTGTCCTAGTAGACACACGAATCCAGGTCGGATGATAGAATGCTCAAAAAATCACCTAGAAAAAAGGAACTTCCTCGGAAATACGGTATTCGTCATCATCTTGTTTTGATCCTCTTCTTCTTGATCTTCCCGTTTGCTCTAGCTCTTCTTCTTCCGGCAGCTCATCCCGAACCTATTCTCGCGGACACCCAGATGATGTTTGAGAAAACCGCGAATACTACGATGGCGAGTCCGGGTGATCGACTGAATTTCTCGATTAACTATTCCAACTCTATGAGCGAAACCGTGTATAACGTCACCATTTTTGAGTGGATGCCAGCCGGTCTATCCCTAATAAGTTCCACTCCATTTTACGACGGCGCAAGTGACCCCGAGACGGGGTTTTATCGGTGGAGTCGGGGA
Source organism: Anaerolineales bacterium (assembly GCA_011772595.1). The sequence goes on from WVZH01000131.1 coordinate 3,088, forward strand.
AATGTTGCTCCTGGCCACGGTGGAACGATCGTGGTTGAAACGACCGTCAACAACATTCCCGTGGGGACGGTTATCACAAATACGGCGTACTTGGCCTACGAAAACGGAATACGCGTTGAAGTCACCTCAAGTGTGAACGTTACCGTCACACAAGCCGCTGGAGTCGAAGTCTACCCCGATCAAATCCACAGCATGGCGCCATTCACGAGTGCTGAGACGGAATACAATATCACTGTGCGAAATACGGGGAATGGTGTGGACACGTTTAATATCTCCCTTGCGTCGGTTGCGTATAATCCGTCAGGGGCGAGCCATGAATGGACGATCGAGCTGTATGATCCAGTGGGCTATTCGCAGGATGAACCTGTGGTCACGTTGTACGACAACAATGTAGAGAATCGATCCGCTTGGACGGACCATGGAGTTGTGGCGAATGTGACTCTTGTCAGTCAGCAGTCCACGTGGTACGTGGTTAGGGTCGTCGAAGCTGAAGGCACTAGCGGCTC
>WVZH01000131.1:3666-4960 GCA_011772595.1 Anaerolineales bacterium
GCGAATCCAGGTGAGTCAATGAGCTATCGTCATATCGTCGTCAACAGCGGCCAAACGGAAGTCATCGATCTGAACTACACCTCTCCCCAGGGATGGAGCTATTCGTTCTGGTTTGATAATGGAACCGCCCTTGTGGATACCGATGGCAGCGGATGTGTCGACATCGGTGTGCTGCCTAAGAACGCCTATACGTATATTGTGGTCAAGATGACTGTTCCGTACAGCACTCCCGCGACCGTCAATGATACGGCTTCCGTAACTGCGACAGGCGTGACAAGTGGCAACGCTGATACAGTCACCGACATCACAGTGGTCAAGTCTGCACCCGTTTTGGGCGTCGAAAAAGAGCTGATTTCTGCAAATCCCACGTACCAAGGAGATGCTGTCACCTACACGATAACCATAACCAATCTTGGAAACACCCGGCTGACTGACATTCCGGTAGATGATGCTTTCGAAACCTCCAGCCTTAATTTCTCTGATGCTATTCCTGCTGCAGATGAATACGACGAGACTGCCGGCACAATTCGCTGGGAAACCCTCAGTGGATTGGAACCGAGCCAAAGCATCGTGATCACAGTCAATTTTGTCGCAACGGCCGGAGATGATAGCGTAAGACAGAGTGCCAATGTCATCGACGCCGCGGATGAATTCGGCACGTTGATCAGTGCTTTCGACATGAACAAAGAGCTAGAGGTCGTCGGCGCATATTCCCTCACTGTAACTGCTGCCCCGGCTGAAGCCGTGGGTGGAAGCTTCACGGCAACGTGGGTCGAGCATGGTGTTCTGAAAGAAGGGGTATTCACCACGCCGAAAAGCGTGAGGTGCGATCAGGACACGACCGCTACGGTCAGTCATCCTCAAACCCCAATCAATGATGGAAATGTCCGGTACGTCTTCAACACCTACGTGCCTTCCGCCACGGTCACCATGGACTCTGACAAATCCATCACGCTGAACTACCTGACAGAATACGCGTTGTCGTTCGAACAGATCGGCAGTAGTGAGTCCGTGTACATCGCTGTTGACGGCGCCCAATTACCTGACTCTCTCCCACAATCTCTCTGGGTTTTGAAAGACTCAACCGTAATGTTCAACTACCCTTCTGTCGTAGCCGCCAGTGACGGCACAACCCGATATGTGCTGACTGGTGTGCTCGGCAACACCACGGACGCGTCCGTTACAGTTCACGCTCCGACGAGCGTTACCGGGTTCTACAAAACGCAGTACTACATGACCGTTATCAGCCTCCATGATTCACCACCTCCTTCGCAGTGGGTTGATCGTGGAGGCA
>WVZH01000131.1:5003-5773 GCA_011772595.1 Anaerolineales bacterium
ACGAAGATGTTCAGGAGCCGCACACCATCGAATTCCTTTGGGTCCAGCAATTTTGGTTGCAGATCGATACCGCAGTCAGTGAAGCCGCTGTTGAGGGCACAGGTTGGTATGACATTGGCACTTCGGCCACGCTTTCCGTGATAACGCCACACCAGCCGTCATCAACTCACTGCTTTGTATTCACGTCTTGGACTTCGACCGGGTCAAATGACGCTCCAATTGCTGATCCCACGTCATCGGAGACCACTGTCATCATGAACAACTATTACACGGTTCAGGCGAATTGGCAAGAGCAGTGGTATATTACTGTAATCAGCCTCCATGATGATCCGACGCCTTCACAGTGGGTGAACACTGCGGATAATCTTACCGTCAGTGTCACAAGCCCTGCCGACAATGATGGCGCAGGAACCCAGTATAGGTGCATCGGATACAGCGTTGACGGCGGAGACCTGTCGGCGGGCACACGCTGCACCTTCGTTAACGTGCATGCCCCTCACACGATCGAATTTGATTGGACCGCGCAGTTCTACGTCACAACGGCAACGAACTTGGGCACTGTGAGTCCTGCCAGTGGATGGTATGATGTGGGCTCCATCGTGTCCATCGAGGCGACCGCCCCGACGTTGACTGCGGGCCGCGGATACGTCTGGCATGGATGGACCGGGACGGGTATAGAATCGTACAGTGGCCCGGACAATCCTGCTGCGATCACGGTACACGGCGTCATCAACGAGACCGCATATTGGAAGATCGAACCGCTAGTCTCG
>WVZH01000041.1 GCA_011772595.1 Anaerolineales bacterium
CTGCTCGTCTTCGCCGTTGTACTTGGTTTGGGCAACTTAGTGCTCAACTTCGAGGTCGCCGCGGAATTCCTTTTCCCGCCCTTGTTCCTCCTGGGAGCCGCATTGCCCACGATGGCAGTGCTTACCTGGGTGGGTCGCAGGCTTGGCTGGCCGATCAGCTGGCGACAAGCAGGGTTGGCCTTCGTGACCGGAACCACGCTCTCCATATTTGTCGCTATCGTATTAGAAACCTTTTTACCTCTCTTCGCATATCTGCTGTTTCCATTCCCATTCTTCGGCTATGGCGATTTGTTCTCCTCTGGCTCAGGTTTAATTGAGCGACTTTTTGCCACCCCTCTGATCCTCGTGTTTCTGCTTTTCACCGCCATGCAAGCCCCCATTCCCGAGGAATTCGCGAAGGCGCTGAGCCTGCCCTTCTTCGGGCGCAGGAGGATCGTTGAGGAGCGCCAAGCGTTCATGATCGGGTTGGCCTCAGGTGCCGGTTTTGCCATCCTGGAAAATATGCTCTACGAAGGGCTCTACGCCCAATGGACCGGGTGGTCATGGGGCGGCGTGACGTTGCTGCGCGGCATCGGGTCTGTCCTGCATCCTTTAGGAACAGGGATCGTCGCAATCGGCTGGTTCCGAGCACGCGAGAAGGGTTTCATGGAATTGTTTAAAGCATACCTTCTGGCTGTCGCGCTGCACACATTGTGGAACGGTGGTTTTATGCCATTCGTTTATCTAACGGGACTGGATTATTTCGCCGGTGGGGATCAGGCCATCTCGGTTTACGGTCTGGCCGTCGAAGTTCTGCTCGTGGTCTTCCTGGTCTTGCTTTCGGCGGGATTGTGGTGGTTCCTACGCCGCCTGGTTGTGGGTATGGCCCAGGAAGTAGCGCCGGAGATCACACCTGTTGTTGTTTCCCCTCGCATGCTGGCAGCGTGGGGGATTGCCTGCCTGTTGGTGATTGTGCCGATCGGTGTGGCGCTCGGTCCCGCATGGAGGCAGATACGGTCTGTCCTCTTTTCGGGATGGTGATCCAGATAGAGTGTCTTTCTTGGGGCTCCATTCGCAAACCCCGCTAGATGGAGGAGCGGGGTTTGTCTGTTGTGCGCTGAGGTGAAGGATCATCACTCCATTGTGGTAATGGCTGCACCGCGAAGTTGGAGAGTTGGAGGGGCGTCCTTCGACTACATTCGCCGCTGATGCGGCTCATTCCGCTCAGGATGATGGTCCCGAAACGATGCTGATGCGGCTCATTCC
>WVZH01000100.1:0-696 GCA_011772595.1 Anaerolineales bacterium
TCAACCCTACTGCATGCTCATGCAGCAGCGCGTAGGAAACAGAAGCGGCGAGAGCATCTGACTCATTGCCGCATACGATACTCGTCGCGGTGAGGAAAGGATTCAACCGGAGGCGAGTGATGGACAAAATCAAGATAGCATTGATCAATCCAACCTCTCATTTACGGCGTGTTTCGGCCGAGCAAGCGCCACGAGTTCCACGTGTATTTCGATTCTCCATGCTTACCAGTCTTTATGTTGCGGCCGCTATGCCACCCTGGGCTGAAACACGGATCATCGACGAAGATTTAGAGCCCATCGACTATGAAATTGACGCAGATCTCATTGGGATCTCGTTTATGACATTTAACGCTCCTCGAGCCTATACAATCGCGGATAGATTTCGCAAGCGATACGGCAAGAAGGTTATCGTGGGTGGCTACCATCCGACTCTCATGCCCTCAGAGGCGATCCAGCACGCTGACAGCGTATGCATTGGCGATGCCGAGCCTAATGTCCCGCGCATGATAGAGGACTTCGCCGCCGGCCGATTGAAGCCGTTCTATCGGAGTGAACCGATCCCGCTCGCGGGATTGCCCTGGCCGAGGCGCGACCTAATCCGAAAGCGTGATTACGCTCCGCTTGATGTGGTTCAGGCCACCAGAGGATGCTACCAAAGATGTACATTCTGTTCGGTCGCGGCGTTCCACCAGTCTC
>WVZH01000100.1:728-928 GCA_011772595.1 Anaerolineales bacterium
GCTAAGGAGCTTTTCTCCGCAATGATCCCACTCGGCAAGCATTGGTTCAGTCAGTGCGGAATCGGTGTCACGGAGGATAAGGAATTGCTGCGACTTGCCTCGCGGAGCGGGTGCCGTGGGCTCTTTATTGGGTTCGAATCCCTATCGCGGGAATGTCTTCGATCCTGGAAGAAGCACATGAATCTTCGAAAGGACTACAT
>WVZH01000100.1:1003-1938 GCA_011772595.1 Anaerolineales bacterium
AACGTTGAAGTTCCTGCAGGAGGCCAATATCGAGTGTCTTCAGGCGACCCGCATGACACCGTTCCCGGGTACTCCGCTCTTCGAGGAGATGGATCGGTAAGGGCGCATACTAGATAAGGATTGGAGCCACTACGACTTCGGCCATGTTGTTTTTCAACCCGCAAACATGTCCCAAGAAACGCTTGACAACGGGGTGGCGTGGGTGCAACGTCATTTCTATTCTCGCCGGCTGATCGCCAGGCGGGCGTTGCAAAGCGCTGGTTACCTTGATCCATCCATTCTTCTGAGAGCTGTGCTTCCGCTAAATCTAGGATACAGGCGGAAGATGACCGTGGACGGAACCTTCCGACGGGGAGCGGAATACAACCCGTCGTAATTTGAGCATTAATTCGTAGTGCATCCTAACTGAACGGCAAGTAGCTACTCACGGGGGCAGATCGGGAATCCCACGTCAAGAGGAAGATAAAACGGAGATCCGGGTATCTGCAAGAGATCGTGTAGGACCGATCCCCGGCCTCTATGCCCGCAGCCGGTACATCGTATAGACCAACTGAAGGTTGTTTGAGCTGGACACTGTCACCACATAGCAATCTTTCCAGTCCCTCCCAGATTTTGATCAAACCAAGGGAAGTCGCGCGGAGATCTACATACCTGGGCGTGAGGATTTTTACTCCGGGGTTTTCTCTTTGACACGTATGTTGAAAACCTAAAACCTTTACCTCTAAACCAGGACAATCAATAATGGGATCACTAGACATTGATACAGCCGAGAACCCTCAGCCTGCCGCTTCAGGTTGGGAGTGTTCTGTTACTAGAGAACCCTTTATTGTTGGAATGCGTTAGGAAATAGATTATGCTGTATTCGATTCAAGAGTTGAGGAAGCATTTACGCGTATTATTTCCATAGGATTATAAAACGGAAAATTGGTTGTGTA
>WVZH01000387.1 GCA_011772595.1 Anaerolineales bacterium
CTCTGATAATCTTTGATCGCTTTTCCACCTTCAGAGATTGCTGTGTAAGTCCCTGCTACAAACGCAAGGACACCTGTACATTTAGCTGCAACAGAGGCAACCTTACTAGCCGTTGATAAAGTCGTCGCCGCTTGCTCGGCAACCTTAGGTGCCGAGGAAGAAACACTTTGAACCGCTTTAATGATCGTCCCTCGAAGTCCAACCAGATTTGTGGCTGAGGTGACTACACTTCCGGTATCGGCGACATCTCTCCAGCCTGGATTCCCTGTCGCAGCATACCCTATATTCCCTGCAAGTGAGACAAGCCCTCCCGCACCCCCAACCATGTTGAGCGATGCCCGGAATGATGGGTTCGTCGGCGGCTTACGAATGCTGTTGATCCTGCCGGCAAGACTTTTCAGTGCATTGCCAACTTTAGCTCCGACGTTTCCAACTTGACGAACCTGTCGAGCAAGTCCGCTGACACCTCCCACAATTCGCCCTGAGATGTTCTTGATTGCGCCGCCAACGCCGCTGCGGGTCGAATTAATGAGAGAACTAGCGGCCTGTCGCAGGTTTTTAGCTTGACGTACCTGAGAAATCGCGCTTGCGACAGATTTCCCGGATGCTGCAATAGTTCGACGAGCAGCATTCCAAGAATTTCCAATGGAACCTCGAAGAGCCTGTGCTCTTGAACTTATTCCACCCACCACTCTGCTGATGCTCTTTGTCACCCTGCCGCCGGTTGAGTCCCAGATGTTCCCAAGAGTTCCTTTCAGTCCTAAGCTCTGTCTCCGTGATGGGATCTCAGTAATCCTCTTTACCGTAGTTCCAACACCCTTGCCGGTTTCTGTAATAACCCTCTGGACACCATATACGGTCGTTGTGAGACGAGAATCACTAATTTCTGCACCACCAAACTTCCGTATCACCGTGCCAGTCTTCCCAACGGAACGTATGATTGCGGCTTCCCTCTGAGCCGTCCAAGTGCCCCTCGACCGTGCAGCGATCATGGCCTCGAGTTGTGCTGATGAGGGTGTACCTGACGGCAGAGGCGTGGGGGGTCTTTCCGGATTAGGAGTTGGCGTGGGTGTAGATGCAGGTGGTCTTGGAGGTTCAGGCGTCCTGTTAGGCGTTGGTAGGGGCGGTGAAGTCGAACCTGTTTGATATGACGACCCACCACCTCCCGGTATCCACCTCGCCCTCGGGATCATGCTCGCTTGAAATTGAGCCTCGGCCTCCTCTTCTCCCCTCTCACGCCCTGATGTCGATCCGCGATAACTTGAAGATCGAAAACCGTAGCTTGAGGGTTTTGAAGTATGTCCGGTCTTGGATTGACCGCCTGCCCAAGGGCGGCTGGGGGAGCCTGGTCGGACTTCTGCCGCTCCGGTCCGAATCAGGCTCCCGCTGGACCTCAACCCAAAGCTGGTGCCCAGATGGCTGCCGGTTCGAAATGAACCGAGCATCCGAGGTGCAGTGGCGATGGCTGCTCCAGCCGCAGCGGCAGCCATCACCAAAGTTCCTATACCGGACACACCTGCCTTTAGATTGCTTGATCCTTCTTTAATAGAAGTGCCTCCCGAACCGCCGCCCTGTGAATCTCCAGCTCCGCTTGAAGGACTAGATAATTGCTGAGATTGACTTGTAGTCATTAATGGGAGTGGATCAATGAATTTAGGCGCCGGCATGGGCGCGGAGACCTCAACAGGTTTGATGACTCTGGGACCACCGAGTGGATTTGTTTGACCAGACGCGAAGATTGGATCTGGATCAACCTCGACGGATTGTGGGGGTTCGAGGGGACAATCAGGTTTGTTCTTGGGGCAATCAGCTGATGCAGTTGGCACAAGGATAAGTACAAAGAAAAGGGCCGCTATAAGCAGAGCGGCACGTATCGCTTTCATCTGGACACCCCCTGTTGTGTCGTGATTTGGATGAGAATGTGTCGTTGTTATCTGCCGTCAGACGCCATCCTCACGGATCATCACTTTGATTTCAACTTACATCCATAAACTAGCATGGAAATGTTGGGAGGTCAAATGCGGAAAGCTAAGTCAAAAAGTGGATAGGTTGAGAAGTAGTAACTTTATTGTAGAACAAGTTCGATCCATGCTGAGTTCCTGAAGCATTACAATGGTGTCAAAAGGATAGGACTGGCAGTCCTCGCAGGACTGCCAGTCCTTTTGGACAAAAGTGATCATTTTCAGTTGACCTTGACAGCTAAAACCTGATAACATTGAGGTGCCTAGAAGTGTCTTGCATGTTCAGGCACTTCGTCGGAGGGGCTACCAAGAGAGTGGATTAGTAACCTCAAGTAGAAGTATCACTTCATTATTGTGTGGTGTTGGTAGAGCGTTACAGCGTTCCAATGCACCTATTCCAGAAGACATCGGAAGCGTGATGGATCCTAAAAGATCGATCCAATTCATCCGATTCTGTACAGTGGCGATCCTCTTCGCCGTTGTCTTACTGTCACTCTTCGCGTCTCATGGCATCGCGGGCAGTAAGGAAGGTCCGAACCGTAAGCAAGCAGTGGTACTGCGCGTGACCGAGCATCAATGGTGGTTGGTCTCATGGGAGGATGATCAGATTGTCTGCCAGGTCTATGTTGACCATGATGACCTGCCCAAATACAACGACATCTATTGGGATTGTGGTGAGGATGTTTTCGAACTCTGGCAGGAGTCGGAGCCTTGTACTGCGGCATCGGATGGCGGAGATACAAGCTCCTGCGTTGGTTTCTACCTGCATTATGCTGGCTCACAAAACATCGAACGCGAGGTTTTTGTCGATCTGCCGCCGCCAACGGTCTGGATCAGCCTGGAGGGCTGTGAGGTTTCAACTAAGGGTTACCGCTGCCAGGAGCCGCCAATTCTAATTCTCACCGCCGAGGAGCCACTGGAAGGCGAGTATATCACTTCTATCGAAGCTGACCTAGATGGGAAGGATGTTGGGTGCGAGGCGGACACCTGTCAAGTGCAATTGGCGGAGTTAGTCGACGGCGAGGCGGAACTCACTTTCTGGGCCGAATCCAGCTATGGGGATGAGAGCGAGCATTACGATGCTGTGACCCGGACTCTTCTTATAGGACGAAATGAGGGCCAACTGGGAAAGATCTGGCATGTCGACGTGCTCAGCAGTCAATGGCTGGGTGAGCCAGTGCCGGCTTGCGCGTTGTCATTTGGAGCATTCCCGCCCATCGAACCACTGCCAGCCTGGTTGGTGACACCGGAGAGCGTTGCTGGTTTGTCCACCGATGAACCTTATGAACTCCTCGCTGGACGTCTGCTGCGCTGGGGATTCATCGAGTCAGGTTGTCCATACGGTGGCTTGATGGCAAATGGGATGGCCAGTAACTGTGGAGTGGACGATACGCGCGATTTCGTCGATGCATGGCAGGACCGATTTGATGATCGCATTTTTGAAATGTCATTGGAGACAGAAGTTCCAGCGATCTTGATCAAGAATGTGTTCGCCCAAGAGAGTCAATTCTGGCCAGGTGGTTTTCCGAACATCAAGGAATATGGTCTGGGCAGTCTGCATGCGCAGGGTGGAGATGGGCTGCTACTTTGGAACATCTCCTTCTATAATCGCTTCTGCCCGACGGTTCTCTCAGATGAAGCCTGCGAGGATACCTATCCTGAGCTTGATGAGGTTAATCAGGAACTTCTTCGCGGTGCGCTTACCATCCAGGCTAATGTCAGTTGTCCGGAATGCCCTGGAGGATTTGACCTTGACAAAGCTGAGCGGAGCGTCGATATCTTTGCACAGCTCCTGCGTGCTGGTTGTGACCAGGTTGGGCAGACGGTTTGGAACATCACGGGCGAACGTCCAGGATCAGTCAGCAGTTATGAGGATTTGTGGCGCTTTTTACTGGTGAACTACAACGCAGGTCCCGGCTGCCTGGCAGGTGCTATGGATGAAGTTTGGGACGATGATCTGCCGTTGGATTGGGGGCACGTCTCGGAGGCGTTAAGTGATCTTGAAGCCTGTGACGCGGCGGTTGAGTACGTGGAGAATGTGACGGGTAAGTAAAAGGCTGTGCGAATTTCTTTAAGTTAAATGCAACTTGAAACCGACTATCAATACGTGATAAACTGACATACACACGCGATTGAGGATAGATGACGGAGGGCACTGAATTCGTCATACAATACACTTATAATTACGATCAAATAGGGAGATAGTGGCGCGAGGGGTGGTAGCCCGCGCCGTTTTTTTATTTGTTGCATTCATTGTTACATGAGTGGGTAATTCCTGAAGTAGCATAATTTAATTAAGAACCGTTCGTCTGGAAGCGATGACCTGAAGGGCTTTCAAGTGGTCACTTGGCCCTTCGGTGAGCGAGTAGTGAAACCGGCCAGATGGTGGCCGGTTTTGATATTTGTTCTTAAGAAACTGACGAAACTTGAATGCTAGGTCCGCTATTATGGATCATTTGAAATCATTATCTCTATTGCGAGGAGAGTAGAATGTCTGAGATCCTTCGAAGTCAATTTTCCCGGGGCAACACTACCAAGATCTATAGAGCAGTTGGTTGGCGATTTAAGCGCGCGGCACGGTGGTCCGTCCTTGCGCTTCCATTACTGTTCGCCATGATGCTTACGCTAGTTCTGGCAATGCCGCTTGGAGCAGTTCCCGCTCGTGCTGGAACGATTCCTCCGTTTTCTATAGACGGTACCATACCAGACGGTGGAGCTACACAGTTCACGGATCCGTTTGGTTCAGTGAAGGAACTTGGAGCCATTAATGAAGCGACTGCGAAGCTGGGCAATATCCATTCCGATGCTGTGCCAACACTAAGTTTTACAGACGTGCCAGGCAAGAGCGATCTCGTTAACATCTGGCTAGATATCGCAAAAGATGGAGATGACGATCAGTGGCTCTACTTCGCATGGGAGCGGGAAGAGACCTCAGGCGCTACGATTGTGCTATACGAGTTCCAGCAGGCTCCGGCACCCTCAGAATGTGACTTCGCCGGTGTCGATCAAGTCGAACCTGAAAGCGGAATCCCCACTCCTGAACAACAAGCCCTGATCGACAATTGCAACCCATGGTCTGGTCGATCGGCCGGTGATTTCATGATCGTCTTTGACTTTGGAGGGTCAAGCACGGATATCATCCTTCGCACGTGGGATGGTAGCTCCTGGTCTGCACCCACAGCGTTAAATGATAATGTGTCGGCAGCTGAGCTTAACACAGATACCTCGCGTGGAGAGGGTGCGGTCAACCTCACAGACACAATATTCCAGAATCAGGAAGCTTGTATTAACGTCGCCAATATTCTCCCAGGGACGGTTACAGGAAACTCTGACAATGCGGATTACAAAGATTCAGTCTTTGGTGATTTTGCATCGGCGATCACAATCTCGAATTGTGGCACTGTGTCTGTCACGAAGGTAACAGATCCGGCAGGCCTATCGGGTAATTTTCCTTACAGGCTTGAGCAAGATGACGGTGGTCAAATTCGCTACGATGGGACCACTGAGTTTTTAGATACACTCACTGCGCATGGTGACTCTGATCTCGTACATGACCTCATTGCCGACTCTGACTATACCTTGAGTGAAGATGTATCAGCGGACCCGGCATGGGACCTCACCACCATTATTTGTGATGGAGCTGACGTCTACCCGGGCGGGCAAGTATTTAGTGTAGAAGCGGGTGAAAACACAGCTTGCACCATCACGAATCGGGCGACAGAGGCTGATCTCCGTCTTTCGAAGGAGATTAGCAACCTCGCTCCAGATGTGGGCTCAAACGTAGTGTTCACGATCTCTGTCACCAATGACGGCCCAGCCGATGCTACTGGCGTGACTGTGAAGGACATCTTTCCCACCGGTTTTAGCTATGTCAGTCACTCCGGTGATGGAACATATAACAGCGGAACTGGGTTTTGGGATATTGGCAACCTAGCTAACGGCGGCACAGTTACTCTGAATATTACCGCTACAGTACTAGACTCTGGCGATTATCAAAACTTTGCCGAGGTGTGGACGTCAGATCAGCCCGATCCGGATTCGACACCTGGCAACGGACCTCAAGATCCTGCTGAGGATGACGAGGACGGTACTGGTTTGGTTACCCCAGTTAAGGTTGCCGATCTTGCAATCACGAAGAGCGATAATCCGGATCCGGTGCTTGCAGGTAATCAGCTGACCTACACGGTGCAGGTGACCAACAATGGTCCATCGGATGCGCTGAATGTGGTGGTGACGGACACGCTGCCGGCCGGGGTGAGCTATGTCTCCGACACGGACAGCTGTGTGGAGGGTCCTGCGGGGACGCTGACGTGTTCGCTGGGGAATCTGGCGTTCGGAGCACCGCCAATCAGCTTCGACATCACAGTGACCGTCGATACTGGAACTTTGGGAACGATTTCTAACACGGCCTCCGTCAGCTCCGACACCGTAGACAGGATACCCGGCAACAACACCGCCATTGAGGAAACGACGGTTATTGCCGAGGCCGATCTGGCGATGGACAAGTGGGATGACGGAAGCGATGCTGTAGCGGGGACGAACTACACGTACACCCTGGAGGTTGCGAACAACGGTCCATCTGATTCGAGCGGTTCAACAGTGACAGACACGTTGCCAGCGGGCTGGAGCTTCGTATCTTCAAACAACGTCACCTGTGTGGGCGATGGCCTCGATCCAGAGGTGGTGACCTGTTCGGTTGGACCGTTGCTGGACGGCGCCTCGACTAGCTTTACGATCACGGCATCGGTGCCTGCTGATGCGGAAGCAGGAACGGTCAACAATGTGGCCAATGTGACAGGTAACGAGCCAGACGGTGATCCAAGCAACGATGAAGACACCGAGCCGACAGACGTTGTCACCTCGGCTGATCTACGGATTGACAAGGATGACGGTGTGACGCAGGTGACGGCGGGAGATGGTGTGACGTACATGTACACCATCACGGTCAACAACGATGGGCCTTCGGATGCGGACAATGTGACTGTTACAGAGGACAGCTTCCCGTCCGGTTTCACAATGGGAGCGGTGAGTTCTTCGCAGGGTGGCTGTGCAGCATTCCCGTGCAACCTGGGCACGATTGCTACTGGTGGATCGGCAACGATTACGGTTGAGTACAC
>WVZH01000149.1 GCA_011772595.1 Anaerolineales bacterium
AAGATGGTCTCGGCCGAGCGCAGAAAGTCCAAGCATGGGCGAGAGCGCTTCACCCACTTCAAGATACAGGATTTGGAACTGGAGTCACTTGCCCCACAGGAAACGATGAACATGCTTGCTTTTCCTGCGGGGTCTGACCTTCATACGGACTTTCTCTGCCGAGCGCTTGATGGAGATCTCCTTCACGCTCAATATGAGGGCGACGATCACGCGGGCCGGGGCCCCATGGTTTATCTGAGGGACGAATCGGGTTCCATGAAAGGCTGGCAGCGCGCCGTTGCCTGCGCGGTGCAGCTCGCGCTGATGCTCGAAGCGCGCAAGGATGGTCGCAGGTTCATCTCCATTCCTTTCTCGGGAGAGGGCCAATACGCAGTCTATGACCCCGGCCACAGCCCTGACCCCAGAGAACTCCTGGAGCATCTGGAATTCACCTATGGGAAAGGGACCGAGCCTTTTGCACCTCTCAAGGAGGCGATACGACTGATCAAGGAGGACGAATCATTGCGAGAGGGGGATATCCTGTGCTTGACCGATGGCCAGTTTGGCAGCCCCCCGGACGAATTCTTGGAGCTTCTCGAAGAAGCAAGAGAGGAACCAGGGCTCAGGGTGGCGACCGTTGTGATCAACGGAAGAGAGGGACAGGCCGATTTTGCCGATAAAGTCGTCATGGTTGATGACATCTTCCGCGAGAGGGAGAGGCTGGCAGAAGCGATTTCGGCGGTCCTGTAGGGGGGCTTGCATATGAAACTCGTAACAGCGGGACCAGGCGCTGGGAAAACCAAGCGCCTGGTCTCTGAGATTCAAGAAAGGCTCGATCAGGGTATCTCACCCTACACGGTCATTGCCACCACGTTCACAAGGGAGGCTGCGAGGGAGATCGAGGATCGTCTCGGTGGCGAGGTCGCAATCCGTACGCTTCATGGTCTGGCGTACTGGATCATACGCCTGTCGAGGCAGTCTCGGGGAGATGCGGTTCCGCGGGTCATCTCCGAAGACCGTGCAACCGCGCTCATGGACCGTGCCTCAAAGGAGCTTGACATCAAGTTCATGGAGTCGAGACAGGTTCTTGAGGATCTGTCTAGAACGCGGGAGAAAGGAGGCAAGATCGAAGCGCTGCACCCGCAAGCCCAAGCGGCAATAGAGCGCTATTTCCGTATCTTGAGTTCCGAGAACCTGCTGGACTTCACAGGTCTCCTCG
>WVZH01000548.1 GCA_011772595.1 Anaerolineales bacterium
AGGAACCAGCCGCCAATGTTGATGGGCTCATCGGTGGTGTTGTACAATTCTATCCAGTCCGGTCCTTCGTTCGAATGCGACATCACCTCGTTTATGACCACGGCGCCGGGATTGGGCAAAATCCCGCTGTCGTCCCAGCCGGGCGAGCCGTTGCGGTATACGCTTGCACGCCAGGAATCTTTCTGGCTCCACCGGCCCATCGGGTCGGATATGCCCTGAAATTCACTTTCGCTCACCGCCCGATTGTAGATGCGAACATCGTCGATCAGGCCGTTATAATAGAGAAGAGAAACAGGTTCACAACCAATGTAAGCATTAGAATTAACACCTGTAAAACCAGCGGAGGAACCACTGGCTTTCAATTGTCCATCAACGTACATCTTCAGAGTATAGCCGTCATTTGTTGCGGCAACATGATACCATTGGTCTGCATTAAGCGCTTCAGTCGAAGCCGCTTGGGCAAAACTCGAACCTTCGATAATGTAAAACGAAGGCTTGTCATAAGACACGTAAAAATAACACCCATTGTTACTTGAATCATGCTGCATGAGTACCGGGTTCCACACCCCTGCCGATGCGTCCACGTTTACCCACGCCTGCGCGGTGAAGTTGTCCCCTGCCAGGGGACCAATGGGAGCAACAGAGACATAATCGCCATTACCATCGAAGCTTAGGGCTCCATTAAACCGGCCGGCTGTCCATGCTGTGTCTCCGTTGAGGGTCCCGTTGTTGGTCNNTGCCCGTGCCGTCATCGAACTTCCAGTGCGCGACCAGGCCTTCTTCCCAACCATACAAGGTTTGGTCTGTTGGGTCTATTATGGTCAGAGAGAAACCATCGCCGTCGGTGATTGGGCGCCAGCCGTCCCCGTACTTAAAGTCCAGAATAGTCCGCCCGATAGCATCCACCAGTTTTATCCTTTCGCCGTCATTGGCCAGGTTGCCGATATACTGTCCGGCTGTGTTGACCCCCGTGCCGTACTGTGATTCGAATGCACTCTGGT
>WVZH01000582.1:0-160 GCA_011772595.1 Anaerolineales bacterium
ACTAATTCTAAATTCGCAGTACTGCATACCCCGGTAACTTCCGCCCCATAGTACTTGGCAAGCTGTACCGCAGCAGTACCTACACTTCCAGAAGCGCCATTGATAAGGACTTTTTGTCCGCTCTGAATATTTCCCTTATCTCTAAGGAAAGGCAATGCTG
>WVZH01000582.1:263-1779 GCA_011772595.1 Anaerolineales bacterium
ACACCATATTTTTGCACAAAAGTAGCGCATTTCTATTCAGTTAGCGCAAAAGCGGGCGGTTTCTAATCGCCTAAACAGTACCTTTCCAAGCAAATCAGCAGATCGCTGGCCAAATGCTTTAGAGTTAGCAGCTCGACGCGTCTGAGTTCACCGGTGTCGAAAACGAGCCGTCCGGGTGTTGCCAATAGATCACGCACGATGCGTTTCAGGCCATAGCTCTCAAATCGTGTGCCAACCAGCGCGCGATGGTAGAAGTCAGCCAGTAGGTTATGCGCCAGATCAGTTAGCAGGATGAAGCCCTTTTGGGCCAGAAAGTCCCGCTTTCGCCGTGCTGCCAGACTCAAGCCGCTCTTGTCGCTGCGGAATTGCTCAACCTCAGCCCCTCCCCGGTCGTTGTAGTAAGCCTGGAAATGGCCTTTGGAGGGCAAAGAGAGGGTGGCAACATAGTAGCTGTGGCGGAACTTGCCATCTTTGAGCCTTCGTTTGACGAAAATCCGCACCGGCCGGCCGTAATCAATCGGTGGTGCTACCTCACCTAGCCACACATCGCCGTAGCTATCCCAGCGACGGACCTGCGCAGCCAAAGCGCCAGCACGACGGTTCGACATCCCTTTAGCCACGAGGTGATAGTCTCGATCCAAAAGCCAACGGATGTGTTCGTCGCTTCCTGCACCGCCATCGAGGCGCCAAACCGTCCGTTTGCGCTGTGCTGGCGCTAACTCTAAAGCATTTTCGGCCGCAAGCACAGCTGGCTGGAGGCAATGGACGGTATGTTGATTGCCTGGGTACAACTCAGACCAGACGGTTTCGCGGTATCGAATGGCGCTGACCCGTGCCAATTGGCGTCCGGTGACGTTTTTTTACCGCTGAAGTAGCCTTTTTGGCTCGCTTCAGCCTGTTTGCCACACGGTAGGCCAGACAGATCGAAGTCGAGCCAGAGATAACCGCGCCTGTCATGGCGTACCGCCAGGCTGTTGGAACGCCAGATCAGGCAGGTCGCCTCCCGCAATTGGCCAATTTGCTTTAGAGTTAGCGCATCCAGGGTACGCGAGAGTCCAGACTGATCAGCAAACCGATCCCAGTGCCATACCTTGGCCAAACTGATCTCGGGTTTGAGCCGAACATTGACCTCGGATAGGGTTTCGCAGCCAGCAAGAATGCTCAGTAGAACCTGTACCAGCTTATCTGAGGCATTGAAATCCCGTTTCTTCATCGGGATAGGGATGCCTTCGAGCGGTTTGAGCATTAGATTCTGTCGGTAATGAACAGAAAGTGCTGCCAACGGCGCGTACTGTGTGTTAACCAGTTCATCTGTGAGGCCAAATTCGATGGTCATCAGAATCCTCCTTGCGAGGCTAAGTCTAAAGCATTTTTCTGATGATACCAGATTTTGGCCAGTTTGAGCTCAAACCAGACCCAATCGGCGATTAGAAATGGCCTGTGTTTGCGTTATCGAATAGAAACCCGGCGCTTTTGCGCAAAAACAAGGTCTCAATTATCCAACCCCTGCCCGAGA
>WVZH01000463.1 GCA_011772595.1 Anaerolineales bacterium
GTATCCGTCGGTGTGTCCGATGGCGTCGCCGTGAAGGTGCTGGTAGGAAGCGGTGTATCGGACGGTGTGGGCGTGTAGGTGGCCGTTGGTGGTGGCGTGTCCGATGGCGTCTGGGTATAAGTGGCGGTCGGTAGCGGGGTGTCCGTAGACGTTGGTGTGTCGGTGGCGGTTGGGACTGGCGTGTCTGTGACCGTCGACGTGAAGGTGGCTGTTGAAGTGTCGGATGGCGTTGCTGTGTACGTCGTTGTCGATGAGGGCGTTTCCGTTGATGTTACAGTGGAGGTAGGTGTGGGTGTTTCCGATGGTAACGGCGTGTCCGTCAATGTGCTGGTAGACGTTTCTGTTCCTCCAGGCGTAGGCGTACTCAGATCTACAAGATTGATGGTAACGACCCATCCACTCGCCGTCGCCGAGTCCACAGACACCGTAATTCCGTTGGCGTCATCGGTGTAGATCTCCCCCACCGTCCACATGGCACCAGCATCCCCGGTGTCGCCATCACCGTCCACGTCCAAAACGTGGGCAGGGCGCGAGCGGGTGGTGTCCACTTCGTGGATGATTACCGCCTCCCCAGGCAGCTTGACATCGTAGCCGGTCCGACGCCGTGCTTCCACGGTGTAAAAATGCGTGTCCGATCCTCCGATGGGGACGACCGCCATCTTGGGGTTGTTCGTTTGCGGTAGCGCGAGCTGCTCAAGGGTGATGGTCTGGCTCCCAGGCGTGACGTCGATTCGCTGGCTAGCGGGAATCCACCCTAAGATGTCTTTATGATAAGAGATTGTATGTTGAGCCAGACAGTCATACGTGGGGTCAGTGGACCTCGAGCAGTTGCTCCAACTGTCGCTCATCATGTCCCATTCGTTGTCGTACGTACGGCCATAATCGCCTGACGAGTGGGGCAGGCCGAACCCGTGCCCCATCTCGTGGGCGATCACGGTCTGATTGCCATATCCCCAGGGTGGCTCCCAGGTCAGGTACCAGAAGCGACTGCTACCATCGAGCGTTGCCCAGCGGGTGCCTCCCCAAGCCGCGCCGTTCAGTTCTTCGTTGAACATCAGGTTGATGCCCACATAGTCGGGGAAGTTAACATCGTCATCGGCGACCGACGTGCAATCGGCAAAAAGCGCATTCAGCATGCCGGAGGTGCTCAAACCAAGGTAATACGACCTAGGTTGGGGTAGGGTGTACCAACCGACGGATCCGCTCCCCTGGATGTCGATGTTATCGTAGGAGACCTGGCTCCAGTAGTGATCTAAGCCGGGTGCCGTGTCACCCATGAGCCCCTCGAAATAGGATATGGGCTCAGGCTCATCGGGGATGTCTGAGAATTTACACAGGATGTTGACCCAGGGCTGAGGACCAATAATCGCAGCGGCGGCTGCAGCGCTTGATGCGCTGGTGGTGCTGGACCTTGTTTCTAACTGGATGGATTCGACTTCCAGGGTCGAGACCCCCTTCCCTTTACTGCTCGTCCAACCTCCCTTCACCGTCACTCGCTTGCGGTTCAGGGCGAGGACGCCACCATGGGATCGAACAAGCTCATCGTCCCAAAGGATGGGAGTGGTTTCGCCGCGATCGTCGGTCAGCATGAAGATCATAAAACTCGAGTTCGATCCTGGCTTCCCATCGCCCCAGGTCACCGTGAGCCAACCAGTGCGGGAGATCCGGTCCTCGTTGTCTCGTACGAGTCCTCGAGCCTCTACTATCTGTGCTCGACCAAATGAGGACAAGCAGGTCACCGCGAT
The DNA here is from genome assembly GCA_011772595.1 of Anaerolineales bacterium. The sequence goes on from WVZH01000463.1 coordinate 1,746, forward strand.
CGTCGCCAGGATCAGCACTGCGTTCCCTAGTTTATGCTGAACCGGCGAATGCGCGGTCCGCCGCCTTTGATCCTGCTTGTCCTCTCCCCTACTGGGCAACCTCATACTCCCATCTCACGTAAGATTGAACGGGCTTGAAGGATCGTGGTCGCAGTGCTCAGGCTCGCGACTGCGATCTTCACCCCCGTTCGACCCAAAGCCGGCGGGGTGCCATTTGGTTCTATTAATTGCTCATCCGAGGCGGTGATATGGTCGTAGACGACACAGGCGATAGACGTCACCGTCTGTGCCGGGCATCTGGGGATATTACGCAGAACGCTGTGTGGACTGGCTGGCATCGGTGTCGCCTCGGTTCTCCTCTTGACCTAGAGCGATACCTTCAGCGAAAATAAAAGCCCGTGGAGGCTAGCTCTGACAGCCAACTCCACGGGCTGATAACGCACTGAATGGTGCATTTCTCATTTCGTTTCGGCAACTGGCTGTCGTGGCTGAAGCTCTCAGCTGTAGACCCTATAGCTTTGCGTCGCCACCTTTCGGTGGTTTTGCCATTTCGACGAATTCGGATCGATTGTTCTTGCTAAAGTTTCAGTAGCAACTCCTTCGTAATATGCATCAGCATACAGCGGCTCTTGGCGTCGGTGCAATCCTGCATAAGTACCAGGGGACAAGAAGCCAGGATCATGTAGGGTTAGAAAGCCTGTGGACTTTGAAATCAACGCTCCCGATTCTCAACTTGCTGAATATAATTGTGTATCCCCGTCCCGTTCACTTGAGTAGGTTGATCGCTCAATCCATGTAGGGACGGTTGGTCTGAGTGCATGTGGAAGTTTCCCATTCGAGGCCTTCGAGGGCTGACAAGGAGTGAAATCGATGCGACCGGAATTCAGAATCCTTAGCGACGAATTGGTGCGCCAGATCATCGAGGAGGGTTTTGCTCTTCTGATGGATCCTGGCGTGCGGGTTCATAACCAAGAAGCGCTCGAACTCCTGTCTGAGGCCGGGGCCGAGGTCGATGAGGACTCACAGATCGCGCGCATACCCGAGATCCTCGCCCGGCAGGCTCTCGAGACAGCGCCCTCCGAGTTTTACCTTCATAACTTTGCGGGTGAACCTGTGGTGCATTACGGCGGAAACAGCGTCCAATTTGATCCCGGTTCGGCTGCCATCACCGTCTTGGATCATGAAACCCAGGAGCAACGTCCACCGTTAACCGCTGATTTCGTCAAGTTCGTTCAGGTGGTTGAGATGCTCCCACAATTGGACGCCCAAAGCACGGCATTGGTCTGTGCGGACGTGCCGGAGGAGATCGGGGATCTCTATCGCCTTTATATCGCCTTGAACTTCATTCAAAAGCCTATCGTCACGGGCGCCTTCGGTAAGGATACATGGTGGACGATGAAGGAATTGCTCGTTGCTAGAGTCGGGAGCGAGGAGACCTTGGTGGCGAAACCCGTGGCCGTATTTGACGTGTGTCCATCTCCGCCGCTCTTATGGAGCGATCTGACCTGCCAGAATCTGATCGATTGTGCACGGTCGATGATCCCGGCGGAATTGGTATCCATGCCCTTGGCGGGCGCCACAGCGCCGGTGACGCTGGCAGGTGCCGTCGTGCAACATACGGCAGAGTGCCTGAGCGGGGTGGCCATCCATCAACTGGCGAACCAGGGTGCTCCGATCGTATGGGGCGGCTCGCCGGCAGTTTTCGACATGCGTGCAGGGACCACGCCGATGGGTGCGGTCGGCACCTGGATGATCGATTGCGCTTACAGTCAGGTGGGGAAAGCCCTCGACATGCCCACGCACGCCTATCTCGGGATGACCGATTCGAAGCTTGTCGACGCGCAGGCAGGCTTGGAGGCGGCCGGGGGCACAATCCTGGCGGCGCTTGCGGGAATCAATATGGTCTCTGGCGCGGGGATGATGGACTTCGAAAGTTGCCAAAGCCTCGAGAAGCTGATCCTCGATGCGGAGGTAATCGGAATGGCGAAACGCTTGATCGGCGGGGTCGAGGCGCGCGAGGAGACATTAGCACTCTCGGTGATGCGTGAACTGGGACATCGCGCAGACTACCTGGTCCACCCGCAAACCTTAAAATGGTTCACGCAGGAGTTCTACATACCCTCGCAGGTCATCGATCGTGGTTCGTTAGACGCCTGGCGCGGTTCGGGCGGCAAGTCGGCCGTCGAGCGTTCGGCCGAGAGAGTGAAAGCCCTGCTTGAAGAGTTTGAACCTACAGAAATCTCCAAGGAAGTCCGCGCAGAATTAAAGAAGATCACTTCCAAGGCAGCGAAACAGTTCGGGATGGATACCTT
>WVZH01000450.1:0-170 GCA_011772595.1 Anaerolineales bacterium
CAATTCATTGCCTCTCTTCCGGTCCCTCTATCGCTTGAAATCTATGGTGAAGGCGATCGGCGAGTGATGCTCGTGAGGGGGGAGGAGGACAACCTCCGGTTCTTGGCTGGCAACATACAGACGCTCTGGCCAAGCGCAGCTCTTCAGATCCTGGACGAGGACCCTCTAGC
>WVZH01000450.1:281-1594 GCA_011772595.1 Anaerolineales bacterium
ATGATCTCAAGGAAAGGAAAACCCGAGTGGCTGGAGTCAGTCCAGCGAAGGCTTAAGCTCGAGGCACAGCGTGGATACATGATCAATCCGGAAGGGGGCTCTGCGACGGCACCTGTCACCTATACACAAGCCCCCGTACCGCAAGGACTTACCCTAACGAGGGGCGCTGTATATTCAATGGTCGTTCTCCTGGCGTTCGTTGCTGTAGTTGTCGGGTTGCAGGTGAACTGGTGGCTGTTTACCGCGATATCTCTGCCGATTGTCATCCTGGGCGGTCTACTCCGGCGTTTTGTGGACAGGGAAGATGACCCTTGGAGCGAAGCGGACCTGGCAATGGTGCGTCAGAAGGTTGTCGACCAGGACGCCTTTTATCTGGTGACCATCCGGGCATGTGTTTGGGCGGACACATACCAAAGAGCGAAGAAGCTTGCAACTCGTATTGACCGGGCGATGTCTCAATACTCACGCGCTGGAGGGAACAGGCTCCAGGTTGCACCAGATCCATTTGAGAACGCAGGCCCATGGATAACGGTAAATGAGGAGAGCGAAAATACCATGTGGCTTGGACCCGATGAGGTTGCGAGCCTTTGGCATCCACCGCTTGTCAACGAGCAGATGTCTCCGGGGCATGTGCCCGTGCGTGGGGTGGAGATTCGCTCTCCGGATCCGGAGGACGTGCGGGGCTTTTATCGAATCGGCAGGTATTTCACACCTGATGGTGGAGGTAAACCCGTCTGTATATCGTCCACCGCCATGAAACACAACCTTTTCTGTATTGGTAAACCCGGTGCGGGCAAGTCTACGCTTATGCATCATCTCTCCTCGGCCGGGATGAGGGACGAAGAAAAACCAGCAGTGATCGTTATCGATCCACACGGGGATCTCGTCAATCAGATTATCGGCTCCATAAGGGAAGCGGACATCGAACGCGTTCGTATTATGGATGTGAGCGACAAAGAGTTTGTACTCACATTCAACCCATTGGATGTGGAGCGGGAAGGGTGGGGGGTCATTGAGGTCGTCAATTCCGTTGTGGATATAGGCCGCTCGCTGTGGTCGGATTACTGGGGACCGAGGATGCAGATCCCGTTGAAGAGGGGGGTTCAGATGCTCGTGGCTGCGAACGAAATGCGACCGTCCGGCGAGTGTTTAGGATTGTCTCAGCTGTCCGCGATTCTGAATGCGCATCATGAAGTTCGTGACCGATTTCTACGGACTGAGCTGGAGGGAAGCCCGCACAGGAAGATTCTTGCACGGTACTTCCTTGATGATTATGAGAATCTCACACGGCACTTCAAGGAACAGGTTATCTC
>WVZH01000450.1:1606-1850 GCA_011772595.1 Anaerolineales bacterium
CCGGTTCTGTCCAAAGCCTATCGCTTTGAGGAGGAGCCTATGCTGGCGCTCTTCAGCTGCCCCGAGTCCAAATTGGACGTTGCCGAAGTCATTCATGATAGGCGACTGCTGCTCATTAACACCGGCATGAACAAGTACGGCTCCGAAGTCAGCGACTTTGTCGGTTCCCTGATCATCAACGTGATGCTGAGGGAGCTTGTACACCAGGGAGAGCGCTCGCAGGACAACCGGGTTCCCGTAATGC
>WVZH01000477.1 GCA_011772595.1 Anaerolineales bacterium
GATGTTATTCGCGCCACAGTATGATTTGGAAAAGTTCACTGAGGAAGTCCATAAGAGAGGCGCGCACCTCCGTAAATAATCAACTAAGATAACACTGATTCAAGAGAACATTTCCTCTTTTTTATCTTGAAAACATTTAATGCATACGCGCGCGGCTACTTTCTCTTTCTGAACAGTTTAGCCCCGTCTATTTCTGTCACGTACTCGAAGCCGGCTTCCACCAGTTGGCAGGCCTCCTGCAGGTTCCTGGCCACGGCGGAGGTGAACTCGTCGTCTTCAAAGTTTATCAATTGGACGTATCGCATGGTGTTCTTAAGATTTCGATGTCCCAGTTTTCTCTGTGTGTAGATAATATCTTTGGTCTTGTGGTAGGTCATCGTCCCGACGAAGTGCCGCAGGTCGTAGAGCCGGATCGTTCTGAAGGCCGGGTCTTTCAGCTTCTCCGCCACCGTGTTCCTCAGCCTGACCCAGCGCCCCGTCATCTTCTTTCTTTTCGGGAACGGCTGGTCGTTCAGCCCGAAATCGTGTTTTCCTAGATGCTCTTTCAGCATGGCCAGCGTCTGCGCCTTTATCTTCAGTGACCTTCCGAGGCCGCCCTTCGCTGTACGAACGCTAATGACTCCCCTGTCCAAGTCAATGTCTCTTACCTTGGTCCTTTCGAGCTCGATGGGCCTCATGCCGGTGTCCCGCAGGACGCTGAACACCAGGACGTACTTGCCCCGGGCCCTCACGATCACCTGGTTGATCTTTTCCTCGGTGGGTATCTTGGGCAGCCTGTCCTCCACCCGGAAACGCGGCAGGCTCCAGCGCAGCCCGTTGACCTCCGCGTAGCTGTTGTAGGCGTAGGCCACCGCCTGCTTGTAGGCGTTGGACCAGTTCGCCCGGCTGGCGATGTACCCCTTCACAGCCTCCGGGTCGTCCAGGTTGACGTGCCTTGCCAGGTGCCTCAGGCGCTCGCCCTTGACCTCCAGCGTGATGTCGGAAAAGCCCCTCTTCCTCAGCTCCCACAGCGTCCGGAAGATCTTGGCCGCGGCGGGGCCGGTTCGGCGCGTGGTGGGGCCGGTCGGAGTTGAACCGACGACCTTTACCCGGAACAGTTCATCCCCGTTCCT
>WVZH01000057.1:0-697 GCA_011772595.1 Anaerolineales bacterium
GGCAAAACCACGACAATAAGGATGCTCTCCACATTAACCAGGCCCACAGAGGGCACGGCCACAGTCGGCGGCTACAACATAGTGAAGGATGACAACGAGGTGAGGAAGCTCGTCGGTCTAGTTTCCGAAAAGATAATCATGTACGATCGGTTAACGGCCAAGGAAAACCTGTGGTTTTTCGGAAGACTCTACGACGTCCCAAAGGAAGTTCTCAACAAGAGGATCGACGAACTGCTTGGGTTGGTCCAGCTAAGTAATTGGAAGGATTCTCAGGTGGGCACGTTCTCATCGGGTATGAGGCAGAGGATGAACGTGATAAGGGCGCTGCTTAACATGCCAGAAGTGCTGCTGCTAGATGAACCCACATTGGGTCTAGATCCTCAATCCTCCGTCGAAGTCAGAGAGTTCATAAAGAAAATTAATAGAGAAAACAAGACGACGATCATCCTCACAACACACATGATGGTTGAAGCCGACATGCTGTGCGACCGCATAGCAATCATAGACCACGGGAAAATCGCCGCACTAGATACATCAACGAATCTGAAGAAGCTTGTTTCAGGAGCTGACACAACCATCTTGGAGCTGGAGATTGCAAATCTCACCACCAACATGGTCTCGTTGATACAGTCCCTAAAATGCGTCAGTTCCGTCTCTCAGGACAACGCTACCCACATCAAGGTTCACGCTAATGGTA
>WVZH01000057.1:712-2153 GCA_011772595.1 Anaerolineales bacterium
CTTGAAGACGTGTTCCTGCACATCACTGGCCACGAGGTAAGAGACAAAGCAGACCAGAAGATACCAATGAGGGGGCACAGGCGTTTTATGCCGCGGCGAAGGGTGAGGTGAGGTTGAATGGGCGTTAAAAGTTTGATCTCCGACAGCCTTATGGTTACTTGGAAGGACCTCATGGAGTTGTTTAGAAACAAGATGGGGCTGATTATGCTCGTGTTAATGCCGATATTCATGATGAGCCTGGCTGGCTTCATATTTCCCTCTAGCACATCCGTAAGCCACGTATCCGTCGCCCTAGTGAACGAGGACGAAGGATACGGCAACTACACCAGTGCAAGTGCAATACTCATCGGAGCCTTGGAGAAGATGAACAACAGCACAGACATGATGACCATTACTAATGCTTCAAGCCTCGATGAGGTAAGGGAAATGATCCAAGGGGCAGAGGTTGATGGAGGTATAATAATCGCCAGCAACTTCACGTCAAGCCTCGTGACTGGAAAGCAGGGAACCATCACTATCGTAACCGATGAGTCTAATCCTCAGATGTCGATGCTCCTGCAGATCGCCTTGACGGAAGTGTTTGAACAGATTGGTACATGGGTTGCCCAGCAGAACGTTCAGGGGCTAAGCCCAGCGGTTGACGAAAGCAACTCGCTTGCGACTGTGAAGCCCTACAGTGTTAAGACAGAGGGAGCCGTTCCCGGAAGCTTCAGTTATTTCGACTTCATGGCCCCTGGGTTGATGGCTATGACTGTGATGATGAGCGTTATGACTGGGCTCCCCGCCGCTATCTCCCACGAGAGGGAGGTTGGGACGCTGGACGGAATGATGGTGGCTCCCATCAACAGGCTTGCTATAATACTTGGAAAAACCCTTGCCCAGACGGCTAGGGGTATACTTCAAGGGATTCTCATACTCACATTGGCTGTGGTTTTGTTCGGCGTCACCATCCACGGGAACATTCTGTTGATCTTCGCATTGCTTTTGCTGGGGGTGTTCAGCTTCGTTGGCCTCGGCGTTGTGATAACGTCCTTTGCGAAGGACCAGGAGACGGCTATGATGGTGATGATGACCTTGATGTTCCCTATGATGTTCCTCAGCGGCGTGTTCTTCCCGATACAGCAGATGCCATGGTACATGCAAAGTATCTCAAAAGTTCTCCCACTGACCTACGCAGCCACAGCCCTAAGGAAGGTTATGGTGTCTGGAGCAGGGGTGTCCATGATAACCACTGAGCTAGCGGTGCTGATAGGATTCGGAGTCGTCATGACCGCAATCGCGGTGCCGGTGTTCAAGAGAGCCATGACCAAGTAGAGGATTAGAGCTGATTTCGCGCGCGTTTCAATTTGTTACACTTTCATGATAAACCCTATGGAGAAACAGTCTGCATAAGTGTAACAGAAAAAATAGAGAAAAAAGGTGTGTCCGAGTAAGAGTAGCC
>WVZH01000571.1 GCA_011772595.1 Anaerolineales bacterium
CAAGCGAAAGGGGCGTCCCGAGTGGTGCGCGTCGGGGCAGGCCATCAAGGGTGGTTGACCGCCCAAGGCACGGGAAGGAAAATGGCAGTTGAGGAACTGCAGTCGGTCCGACAGGCTCTGCTGAAGGGCCGGGCCATCAGCGAAGGTCTGCCCCACGATAGCCTGTTGGGCCACGGTCTGATGGGTGCGTTCGATGACACTATGCTCGGCCGGCGGTTTCTTGCCGATGAAGCGAACCTCAACACCCAAGGCGATCAGCCACAGATGGAGGGTCGTCGGATAAGGTGAAGCGCTGGCGTTGTCGTAGAAGACGCTGTCGTGATCCAGACTGACCCGCTGTGGTAAGCCGTAGCGCACGAAAGCCCGCCGCAGCGTCAATTGATAATCGAGCGTGTTGGGATGCGAAGTGTCCAGGCACGGCAAACTGTCTACTTTCAGACGACTGAACAGGTCATTGATGTTGATGATGGAAACTNNGGCTGGGGTAGTTCGCTGTGCCGTTCGTACTTGCGGGTCAGCTCTTCCTGCTTCAGGAAAGCGGCTATGCGAGACCGACTGGGCAATCTTTCACCCACAAAGCGTGGATCCTTTTCCAGCTCCGTCCGAATCGTCAGTGGTCCCCAGCCCGAGTGGTGCTCTCGCATCTCAGTTACCGCATCGCGCATTTCAAGCGGGAATTGCCCCAAAGCACCGGTGGCAGGCCTTCCCATATGGGATACCAGACCCGACCGCCCCTCCCCCTGGTACCGCCGCCGCCATTTATTGCGCACGGTCCAGACCGAGCGATCCATAGCTGCGCCGATCTCTGGGTCCGTTTGCCCGGCCTCCCATCGCTCGCCGATTTCGATTCGCTCTTCAAGTGATGTCTTTCGCCCTCGTTGGACCATAGCTGCCCTCCTTGTCAGAGATTTGTTTCCTCAGACAAAGATAGCAGCTCGAAAAACCTGGTCAACTGGGGCGGCACGACTTTGTGAGACTTTTGCTGACGTGCGACCGGTATGACTTTACAGGACTCGACACTCCATAAGAGTTTAGGATCGGGCCAG
>WVZH01000107.1 GCA_011772595.1 Anaerolineales bacterium
TGCGGAGTCTGGGCTAACCCTTTCGATGATTGCTTGGGCAGAAGACTTCTACGAGCTTTTGGCAGCCGAGATGGTCTCGATCGTGACTGGTTTCACCGCAACTCTTGATCTTCTTGAGTGGAACGAAACCGAAGGGATATGGGAAGTTACGTCCAACATCGGTTCGGGCAACGGGTCGGTGACCCTCACCAATGCTTCCGATGCGCTCCCACCACAGTCTTGCCCAACCCTCATCGGAGTGACCGGTCGACCGAAGAGCCGAGGCCGCAAGTCCATCCCCTTTCTGGGTGAGGATACCCAGGATCAAGGTTCCTGGGAGACCGCGGCCCTGGCTGCGCTCGTTACGGCTGGCCTTGAGTACGTGACCACGCACATTGTCGAGACAGGCAAGGCCGCTATCCCAGGTGTGGCCAGTACCGTGACTGGCACGTTCCTTCCCTTTCTCGCAGGCTCACTCACGGGGTACGTGTTCAGCCAAATCAGGCGAACTATGGGTCGAGGCGCCTAACCTGGTTGGGCGCGAAGTTTACATAATCACTTGGCGTCGATCGTCCCTCCGGGCACCTAAAGACGCAGAGTACTTACCGAAAGGAGCGACCTATGTACACAAAGTCCCCTGTTGCCTCGAGGGTCGAGAAATGGCTCGATCGTCTCTTTGACGAGGAGCCTGCCTCCCTCAACGAGTGTAGAACATTTGTTCTATTCCACATGTTCCTCCCTGAGATTATGTCCAGCTACGGACTCGGCCTTGATGGCTACGTGTTTCGCCAGCGCAATTCCGATGTGACACTGACGGTCAAGGTCCATGAGGGAGATACACCACTGGTAGCGTTCACGACAAGCGCAGATACTACAGGTTGTATGATGGTTTTCCTTCGATCGCTTGAAGGCTCCAGGATCCGTTGGATTCGCGACAAGTATCCCTGGTTTTGACAAAGGACAACAGTCCAGCGTATAATTTTATGAGCGGGTAGGTCCCGCTGATCCGCCGGAGGGGCGACCTTTATTTCTACTCGTAATCAGCGAAAGGAGTGTTTCACGTGAAACGCATCAAGTGGGTCATCCACGACGATGGTACCGTGACCATCAAGGTCCAGCGTCATCCCGACGAGCTAGAGAAAGTGGTAGCGAGTCGGGCCAACAAGCAGGCCGCTTTGACCGGCCTGAAGGCCGAACTAGACCGGATCGAGGCTGAGGAGCTCGGCCCATTCCGTCGCTAGTATACTAAAAGCAGACATGGTGTGCTAGAGGCACCTAGAAGGAGCTAACACAATGGCTATCAATGACGGCGACGTCTTTCAGATGGTCGTCGACTTTCCAGGCTTTGGCGGCCACCATTACCAGAACAAGTTCACCTTTCAATGGCAAGGAACGAGCCA
>WVZH01000537.1 GCA_011772595.1 Anaerolineales bacterium
TTACAATACCTCGAATTGACTCATAATTAAAGTTACCGAAAGTGGTATCGTTGCCTCATAAAAAGTGTTACCGAAGGAGGTGACATGACGAGAGGCAGCATACGGGAGTACACAGAGGCAGTGCGATGGCGTTACATCAAAGCCAAGAGGAAGGAGAAGGGGATCATACTGGACCACTTCATCCAGGTGACCGGCTACCACCGCAAGGCGGCGATCCGTTTGCTACGCCGGGATGGCTCGCCACGGCAAGGGAAACGCAGGGGACGCCGGCCCCGCTATGGGCCCGAGGCGGTGGAGACGTTACGCAAGGTGTGGGAAGCCAGCGACCGATTGTGTTCTAAGCGTCTGAAGCCATTTCTTGGCGAACTGGTGAGGGTGATGCGGCAGCATGGCGAGTTAGCTGTCAGTGCCACGATGGAGGCTGAGCTATGCCAGATGAGTCCATCAACCATCGACCGGCGGCTGCGGTCCTGGCGGCGCTTGGGAGGACGGCGTCCCTTAACCACCACCAGGCCGGGCAGCTTGCTCAAGAGCTCCATCCCCATACGCACCTTCGCCGACTGGACAGAGGAGCGGCCTGGCTTCCTGGAGGTTGACCTGGTAGCCCACTGTGGGGAGAGCACGGAGGGCTTCTATCTGACCACGCTGTGTGCGGTGGATGTGGCCAGTGGCTGGTCGGAGTGTGTGGGAGTATGGGGTAAAGGTCAGCAGCGGGTAGGTGGAGCTGTCCACCGGGTGCGCCAGCGCCTGCCCTTTCCCCTGCTGGGATTGGACTCAGACAATGGCAGCGAGTTCATCAACCAGCACCTTTATAACTATTGCCGTAGGGAGGGGATCACCTTCACCCGCTCCCGTTCCTACAAGAAGAACGATAGCTGCCATGTGGAGCAGAAGAACTGGACACTGGTGCGTCGCCTGGTGGGCTATGACCGCTACACCTCCCGGGCTGCTTTGGAGCGCCTGAACCTACTCTATGATACGCTGCGCCACTACGTCAACTTCTTTCAGCCGACAATGAAGCTAGTGTCCAAGACCAGGAATGGGGCTAGGGTGCACAAGGTATATGACACGGCCAAGACACCCTACCAAAGGCTACTTGAGTCCGGCATGCTCACACCAGCCAAGCGAGCTGAGATGGCAGCCACATATCAGGGTCTAAACCCAGTTCTGCTCCTCAGCCAGTTCAACGGCCACCTGGAGCAACTGTGGAAGCTCGCCGACCGCCCCACCTCAGCAGCTAACGTAAAAGGAGGGATCCATTCAGTAACCGGTATTTCTGAGGCAATGACCGCTGTTCGGTAACAGTTTCTATTGACGCAACACGCCAGA
>WVZH01000026.1:0-2873 GCA_011772595.1 Anaerolineales bacterium
CATCTTGAAATCGAGCACGAAACCTTAGCGCTCGGTTGACTCTCCCTTCATTTCTAGGTTTAATTCCACGTGAGAAAAGTGAGCCATGAATTCCGGCGTCTTGACCTTCCATGTTTGTTGAATTAGACGGAGATTCTCTCGGATAAGTACTGATTTAGGCACACTCACAAATGTTGTGTCAACAGACAACCTCTCTTCATTTCCTACGGTGAACTCAATGCGATTAACCCTCAGAAAAAGGAGGATAGCATGAAGCAGTCCACATTACCGCCTGGTCTCCAGGACATGCTCTCGTTCGGCCTCGTTGATGGCCTCCTTGGTCGTCGTTCTCGACGGTTTTTTATGGGTGCGGAGATTCCGGATGGCGTGTTCGCATACACCTCGCGCCACAAACCGGTGCCGTTGACCGATCTGGAAAAGATGCTGGTCGTGTCGGCTTGCGGGGGAAATACCTCCTGGCACCATATGATTTATCGTGGCGGCCGCTATGCACCACACCTTTCCAATTACTCAGGAGCTGCGGGAGGACGGGTATTTCCCTCCGCCGCGGGGTTTCAGACCAGCCAGACTTTCTTCACTGACGACGAGGGCGTGTAGGTGTTGGAGATGCGCGACGCGCCGGCCTTCGCCGAGCGGCCAGACGACGGATCGCTGAGTCTAGACGGGTTTGTAGACAATGTCCGAGAGCGGGTGCGTAAGCTCCAGAATGGGCGCCTTAGGATTCCTTCCGAGGTTCCGTTCACCGAGGCACACAACACATGGGTGTTCAACAAGCCCTCGACGCTGCTCGTAATCCCCGTGGGCGACCTGTCGCAGCACGTGCTGCTCAACGTTTGCTACATGCTGCAAAACGGCTTGGTACTGCATGACGACATCAACAAACGCGCCATCCCGGGCATCGAACAGTTCAAAGACATTGTAGACGTGGAAAACGTCTGGCCTATCACTTTCGTGGAGCAGTGGTCGCTTTCGGAGCTGACCGTCGAACTCGGGGCGAGTTGCTATGCCGGTACGCTGATGCTCCAGGCCATGGGGCTAGGAGGATGGATGTTCAACGGGATCGACCCCTTCGCCATGCTCGGTGCGAGCGACGACTCCGAAGTGCCAGGGTTGAGATTCCGGTATGACGAGGACGAGCGCTGGCCCTACCCGAATCCTACCGGTCTGGAGGGCGTGATGGAGGGCTACTGCTCGCCCCACTACCCGGACATGCGAGCCGCCGTGGAAGCGATATGCGAACGCAAGTTTGGCCCCGGAGGGCCGTTCCATCCCGATACGCCAGGTCCCTGGAAAAACAGTCCCAAAGTGCGCTCGGCCGCCCAGATCCACGATGACCGGTTCAGGGAATGCGTGGCATTACAGGCCCAGTACGTGTACGATACATTTGGCAAATTCCCCGGCACGGTGCCTTCCATGTTCCTAATCATGTACCTGCAGGCGCATCATATAGACCTGGACTTCTATGACGAGTTCTACAAGCCTGGAGCTTACTTGAAGACGCATGCCACACATATGGCACGGTGGCACTCGGATGGTTGAACCTGAGTCTCACGTACTACCTTGGTTCCTATCCCCGACACCGATGGATGAGCTGCCGCTGAAAAGAAGCCGCTTCTTAGGGAGTACCTGACCTGATAATTGAAAACCAGCTATTCGATCCGGCTCTAAGAGCCAGAGTCTAGGAACCGGCGGGCATGCCGGAGGCGTGGGCGTCCTGTGTCAGCCTGGGCGACGACCTCAAGCAACTTCTGATAGTACGCCGTGGCTCTCTTCTTGTCGCCGGCGAGCTCGGCGGCCCGGCCCGCACCGTAAAGGCTGTTGAAACGATTGGGAGAGCGCTCCAGTGAGCCTTCGTATTCTGCCAATGCCTCCTCGGACCGCTCCAGCTCGAGAAGCATGTCGCCCAGCAATTCCCGAGCAGGAAGGACTTCGCCGGGGGTAGTCGGGCTCTTTTCGGTGGAGGCTTCCAGTCCGGCAGCAAGCTGCATAAGGCGCAAGGCCTCCACCTGCTTTCCTTCTTCAAGAGCAAGCCACGCCCGGGCAGAGAGTTGCAGGATTTCAATCTGGTTTGCCCAGTAAGCACTTGTATGAGCTACGACGTCGTGCAATGTTTCGAGCTCTGTGAGTGCGCTCTGTGCAGCAGTTGTGTTGCCGCTTCGGGCGGCCCCCAGTGCACGTGCGAAGTGGGTGATGGCTTCGTAGGCAGCAAAGCGATCGCCCCACTGGAAGGAAGCCGGCTCGCGGGGTTTGAGGTTTGTGGCGGAGACCCATTGCTGCCGCTCCAGGGTGTAGCGCGCGGGAACAGCCGCCAAAGCATACGCGGAAGACTCAGCATTGAGATCATGGAAAGGGCCCGAGAGGGAGAGGGTGGTCTCCATAATCTCCTTGGCCTTCTCGTCCTGTGCCTGCTGCAAGTAAGCGTACGCGAGGTAGTCGAGGGCGTGCGGGTAATGAAGAGAGATGGCGCCATCGACCCTGTTCTTCCAAGCCGCGGCGGCCGAGCGCCGGTTCCAGTCGATCGATTCCTGCCAAAGACCCAGGCGGGTGAAGATGTGTGTAGGCATGTGAAGCGCATGTGGAACTTCGGGCGCCACCTTGCCGTAGTCCCGTGCAACTTCGAGTGCTCGATCAGCCAGTCCGGGGAAGTCATACGCGTGAATGATGTAGTGGTGGGCGCCCGGATGGTCTGGGATCTCTGCCAAGACTGCCTCCATGATCGCTCCGGCCTCTTTCTGCTTCTGATAGGACTTGTCTTTGGATGTCGCAGTAGCCATGTGAGCCAGGGCATAGAAGGAGGCGGCCTCCAAGTCGTCCGGAAACTCGCGGTGGACTCTTTCCCAAGCTTGTTCAAAGCTCGCCAGCCGAGCCCGTTC
>WVZH01000026.1:2977-3292 GCA_011772595.1 Anaerolineales bacterium
GCAGTCCGGGTCGGCCTCCCTGGCGGCCTCGAACACCCTGCGCGCGCCCGCGTAAGTCATGTGGTGCAGAAGGCCGACACCGCGCTCCATGAGGCGCCGAGCGGGTTCACTGCAAGGAACCGGAAAGTGCACGGTGCCGAGCTTGTCGCCATAGTCATCCACCGACCCGGCGGCTGCCCCATTGGGAACGAACACAATCAAAATGATGAAAAGGGTTGCAAGAAAGCTATAAGCTTGGCTAGCGTATTTTGGCGGTTGCATTTTTTTGCCCTCCTCCTACTAGAGAATCGGTAGTGAGTTGAAGTGAAACTTCGC
>WVZH01000159.1 GCA_011772595.1 Anaerolineales bacterium
GCGAGAAGGACTCCTGGCGTGCGAGCGATTACGTAGGTGGTTCGCCGGGCGAAGATACCGACGTTCTTCCCAATCCCGGTGCCGTCGTGATTAACGAAGTGATGGCACATTCGCACGGCACCGCCCCCGATTGGATAGAGTTGTACAACACCACCGGCACGGCTATCGACATCAGCGGCTGGTTCCTCAGTGACAATGATGCCAACCTGATGAAATACAGGATTCCCGATGGGACAACGATAGCCGGCAGCGGCCCGAACAGATACCTGGTTTTCTATGAGGACCAGGATTTCAACAATCCCGGCGATCCAGGCTGTATTATCCCCTTTAAGTTTAGCGAGAACGGCGAGGAGATATGTTTGTCCTCGGCTGACGGCGGTGTACTGACGGGCTACCGTGAGGTGGAGGATTTCGGCGCTTCGGAGACAGGTGTATCGTTCGGCCGTTACTTCAAGAGCAGTACCGGCAATTATAACTTTGTTGCGATGGATCACGACACGCCGGGCGGAATCAATGCCGACCCCAAAGTCGGGCCGATAGTAATTAACGAGATTATGTACCATCCGGACTGGCCCGATGGCGGTTCGTATAATAACGACGACTATGAATATATCGAGCTGCATAACATCACCGGTTCTCCGGTGACATTATACGACTACGCCGCAGGCGAACCGTGGAAGTTTACCGACGGCATCGAATTTACCTGTCCGAACAGTTCTCCTGTTGCGATACCTGCCAATGGTTATCTGTTGGTGGTTAAGAACCCGGCAGCATTTAGCTGGCGGTATCCTGGTGTACCTGCGGGTAAGATTCTCGGCCCTTACGGTGGTCGGCTGAACAACGCCGGCGAGAGAGTGGAGATTTCGAAGCCCGGCGATGTGGACGAGTTTGGCACTCGTTATTATATTCGTGTTGACAGGGTCAATTACAGTGATGGCTGGCATCCTGAGGATTGTCCCGGCGGAGTTGACCTCTGGCCTCCGGAGGCGGATGGCGGCGGCAAATCGCTTGCGCGGAAGGTCTCTACCGATTACGGCAATGATGTAATCAACTGGGAGGCAGGTGACGCTTCACCCGGCGTCGTCAATCCGTAAATTCCTGGTGGAAAAGCCGAACGGCTTTACTGG
>WVZH01000532.1:0-3160 GCA_011772595.1 Anaerolineales bacterium
GATGTGATTCGTTACGAGATCGCCGATACTGTCGCGGCAATCATTCTTGAGACAGTAATTGGCGGCAGTGGTGTAATCATCCCTCCTGATGGCTATCTGAAGCGGTTACGGGAGATATGTGATGAGAATAACGTCCTTCTGATCGCCGATGAGGTGATGGCGGGGTTTGGCCGAACCGGAGAGTGGTTTGCCGTCCAGAATTGGGATGTCGTGCCGGATATAATCACAATGGCCAAGGGGCTGACCTCCTCCTACATCCCGATGGGGGCGGTAGCCATTTCGGAAAAAGTCGCCCGTGCCTTGTCCAAGGAGATGCTTTACTGCGGCCTGACCTATTCGGGACATCCTGTGTCCTGCGCAGCCGCCGTCGCAACGCTCGAGGTGTATAGGGAGGAGAAGCTCATTGAAAACTCCCGCACCTTGGGAAGGGTCCTCAAGAGAGAATTCGAAAGGATTAAAGAGAGACATCCATCAGTTGGGGATGCGCGATCCATAGGACTTTTTGGATGTTTGGAACTGGTTAAAAACAGAAAAACCAAGGAACCCCTCGTTCCATACAATGCCATGGGGGAAGCCGCGGCGATTACGAAAGAGATCAACAGACGCCTGATGGCCAAGAGGGTTTACGCTCCAGCTCGATGGATGCTGATGTTTGTGGCTCCGCCTCTCAGCATCACTGAGGACCAATTGCGCGAAGGGCTCTCGGTCACGGACGAGGTCCTAGACTGGGTGGACACGTTGACGGAGAACTAAGTTGACCGTCTTCCCGCCTGAGGCGGAACTCCGAAGGAGGTCTTCGGCCCTGAGCTCACACCGAGGTCTGCCCGCCCTCGATGGGTCTCCAACGCTTCCGCAAACGTCCCTCAGGGACATGAGCGTCCACAAAACTGAGGACACTCCTCGAGAGTTTCTCTTGCGTTTGATAAAGCTCCTAAATTCTATATGTAAGGGAGTCTCCTATGGCAAAAGCTGAAAGTATTACACGTGAGGTCGCCGCGTTTGCTCATGACTTAAAGTTCTCGCGTCTATCCACAGAGGTGATCCACATCGCTCGTCGCTGCGTTCTCGATGGACTGGGTGTGTCTCTAGCGGGAACCGAACAGCCAGCATTTAACATCCTGTGCAGCTACGTCAGAAATCTTCATGGTCATCCCCAAGCGCGTGTGATTGGCCATGCAGGATTGCGCCTGCCCGTACACCTTGCGGCCCTTTTGAACGGATCGGCAGGCCACGCCATGGACTGGGACGACGTACAACTGGCGGAATCATCCGGACGAGTCTATGGATTGCTAACCCATCCCACGGTTCCACCCCTTTCGGCTGGCCTGGCAATAGCTGACATGCTCGGTGGCGTCGATGGCAAGACATTTATGACGGCCTTTATCTCCGGCTTTGAAGTCGAATGCAAAATCGCTGAGGCAATCAATCCAGAGCACTATGTTAAAGGGTTTCATACCACTGGCACCATTGGTACGATCGGCGCGGCTGTATGCGCCTCGAAGCTTCTCGGCTTTGACGCGAATAGGATTGCGCGCACGATCGGTATTGCCGTATCCATGGCATCGGGCATCCGAATCAACTTCGGCACCATGACAAAGCCGCTTCATGTAGGACGGGCAGCAGAAAACGGGGTCACATCGGCCCTTCTTGTTCAAGAGGGTTTTACCGCAAGCGAGGAAGCACTGGATGGACAGTGGGGTTACCTAGCCGTCGCCGGACGGGGCTGCAATTCCGAATTGATACTCGGTCGCCTCGGCAATCCCTTCAGTATTGTTTCTCCTGGCGTCAGTGTCAAACCCTATCCTTGTGGTGTGCTGACCCATCCGAGCATGGACGCCATGCTTTCCATCATGCGCAACCACAGACTGAATCACTCTCAGATTAAAAGGGTTAGGCTTTACGCTGGATCCAACATACTTGGGCCGATTCGATACAAAACGGCGACGAACGAGTTGGAGGCAAAATTCTGTATGCCTTTTCTGCTCTCTGCCATCATTGTTGCGGGCAAGGCAGGAAAGGCAGAATTCTCCGAGTCTTTCGTTCGGTCACCGCTGGTGCAAGCCATGCAGCAAAAGGTTGAAACGATTTTCGATCAGGATATCGAGAAACTCGGCTTTGACCGCATCCGTTCCCGCGTCGAGGTGGAAACCGTAGACGGGCAAATCCTGATCCAGGAGGCCGACGAGAACTATCGCGGTGGGCCGAGCAACCCCCTTAACGATGTGGAGATTGAGAGCAAGTTTCGAGACTGTGCGGAAGGTCTCCTCAGCGAAGAGCGCTGCCAAGAGGTGTTTGACATGGCCTGGAAGCTGGAGGAGCAGGGTAACGTGGCGAACATCCTGGCGCTTTTGGACCGGCAAAGGGACGGATAGCAATCAATCCAATCCTTGAGATCACGGACAGGTTTTTCCGTTTGCCCGCAAGATCAACTTATGATATACGGGTTCCTTGGGATCTCGCTGTAACTGCCGCAACTCCGGAGTCTTCCCAGGAAAGAATTGAGAGGGAGGGATAACAAAATGATCAGTTTCTACGAGGTCATCGACCGTGCCATGTCGGGAAAGCACTGTTCGGAAATGGAGTTTGACATGGAGGTCTTGGTTCCTAAGGTTCAGGAGGTTGTCTCCAAGTATGGAATAAAATACGATCCGGAGAACCCCATTCCCTGGGACGATGACCTGGCAGATCGGGTGTTTCAGGCTGGCTTCGAATTGTTTCGAGATGTGGGGATGTATTGCCCGGATACGGAACGCATTTTTCAGTTCACCGAAGAGGAACTTCGGGAAGCTCTCGCCGAAGCACCATCGGCACCCATCTATGGTGAGGGGAAAGAGGCCAAGGCCATGGTGGCGAGAAAACCGGAAGGCGATGCTCCTCCCTACTGTTTCTTAGGGGCCGGAGGCGCCGCTGTCTCTAATGAGGATCTCTATGCGAGTATCATGGAGGCCTATGCCAGCTTCATGCCTTTGGCCAATTCGATCACAGCACCAACGATTGCATCCATCAATGGACGAACCGTCCGCACGGGGTCTCCTCTCGAGGTGATGGCGGCCATCAGGTCGGTGGTTTTGGGTCGAGAAGCTCTGCGTCGTGGTGGAAGACCCGGGCTTCCCATCATGAACTGTATCGCTTCGGCCGGGTCAGACACAGCCAAGATTGC
>WVZH01000532.1:3235-3448 GCA_011772595.1 Anaerolineales bacterium
GTACGGATGCACGACGACGAAGGATGTGACCTGGAGCGTCAGTGTCAGCACTCAGGCCATCACCCGCAACAGTCACTTTCCCTTAATCACATTGAGCTACGCGGCTGCTGGTCCAATGACGGAAATGGTCTTTTACGAGATTGCAACGGCTATAACCACCTCGGTCGTGTCCGGCACGTCTTGTTTCGAATTTGGCGGGGTGGCCAAAGCAAC
>WVZH01000494.1 GCA_011772595.1 Anaerolineales bacterium
AGCGGCAAGGTGGCCAGCAGTCGGGAAGCGATCGATGATACCGACCTCGCGATCGATGACGATGGCGAGTATGTCTCCCACACCGGGAAGGGACTTAAGCAACCGCATGTTGGGTGTGAGCTGGACGCGTTCGCGGATGCGTTCTTCGAGTGCAGCGATCTGCTGCATGGTGGCGCCGAGGAGATCAAGTTTCTGTTCGAGGCACCGGCCGGTTTCGGGGGGGAGCTTTTGGATGGTTCTCTCCAGCCAGGCCCTGCCTTCGCCAACGAAGATGTCGCTGTGCTCAGAGGTGTTGAGGGCGTACTTGGCGAGGGTGGCATGGATGCGGTTCTTGAGGGCCGTGCGGACTTTGCTGAAGGCCATGCGAGTGCGGTGCAACTCGCGTTCGTCGCGGATCTCGCCGGGAGGCAGCCAGACGGTGGGGAGGCTTCCCNNGGGTGTTGACATTGCCCATGATAACCTTGGCCTTGGCAGCGTGAGCCAGGAGTGGGATGCATCCGGCTTGCTCGATCTCGTCGACGATCCAGTAGTAATTGCCGACGGTTTCGAGGGCGACGGGTGTGCCTTCAGGGAAAGGATGGAGAAACTCCTCGATGGCGCCCGGTTGGTGGTTGACCCTGGTTCTCTCAACAGATAAAGTATGAGTATCGAGAACGGCAAAAAGCGAGTAGCGTCTGTGGGCATCACAGTCTATGATGGTGTTCATGCTGCACCTCTTCTCTCTGGTTTTTTGGATAACTACCAGTGTAGCTGGAGGTGCAGCGCTTTCATATAATCATCTCGCTGGAGGCGACCGGGGATGCGTCGCGATTTGTTATGTTTATTGTATGATGGGGGTGCTGCGAAAGCCGGTAATGTACCGGACCCCGGCGCCTCAGCTCGCAGCCGTTAGGCGGATGTCAATACAGGATTGATAGATCGTATTCCAATTGTAATTATTGTCTATGTTTGATCGTCTGAAGCAATGGGCCAGGCATTTAAAGAAGGAAACCTATGCTTTGTATTTTGCATACCGAGATCCCCGAGTTCCCTGGTATGCGAAGCTACTTGTTGCATTCGTTGTTGCGCATACCTTTAGTCCCATCGACCTAATTCCCGATTTCATACCAGTCATTGGTCACCTTGATGATCTAATCATTACCCCGCTTGGTCTTGTGCTTGCTCTGAGGTTGATTCCTGCAGAGGTCATGGCCGAGGCAAGGATAAAGGCTGAATCAAGTCTTATTGAAGGGAAGAACGTCAGCCGAGTTGGTCTACTTATTGTGATCAGTATTTGGCTCACTGGTTTGATACTCGTAGCGTTTATCTTGATAAAGTATTTCAAAGAACGATGAGATGACTATCAGTGAAATTATTCATGATGAGCAAGCCAGGTCCATATTCATCCGCCTACCAATCGCCAGGCCGTGTAAAAAGTGCAATAGAAGGTAATAGATCCCAGCACAGGAAGGCTTTTCTGATTGAT
>WVZH01000086.1:0-323 GCA_011772595.1 Anaerolineales bacterium
AAGACAGCCTATAAGTGGATCAACCGCTTCAAGCAGAATGGTCACAGCGGTTTTCACGAGCTGTCCCGCCGACCACACAACTGCCCATGGCAGACGGACAAGGCGATCGTCGAAGAGTTGGTGGAAATACGGAAGGCACATCCAAAATGGGGCCCTAAGAAACTGCTTGACCTGATGGAGCGTCGAAATCCTGAACGAAAGCTTCCGGCGATATCGACGGCAGCCCTGATCCTAAAGAGAAACGAATTGGTGAAGCCCAGGCGGCGCTATCGCCGGGCACATCCTGGCTGTCCCAAAAGCATGCCTGCAGGACCAAACGACAT
>WVZH01000086.1:448-1144 GCA_011772595.1 Anaerolineales bacterium
CCGGCGATCTCTTTGGAGAAGACTTTTGCCTATTTCAGAGAGCTTTTTACGACCTATGGGCTTCCCAATCGCATTCGGACGGATAATGGTGTCCCGTTCGCATCCAACGCCCTGGCGCGGCTTTCACAGCTATCGGTGTGGTTCATCAAGCTGGGCATATACCCTGAGTTGATAGAGCCAGGGAAACCTCAGCAGAATGGAGTGCACGAGCGCATGCACCGCACACTCAAGCAAGAAGCCACCATCCCGCCTGCCAGCAGTTTGCGAGCCCAGCAGAAGAAGTTCGATATGTTTCGGGAAGAATTTAATCAGGTGCGCCCACACGAAGCCATCGGGATGAAACAGCCAGGGGAACTCTACCATGCTTCTGGGCGGTCAATGCCGGAGCGGATCGAGACCTATGACTATCCAGCACACTTTCTGGTCAGGCGTGTCAGTCGATCGGGAACGATCCGTGTGTTTCACAACCAGATCTTTGTCAGTAATACACTGCATGAGGATCATGTGGGGTTGGAGGAAGTAGCGGACGGGGTGTATGACTTGTATTTCTGTTTCTATCAGATTGGACGCTATGATTTGCAATCGAACAAGATCCAAGGTATTGTGTCTAAAGTGGGGTTGAGTGTGAAACGGGTGGACCTGGTGAGCAGAGTGTAACCTATGTCCTTAGAATAAAATGTAACCCATGTCCTGAGA
>WVZH01000086.1:1208-1367 GCA_011772595.1 Anaerolineales bacterium
GGGTGGATGAATGGTTTTGACCGGGGAGATCTCCGGCACCTCAGATCGAGGCCATTAGGCGGAGTGTGACGCAACTGAAAATGCCAAAGATATTGATCAACGGGTTGAATCATTACTATGAGCAGGCTGGCGAGGGCCCTTCGCTTGTATTCATCCACG
>WVZH01000240.1 GCA_011772595.1 Anaerolineales bacterium
GGAAGGCCATCTAACGGCTTCGAGCTGAGCGGCCCTGAGCTTGTCGAAGGGTCCGCTCCAGCGAGTTGATTATATGAAAACGCTGCACCTCCCGCTACACTGGTAGTTGACAGACTAATCCAGAGAGAAGAGGTGCAGCATGAACCTAATCATAGGCTGTGACGCCCACAGGCGCTACTCGCTTTTCGCTGTCTTCGATACTCATACTTTATCCGTTGAACAGACGCGGGTCAATCACCAACCTGGTGCCATTCGGGAATTCCTTTCCGATTACCCGGAAGGCACTCCTGTCGCCCTCGAAACTGTCGGCAATTACTACTGGATCGTCGATGAGATCGAGAGTGCCGGATGCATTCCACTGCTCGCTCACGCTGCCAAAGCCAAAGTGATCATGGGCAACATCAATAAGACCGACAAGCTCGACGCCAAAGGTCTTGCCACACTGGTCCACCTGGGAAGCCTCCCTACCGTCTGGCTGCCTCCTGGTGAGATCCGCGACGAACGAGAACTTCACCGAACCCGCATGGCTTTCTCTAAGCCGCGCACAGCTCTCAAGAACCGCATTCACTCCACCCTCGCGAAGTACGCCCTCAACACTTGCGAGCATAGCGATATCTTCGTGGGGAAAGGCAGAGCATGGCTCGGAAGAGCGATCAAGAAGCTTCCTACTGAAACCGGTCGCTGTATTGAACAGGAACTCGACCTCCTCGATGCCACCATGGAGCAGATCGCCGCGCTCGAAGAACGCATCCTGGAGCGCATCCAGCTCACTCCCGACATGCAGCTGCTGAAATCCCTTCCCGGTGTGGCAGACATCCTCGCTATCGTCATTGAACGCGAGATCGGCACCATCGATCGCTTCCCCACCGCCGGTCATCTCGCCGCCTATGCCGGGGTTGTACCAAAGGTTCATTCCAGCGGTGGTAAGACCCGTTTCGGTCGTATGCGAAAGCAAGCCAACAACTATCTCAAATGGGCTTTTATCGAGGCGGCCAACGTTGTCGTCGCCCATCGACATCACCCGGCCTGGAAAGCTAAGAAGGTGTCATTGGTGTACGAACGCATCTGCCGAAGAAAAGGACACTCCATTGCCGTGGGTGCAGTCGCCAGGCACTTGGCTGAATCTTCTTTCTGGATCCTTAAGAAAGGGGAAACTTATCAGGATCCTGCCCTTCGCAGGCAGGGCTCTCCGAAGCAGGCGTGAGGGCGTGCCTAACCTGTATCCTCAGAGATACGTGAGTTGATTGCCAGACGCCAGCTGGAGATGCTCT
This sequence comes from Anaerolineales bacterium, assembly GCA_011772595.1. The sequence continues at coordinate 1,272 of WVZH01000240.1, forward strand.
TGTCGCT
>WVZH01000154.1:0-221 GCA_011772595.1 Anaerolineales bacterium
AGTATCTGAATTCCCACCAATTGCCACAGACGTTGCTCGATAGTTTTAGGGTCACCAGACTTGGGTGAGACGCTTTCTGGGGAATACGCTTCAGGCAAAGCAGAAACGAGGAGAGCCGGTCCATCGCCCGGGCGATGCAATAACTCGGCTACTTGAGCAGGCAGCCTCTGTTCCAGTTCATCGAGGCCAATGCTGTTTACATCCAGATCCATGGGCTCAAT
>WVZH01000154.1:289-1274 GCA_011772595.1 Anaerolineales bacterium
CTTGGCAATGAGCAATGCAAAATCGCCCGCTCCGCCGGTCCGCTGCAGCGAGTTGATTATATGAAAGCGCTGCACCTCAAGCTACACTGGTAGTTGTCCGACTAATCCAGAGAGAAGAGGTGCAGCATGAACACCATCATAGGCTGTGATGCCCACAGACGCTACTCGCTTTTCGCCGTACTCGACACTCATACTTTATCCGTTGAGCAGACCCGGGTCAATCACCAACCCGGCGCCATTCGGGAATTCCTATCCGATTATCCGGAAGGAACTCCCGTAGCCCTTGAAACCGTCGGCAACTATTACTGGATTGTCGATGAGATCGAACGGGCCGGATGCATCCCCCTTCTCGCTCACGCCGCCAAAGCTAAAGTGATCATGGGCAACATCAATAAAACCGACAAGCTCGACGCTAAAGGTCTTGCCACGCTGGTTCATCTGGGAAGTCTCCCTACCGTCTGGCTGCCACCTGGTGAGATCCGGGATGAGCGTGAACTCCACCGCACCCGTATGGCATTCTCAAAGCCGCGTACCGCCCTCAAGAACCGCATTCATTCCACCCTCGCTAAGTACGCCCTCAACACCTCTGATCACAGCGATATCTTCGTCGGCAAAGGCAGAGCCTGGCTCAATAGAACCCTCAAGAAACTCCCTCCGGAGACCGGCCGCTGTCTGCAACAGGAACTCGAGCTCCTCGACGCTACCATGGAGCAGATCGCTGTACTGGAAGAACGCACCCTCGAGCTCATCCAGCTCACACCCAACATGCAGTTGCTTAAGTCCCTTCCCGGTGTGGGAGACATCCTCGCCATCGTCATCGAAAGAGAGATCGGTACTGTTGATCGTTTCCCATCAGCAGGTCACCTAGCTGCCTATTCCGGTGTTGTGCCGAAAGTGCACTCCAGCGGCGGTAAGACACGCTTTGGTCGCATGCGCAAACAGGTTAACAACTACCTCAAGTGGGCCTTCATCGAAGCCGCCAATG
>WVZH01000058.1:0-181 GCA_011772595.1 Anaerolineales bacterium
ACACTTGACCGTCACTTCGAGCCGCGCTTGGCGATTTTCTTCGACTTCCTGGTTTTCTTGGATTTCCTCGCCGGGGAATAGGCTTCGCCCAGCAAGTCCAACACCTATTCGGCTGCCACGTGGGAACTCAAAGCCCCCAAACGCCTTTCGGCCTCATCCGCCAGCGTCGCCACGAAACCGG
>WVZH01000058.1:307-1301 GCA_011772595.1 Anaerolineales bacterium
CACTAGTCAGGTCCCAATGCGTGTCACACTTCGACGTGTCATGATCGGTTCGCTCAGCCACGGGACACCCCCTTTCGGGGGGCGCGGGCCTCGCGGACTAGGTCGGTCAGGTTGTTGACGACGACGTCGTCGGCGATGCAGGTCAGATCGCCTGCCACGCTGTTGGCCAGCCACTCATAGTGGCCGCTGTCGGCGAGCAGGTCCACCACCCGATGGGCAAGCCGACGAACAGTCTCGGGTTCCTTCTGAAGCTCGCGGGAAAACCGAATCTGCAAGGAGTAGTCGGAATCGAGGACGACCAACGGGGCGGGCGCTTTGCGCTTGGCTCGCTTAGCCACGGTCCACCTCCTTTCGCCGGACCACGGCCTCGCGTCGAATGCTGAACTGACCCGAAGCTACGGGGACCTGAATCGTTCGATACAGCGGCGTGTGGGCCCGTTTGTGGCAGGATTCGCAGAGGAAAACGAAATCGCCGGGGCGCATGGGCTCGAGATGATGGATGGTGAGGTTTTCCTCGGCTCCGCACAACAGGCAGGGGCTTTCGGGTATTTCGCCCGATTTGACGAGTTGGCGCGACATCTTGCGAATCCGCTGACGTTGCCACTGCCGCGTGAGGCTGCGCCTGCGTTTGCCCAAAGATACAATTGCGGTACCATCTACGGTAACCATTCGGCACCTCCTGGGGTGTCGCTTGGCCAGAGCCGGGTCGGTGTTTGCAGCACCTTCTCGGCTCGCCTTGCGCACAGGCGGAGCCACCGTGTGGTTTAAGAGCCTAGACCGCCGCGCCGCGAGGGCGCATTGGAAAGGCTCACGATGACTCCGCAATTTCAAGTTGTCCAAGACCGTATTGCATGATCCAAGACGCTAAGACCACCTATAGCATGCGCCATGAACGCGCGCTTGTCAAGAGAAAAATCGAAATTGTTCGGAAAAAGTTTCGGCCAGTCGATCGGCCGCGATTTGGATTAGGATGGGCGTGAACCTGGCCTCGGCC
>WVZH01000132.1 GCA_011772595.1 Anaerolineales bacterium
CCACAAAGTGGTCAGATGAGGCACACCACTTTGATGAGCCAGCAAGTGCTCAAATGTGATGGGTATATCAGCACAAGGCTCAGGCTGGGCATTCTTGTACTTGGGATCGTACTCACCAATCTCATCGCTTAGGTTATCAATGGTTCCCTGCTCTAAGAGTTGCATGAACAACATAGCTNNGCAAGGGGTTCTAACTAGTTTCTGGTGCAAAACAGTTGATCGAGTAGAATAGTGGGTGGTCAAACAGGCTGAGAAAGGAGACCAACGACTATGCTACGAGACCGATACGAACCTGATCCGCACTTCTGGGCAATCGTCGAACATCTGGCTATTGAGATGGAATCAGAACTTGCTCAGATTGACAGTATTCTTGAGGACGATGAACTTTTCCAACTGATCAAGAACGACCTGTCACAGCGGCGCCCACATACCTTGGAAACTGGCCGTAATTCGACCCCGGTCGAAGTCGGCTTGCGCATGCTGGCCGTGAAGCGCCTGTATCAGTTCACCTATCGTGAGACCGAGTGGCACGTTGGAGACAGTTTGGTCTTGCGTTGGTTCTGCCGAGTGTACTTCAACGCTGTGCCTGATCACACGACGCTTAACCGCTGCGCATTGGACATCAAAGCAGAAACACTGCACGCATTCAACGAGCGTGTCACCGCGATTGCGACGGAGCTCAAGGTCACTCGCGGGCGTAAGTTGCGTACGGATGGGACTGTGGTTGAGACCAATATTGCCTATCCCCGGGATAGCAAGTTGCTGGCTGACGGTGTTCGGGTGCTCAGTCGCACTCTGAAGCGCGCCAAAGCGATTGTCCAGGAGACTACTCAGGTGGTCGCCGAAACCTTCCGCGACCGCACCCGGAGTGCTCGCAACCAGGCACGTCGTATGGCCAACTACGCTCGCCAGAGAAGCAAGAACGCCAAAGCTGGCATGAAAAAGGCGTACCAACGCTTGGTCAAAGTCACCCAGGCCAGTGTCCAACAGGCCCAGATGGTGCTGGAAGTCCTGCAAGCCCAGAGTTCACAAGCCGCCGCTCGCATGGTCGAGGTACTGGAAACCTTCATTCCGCGAGTTGAGCAGGCAGTGGCGCAGACCGTGAGACGAGTCTTCCAGGAAGAGCATGTGCCAGCCCAAGAGAAAATCGTCAGCCTGTTCGAGCCACACACGGCTGTGATCCGACGGGGGAAGGCAGGTAAGGAAACCGAATTCGGACGTAAGGTCTGGCTCGACGAAGTTGACGGTGGCATTGTAACTCGCTGGCAAGTTCTGGAGGGCAACCCGCCTGACACTGAGCAGTGGCAACCCGTGATTGACCATCACATTAAGCAATTTGGCAAACCTCCAGATCAAGCCAGTGGTGACCGGGGCGTCTATTCTCCCGGGAATGAAGCCTATGCCCGTCGGCAAGGTGTTAAACGTGTAATCCTGCCCCAGCCTGGGCGCAAGACCGAGGCACGTCGGCGGTATGAGGCCCAAGGTTGGTT
>WVZH01000322.1:0-177 GCA_011772595.1 Anaerolineales bacterium
TGAGTAATGTGAGCGGCAGTGGCGGCCAGATAACGGTCCTCGGTGGCCGGATAGGGATGACCATTGCCAATGAAATACTGGATGCCATCAGTGACCGACTTGCCCAGACAGTTCGAGTACCACGTCAACTCTTGCTGGCTGATGAGTCGCCCTTTGCGGTAAGCGTCGAACTCGAGG
>WVZH01000322.1:193-684 GCA_011772595.1 Anaerolineales bacterium
CGTCGAACTCGAGGATGGCCAGGAAATTGCGAATAAAGGATTGAAGCCCGCTGTTCTCTCCCCTGTCGTGGCTGATGAGGTCGGCGACGATTTCCTCTTCCGGCGTCAGGTCGTCCGGTCGTTCGTTCCTGTATAGACGGTCAATCAACTCCCTTTGCCGCCTGATGAAGGAGATACGCTCGTCACTAGACTGAGATGAAATGTCTATAATATCGTCGGCCCAGCGGAAATAGGCATAAGCCCGGTAGCAGTCATCCACCAGGTCTTTGTCCACCATCAGGCGGGCCGTGTAGTAGGTTTGCTTGCTGCTAACCCAGGTGATAGACCTGGCNNTACCCTAATGCCAATGAGCGTTGCCCTCTGACTTTGCCCCTCGACTTGCTGGGGGGGCACCTCAGGGCAAGCCCTTCGACTTTGCCCCTCGACTTGCTCGGGGGGTGCCTCAGGGCAGGCCCTACGAGGTGGCTGCGGGCGTCATGACGGAGGCTACC
>WVZH01000322.1:754-1549 GCA_011772595.1 Anaerolineales bacterium
CCTGAGGGACGCCGGCGTCCTGTAGGACACGTTCGGCGGCAAAGCGAGCGGAGAGAAGTACGGCGGGCAGGCCGCTGCCGGGATGGGTGCTGGCCCCTACAAAGTACAGATTGCGGTAGCGGTCATGTCGGTTCCGCGGACGCAGGTAGCCCATTTGCATCAAGTTATGGCCCAGGCCAAGGGTAGAGCCTTTGGTCAGATTATACCGGCTCAGCCAGTCGCGCGGGGTATAGCTCACCTCAAACTTGATGTGTTCCTCCAGATCGTCAGCACCGATCTGTGCCAGGCGCTGCAGCACAAGTTGCCGTGCCCGCTTCTGGATGGCGGACCAGTCTTGGGGTGCAGCGTCGTTAATGTGGCCTACCGGTACGACTACCACCAGCGTGTCTTGCCCTTCGGGAGCCAGCGAAGGGTCTACGCGCACCGGTGTATGCATGTAAAAGGTCGGCTCATCGGGCAAGGGTGAGATCTTTGAGGATACGGTCGAGGCTTTGGCGGTAGTTGTCGGCCAGGAAAAGATTGTGCGGCCCGAATTGAGGGTACTGCTTATCAACACCCCAGTAGAACATCATTGTCGAGCAGGTGTACCTTTTGCGCTCGAGCCGGCCTGCCGGCCGTTTATGTTGATCTGTTCCACGGGGGCGTTGTACATAAACCGGACCCCACTTCTTTCGGCAATGCCCGTCAGTGCCTCGACGATGCGGTACATGCCACCCATCGGAAACCACATCCCATCGGCCAATTCGGTATATTGCAATAGCGAATACATGGCTGGAGCCTCGTAGGGGCTAAGAC
>WVZH01000326.1:0-410 GCA_011772595.1 Anaerolineales bacterium
GGCGTTATATCGTAAAGCGATGCAAAGTTCCCAAAGACATTGCTACGTGTCATTTCCGGATAGCGTTGTGCGGCACGCTCGCCAAACTCGGCCAAGATATCCACTCCGACTTTCTCATTGAAGCTGTCGGGATTCTCCACACGATCTTGTGCCTCGTCTGCGGAGATCGAACCGACCAAAGTCAGATTGCCGGTCTCCGGACGTAGATAGATCTGATTGACGAAATCACCCCAAACGCGGTGCTGTTTGAAATCATCAGGGCGGCGGTATAAGCCAATTTTAACGCGGGATGTGATGAGGGGGAGATCGACACCTAGATTTTGAAGCAATTGAGGGCTCCATGGTCCTGCGGCGACGACGACGGCTGCTGTGGGAAAATCTCCTTGGTTGGTCTCCACCCCTACCACGCG
>WVZH01000326.1:523-3510 GCA_011772595.1 Anaerolineales bacterium
AAGAAGCCAGTATTCGTGTAGCCAGCATCACCGCCAACGATTTCGGGAAAATTCATCCAGACGTTGGTCGATTTGAGAGCCATGCGGGCGGTGACCGGGTTGGAGTAGTGCTGACGGACGATGGCGCTGGATCGACCCGTAGGTCCAGCAGCGATAAACTCTTTCTCGAGTAATGTGACGTTGGCGTCATGCTTTGCTAAATGGAAGGCGGTGCTGACTCCGTTGATGCCACCACCGATGATGATGATGTCAGAGGTTTCATTCATATTGGCCTCCGATCGATTGGAACTCTGGGGAAATCACTTCGTCCGAAAGATGACGACGGAACATGGGCCGTGTTCCGTCGTGTTTTATTGCCTGAGAATGTGGCCGAGAGAAGGCGTTGATTATTCTATCCCTAAATAAGCCTTCTGCACCATTTCATGTTGACGAAGTGCATCGGCCGTGTCACTCAAGACAACCTCCCCAGTCTGAAGGACGTAGCCTCGGTTGGCGACCTGAAGCGCCATGTGCGCGTTTTGTTCGACGAGCAAGATCGTCGTCCCATCGCGATTGATCCCCTCGATGGTCTCAAAGACATTTTCCACCAGGACGGGCGCCAATCCCATAGACGGCTCGTCCAGCAACATCAGTCGTGGGCGAGCCATCAAAGCGCGGGCGGTGGAAAGCATCTGTTGCTCGCCTCCGCTCAAAGTTCCCGCTACCTGATTTCTGCGTTCCTTAAGACGGGGGAAGAGGGTGAACACTCGCTCAAGATCTGCAGCAATCCCTTCTCGATCGTCGCGGTGATAAGCTCCCATATCTAAATTCTCGCTGACGGTGAGCTTAGTGAACACTCGCCGGCCTTCGGGTACCAAAGCCACGCCCTTATCGACGACTTCGTGAGACTTGAACTCAGACAAATCCTCGCCTTCCAATATAATCTTCCCAAAGCGTGGTTTAAGCAAACCGGCGATCGTCCACAAGGTGGTTGATTTTCCAGCGCCGTTAGCTCCGATCAGTGTTACGATCTCACCTTCGTCGACGGTGATCGAGATTCCCTTAACGGCGTGAATATTGCCGTAATAGGTGTGTATGTCTTGGACTTCCAACATCGGCATAGAGCATCTCCCTTGATCCTAATCTGCTGCGCCGGTCTACCCCTAACTTGGCGCGGTGGCCAAGCCTGTAGCGGCGCCACGACCGAGATAGGCTTCAATCACTCGTGGATTGCGTTGAATCTCTTCAGGCGTTCCCTCAGCGATCTTCTCGCCGTAGTCGAGAACGGTGACCCTCTCGGAGATGCCCATCACGACGCGCATATCGTGCTCGATCAGCAGGACCGTGATTCCAAGTTCGTCACGTAACCTACGGATGAATCTCATCATTTCTGCGGATTCCACGGGGTTCATACCCGCTGTCGGTTCGTCGAGCAAAAGTAAACTTGGATCACCGGCCAGAGCTCGTCCGACTTCCAGTCGGCGCTGATCGCCATACGTCAAGCTCTTCGCGAGGAGATCTCCTTTGCCAATCAGTCCAACAAAGTGCAGCAAACGATTGGCTTCCTCCACACCCTGTTCCTCTTCGCGTCTCGTGCCTGACGTATTGAAGACAGCTCCAACCCATCTCGATCGCAGCTTTGGCTCCATTCCTACAAGGATGTTCTCGATGGCGCTCATGTTGGAGAAGAGACGGATGTTCTGGTAGGTACGTGTGATCCCCATGTGGGCGATCTGGTCCGCTGAACGTCCGTTCAATAATCGGTCCTTGAAGGATATCTCACCCTCGTCGAAGCCGTAGAAGCCTGTGATGCAATTGAAGAAGGTTGTCTTGCCGGCGCCGTTCGGTCCGATGATACTGACAATGCTCCCCTCGGGTACATTGAAATCGAATTGGCTGACAGCCGTCAATCCGCCGAATCTCTTTGTGACTTGTTTGGAAGTGAGAATGTCCATATATTTTTATTCTCTCTTAGCAAGATAGGATAAGATGTCTTCTTGTCCTACGTCGGTTCGCTCGGATTACCTCCGCCCACCATGATAGGCTGCTCTTCTCCAGCGTGCAGTTCACGCTTACGCACCTCTGACGGCCAGAAACCTTCTGGTCGGACGATCATCATCACGATGAGCAGCACACCATATAATAGCAGACGATACTCGGTAAACTCGCGCAACAATTCCGGCATGCCCACCAGGATGATTGCTCCTACCACGACACCCGGGAGGCTTCCCATGCCGCCAACGATGATCAAGCATAACACATTGATGGAGACGATCAGGTTGAAGCTGTGCGGGAAGATGGCGCTTAATTTAGGGGCAAAGATCGCTCCCGCCAACCCGGCGAATCCAGCGCCGATGGCAAAGGCCAGTAGTTTCGTCTTAACCAAATTGATCCCCATCGCTTCGGCGACGTCCTCGTCCTCGCGCATCGCCATCCACTGCCGTCCAAGGCGCGCATCACGCAATCGCCATGAAATGAAAAACGCGATCAGGCAGCCGGCAAGGATGAAGTAGTACAGATGTTCCGGCTTGACAAATTCAAAGCCGGCGATGGCGATATTTGGAATCTTTTGAATGCCCTGCGCACCGCCGATGACTGGCTTGAGGAAGTCTGAGAGGGCAAGGATACGGACGATTTCCCCAAAGCCAAGGGTAACGATCGCCAGGTAATCACCTCTCATCCTCAGCACCGGGACGCCTAAGAGAAGACCTGCCAAAACTGCAACCAACACCGTAAAAGGTAGAGCAGTCCAGAACGTCATACCCATCCCTAGCTCGGTTTGGGAAGTAAGCACGCCCATTGTGTAGGCGCCGATGGCGTAGAAAGCCACGTAACCCAAGTCGAGAAGTCCGGCAAATCCGACAACGATGTTCAATCCCAAGCCCATAAGTACGTATAAGCCCACTACATCGGCTACCTCACTGAGAAAAGTGCCAAGCAAGATAGGTAGGATCAGGACAAAGATGACGAGCAGAATTGGTCCTGCCAAACGTTGCTGGCGTGACCCT
>WVZH01000326.1:3524-15070 GCA_011772595.1 Anaerolineales bacterium
CAATCGGCGAAGCGCAGTAATCGCGACCTCTGAGAACAAACCCACTCCTAAGGTCCATATCAAACCTGTAATCACCGGACGCCGGATTTGATCCGGCATAATATTCACCGCGGCGCCAAGCAGCCCAGAGATGCTCGTAAGTATGATAAGGAGGAGGAATCCAAGACCTCCATTCAGGTTGAAAGTTAACATGTCACCCAATGTAGTTGTCATGTTGATCAGTCCCAGATCTTGGAGATCGATGTTCCGCACCATGAACACCAAGAGGATGATTGGCAGGACGGAGATCAGACCGACGAGGAAGGCATTCACGAGCAAGACAGGACGTCGGAGTGCAGCGTTATTCCTAGCGAAGAGGTAGCCAATACCCATCGGCGCAGCAAAAACCAGAACGTACCCCACGCTAAGTACACCGTGGATAAGCTCTTTGCTGCTAAAGGTCTCGACCATGCCGATTACGCTCATGCCAAATGTAAGGCCGCCGGCCAACAGACCAAGGCGGATCATGTCACGCCAATTGGAACGAATCGATTCAAGCATCGCTATCTACCTCACGCTTTCTTCTCAGCAAGTTTCTCGCCCATGATACCCTGTGGTCGGAACATGAGCACCAGGACCAGCATCGTGAAGGCAATCACATCCTTGAGTTGATAGGCTGCCGGAACACCCAATCCCTCCAGGAACAAGTTTGGGCCAACGGATTCGAAGATTCCCAAGAAAAGCCCACCCAGCATGGCGCCTGGGATGCTGCCGATACCTCCTAATACAGCCGCGGTGAAAGCCTTCAGTCCTGGCAGGAAGCCCATAAAGAACCATATGCCTTGGGGTTGATAGAGCCCCCTGGCCACACCAGCTGCACCGGCTAGGATCCCGCCTAGGGCAAACGTAATCATGATTACGTGATCGACATTGATGCCCATCAACGCCGCGATCTCCTTATCTTCGGATACGGCTCGCAAAGACTTGCCAGTTTTGGTTCGTTCGACGAAAAGCCAGAGACCGAACATCATCAACACTGCGGCCACAAACACAACCACCTGCACGATTTGAATTGTGGCACCCCCAATGGTCATCTGCCCCCACATCCGTCCAAACTCCGGGTAGGTGTGGAAGGCAGAACCATAAAGACCTCGGAAGATGTATTGTAATGCGAAGGAAGCGCCAATCGCTGTGATTAAGGGCACCAATCGAGGCGAGCCTCTCAAGGGGCGGTAAGCAACGCGTTCGAGGATTACAGCTACACCACCCGACACGATCATCGATACGAAGAGTAAGAGCGCGAGCATCGGGAGCGGATATCGCTCTGCGAGGGCATACTGGGCGAGGGCTTCCGCCACCAAAGTGGAGGTAAAAGCCCCGGCCATATATACCTCCCCGTGAGCGAAATTGATCATCAGCAGAACGCCATAGACCAGCGTGTAGCCGATTGCGATCAGGGCGTAGATGCTGCCTTGCGCCAACCCGGCAATAATGAGGCTCAACCAGGTCTCGGGAGAGTATTTGGCCATCTGTAGGGAGCGGATAGATCCATACACGATGAGAGCGATCACTCCGATCCGGAGAACCCACAGGAACAGATCGATCCAAGATAAGCGCTCAAAGAATTGTCGACGCATTTTGGTTTCTATTCTCCTCAGGTCTTATTTGGAATCAGAAAACGAATAATAAAAGATTGCTTTAGATGAGCCAGGGGCTCCCTGTTCCCCTGGCTCATTTCAAGATCTCAGTAGTTAAGGTCAGAACTCAGGGAGTTCAGCTTCCCATTAGGGTGTCCACACAACCGGCGGGTGGACTCCCATTTGGTAGACGTCCTCAGTAGCGATCCAATCGGCGTCAACCTGGAAGATCGCCAAGGCCTCGCCTGTGGCGCAGTCGCCACGGTAATTGACGCCAGGTTCCAATGCCTTCGGAGCACACGAGAGGGTGCCAGTAAGACCTTCATAGCCAGACGTTTCTTCAACTGCATCACGCAGAGCTTGGCGGCCGATGTGCAGCGTGCCATCGTCATCTACGACAGCCACCTTTTCGATGGCGGCTAACAGGATATTGAAGCCGTCGTAACCATGCTCGCCGAACGGTCCTGGTGGCAGTTCTCCGTGCATATCCTGGTACCTGCTCAGGAACTCTTGGGCTTCTGCACCGGTTAGGTATGGACCGGACAGGTACATCCCCAGCGCGCCCTCGCCTGTCGAAGGTGCGAAGGTCGATACCGTCAAACCATCCGCGCCAAACAGAGTCGTATTCTCCAACCCCGGAATTTCTACGGACTGAGCGGCGATGAAGTTGCCCTCCGGTTCGAAGATGGGGAAGTAGAGTACGTCTGGAGGGTTAGCCGCGATCGTGGTCAGGACGGGTCGCATGTCTGTGTCGCCCTTGTTGACCGCCTCGAATGCCAAGATCTCCCCTCCAAGATCCTCAAAGGAATTAAGGAAAGCTTGGGCGAGTCCTTCGGTGTATGGGTCACCGTCGTGGATGGCGGACGCCGAACGCAAACCCAGTTGCTCATAGGCGAAACGAGCCGCTACTGCGCCCTGGAAAAGGTCATTGTGCGCCGTGCGGAAGTACCCCGGCATCCAGGTCTCGTTCGGATTTGTCAGCTTCGGTGAGGTGTTCGCCTGTGAGATGATGGTCAACCCTGCCTCACTGATGGTTGCCATAGCCGCTGTCATGGCGCTGGAACAGGTGGTTCCGATGACGCCAACGATTGTGGGATCTGCGGCGACTTTCAGGGCTGCTGCCTCTCCACCCTCGGCGCTGCATTGCGAGTCTTCACCCACCAGCTCGAGGTCGTGGCCGAGCAATTTGTTTCCACGCTCTGATGCAGCGAGGGTGATCGCGCCCTCGAGGGACTCACCATAAACGACGGCAGCGCCAGTCAGGGGTTGCATGTAGGCGATTTTGATCGGCTCATCCGGCGCAATGTCAACACAGCCGATGGCATCTTCACACACGTAGGGTTCCGCTGCCGGACCACAAGCAGCGAGGACCATGCTGAAAACGGCTAGTAGTGCCAATAATGCATGCTTGCGTTTCATGGAATCTTCCTCCTCCTCCTAGATTCGGAATCATTTGTCACCGGTGTAAGAAGATATCTTAGCGTTTTGTGTACGTCTTCTTTTGGAATGATCCTCCTTTCACGGGCAGGTTAAATTGTTTAACCTTCGAGCACGTAACCGTGCACGTAACCACAAATTTCCTATTTCTGTCGCTTATTGTGAAGAGGGCACTCAAAGATTGTATAATTTTCTACGTAGGAATGTCAATCACTTTCTGAACATTGTTTGCGATGTTTGACGATCGGAAAGCGGGCTGAGTAAGGTAAATTCAGCTTGTGGTGCGTAATTCCTCTCCTTTTCCCGGGGCTAATAGCCCCAGTCTATCACAAGAAGTCAATAAATGGGAGAACATTTGCAGGTGTTCTTCCGCAAATTACTATTTAGCCTAGGGTTCTCAGCTCATTTCCTAATTCGGACGTCGTTTGACGGAATAGTTACGACAGTTTAGGATACTGACCACGCAGGTTCGTTGTGGTTACGTATTCACAAATAGGATTCCGACTCGGATCGGGAGTAGGTTGTGGGTAAATCGATGAATAAACACCGCCTTGGCGCGTGGGGCGAAGGCGTAGCAGCGGAGTACCTGCGCGAGAAAGGCTATGAGATCCTTTCACGCAATTGGCGTTCGCCCGAAGGTGAGATCGATCTGGTGGCTTTGGATGGCGATACGTTTGTGTTCGTAGAGGTGAGGACGCGGTCATCGGACACCTTCGGAACACCCGAGGAAAGCCTCACCCAGCGAAAGCGCCATCGTCTAAAGCTTGCAGGACTGGCATATCTGGATGCTATGCAAGCTTATGAATCCATGTGGCGTATCGACGTTGTGGCCATCGAAGTCACGTCTTCCGGTGCAGTAAAGCGATTGGATCATTATGAGGATGCAATCGATGGAAGTGTGAAGACATGACGCGCACCCTACCCTCTCTCGTGGTCATCCTTGGCCCTACAGCTGTCGGAAAGACCGAGATCTCCATACAAGTTGCGGAGAAGGTTGATGCCGAGATCATTTCGATTGATTCGCGGTTGATCTATCGCGGGATGGACATAGGGACGGCTAAACCGACGCAAGAACAACGCAAGCGCGTACCGCATCATCTCATCGACGTCGCCGATCCACAGGAACCGTGGTCGCTGGCAGTGTTCCAGCGCGCAGCCTTGGATGCAATTAATGTCGTCATAAAGAGGGAGCGCCTTCCCATTCTCGTCGGTGGGACGGGGCAGTATCTCACCGCGATCGTGGAAGGGTGGTCGCCGCCGCCGAAGGCGGAAAGTGACGAGTTGAGAGACGGGCTGATAGCATTTGCGGAGACGGAGGGTTCGGAAGCCCTACATCAACGTTTAGCCGAGATCGATCCTGTATCGGCAGCGCGCATCGATCATCGGAATATTCGACGCGTGGCGCGCGCCTTGGAAATATTTCAAGTTAGCGGGATACCAGCCAGTGAGATTCGGGGGAAAAAGCCCCCACCATTCCGGGTGCTACGGGTAGGTCTGACCTTGCCGCGTGATGAACTCTATAACAAGATCGACGCCAGAATCGATGTCATGATTGCTGCTGGTCTGGTTGAAGAAGTCAAGAGTTTGATGGCCCGTGGCCTTTCAGCGCAAGACCCGGCAATGTCGGCGATCGGTTACCGGCAGATCATCGATCACGTGACGGGGAAATTTAGCCTGGAGGAAGCCGTACGACGAATACGCAGAGCGACCCGCCAGTTCGTAAGGCAGCAGTCGAATTGGTTCCGGGCAGACGACCCGGGTATTCACTGGTTTGAAGTTGGTCCAAATACGGTGATATCGGTCGTGAAATGGATTGAAGGGTGGCGGCGGGGACGGTAAGTTTCAGACGAGATTCTTACAGGGAATGATTACAGAAAACGATTTAACAAGAGAAGGCTGACTGCGGACATGGCGGCGGTGAGTGGGATCGTGAGCAACCAAGTGGTGGCCATGTCCTTCAACACCTGCCAGCGGACCATGCTCATACGTTGACCGGCACCAACGCCCAGAATTGTAGAACTCATCACCTGCGTCGTGCTAACCGGCCCGCCGAGCAACGCAGCACCCAGGATCACCGAAGCGCCTGCCATTTGTGAGGTAAAACCGTGGATCGGGCGAATGCGGAAGAGCTTCCCACCCAACGTCCGAATCAACCGCCATCCCCCGAGTGCCGTGCCCAGCGCGATCGCCCCAGCGCATATGACAACAACCCAGTCCGGCACTGCAAAAGTGTCGAGAATTCCCATTAATACCAATCCGAGCGTGATGACCCCCATCGTTTTTTGGGCGTCGTTGGTGCCGTGGCTCAATGCCAATCCAATGAGCGTGGCAATTTGAAGACGTTTAAAGATGATGTTTACCTTGGGCGTTGCTTTACGCACAGCCCAAAGCGTTATTCGCATGATGATGAATCCAACGATCATACCGAGAAGAGGGGAGAAGAGCAAAACCAGGATAATCTTGATCAGGCCGGAAACCAGGATGACCTCGAGGCCGTTCGTGAGAACGGCTCCTCCGAGGAGCCCGCCGATGAGCGCATGGGATGAAGATGAAGGCAGGCCAAAATACCAGGTTGCTGCATTCCACAGGATGGCGGAGATCAATGCCGCCAGAACGACATTGAGGCTTAAAGCGGAGGTGTCTAAAAGACCATCTCCGATCGTTTTTGCCACGGCCAAGCCGAAAAGGAAGGGCCCTGCGAAGTGGGCGAGCGCTGCCAGGAGAAGTGCGACCCTGGGTTTGAGCGCCCGCGAAGAGATCACCGTGGCCACGATATTTGAACTGTCGTGGAAGCCATTGAGAAAGTCGAATAATAGCGCAAGTCCTAAAAGCAGGTAGATCATGGTTCACACATCAGTACGGAAGGAGCTCATCGAGAAGCGACCACATGGAGGATTTCCATGCCGGACCACGGTTCATGGAAGCCAGAGAAATGGCATTGGCTCAGTGTACCATAAAGTCTATTATCATTGGTCGGAGTGAAGCACTCTGGCGGCGAAAAACTTACAGACCTCATCCTTCGACTGCGGACCACCCCGTGGGTGCTCCTCCGCTCAGGACGACTGTGACTTTTCCCCATCCTGGGCTCTGTCAAAGGATTTGTGCTTAAAAATAGTTATCCCTCTGTTGATTCTTGTATCAAGACAGCTCTAATCGCGCTTATCTGACTTGCGTGATGAGTTCCTCGCCAGCAAGGAACGCGCCGAGGCGATGGACTGCAAGGATCGTGACACTGATCGCCATACCCGGCCAGATCGCAAGTCGAGGAGCTTCGATAAGGTATGAACGCCCTTCGTTCAGCATGGCACCCCAAACAGGCAAAGCCGGGTCTCCGGCCAGTCCGAGGAAGGTTAAGGTTGTGATTCCCAAGAATGCCCAGGCGTAATGTGTTGTCGCCAGAGAGACAATCTGACGGCGCGCATTGGGCAACAAATGGCGGTACGCAATCCACAATCGTCCTGCGCCAAACGCTTCCGAAGCATGAACGAACCCTCGTTCGCGAATTTGAAGAAACACTGTCCGTGTGACGCGGGCAAAACCAGGTGCTCCGCCGAATCCTATAGCGAGGATCACAGTTGATAATCCTGGCCCCAACCCGGCGACAAGCAACATGGCGAGAAGCAAGGACGGTATAGCGAGCGCGGCATTGAGTATCGCCAGGATGAATCGGTCGCAGCGACCACCGAGAGCGGCAGCGAGCAGCCCCGTTGTTCCCCCGATCATCAGTGTCAACAGTGTTGCGAGCAGCGAAGAGCCAGGACTGTAGCGACCGCCGTAGATCAATCTGGTCCACAAATCGCGACCAAGCGAATCGGTCCCCAATGGGGAAGAGATCCTCGCCGAAGACAGGGGGGCTGAGATCGGGTGGGTTGGATTGAATGGCGTGATAAAAGGGGCGAGCGTGCCCAAGATTAGGATTGCAAACAACCACATGATAGAGAGGATGACGGACCAGCGCGGTATCACGACCACCTTCGCAATCTTGGGTCGATCGCAGCAGACAGAAGGTCGGCGATGATATGACTGAGGGTGTAGATAATGGCGACCACGGCGACGATGCCTTGTGCGATCGGGTAATCCCCAACCAAGATGGAATCGACAAGCAATCGGCCGAGCCCCGGACGCGAAAAGACCGTCTCTGTCACTACCGTGCCCGAGAGCAGGAAAGACGCCTCGAGGGCACTCATCGAGATAACTGGCGGCAAGGCGGGTTTTAACGCATGCCACAGGAGATGAAAGCCACCGTAAACGCCACGTGCGCGTGCGGCGAGGATGTATGGTTCATTCAAACTCTCACGTAAACCAGCATGAACGACCCGAGCAATCGCGCCTCCAGAAGCAAACCCGAGCACAAGCGCCGGAAAAAGAAGTCGTTGAATCGGTAATGTACGCGCGTTGGGAAAGCGGTAAAAGCCAAATCGAAAGACGAGTAAAACAAGCACGCCCGTAAAGGCGACGGGAAGAGCGGTGCCAAGCCCAGCAAGCGCAGTGGCGATCTGCCCAGCAAATCGGCGCTCTCTCCAAGCAGCAAGTATCCCGATCACCAAGCCCAGGACGATCGCGATCGTCAATCCTGCGAGCGCGAGTTCGATCGTTGCAGGAAGTTGTTCGACGATCACAGTGCTCACTGGACGCCGGGAATAGATTGACGTTCCGAGGTCCCCGCGCAAAAATCCGATCAAGAAGCGTATGTATTGGACTGTGAGTGGTGCATCCAAACCGAGTGCTTTTCGCAACGACTCAATCTGGTCGGGTGTGGCCAAGCCGCGACTGAGGAGACCTGCAAGCGGATCGCCAACGGCCAGGCGCAGCGCGACGAACGTCACGCTAACGGCTGCCCAGGCTGTGAGCAGTCCTTCAAAGAGACGGCGTAAGACGCTGGTTAGGGCGCCAGTTTGAGATCGATAAGAAAAGGGAACCATCCTTGAGCAGAGAAGGATATGCCTTCCAGGCGGTTGTTGATGACAACGAGATTAACATAATCCCGGATCGGTATTAGCAGGGCTTGATCGCTCACGGACACCGCCACTTGTCGATAGAGCTCCATTCGTCGCTCCGGGTCATGAGTGGCTTGGCTTGCTTGTATGAGCAGGCGATCTAAGTCGGGATCCTCGATACCAGACCAGTTATAGAATCCCTCGCTTGTGAAGAAATCCCGCAGTAAATTTGGATCGGAATCGAAGAAGTTGATTCCGATCGCGTGATAATCACCACTGCTTTGGGCTTCGAGAAGCGGGCCGAATCCTGGTGCGATCTCCAGTTCAACGTGGGCTCCGATTTTCTCCCACGATGCTCGCAGAAGTTGTGCCACCTCCGAGTTTGATCCCCAGTTCGGCGCTACGAGGCGAAGTTCGAGCTTGGTTTCCTCACTGCTCCTGATCCCGTCGCCGTCATCGTCGCGCCAACCTGCCTCGTCCAGTAAGGCTGCAGCCTGTGAAGGATCGTAACCGGGGAAGGGTGCCGCGGTGGAATAGCCCTTGGTGGCAGCTGACAGCGGACCTTGCGCTACAGCAGAATACGAGCCAAAAATGGTTTCGACAATTGAAGGCCGGTCCACCGCCAGGATGAGAGCCTGGCGGACACGTAGGTCATCTGTGGGCGTACGGCGGGTGTTGAAAAAGTACTGCAGCGGCTGGCCTGGTATGGGGATGGGATGAAGTGTGAAACGCTCGCTGAGAGAGAGTCGGGCGGCGTCTTTTGGGGGTACTTCTCCAAGGATATCGACTTCGCCGCTTTCGAGAGCAAGTGCGCGTGTGGCTTCATCTACGTAGAAGCGGAAGACGATGGTATCAATTCCCGCCGTGTCCTGCGCGTAAATCGACGGCCCCCATGCGTAATCTGGATTGCGCCTTAGTGTCAGATGATCGTTGGGTATGTATTCTACAAACTCATAGGGGCCGGTACCGACTTGATGGAACTGGTAATCCGAAGGTCCCCAGGTTTCTAAGGCTGAGGGGGAAGCGATGCCAAGATACACCTGAGAGAGGGAATCTAGGAGCGGTGCGTATGGTTCTTTGAGTCGCAGAATGATTGTGTACTCGTCTTGGACATTTACTTCTTCCAGTGGGCCTAGCATGAGTGCTGCTTTGAACGAGTGGTTGTCGGGATCGAGGGTGTAGTCGATATTCGCGCGCACCGCCTCGGCGTTGAACGGAGCGTCGTCATGAAAGCTCACGTCTGAGCGCAGGAAGAAGGTGTATTCCAGTCCGTCGGGTGAGATCGTCCATCCTTCTGCAAGCCCAGGAACGAACTCGCCGCTTTGTGGGTCTTGAAAAATGAGCGTGTCATATACCGAGCTCAAGGGTATCCCGAGCTCTGCCGAAGCGTTGAGATGGGGATCGATTCCAGAAGGTGCGAGGGTGAGCCCGTAGACAATGGATGACGCCTCCTGTGGGGGTGTGCGGCATGCGCTCAACGTCAGTATGCACGGTAAGATAAGTAGAACTAGAAGAAAGGATTTGGTTTTCATTCTCATGTCTGGGTTGCAAGCACCATTGCACCAACGAGACCTGCGTCATCCCCCAAGGCAGCAGGAACAATTCGCAGAGTTTTGGAGTAGGCGGGATGAATGACGGATTTCGAAAATGCGCTTCGGATTGTTTCGAAAAGGAGTGGTCCGATTTGGGAGACCCCACCTCCCAGCACGAAGATCTCGGGGTTGAATGCGTGTGCCAGGCTAGCCAGAAAGCGGCCCAATACCTCACCCGCTTCTTCCACTGCGGTTCGAGCCACTTCGTCTCCCTTCCTGGCAGCTAAGCCCACATCCTTGGCTGTGATCTTTCCCGTTTTTTGATATTTTTCTCGCAGGGTGGAGTTGCGTCCGGATTCGAGCATTGCGATTGTGTTGCGGGCGATCGCAGGTCCTGCCGCGATCGCTTCGAGATGACCGTTCTGCCCACAACCGCAACGTGGTCCTTGGGGATCGACGGTCATGTGGCCTAGTTCGCCCGCCAGACCATCGGCTCCTGTAACAAGTCGACCATCAACGATGACCCCACCGCCAATGCCGGTACTGATAGTTAGATAAATCAGATGACGCGTGCCTTTTCCGGCTCCAAATTGCCATTCGCCAAGGGCAGCCACATTTGCGTCGTTCCCAATTACAACGGGAAGTTCAAAGTGCTCCATGAGGCGATCGCGCAAGGGGATGTCGATCCAACCTGGGAGATTGGGTGCCTTCAGGATGACCCCATGANNGGAAGTTCTCCCTCGATGGCTCGGATGATACGTTCGATGACCGCTTCAGGGCCTTCGGAGGCAAGCGTGGATATTTTCGATTTGGATTCTGGTGGTGGCTGTGGGGAGGGGAAATACGCCGTTCGAATGTGGGTGCCCCCAAGATCAACGGCAATGATCTGAGACATGTGAGGAGTATATCACGTAGGGGTTTCCAAGGGTACAAATCCTTCCGGCGCCTATCCTTAACGCTTGAAGTTTGAACCTGCTGGGCTTAGAATGCATTTGTCATGAGCGCCAAGGTCACCCCGGTACGCAAACAATATCTGGAGATAAAGAAGCAATATCCCGACGCTATCCTCTTCTTCCGTTTGGGGGATTTCTACGAGACGTTCGATGAGGATGCGGAGATCGCGGCGAAAGAACTGGATATCGTTTTGACTTCTCGAAATATTGCCAAGGGAGTCCGCGTACCTATGGCGGGCATCCCTCATCACGCCGCTGAGAACTACCTGGGACGCCTGATTGAAAAAGGCTATCACGTCGCAATTTGTGAGCAGGTGGGTGACGGGCCGGTGCGTGGGCTCTTCCCGAGGGAAGTTGTGCGTGTCATCACACCTGGAACGGTCGTAGAAGCAGAGTTGTTACCAGATGACGCAAATAACTATCTGGTGGCTGTGATCCCTGATGCTGGCCAGGCAGGAATCGCATACGCAGATATCAGCACGAGCGAGTTTGCAGCCACACAGCTTAAAGCGGCGAATGTGCTCTCAGCCATACGGCAGGAGCTCGTTCGTCTACGCCCCGCGGAAGTCATCTTGCCCGAATCATTCGACCTGGGTGACGAGATTGAGAGCCACCTCACGCATATCCCTGACTGGCGTTTTGAACTAGATCGCTCGGTCGAGATTCTCAAAAGCCACTTCAACACATCGACACTGGACGGCTATGGACTGGGGGAGTTGCCCTTAGCCACCCGTGCTGCTGCGGCAATCCTCGAATACCTTATGCAGACGCAGGAGGCTGCAACCAAGCTGCTGACCGGTCTTGCGACCTACTCACTCAACGAATTTATGGCGCTGGACGCGGCCACAAGGCGGAACCTGGAGTTGACAGAGACCCTGCGAACCGGAGAAGTGCGCGGCTCGATGCTGGGCGTAGTAGACACCACGGTCACGCCGATGGGTAGGCGGACTTTGCGACATTGGATTGGAAATCCGCTCCTCGATTTAGAGCGCATCCATCATCGTCTCGATCAGGTGCAAGCGTTGTACGAAGATGGATTGTGGCGGGCTGAGGTGCGCCAGGCATTGAGTA
>WVZH01000326.1:15138-15413 GCA_011772595.1 Anaerolineales bacterium
TTGGCTCTGATGAAAGGACGGTCCGAAAGCGGACTGGCGCCGATAACCGAAGGGATCGATCCCTGTGAAAATCTACATCAACTACTGGAGAGCGCTATCGCTGAGGATCCTCCAGCGACGCTTGCACACATCGGGGTAATTAAGCCGGGTTATTCGATCGAATTGGATGAGGTCATGGAATCAACTCGCGATGCTCGTGATTGGATCGCACAATTGGAAACGATCGAGCGTGAGCGCACGGGTATCAAGAAGCTGAAAGTCGGGTACAACAAGGT
>WVZH01000326.1:15430-25290 GCA_011772595.1 Anaerolineales bacterium
AACGCAGAACGTTATATCACGGCGGAGATGAAGGACTACGAGTCTCGTGTGCTTAACGCCGAGGAGCAGATCCGCGACTTGGAATCACAGCTCTTTCGCCAACTCTGTCGCCAAGTGGGCGATGAGGCGCAGCGCTTGCTGAACACTGCTCGGGCTTTAGCTCGTTTGGATGTCGTCAGTAGCTTGGCCGAAGTCGCTTCCCATAAAGGTTTCGTTCGTCCCGAGGTCGTGGAAGAGGACGTGCTCGAAATACGCAACGGACGTCATCCTGTCGTTGAGGAGTTCTTGAAAACGAGTCGCTTCGTTCCCAATGACGCCGTCTTCGAATCCGGTGAGCGAATTCGGGTGATCACCGGACCAAACATGTCCGGGAAGTCGACCTACTTGCGTCAGGTTGCGCTCATCGCACTCATGGCGCAGATGGGAAGTTTCGTGCCAGCCGATTCGGCGAGGATCGGGCTCACGGACCGTATCTTCACCCGTATCGGCGCACAAGACGAAATCCACGCCGGCCAATCCACCTTTATGGTGGAGATGGTGGAGACGGCCAATATCCTTCATCATGCTACGTCGCGCAGTCTTCTCATCCTTGACGAGATCGGACGCGGAACAAGTACATACGACGGCGTATCTATCGCCTGGGCGGTCGTTGAGTTCGTCCACAATCATCCGCGACTCCGTGCCCGTACGCTCTTCGCCACACACTACCACGAATTGACTCAACTTTCTGAGGTCCTGCCTGGAGTACGGAATTACAATGTCGCCGTCTCGGAAGAGGGTGGGGATGTGGTTTTCTTGCACGCGATCGTCCCAGGCGGCGCGGATAAGTCCTACGGCATACACGTTGCAGAACTGGCGGGACTCCCGCGTCCGGTCATCAACCGAGCGCAAGAGATCCTGGCGCAGTTCGAAACCAGATCAACCGGGGGACCGGGTGCTGAAACGATTCCGGCACGTCAGTTGAGTATGTTCCCGAGCACCAATCCGCTGATTGAAGAATTGGGGGAGATCGACGTCGCCTCGATGACACCCCTCGAAGCCTTAAACCGACTTTACGAATGGCAGAAACGTTTCGTGGAATCCGAGGAATCTGAAGAAAGCGATTGAGGTGATTCTTGTTATCACACAAGGCCTCAAGGTATTATTAAGGAAGAGATCCCTCGCTTCGCTTGGGATGTCATCCTGGGAATACTTCTGCCTTCAATCGTCATTCCGAGGGCGTGAGCCCGAGGAATCTCGTTTTCTCATCAGGGATTAGATTATCGAGGAACGAGATCTTTCGCTGCGCTCGAGATGACATAACGAAAGGGTGCAGCCACTTTTGTGATCTCTGGTGATATACCCATCTGATCTCAATATAGGTGGTTAGCGAACCGCCCCTACTTGAGCCTAAAGGCAGTAGGATTTACACAGACGGTCTCAGTTACATACCAGATCGGGGTACTCCTGCCGTACGGCCTTTGCCTTTTCAACGCCCAATGCCTTACGTAGCGCAGAGATCTTCTCAGCCTTTATCTCCGCGTCTCGCCGGGACCATGTCCGGCTTTTAATTTCGAGAAAGCAACCCTCAAGAGCCGGTTCGAGTAAGCGATCGATATTGACGAAGAATTCCGCCCCCTCATATCGTAGTAGCCAACGCAATCGATCCTTGTTGATCTCGATTGCAGAGGTCGGCTTGAAATATTCCCGA
This sequence comes from Anaerolineales bacterium, assembly GCA_011772595.1. Next base: position 17,121 of record WVZH01000326.1, read on the forward strand.
TAGAAACGCAAGCTGTGTCGCGCTGGTGCGATAAACCGCGAGCGAGAGAGAAACACGGCCTTGGGGTATTCGCGCTCGGCCGCGGGGCCGGTGAGAGTCAGGCGATAGCGAACGTTATAAATCTCTCCATTGGCATCGACGAATTCATCCTCGCGGTACCGCAAGCGACCCTCCTGCGGATCGGGGAACGAGAAGTAGGTGTCGTACTCAAGATAGTGAGCGGTGCGGATGATTTCAAACTCACCGCTGTTGATCTTCTCGATCACGGGCTCGGGATTTGGTAATTGGACCTTGATCTGAACTTCGTAGCTTTGTTCTTGCTCTGCCTCCCCGATAGCGATCAGTTTCGAGAGCACGGATCCCTCTCGCTCGACGAGGAATGAGTCGATCCGCTTGGCATAGTCTGCGGCTTCTTCGAGGAGTGGTGCCACATCGACGGTCAATAGCGAGCGATCGCGCATGAGCCACTTTCCATCGACCATCACATCCGTCACGTCGGTACCCTTTGTGGCGTAAACGAGTCGTGAGTAGATGGCGTTTGAGTCACGGTCGAAGTGGGGCATGTTGTGCGCGGTGTTCAGGTCGATCAGGATCAGGTCCGCTTTTTTACCACTTTCCAGCGATCCGGTTTGCTCGCCCAGGTAGAGAGCCTTTGCGCCCATGCGCGTAGCCATATCGAAGACTTTGCGTGCTGGTAAAGCCGTTGGATCCTCCGTGACTGCTTTGGCGATAAAGGAAGCAAGACGCATTTCTTCGAATAGATCGAGGTCGTTGTTCGAGGAAGGTCCGTCCGTAGCGACCCCAACGTTGAGCCCTGTCTCGAGCATATCGACTACGGGGGCGAATCCGGAGGCAAGTTTCAGGTTGCTGGAGGGGTTGTGCGCTACCCCAGTCCCCGCATGCTCGAGCGTGTGGATTTCACCGTCGTCTACGTGGACACAATGTGCGGCGATGACTTTTGCGTCCAACAGTCCTAATTTTTTCACCCAGGGTATCACTGGCATGTCGTAGATTTCGCGCCATTCCTCTACCTCGGCCAGGGTTTCGGCGAGGTGGGTGTGGAGCGGAACATCGTATTCGAGCGCCAGATTGGTGCAGGCCTTGAGGATTTCCGGCGTGCACGTATAGGGTGCGTGTGGTGCGACGGAAGGGGTGATGAGCGGGTGGGAATGCCATTTCTCGATGAAGGATCGTGCTGAGGCCAGCGAATCTTCATAGGAAGCTGCATCCGGAGCCGGAAACTTTAGGACTGTCTGTGAGCATACCGCTCTCATCCCGGCTTGAGCTACAGCTTCTGCCACGGAATCCTCGAAGTAATACATGTCCGCAAAGCACGTTACACCACCTCGAATCAACTCAGCACATGCTATGCTGCTTCCCAGCTGACAAAAGGAAGGTGAGACAAACTCACGCTCAACAGGCATTATATAACCGAGCAGCCAGACATCGAGGCGCAGGTCGTCCGCGAGACCGCGTAACAGGGTCATGGGGATGTGCGTGTGGGCGTTGACCAGCCCAGGCGTCATCGTCTTGCCTTCGCAGTCGATGATCTCCGCGGCATTGTGTGCCTCCAGCACCTCCTGATGCGGTCCAACGGCAACGATGGAACCGCCCGTTATCGCCAACGCCCCTTCGGGGATCACGCGTTCATTTTTATCCATCGTGACGATGAGTGCGTTGGACAGAATCAGGTCAACTTTGGTCACTATGCCCCTCGTACGGAAGTGGGGCGATTATAGCAGCATTCGGGTTGGGCGATAAGGAAGAGAACAACGGATCAGAAGTGAAGGCACCTAGGCACCAAGGCGTTTGGGGACCTGAAGGCTCAGGCACCTGGGTGCTCAGGAACTTTGGTGCCCAGATGCAAAACCACTGAGGATGCTTAATCCCTAAGTGCCCAGGCGCCCCGGTGCCTGAGCCATAATCCCTATTCCCTGTTCCCTATCCTCTTGCCTGCCATGCATCCCGCTATGCAGTTGTATAATCTGCTTACATTCGCGGAGGATAGCCATGCGTGCGGTTGACATCATCACCAAGAAGCGTGACGGCAAAGAGCTCACTCGAGAGGAGATTCGTTTTTTCATCGAGGGCTTCACAAAAGGCGATATTCCCGATTATCAAGCCGCAGCCTGGGCGATGGCGGTGCTTTTGCGAGGGATGAGTTCTGAGGAGACTGTTGAACTCACACAAGCGATCATAGCATCCGGAGATCAGCTCGATCTTTCGGGCATAGTGCCCAACGTTGTGGACAAGCATTCAACTGGCGGCGTGGGGGACAAGACATCCCTGGTCGTGTTACCTTCCGTGATGGCATGTGGCTTGGCCGTGGGCAAGATGTCCGGCCGTGGATTGGGCTTCACTGGCGGGACGCTGGACAAAATGGAATCTATCCCGGGCTTTCGCTCCGACCTCACCACGGAGGAATTCCTGACCCAACTGAAGGAGATCGGATTGGTGTTGAGTGGTCAGACAATCGATATCGTACCTGCGGATGGCAAGCTATACGCGTTGAGGGACGTTACTGGAACTGTCCCTTCCGTACCCCTTATCGCTTCGTCGGTGATGAGTAAAAAGATCGCCGCTGGTGCGCAGGCGATTGTCCTGGATGTCAAAGTTGGAAATGGAGCCTTTATGCAATCCGTTGAGCAAGCGACTGAGCTTGCGGAGAGCATGGTGGGCATCGCCCGGCACGCAGGTAGACGAGCTGTGGCGTTGATATCCGACATGAACCAGCCCCTGGGGAATGCGGTGGGTAATGCTTTGGAAGTTAAGGAAGCGATTGACACCCTGCGAGGTGATGGGCCGGATGATTTTAGGGAACATAGTCTCGAAGTTGCGGGTCATATGCTTGTATTGGGAAAGATAGAAGCGAATCAAAAACAGGCGCGTGCTGCGATTACGAAGGTCCTTCAAAACGGCGCGGCTTTTGAAAGATTCCTCGCGCTTGTCCGAGCGCAGGGAGGAGACGTGACGTTTGTTGAAGATCCCTCGCGATTACCCAAATCACGGTTCGTAGAGACGGTCCCCTCTGAGAGATCAGGGTACATCTCGTCCATTGAAGCACGGGAGGTCGGATTGGCGGCGATGATGTTGGGTGCAGGAAGAGCGAAGAAAGGAGCGCCGATCGATCATGCAGTTGGGGTTGTGGTGCATCAAAAAGTGGGTGATCACATCGAAGAAGGCGAGCCGCTTTTCACGGTCCATGCCAATGATGAAGGACGCTTGAATGAGGCGATCGAGCGCTTGAATATGGTGCATCATTACCAGGATCAAGCAGTGGATCCCTTGCCGCGCTTCTATCGGACGGTTGGAGGATGAGGCGTTAAATGAGAATGAAGGTTGGTCTACCTTTGGGTGTGTAGATTTTTATTGCGTGAAGAGATGAGCAACAAGACTTTGAGAGTGAAGAGGTGGGATGGGGTTGACCCCGCTGTCGAGCGGGAGACCGCAGAGTGTCTGTGTGCAGAGGGTTTGCATCCCTATCGTTGGAGCAACAACCCGGGCGATATCAACAGTGCGCATAGCCATAAATATCACAAGGTGATCGTTGTCGTAAAGGGCTCGATCACCTTTGGATTGTCGGAACACGCTCAAGATCTCGATCTAAATCCTGGCGATCGTCTGGGGTTGCCCGCTGGAACCAGACACCAGGCACTCGTCGGACCTGATGGGGTGGTCTGTCTTGAGGCACAACACTGAACACAAGGAATTAGAAGGGGTGTTCGATTGGCGCGGATTGCCCTGAATTTGCTGCGCAGATTCCACTGGCGAATCCCAGTATCGATGTACAAGAGGATTCTCAAATACTTTGGAATCGCGCTCCCCGTGAAACGATTGCACGAAAGTGAATGGGTACTCGCTTTCAACCACCCGCAGACCACATATGCCTTCCACGCTTTGATCGTCCCGAAGAAGTACATAGCGGGCAAACAGAACTTTCTGGCGAACACGACGAGTTCTTGCTTGATCTGATGGGTGCGGTCCGTAGTCTGGTTGAAGCGCATGCTCTGGTGGAGAGAGGGTACCGTCTGATCGCAAATGGGGGCGTGAATCAAGAAGTCCCCATCCTCCATTTCCACCTGATAAGCGAGTCTGAAGAAGTCGCGATATCTGAATATCAACCTGCATTGCTGATAAAGAAATACGAATTGAGATCGCGAGTAGAAAACCGCTATTAGAGCCTCGTCTGATGCTTCTCTTTTGTGATCGGCTCAACGAATTGAGTTGGCTTCGGTAAGAACAACCCTGCAAAGAGCGCGGTCAGCAGATACAAGACGGCTGTGGCACTAAACGTAGCTCGCAGACCAAACAACGTTGCGATTGCGGCTCCGAGCAACGGTGCGACCGAACGTGCACCCGCTCGAATCGAATTATCCAGGCCGTAGATTGTCCCCTCTTCACCCGGATCGGTGAGCTTTGCCAATAACGCGCTCACGGAAGGTAAAATGCCCCCCATTGCGACACCGACGAACGCCTGGAGGACGAGTAGCAGCGAGGTGGTTTTAACGAATGTTTGAGGTAGGTAGAAAAGCGCTGCGGCGAAGGCACCGGCGATCAACACGCGTTGATGACCCACGCGATCGCCCAACCTTCCAAGATAGATGGCGCTTATCGTCATCGTGGCCGAGGTCACCCCGATCACCAACCCGGTGACGGTATTGATATTGGTGGGATCGGTTAGGAGCGATTGGATGAACAAGGGCACGATGGGGATGATCACCATTCGCCCAAGTTGACTGATAAAACGGAGTGCAAGCGAAGGCTTTACGCCGGGGGAGGTTAGGATTTTCCGCCAATCTTTAATAAAGCCTTGACGCGCACCGGATTTTGACTCGGAGGGGAGGAAATTTTCTTCGACGCCAAAGCGGACGAGCATCCCGGCGAGAAATAATAGGCTTGAAGTGACAAAGAAAGCGGCGCGGTATCCGAGTGCATCAGCCACAGCACCACCGAGAAGAGGTCCAATAGCAACGCCGCTTCCCAGCCCCACCTGAAGCAATCCCATCGCATAGCCCGTACGCGATCGAGGCACCTCAGCAGCCACCAGGGAGCTCATTGCTGCCACTACCCCCGATATCGAGCCTTGAATGGCGCGCAGTAGCACCAGTTGCTCTGCTGAACGAACAAATGCCATCAGGAAGATGATCCCAGCACTACCCAGGCTGGCGCGCTGAACCATCAACTTGCGACCAAACCGATCCGCTAGCGCGCCCCAGATCGGAGAAGCGATCATCATGCACAATGCATGAGCAGAGTAGACCAATCCGGCGAGAACTTCGGTGCCCAAATTGGTGGTCGAATCCAATGAATTCACGTAAAGGGGCAGGAAGGGAAAGATACTTGAGAACCCGACTGCTGTCATCATCTGGGCGAAAAAAATGATGTAGAGCGTTCGTTGCCATCGTGGCGTAGTTGTGGAGGTGCGAGTTGATTTGTCAAGCATTGTTGGCATAGTCCTCACGTTTGCGTGCGAATGATGAAGCAGACTCGCTCCTGCGTCTCAGGGACTCCATTGTCGCTCTCAGATCTCCTCGCATTGATCGTTGCGTCAACGCCAGCGATACGAAACAATCCCACGCTTGCAACTTAAGGAATGTTACATCGTTGACCGGGTCGTGTGATCCGCAGGAAATTCGAAAGCATAACGTACCTTCCCCTATTTGAGGTTATGAATTTCGATCGGCTCAACTGGTTCGGCGAGGTCGAAACCAAAAATATGTGCATAGAAATAAATCTCTGCTTCCAACGATCGCCTCACGGTCTCTGCGAGGCGAAAACCGTGCCCTTCCCCCTCGAAGAATAGGTAGGCATAGGGTAAACCCTTTGCTTCCAGTGCTTCAATCATCGCCTCGGATTGAACTGGGGGCACAACCTTATCTTCCGATCCCTGGAATAGGATCACTGGGCATGAGAGTTGCTGGGTGTGGTGGATAGGTGATCGTTCCTGGTAAAGTGCCTTCTCCTGCGGGTAGGGTCCGATCAACGAATCAAGGTATCGCTCCTCGAATTTATGTGTGACGCGAGTAAGCGCCTCTGCATCCGCTATCCCGTAGTAACTAGCGCCTGCCTGGAACACATCGTGGTAGGTCAGCGCGCAGACCGTCGTCCAACCTCCAGCACTTCCTCCACGTTTCATCAAGCGGCTACCATCCACATCGCCCCGTTGAACAAGGAAACGTGCAGCGTTGACGCAATCGACTGCATCAACGATGCCCCACTTTCCCTTTAGTTTTTCGCGGTATGTCCGCCCATATCCCGTACTGCCCCGATAATTGACGTCGACGAAGGCGATACCGCGGCTGGTAAAGTATTGGATCTCAAATTGAAGATAAGGCCGTGCTGAAGAGGTGGGGCCACCATGGCTCCTGACGATCAACGGTGGTCGTTCGCTCTCCGGACCTTTAAAGTCTTGGTTTATCGGTGGGTAGTACAGGGCATGGGCTACTTCACCCTCATTTGTTGGGAATGTTATTGCTTCCGGGGTTGAAATATAGCCTTGCGGAACGCTGTGTTCGACGTTGGTATAGACGATTTCGGGCTCTCCGTGATCTATCTGCAATCGTACGATGGAGGGAAGGTGTTTGAAGCTGCCTCCGATGAACCAGATTTCCGCAACACCGTCGCTAGCAAGGTATGGGATAGCCGAGAAGGGTACCTCGATGGGTTGTACGGTTTTCGAACCGCGCTCAACCAGACCAAGATATTCCACTCCATCACGCCAATAGACCACGACGATCCGTCCTTCGGAAAGGAAAGTAAAGCGCGTATAACCGAGCGCAAATGCGGGGCGCGATATGTCGCACATTATTTCAGTGACGGTTTCAACCTTGCCGGGTTCCCAAGCATAAAGAATCGACCAATTTGAACGGTCAGACAGAAAGTAAAGTTTTCCATCGGGACCCCATTCGGGGTTGTTGATCCACTCGCTGCTACCGCCCGCGATAAATATAGGTTTTGAGATCGAACCGTCAGCATGCAGGTTGGCAACCCATAGCTCTGTGCCATCCCAAGGCATATGTGGGTGATTCCATGAGAGCCAGGCGATGCGATCTCCAGAGGCGTTGATACGTGGGCTGGCGTAGAAATCCTTATCGGTATGGATTGGCAATGGTTGACGAGAGCCATCTGATTCTAGCGAAACGAGCTCATTGAAAATCTCGCCTTCCGGCTCGTGACGTTCGAGTACACACACGATGAGTCGACCATCTTGCGAAATACTACCATCGGCGTATCTCAAGGAAGCTCTTTCCGGTGGTAGAGGGGAGATGGGCTCGGGATCGGAATCTGCTGGTTTGCGATACAAGCGTTGATCCGTGAAATTCGAGAAAAAGACCGTGTTTCCGTGTANNCCGTCGCATCAATGCGTGGCGTCCGCCTTCCTTGGGTTTGGGCTCGACCCAATAGACGGTATTGCCGTGGACTTGGATCTCGCGTAGTAATCCACCCTGTCCGGTGCCAATTGCTGCAACGAAATCCGCTGTGATCGGGGAGGACCAGGATCCATATGGGACCACCTGTTTAGAAGGCATTGTGTCCGACCTCCCGCGCGATAGGCGGATGAGCTTCCTTCTCACTTACAAGAATTGCAGACGTCGATAAAACGAAACAGGTGATAGCGCATTCGTTTAGGGACAGGCGTTCAGCAGATGCTGCTCGAAGGTCTCTGCGAATGCATGTCTCCCGGAGCCGTCACACATCGCACGGAAATACAAATACGTGCTTTCGGCTGGGAACGCAACTGCCCGAATAGCGGCCAGCCCTGGATTGGCGATGGGAGTCGGAGGCAGACCGGGGTATCGATATGTGTTGAAGGGAGTGTCGATTTCAAGATCAGCCAGGCTCAATGGCGCTTTCCACCACCCTTCACCTTGTAAGCCGAGGACGTATTGAACTGTTGGATCGGCCTCGAGTTTCATTCCCATCCTCAGCCGATTGATAAAAACCGAAGCGATGAGGGGTTGCTCCTCCGGTACGACTGCTTCACGTTCGACAATCGATGCGAGCGTCACGGCTGCGTAAAGGCTCAAACCCTGGCGCTCGAAACCTGCCCGTAGCTCTGGAGTTACTTTGATTTCAAAATTATCAAGCATGGTGGTTACGACTTCGTCCACCGTTGATTCGGGAGTGAAATAATAGGTATCCGGGAACATGAAACCCTCCAACGTCGGGG
>WVZH01000326.1:25296-36054 GCA_011772595.1 Anaerolineales bacterium
ACTATGAAATTCTGAGCAATTTCTTCAAGGCGCCAACCTTCAGTTACAGTGAATATGTTGAGAAATGGACTTGCGGTCTGTAGAATCTCGGCGAGCTGTCGAATTGTCATTCCCCCATGGACCGAATAACGGCCGGCCTCGACGCCGACGTCTAATCCCCGATAGCGAAGGTAACTGCGAAGTAATAAGTCGTTCTCTATAACCCCCGCTGCGAGGAGTCGATCCACGACATCGCTTGCTGTTTCGCCTTCATGAACTTCGATTTCGATGATGGCGAGTGGATCCCCGGCGGGTGAATCGAGTGCCGTTTCGTTGAGTAGCAAGTAGCCGGAGAGCATCGTTCGCAGGACCGGATTCAGCGCAGGAGAGGGAGGACCGAGGCGTACGTTGGCTTGAGGAATTCCGAGGATCAAGATGCCGACGACCCACACGGAGGCACACAGGAAAACGAAGCTTAAAATACTGGCAAACAGACACCCGAGCCGTCTAATGTTTTTTCGCATCGAGAAATTCCTGCAGGATGATCGCCGCCGACAGTGAATCTAGCTTCGCACGACTTCGCCGTTCGAGTAGTTGTGCGGTGAGTGTAGTGTCCGTTTCATCCCATGTAGCGACTTGGAGATCGGTGATTGCACGCAAGGCATGAACCAAGCGCATGGCTTTTCGCGCTTGCGGTCCCATCTCTCCCTCCCTATCCAATGCTACACCCACTAGAATAACTTCAACTTCAAGCTCGTGCGCTATTTGAAGAATGGCCTCCGCATCTTTCTGACGAGAAACATGCTGGAGTACATCGAGTGGCCTGGCGATCGTTCCTGTTGGGTCGCTGACTGCCAAGCCAATGCGAACATCGCCAGGGTCGACGGCAAGTATTCGTGTCATCCGCTGCTTTCCCATACGTAGCGTATCGAGATTCTTTGCGGTAACCAGGGCAGGCGTGGCAGCCAGGAAGGGTAGGATTGGATCTGAGGATTTCCTTCGAGCTCGTATCTCTGTTTCAACATTCTTTCGGCAACCTGCGGGGCCTGCGCCCGTAGGAGACCTTGAATCTGTGCTTCGTCGAGCGGCTTGTAAACCTCCTGCCACGCGATCCCGCTCACGCTCATTCGCCCCTCATTTGTAATTTCAGTTCCTGTGATTTCATATCCGAACGAACCTGGTACGGCGTGCACATCATCCGAAGTGGCCAATGCCAGCGCCTTTCGAGCGCCGACCTCGAGATCTGCGATTCGGTAAGCGTATCCACGAATTTCTACATCCAGTATTAGAGAAAGGGTGTCGGCAGGGTCTCCAGCTTTGCGATCGTACGTGCGATCAAAAACCTCGACGACCCGCATCGTTCCCGGGATGAGATTTTCCTCCCCATTATCTATGGAGGACATCTCTTCCTCAGCTTGTTGGAGGATGAGTTTGATGAGCTCTAATTCGAGTAACGCTTGATCGGACGCCCCCACTGCTGAACGGATCTCGTTTGACCCTCCTCTTGTTGACTCAACGTTTTGAACGGCGAGCTGAAGGCCGAGGGTTCCTTCTACAGCATCGATGGCACCAGATGGCAGGTTGCCGTCGGGTCCCAAAAAATCGGCTTTGATCGCCACCCTAACTTGTGCGTCGGTTTCAGCAGGAACGATTACACTCTCGGTGGTCACAAACCGTAAATCGCCATGCGTACTTGCACGAATGCCTGTTCCTGCTGGAACCGTAACCGGGTCGGAGGTGAGATTGGTTAAAATCACGTGTCCTGTGGCTGCTTTGGACGGCACAGTCACTTTGCCGCTCGTGGGGAACCTAAGGCTGTCTGACACCCGCGTACCAATTGAATATGCCGGAATGCTTCCAGCGGAGGTTGGATCCTTCAGATCGGGATCCAATTGAAGGGAGAAATGGAATTCATGCCTTTCTATCTTGGGAGTAACATGCACCACGGCGCTTGGAATCAATGTCACAGCTAACGCGAGGAGTGACAATCCAGCAACGACCGCGATGACAGGTCTGAGAAATCCTTGCAGACGTTGCATACGCAAAGAAAGCATTGACGGCTGGCGTGTTTTCTTCGGTACGATCGAATCCCGCCTCTCCAGCTTAAAACGTTTCGGGCGACCTCGGGCACGCCTTCGCCATCCCCGCTCAGATACATGATCGAGAGAGTCGAAACACGGGATTGAGAGCGCTTCTGCGTTGTCTAAGACGTCGGGGTCTTGTGTCACAAAACCCATTTGAACGCTATGTTGACTTGCCAGACGTTGTAGTAAGACAAGATCGAGTCTGCGGGTGAGGACTCGACCATGGCGAGGCCACACGACCAAGACGCGCGGCGCTTGTACCCATCCTAGCTTGTCGCGGGCAGACACATGGTCGTCGTGGGGATCCAGATAGATAATTTGGACTTTCACTTCTACGCGCCGTCGTGTGGCAGTGTGGATCAGCCCTGCTTGGCGCTCACCCAGTCGTGCACGAGCGCAAGGGCTTCGGAAAGCTTGCTAGCATCCTTCCCGCCGGCCTGAGCTAATGTCGGTTTCCCGCCGCCACCGCCTCCGATCACTCTTGCCACGTTTTGGACCAGTTCACTGGCATGCAAGCCGCGTGCCACGAGGTCTTTCGTCACGGCAGCGACGAGGATCGGCTGTCCGTCGACAACAGATGCCAGGACTACGACGCCGCTGGGATTCTCGGAGCGGAAACGATCCGTGAGCTGACGCAGTGTATCTGTATCGGCGTTTGGCAACTCTCCTATGAGCACGGGAACACCGTTGTGATCAACGGGTTGAAGACTCTGGTAAGCAGATACCGCCTCTGAGGAGCGTAGGTTGATGATTTCGCTGGTTAGTTGATCCCTTTCAGTCAATAGCGCCTCTAGCCTGGCTTCGAGTTTATCTACAGAGGCGCCAAGGCGTTCAGCCATTTTACTCAGGGTTTGCATCCGTTCTTGGATCATGGACTGCGCACCGCGTCCAGTGACGGCTTCGATACGTCGAATACCCGCAGCGACGCTGCCCTCACCGACGACCAAGAAGGGACCGATGGCTCCAGTTTCGCCGACATGGGTTCCGCCACAAAGTTCGTACGATATTCGACCCTCGTCCCCGATGGTTACAGTTCGGACGGTGTCCCCGTACGTTTCACCGAAGAGCGCCATCGCGCCCTTATGGATCGCCTGCTCGCGAGGTTGGTTTCGTATTTCAAGCTCGTAATTATCCAATATCGCTTCATTTACCTGCTTCTCCACGGCTTCGATTTCATCCTGGGTCATCGGTTCGCCGTGTGTGACGTCGAAACGCAGCCGATCTGGCGCAACAAGTGAACCGGCCTGGCGTGCGCGATCACCTAGCACCTGACGCAATGCAGCGTGAAGTAAGTGGGTAGCAGTGTGATTGCGCATGATATCCCAGCGGCGGGTCTCGTCGACTGCGGCGAGCGCCTGTTGTCCAACGGTGGGGGTTCCGGATACAACGCGACCCTCATGAAGGATCAAGCCTTCAAGCGGTTCACGAGTGTCTTCGATAGAGATCTTCCATGATGGCTCATCGACTGAGCTGATCGCACCCGTATCGGCTACCTGACCACCAGCTTCGATGTAGAAGTGGGTTTCGGGGAGGACGACTGAAACTCGATCCTTCACGACAGCACTTTTGACCTGTTTGCCGTTTTTAAATAACGCCAGGATCGGACCCTCGATCTCAAAGCCGGTGTAGGGATCGTATCGAACCCCCTCTTTGCCCAGCTTGCCCTCAGCTTTCAGGTCATCTAGGACAGTCCGATAAAGCTCGAGGTCGTCGGTTTCACGGGTGGCGGATTCCATAGCAGAGGATGAAGCAACCTTATGGATCTCCATAGCCGCATAAAACCCATCCGCATCGGTGTCAAAGCCCTGTTCTTGCGCCAGATCTCGTGTGATCTCGAATGGGAGCCCATAGGTTGCGTAGAGATCGAAAGCCGATGTTCCGGGGATGACGTCCAAATTGGCAGCGCGAGTTTCTTCGAGGACTGTGTAGAAGTGTGACATGCCAATATCAAGCGTTCGTTGAAAACGACGCTCTTCATCTGTGATGGTCTGTAATATGGCTGACCGGTTTTGTACCAACTCTGGATAGAAATCGCCGTATTGCTCGATGACTGTTTCGGCTACGTTGGCAAGGAATGGGTTGTTTAGGCCGATTTTGCCGCCGAAACGGCTCGCACGACGAATGATCATGCGACATACGTAATTCCGCCCCACGTTTCCTGGAACGACACCGTCGGCGATAAGGAACGCTGCAGCCCGACCATGATCGGCAATAACACGATAGGCTGTCAGGTTTTCATTAAGCGTCTGGTCATCATGCCCGGTAAGTGCTTGAACAGTTTGCAGAAGCGGAATAAACAAGTCCGTTTTGTAATTTGAATCGACGTCCTGCATCACAGAAACGAGGCGCTCGAATCCTAGGCCGGTGTCGACATGCTTCGCCGGAAGGGGATCGAGATGGGTTGCACTCGTGCGATTGTATTGGATAAACACCAGGTTCCAAAGCTCAAGGTAACGCTGACAATCTCCATTTACCTGGCAAACATGACCGGGGACATCGTGCATATTGCAGAACTCCGGCCCACGATCGAAATGAATTTCACTGTCTGGACCGCACGGACCTGTCTCGGCCATTTCCCAGAAATTTTCCTCTCGACCGAAGAACAACACGTGTTCAGGATCGAACCCTGGTTGCTGGCGCCATATTTCTGCGGCTTGGTCGTCGCGTGGGATCTCGCCTAGCTCGTCTTCAAAACATGTGGCCCAGAGCTTATCCTTGGGTAAACCCCAGACATCTGTCAGAAGTTGCCAGGCCCATGTGATTGTCTCCTTCTTATAGTAATCACCGAACGACCAATTCCCCAACATCTCGAAATAGGTATGATGGGTATCGTCACGCCCCACATCTTCTAAATCATTGTGTTTGCCCGCGACGCGCATGCATTTTTGTGCATTGGCGGCGCGAGTGTAAGGGCGCGTACCGGTCCCAAGAAACACATCCTTAAACTGAACCATACCGGCGTTGGTGAAAAGCAGGGTTTGATCCCCGCCGGGTACGAGGGAAGCGGATGGAACAATGGTGTGACCGTGCTCTTCGAAGAAATCCAAAAATGACTGGCGTATTTCGGCACTCGTCATTTTAAGTGGCGATTTTTGCTTCTTCGACATAACTTCTCCGTCTGGTTGGGGATTATACGTTATGAGACGGTGGGTATCAACCAAATGCGAGACTGGATACCGTAACTATGGCAGTCTATTGTATACTGGCTGAGTGCACGATCGTCCTGTCACAAAAGCCTTTCGATGCACGTTTTGGTTTATGAAAGAGAGCGATCCTTCGAAGAGATGAATCAGGGAGGTCTTAAATGAAATCGCATAACCGCCACATTTACTTGTTGCCTGTTTTGTTGCTCCTCTTTGCCGCACTGGCTTGCGAGCTTCCTGGTCAATCTGCAGCCTCTGACCTCGACCGTGCAGCCACGGAGACCCTGCAGGCTCTTGCGACGATATCCGCAGGGACACTCCAGGCTATCGGTGATCAGGAGCCTGAACCTACCGTCCCACCTCCAATGGAGGAAACCCCGGCGCCGGAGGCGACCCCGACACCCACCATCGTACATGTCACGTGGCCAGACAACCCGAGTGGCCTCTCTAGTTTCATGACCGACCGCTCCACGCGTGCGTTGGCGTCCGAACGCCGGGCCATCGCGGATAATTTCGATTGGAATCTCTTGGAACGCCCCTACACGGCGGAGGTGATGGACTACAAGGAACACATTGACATCATCCGCGGTGAGCTTGATCTCAGCAGCCCATGGGTCTATGTGACCATTTTCCTGGAAGGCTCACCTCCTGAGACCTCGGAAGTGATGTACGCGGTCGAGATTGACCTCGACATCGATGGCCGAGGGGATTGGTTCATCGGCGGTCTGGTTCCGCCTTCTTCGGAATGGACGACGGATGGGGTTCGAGCTTGGCGGGACAGCAACAATGACGTCGGGGGTACGATTCCATTGCGTTCCGAAAGCCCACAACCGGCCTGGAATGGTTACGACGAGTTGGTCTTCGATCAAGGGCTTGGATCAGATCCAGACGCCGCATGGATCCGACGCTCACCAACGCATCCAGATCGGGTGCAACTAGCCTTCAAGCACAATCTCATCGGATCGGATGGATCGTTCATGTGGGGTGCCTGGTCAGACGAAGGAGTCAAGGAGGCGGGATGGTTGGATTACAACGATCATTTCACTCTCGATGAGGCTGGCTCTCCCGCACCCGGTGATTACTACCCGATCATGTCCCTTCATTTGGTGGACAATACGTGTCGATGGGGTGTTGGTTTCACACCTGATGGTACCGAACCCGGTGTTTGCTTTATCCCTCCAACGCCCACGCCGACCTCACCACCTCCACCAACGCCTACACCTACCAATACGCCGATCCCACCTCCGAAGTAGCAGTTCGGTGAGTCTACAAATGAGTGTAGGGGCAATTCGCGAATTGCCCCTACATTTTTCGTCTGACGTGGGTCCGGTTGCGGAAAAGATTGGGGTTCTCTTGACGCTGTTTCTTCCGCTGTGGTAGACTTTTCACGTTCGGGGGTGTAGTGTAGCGGCCTAACACGCTGCCCTGTCAAGGCAGAGACCGCGGGTTCGAATCCCGTCATCCCCGCAGCATCGCCTGGCTACGGCCAGGCGGTGTAGTTTTATGATGAATTAAACCTTGAAACACCCACACTAGGTCGTTGCTGGGAATGGAGTGCGAAAGGGATCGAATTCTTCTTCCAGTTGACGTCGAAATTGCTGCGTATAAAGTCGATAGTAGTGCCCCTTCTTCTTCAGCAATTCTGTATGAGAGCCCATTTCAGAGATCCTCCCACCTTCAATGACAAGAATGCGATGAGCGCGTTTGATCGTCGATAAGCGGTGGGCAATGATGAAGCTAGTACGATCTCGAACGACGGCCTCCATCCCGCGTTGAATCAAACTTTCCGTGATGGAGTCAACAGAACTCGTCGCTTCGTCCATGATAAAGATCTCAGGGTTTGCCAGTACGGCTCGTGCTAAACTAAGGAGCTGTTTTTGGCCGACAGAAAGCAGAATCCCCCCTTCGCCCACTTGTGCTTCGTATCCCTTTTCGATATCGACGATGAAATCATGCGCGCCCGCTACTTTTGCAGCTTCTTCAATCGCTTGATTCGATGCTCTTAAATTGCCGTAGCGGATATTTTCGCGGATCGTTCCGGAAAATAAATGGGGTGATTGCAGGACCATGCCGATGCGTGATTGTATCGCTTCCAGACAAAGGGTGGTGTAATCTCGACCGCCAATACGAACTTGACCATGTTTCGGCTCGTAGAAGCGGCANNGTTTCGCCTCGGCGGACATGGAGATTGAAATCTTTCAACACCGGCTTGTCGGCTTCGTAAAAGAAATCGACGTGCTGAAATTCGATGTCCCCCTGGATCGTGCCCGGATCTGCTGCGTCAGCTCGATCACTGATTTCTGGGATGGAATCGATCAGGGAAAACACGCGCTCAGCGGAGGCAACCGCGTGTTGTAACTCGGCATAAACACGCGCCAGGTCTTGCACAGGCCAGAGCATGAAGGTGATGTAGGAAACGAATGCTTGAATACCTCCAATCGTGATTGCGCCTATTTGTGCTTGCCAACCTCCATACAATGCAATTGCACCGATAGCAATTGAGCTGATGAACTGCACGGAGGGCAAGAACAACGCCGAGAGCCACGCGGCCCTATATCCTGACTGGTACATGTTGTCGGTGAGCTCGCCGAATTCACGAAGGTTTTCCTCCTCGCGTCGAAGTGCCTTTACAACCCGCACTCCCGTGATGTTCTCGTTGTATGACGCAGTAATTTTCGAGTTGAGTTTCCGCACTTTGCGAAACTCAACCAGAATACGCTTCTTAAATTGAGCTGCGACGATGACGAGAATGGGTATGATCGAGAAGACGATCAGCGCCAACTTCCAATTAATGATCAACATGAACAAGACTGCTGTTCCGATGTTGGAGATAGCCCAGACGATATCTAACAGCCCCCATGTGACCAATTGTGCGATACGCTCAGAATCTGAGGTTACCCGCGACATGATCCAACCGACTGGGGTACGATCGAAATATGAAAGCGATAACGCTTGCAGGTGATTGAAAGAGTTCTTGCGCAGATCATACTGGATACGTTCTCCGAGCACACCAGCAAGGTAGATGAAACCGAACACATTCGCGGCTTGCACGAAGATCAATACGCCATAGCGGATGACGATCTCCCTCAAGACAGTTGGATTTCGGCCGAGAATCCCCAGGTCGATCATCTGCTTTCCAAGGTAGGTGAAGTATGAATCCAAGATGGAAACGACAGCTATCGTGACAATGAATCCCACAAGCCATCGCCAGTGCGGTTTGGCGAGACCGATTATCCTCAGGATCGTCCTGCCGTTGAATTGGGTACTGAATTCTTCTTCTTCAAACTCAAGCACTGACACTATAGATTTCTTCCTCCAACGCGTCCTCAATGCGAGTTTGCATGGCATGGATGCGTTGATAGATTCCGTCTTGCTCGATGAGGGTTTCGTGTGTCCCTCGCTGGACGATGCGACCGTGGTCGAGCACTAGAATGAGATCAGCGTCCATCACACTCTGGATGCGATGGGCGATGATGAAAGTCGTTCGTCCTTCCATCAACCCTTGCAAAGCCCCTCGGATGAGGTTTTCCGTCTCCATGTCCACCGAAGAAGTGGAGTCATCCAGGATGAGGATGCGAGGATCTTTCAGCAATGCACGGGTGATAGCAAGCCTCTGTTTTTGGCCTCCGGAAAGTGTGACACCTTTTTCCCCAACGAGTGTGTCGTATCCCAGGGGGAAGGAGCGAATCGTTTCGTCCATGGCTGCTGCTTCCACCGCCTGTTCGATTTCTTCATCCGTGACCTCCCTGGCGACACCGTACGTGATGTTGTCACGAATGCTGCGTGAAAAGAGAAAAGGCTCCTGTTCGACGATTCCGATTTGCTGGCGTAAGGATTGCCGTGAGTACTCTTTCAATTCAACGCCGTCCAAAGTGAGGCTGCCGTCTGTGTAATCATAAAAGCGGGGAAGAAGATTCACGAGCGTCGTCTTGCCGGATCCCGTGGGGCCGAGAAGAGCGATTGCCTGGCCGGGTTCACACCGGAAGGAAATCCCTTCTAGGACGGTACTACTTCCTTCGTAAGCAAAGCACACGTCTTCGAACACGACTTCTCCTTGAAGCCTCTCCTGTGGTACTTCCCTGCCTTCTTCCATCGGCTCTCGGGTTTCACGCAACACCTCCGCGACCCTCCCGTATGAGACCAAGCCAGTAGACATCTGTACGATCAACCGACCTAAGTTTCGCATAGGCCAGATGAGCCAGATGATCATTCCGGCATAGGCAAGGTAGGTCCCTATAGATATCGTCCCTTCGATGGTCAGCAGTGCGCCTACCGCCAATCCGGCAAGCATCTGCAACGCAGAGAGGATGTCGGATAAGGGCCAATAAAGTGAGTGCATGGTCAAAAGACGCTTGCCTCTTTGGAACTTCTCCCAATTTTCTCGCTCGAACTTGTCGATCTCATATGCTTGACGGGCGAACGCCTTTACTACGCGCACGCCCGTCAAATTCTCCTGAAGCGCGGTCGAAAGGGTCGCCTCCTGTTCTTGATAAGCCTCATACGCCTTTGAGACTTTCCTGAAGAAGTAATACGACATGAGGACGACCAATGGGATCACGATGATTGAGATGAGTGCCAGCTGCACGTTGAGAGTTATGATAGCGGACAGGTTGATGACAAACAGGAGAACAATCCGCCCTGCGCCGATAGCCTGATCGGCGAAGAAACGACGAATGGCCTCAACATCCGAAGTCGATCTTTGGATGAGATCGCCGGTTGAGGTCTGGTCATGGTATGTGAATGAGAGACGTTGGACGTGATCGAAGATGAAGTTCCTTAACCGGCGGGCGATGCTCTCCGCGGTTCTTGCCGCCAGCGACCCGCTGATGAATGTGAACCCGCCCTGGATTACTGCCAGTCCGAGAAAGCCGAGAGCTACGAGAGCGAGTGTGGTAATCGAAGGTGAATTCCCCAGGATTTCATCGACGAAATAGCGCAGCCACAGGTAGGTTCCTGTTGTGGCCAGGGCTCCGAGGCCAAGTGTGACCGTTGCTACGAGATACATCCAGCGGTAGCCGCGCAATAACCGCCACAGACCGACAAGCCGGTTTTCGGACACGGCATTCGCGAGATCGTAGCTCGATCGACCGTTGTCTGAAGCCAAGAATGTATTCTCCGATAACACAGCGAGCAAATGGATTTTGCTCGCTTAATGCACTTGAGTCATTATGATGAGAACGGATCGCTGGGTTTGTCAGTGGACCAACCCACCGGATTCTACCTCAGCTTTGATGATCTTTCTAATAGGAACCCTGGGTGAGATTGAATCGATCGGGTGGATGAGATGAATCAAGATCGTATTGAAGAATTTTCCTTAAACATGTTCAACGATAACGAACATATTACCAAAGCATTCGGTATGCACATCTCTTTCACGGAGGATGGTTCTACGGTCGTCGAGTTTGTGCACTTTCCATATCTCAATCACGCGCCAGAAGGGATTCACGGTGGTGTTTTATCCACGAGGTCAGACAGCGTGGGCTGCTCCACCGCCGCTGCGGTGCACGATGTGTATTGTTGCTTGGCAGCCTTGGAATCAACCTGAACTTTTT
>WVZH01000326.1:36153-87175 GCA_011772595.1 Anaerolineales bacterium
TTAATCCCGCATTAGCCTCGATTTAGCCCACTTCGAATTTTATGAGCAAAAGCTTCACTTTCCGGATCATCAAATAGGAATTCTATTTTTTCTGGGCCCTCCACACCAAGTCCCAATTCGACGGCCCGCGCGATTTGATCTTGATCGAAAATGCTACCCCTCATTACCTCTCTCGTCGACCCAAAATTGCGTAAAATGGCGACACCAACGGCATCAATTGCAACTCGGTCCTTGCCGACCAGGATGACGCCCGGATGAACTAACTTCCCACTTTCAGGACCCTCATTTGCGAAAGCATCAATTGCATCCAACACGACAATGTCCGGTTGATAGGCGAGATTGATTTCTGCGATCATTTCCCTCTGTTTCGGTGACTCGTGAAGCTCGCTCATGTAACGGTGGGCATCTCCCGGGATAGTTCTTGCAACAATACCGACAGAATTTTTAAGGGACATCGTAAAATGCCCTCCATAACGGTGTGTCTTCAAACAACAGGTTGAGATTACCCCATCGGCATCGAGCACGGGTCTGGCAATTGGGATCCCGCGTGACCAGTTACAACCTTCGAATTGAATAACTTCCCACTGATCAGCCTCGAGAGAATCGAAATCGATCACCTGAAAATTCATATCCTCTCCAAGCGCGTAGATCCCTTTCTCTTCCATAACGTTCCGGGTCGTTTCCATACCGCTCCTGTCTCCGACCGAGATTCGATCCGCGCCGTGTTCTTGCGACCATTGGATGAGCGTCCCCAAGACATCGTTGTGTGTCGAACCTGGAGTAGGGTGTGAGCTGTTGAAATTGGGCTTGATCAGTATTTTCTTCTCTTTTACGTCCGGTGCGAGCATAGCCAGCGCGCGCTTCACGCCTTCGGTGCGGTCTTCTGTTTTTACGAGTGCAATTTGAGCCATTGGAACTTCCTTTGTTGGAGTAAGAGAGGGAGATATAACTGTGGTAGGGGTATGCGTGAATGTAGGACGAGGTACTTGTGTTGTGCTTTGTGCGAGTTGTGTCGCTGTCGGTGTGAGGGAGGAGAAACGTTTACATGCGTGTAACAAGGTTGCGCTCAAAGATGCGCCACTCAAACCCAAGGTGGCTTTAATGAATGCTCTGCGATCCATATGCTCCTCCTAGAATTCGATTCTATTGTAATTTCAGGTCGCAAGCCTTCGCCTAGCGGCCTCACAAGGGAATGATGCTCGTACCCTATATACATTTGCAGTCTGAGATATGTTCACGTCGATCGACCTATTTCCAAAGTCGTCCTTCGATATGTGGCTCCTCGAGTTGGGAACCATGATATTGTAATTAAAAAATCATTACTGGAACATACCCCGATGGATCATGTGCTTGACATACTTAAAATCGCTGTGATATGCTCTGACCGCTCCAGGAGGCCGTGATGGGGGACAAAAGGCGTTTTTGGATCGGTTTCAATCTTGTGACCGGAATCGGTCCCACCCGACTCAAAACCTTACTCGATGCGTTTGGGGACGCTGAGGCTGCGTGGAATGCCTCAGCAGACGAGCTACGAGCCGTAGGTCTTGGTTCGAAGGTCATCGAGGCGTTAGAGCAAGTCCGTAGTCAGGTCGATCTGGATCGTGCCATTAAACGTATTCAATCGATGGGCTTCGGTATCACAACTTGGGAGTGTGAGGATTATCCGCTTCGACTGCTTGAGATCGCTGCTCCACCGCCTCTCCTGTATGTTTGGGGTGAGCTGCAACCGGCAGATCGTTGGGCAGTGGCCATCGTCGGGACCCGTAGAGCGACAGCCTATGGTGAAGCCGTAGCACGAGAGGTTGCTGCCGCGCTCGCAGTTAGTGGCGTGACGATCGTTTCCGGTCTTGCCCGGGGAATAGACAGCGTGGCACACCAAGCAGCACTCGAGGCGGGTGGGCGAACGATCGCTGTCTTGGGATCTGGTCTGGATCGCATATACCCACCCGAACACAGACGTTTGGCCGAGAGGATTGCGGATCGTGGAGTTGTTCTGAGCGACTATCCGCTTGGAACGTCTCCGGAGCCGAAGAACTTTCCGCCTCGCAATCGGATCATCAGCGGTCTGTCACTACTCGTCGTCGTAGTCGAGGCGGGGGAAAGTAGCGGTGCCTTGATCACAGCGGATTTTGCTGCGGAGCAAGGTCGTGACGTGTTCGCCGTCCCAGGTGAAATCTACCGTCAATCTAGTAAAGGGGTAAACCGTCTGATCGCTGCGGGCGCTCACCCCTTATTGTCGCCGGAGGACGTATTAGAAGCATTGAATCTCGACCTCGTTGCTCGACAGGAAATCGCTTCTGCGGAGCTCCCCGAGGATGAGACAGAGCGTAATATTTTGGAAGCGCTGAGTCAGGATCCTATGCATGTCGACGAATTACAAGTGAATTGCCGATTACCGATCTCAAAAATAACGGCATCTTTGGCGATGTTGGAACTTAAAGGACGTGTCCGGCAGGTGGGAGGGATGCAATATGTGAGAGTCCGCGAGCCGCGTACTGCGTATCGAGTGGAATGAATAAGAATGAGTGCTGAATATTTCGCTGTAATCATGGCCGGGGGTGGGGGCACCCGCCTTTGGCCACTTTCGAGGCAAGAGAAACCCAAACAGGTCTTGCGCCTGTTCGGAGATCGGACGATGTTTCAAGTCTCTGTCGACCGCCTTTTGCCGATTCTCGACCCACAACATATCTTCGTTGTCACGGTTGAAGAACAGGCGGGTTTGCTCGGTCTTCAGGTGCCAGACTTGCCCTCAAAGAACTTCCTGCTAGAGCCAGCACCTCGAGGCACTGCTTCCGTTGTCGGTTTAGCGGCGATCGTCTTGCAAGAGAAGAGTCCGGGGTGCGTGACTGCGATCCTCACTGCGGATCACTATATCCCGCATCATGATCGTTTCCAAAAACTACTCCTGGCTGCTCGAGACCTCGCCCTAGAAGGTGATCTAGTCACATTGGGTATCACTCCAGCCTATCCAGATACGGGATATGGTTATATCCATCGCGGGGAATCCCGAGGCGTGTTTAGAGGGTATGAAGCTTACCGTGTAGAGGCTTTCAAAGAAAAACCGGATCTTGAACAAGCACAAGCCTATCTCGAAAATGGTCAGCACGCCTGGAATTCGGGAATGTTCGTCTGGAAGGCGGAACGGATTCTGGAAGAGATCGAACGACAAATGCCCGACCTCTTTGCAGGATTGCGTGAAATCGCGGAGGCGTTGGGTAGCGATGCGGAGCGGGATGTCTTGGAGCGGGTTTGGAAGCGGTTAGCGAGTCAGACGGTGGATTATGGAATCATGGAAGGCGCAAAGAACGTCAGCGTAATTCCCGCAGATGATCTCGGTTGGATCGATGTGGGTGGCTGGAGGCGATTGTTTGACATCCTCGCACAAGACGGGGAGGGAAACATTCGCAATGCCCCCAATCTTTTGATGATCGACACCAAGCGGACACTCGTTTTTCAAGATGCGGAAACAACCGGAGATCGCTTGATCGCAGCGCTCGGTTTGGAGGACTTGATCATCGTGGACGCGGGCGATGTGGTTCTGGTTTGCCCGAAGGATCAAGCAGAACGTGTCAGAGAAATCGTGCAGACGTTAAGGGAGCAAGGATTGGATCGTTACTTGTAGCTGAATAACTTTAGGAAGCGAAACCTACGCACGAAGTTGTTTAGGCTGACACCTGTGATCCCAATGACATTCTCCTGCAGAGGGGCTTGTTGAAGGGACCTTTTGATTTGAGTGGGATCCATTCAGGCGGAGTATAAGATTAGGGAATTCAATCTGGAAAATTCGATGCCCCTGCGCATCAAATGCGAGAAGACCACTTAAACATTCCGATAGCGTGGGAAGATGGCCAGGTCACGATTAATCTTGATAAGCTGTAACTTTGCGTAAAGAGGCTTCACACCCAAAAAGCACGTATGGTGCGCGATTTCGACGGCATTAGTCACATTTTTTGCGCTTGGAAGAACAAGTCCGCAGATACGCTTCATATGGCCTTTAAGTCCTACTAAATTCATCGCAACAAAATATCAGTAATTCGTTATACTGTACATAGATCGTTTTACGATATGTGGCATCCGATTCAAATATTGTATTCGCGGCTTGAGTAATTTCGCTCTATTTCTAGATTTTGGCATTTAAACGCCAGTCATCAATGCAATTTACGGGGAGGAGGAGCTCTACCCCCGTTCGTCGCTACTCAAATCGAATAAGAACTCCCGGATCAGGGGAATCATTGGATTCTATTGCTCTGGTGGTATTTGCAACCTCGTCATGGCTTAGCCGTTAGAGTAGGGAGTGCGGCGGCACCTCGGGACTCTAAGCGTTAGTCTCGATAAACTGATGAGATCATTACGATCAAGGTCTTTAATTTCGAGGTCAAAGCCACCGAAGTACAAGGGTTCTTTCAAAACCCTCAAGGAATGGGTGCCAGGGGCGGTACTGCGACGAAAATAGCTTGGAAGTTTGGGATCTGAAAATTAAATCAGCACATCAACAAGTGAAGTGGCAGTGTGGATTGTCATCCAGATGCTGGATGGCGAAGCAAATGTATTTCTAGCCACAATGCCTCTACACTTCTCAAGCTTATCGCGGCCATTGTCTCGCGGTTTTTTGCCCGTCTCCAATTAGTTGGGGGGAGGCAGGGGAATGTTGGATGGTTCACCGCTGGATAACGAGGCTTAGGTCTGGACGGAACAACTCTCGCGCACAGGGTATGGTCGAATTTGCGCTCATCCTTCCCGTCCTGATGATGCTTCTCTTTGTGATCGTCGAGCTTGCGCGTCTCCTGCACGCCTGGCTGGCGGTCGAGAACGGCGCCCGTTTCGGGGTACGCTACGCAATAACCGGCGAATACAACCCCATCCACTGTGAGGGTTTTCCCGGGGACGTTTGCGACGAACGATATGAGGAGGACGCTGCCCGCATCCCATCGATCAAAGATACGGCGCGCGCTGGTTCTGTTGCCATCATGCGCGACGAGAGCAAAGCCGTCGGGGAACCCGGTTTCTACAATGTGACGGTGTGCTCAAGCCGACGGGATGCGTTCGATCAGCCCATCTTTCAATACAACGACCCCGATCCGGGGAACGATCCCGCGATGTGCATCCGTATCGCAGATAGTGTGCCGATGGAGGACGGTGGAGGTCCGGGCGACCGTGTATCCGTGACAGTCGAATTTGAGCATCCCATGATCACCCCAATCCTGAGCACCTGGTGGCCCCACATTCACTTGCGCGCGAGGCGTCAGGGCATCGTCGAGCAGTTCCGCGTTGCCAGGGTTGTCGGGCTGCCGGCCACCGTTGTCGAGCCCTCCTTCACGCCGACTGAGACCTATACGGTTACGATCACCCCGACGACAACGGAGACGGCTACTGTCACAAATACACCTTGTAAGGTACCACCGGTAGTCAAGATTCAACAACCCGAAGCCGATGAAGTTTACCTGCTATCCGTTCCTTCTCATGCAACAGCATACGATCCCGACAATGCCGATCCTGGTAACTGTGCGGGAGTGGGAGCGGACGGCTTGGGGATCCAGCAGGTCCAGTTTGCGGTCTATTATTGGAGTGGGAGTTGGGAGCAGGTGTACTCGGGGACGGATTATACCGCTTGCTATTGCGGGTTTGGTGGCAACTGTCCATGTCCGGAGTATGCTCTGGATAGCATGATCTGGCCGGGAGGGGCAGCCATCAGCAACGGTCTTCACCGCATGATGGTCCGCGCACAGGATGACGAGGGTGTATGGAGTGCTTGGGAGTCAGTAGATTTCGAAATCAACGCCCCCACGCCGACACCCACGGTCACGGCAACAGCGACGGCAAAACCATCTTGTTCTGGCGTAGCCTTCGGTCCTTTCAACTTCCTCGACTGGGCACAGGTGACCCAGCATATCAGTAATACGACTTACCCTGGGCTTCAGGTCACAAGAGTCATACTGAACTGGGGTCCATTGGAAGGTGCTTCGGATTACTACAACTGGAACGAGTTTGTAGACTATATGGAGTGGGAAGGTATCGAAATTGACGCCGGTAATGATTACAGTTCACGGACGTATTCTGACAAGAACACGCCCCTAGATGTTAAACACGGTGTTAATGCTAATCAGATCTTCATCGATTTCGACGGCCTCAACAACGGCTATCTTAATGCGGCGCCCTTGAATTATTCATCCGCGCAGTTCGGTTGGACGATCGAGTTCAGTGACCCGTCATGTAATCTATATCGTTCAGCTTCTGACGTCCCACTTCCCACAGTAACACGCACGCCCACGATAACACGTACGCCTACGATCACGCGCACTCCGACGATTACGCGTACACAGACTAGGACACCCACCAGAACCAGGACGCCCACACGAACCAGGACACCGACTGTCACACCGGAACCCAATTGCAACGACATCAATGTGGTGAACATCTGGCGGGGTTCCTCCAACAAGAGCCGGCTCTTGATGAGTGTTCGTAATGACAACCCGATGGCGGTCTCTATGAACCAGGCGGACCTCTACTGGACCAAGACCTACTCCAATATGGAAGTCGACTGGTTCGAATTTACGGATGCCCGCTTCTACGGCGGTGATGATTCCTCGCCTGATACAGAAAATAAAAATGCGGATCCACCCATTGTTTTGGGGTCGGGCTCTACAGGCACGTTTGAGGTCGATTTCGATGGCAATAATGGCCCCATCGGTGGTTCTTTCACGATTCGGCTCGAGTTCGAAGCAGGTAGGTGCCGTGTATCGGATTCGATCAGCCTCCCGATGCCAACGGCCACTCGGACACCAACCCAAACCCGTACGTCTTTACCCGCCACGGCAACACAAACATCGGAACCAGAAACCGCGACGCCGACGAAGACCATACCGCCTCTCGATTAATGATCGAAGTGACCCCATCATCATGTGGCTCCGCTTGTCGGAGCCACATTTTATTTTTGGAGACGTAAAGTTCCGGGATTGCCATTCCACCACACGTAGGGTGCAGGGCCGGTCTAATGAGACAGCTCCAAACGCTTTTCCTTACAAATTCAATGCTCTCATTGAAGTCTTAGGGATTGAAGCGTTGTAAATGCCTCTGCTTTCGGAAAAATATCTTGTGTGGGGGATCGGTTTGTAAAATGGTGATGGCTCGATTTCCTTCAAGAGCCACCCCTTCATCCACCTCAGGCGAAAGGATTTAGTGTTGTGGTGAAAGTAGTGCTGGAACGCCTTCTCAATGCTGTGAGTGAGCACGAAGATTGGAGTAGCGCGGCAGGGTGTGATATATTTCCACTGTTTGATTCATATTGCTTTGTCATTTGGAGAAGTATTTAGTGGAAGCATATTGTGTAAAGTGTAAACAAAAAAGAGAAATCACCCATCCAGAGCCGACTTTCACATCCACCGGCACGCCCGCAATGAAAGGTGTTTGCGGCGTTTGTGGCACAGGCCTCTATCGAATGGGGAAGACGGACGCACACGAAGGCATGACCCCTCCCCCCGTCGTCAAGGGAACGAAACGGCGGGCTAAGAGCCGAAAGAAGCGAAGCGGGAATCTCGTGATCGTCGAGTCGCCGGCAAAAGCTCGCACTGTAGGTCGATTTCTGAGTAAGGCCTACAAAGTTATGGCGTCGGTTGGTCACGTACGCGACCTATTACGGTCGCAGCTATCCGTCGACGTGGAGAACGATTTTAACCCAAAGTATCGTGTACCAAACGAGAAACGAGAAGTCGTCAAGGAGCTCAAATCTGCTGCGGCAAAGGCCGCCAATGTCTACCTTGCCACCGACCCCGATCGTGAAGGAGAAGCGATTGCCTGGCATTTACTCGAGGCCGCGGAAATCGAGCCTGATCTCGCGAAGAGGGTTGTATTTCATGAAATTACTCCGTCTGCAATTGATGATGCCTTTGAGAACCCACGCGGCATCTCTATGGAGCTTGTCGAGGCCCAACAGGCGCGCAGAATTCTCGATCGACTTGTTGGATACAACCTCAGCCCCTTGTTGTGGGTAAAAGTGCGAGGACGTTTGTCTGCGGGAAGGGTGCAATCCGTCGCGCTGCGGCTTGTTGTCGAGCGGGAGCGCGAGATTCGGGATTTCGTAGCTCAAGAATATTGGACGGTGGATGGTGAGTTCCTTCAACCGGAAAAACCCCCGGAGTTTATGGCCCGACTCGTGCAATACGATGGTCGAGCACCTGAACTCCATTCGGAAGACCAGGTGGAAGAGCTCCTGGCCGACTTGCAGCAAGCCACCTACCAGGTCGCCAGTGTTCGCAAGGGGCGACGCACACGCCGTCCGGGGGCGCCATTCACCACTTCTACCATGCAACAAACGGCCTCACGCCGTTTCGGTTTTACAGCTCGTCGTACAATGGTGATCGCCCAACAGCTTTATGAGGGTGTGGATATTGGAGAAGGTGAGCGCGTGGGATTGGTAACCTATATGCGCACCGATTCGACACAGGTGTCCGCTCAGGCTCAATCCGAAGCCAGACGGTTGATAGAAGAACGTTATGGTCGGGATTATGTCCCTCCAGAGCCACCCTCATACCGGACGCGAGCACGGATGGCTCAGGAGGCGCATGAAGCCGTTCGGCCTACCTCTGTCATGCGTACACCGGAGACACTCAAGCCACATCTCAAACCCGAGCAGCACAAACTCTACTCTCTGATCTGGAAACGATTCGTGGCATCACAGATGTCACCGGCTGTTTACGACACGTTGACCATTGAAGTGGAGGGACGTACGGATTTACACGCATCTCAGTTCAGGGTTTCGGCGTCCAGTCTACGATTCGCTGGTTTCCTCAAGGTGTATGGTGAAGAGGCTGACAACGACGTGCGGAAAAACAATAAAGGACGTGATGCAGAGGAACTGATTGCCAGACTTGCTCAGCTACCCGATCTCGCCGTTGGCGACTCTCTCAAGCTAAACGAGCTTCTGCCCGAGCAACACTTCACCCAGCCTCCGCGTCGGTATTCCGACGCAACCCTGGTGCGCGCGCTGGAGGAGAACGGCATCGGCAGGCCTTCAACATATGCGCCCATCATCTCGACACTTCGCCAGCGAGGGTATATCGAACGCCAGAATCGTAGTTTGATCCCGACGGAAATCGGCGAGATTGTCAACGACCTACTCGTCGATCATTTCCCAAACATTGTGGACCTGGGATTCACTGCACGCATGGAGGAAGAGTTGGATGAGATTGCTAGCGGCAATCGCGAATGGGTTGAGGTAGTGAGGAAATTCTACGAACCGTTCTCTGAGCAGCTGCGAATTGCTGAAGAGCTCATGCCAGAAGTTAAAGCGGAGCCGGAGGAGATTGGTCGGCCTTGTCCTGAATGCGGCAACGCTCTTGTATTACGGCACGGGAGATTCGGCAAATTCGTCGGCTGCTCAAATTTCCCAGAGTGTCGCTATACGGAGCCGTGGCTTGAGAAGATTGGGGTGCATTGTCCGCAATGCGGCGGCGACCTCGTTGAGCGTCGTACACGCAAAGGGCGCATTTTCTACGGATGTGCCAATTATCCGACTTGCGATTTCACATCGTGGAAACGACCTTTGCCGCAACCATGTCCTAATTGCGGAGGGCTGTTAGTTGTCACCAATAAAGACCATGCATCCTGCACCGTCTGTGAAGAGCGTTTCGACCAGGCAGCACTGACCGAAAGCGAACCGGATTCGGCATGAATTCTGCAACTGTAGATGTTGCTTTGAACGCTGGATAGGGCTAGAATGCTGGGGGGTCCAAAACAGGCAGGCGCGTTGTTCGTGATCCGAGCAGGGGTTGAGGGGCCATGGATGCGATAAAAGAATTATTCAACCGCAAGATCGTGATTGCGCTTTTAGCGTTAATCCTAGGAATTGCGCTCGGTTTAGTTTATGCATGGGTCGTCAGTCCAGTTGAATGGATCAACGGTGTTCCGTCCCAATTGCGGCGCGATCTACAAGTGGACTACTTGCGTATGGTGATTGATTCTCATGCAATCAACCAAGATGATGACCTAGCCAACGAGCGCTATGCGAATCTGGGTCCGGATAAGGGTGCCATTCTGACTGAAGTGGGAGAGGACCCAGGTCTGGTCAAATCGAGTGATATTCAGCGCTTCAAGGAAATCGTCGAAGAAATCCCTTCAGTTGAAGAAACAGCCGCGCCTTCTGACGAAGAGGAAGCCGAATCGGGTATCGTCTTATCTAGACTGTTGTTACCGGTGTGTGGAGCCACCTTGGTGCTGGGTTTGCTGCTGGCGGCTGCACTTGTCTTACGCAGAAGGATGGAATCGGGCGAGCCCCCGATATCACGCGAGCCTGAGTATGTGGAAGAGCTTGATTATCCGACCGACGCAACGATGCCTGTAGACCAACCCCTTGCGACTTTTCGGACGACGTATTCCTTGGGGGATGATCTGTATGACGATTCCTTCAGCATCGAAAGCGCAACAGGTGATTTTCTGGGGGAGTGCGGTGTTGGAATTGGCGATGTGATAGGAGTTGGTGATCCAAAGAAAGTATCGGCATTCGAAGTTTGGTTATTCGACAAGAATGACATCCAGACGGTCACCAAAGTAGCGATGAGCCGCTACGCTTTCCGAGATGAAGAAACACGGGGTCGTCTTTCTGCGAAAGGTGATCCTGTTGAGGCGGTTAGCGGTGACGTTATCACACTCGATACGGCCTCATTGCGAGTAGAGGCACGCGTCGTGGATATGAATTACGGAGAATCCGCCCTGCCACCGTCAAGCTTCTTCGAAAGGCTTACGGTCGAGCTGCGTGCCTTCCCGAAAGGTTTCTAAATCACTGCGAAACGGAGAAGCATCCATTATCACGGAAAATGGGTAACACCTGACATCTTCCAGAGAGAATCGAAAGCATAAAAAGAGGCGGGTGACCCGCCTCTTCGACATTGTAATCGATGTGATTCGACTTGTGAGAGATGTGCTGCTTGGTGCGTTAATTAATTTCCAGGATCTTTAGAACCCGTTTCCCGGCAGGCGTCTCGGCGATCGCTGTATCGCCCACACGCTTGCCTTGCAGAGCCTTTCCGATGGGGGATTCGTAGGATACCTTTTGTTGGCGGGGATCAGCTTCCTTGATCCCGACGAGTTGGTAGGTTTCGGGTTCCTTGCCGTTCTCGGCGACCAGCACGGTGCTACCGATTTCAACAATTTCTCGCGACGATTCCTGCTCTACAATGATGGCGTCACGTAAGATTATCTCGAGTTCTTGTATTCTACCTTCCAGGAAGGCCTGCTCTTCCTTGGCGGCAATATAATCGGCATTCTCTGTCAGGTCACCTTGTTGAATGGCGAATCGAAGTCGTTTTGCCAAGTCGACACGCCTGGGACCTCGCAATTCATCTAATTCTGCTTTAAGTTTCGCGGCACCGTCAGGTGTTAGAAAGAATTCACGTTCTTCAGCCATTGGACTCCCGACCTGTCCATGATGAAACTTACGCTTTTCGGATGCGTAGGCGAATAGTCTAACCGACGAACGGACCTGGTGTCAATGCATTTTCGTTGTGTTCATAATTTGAGAAGGAATACCTACAGCAGCTCGACTTACGACAGCCATTACGATGCCGACACTAGTATCTCTGCACCTCCCGATCTATGTAAAGCAAGGTTACGCTGTTGAGAAAGCAACGATCCAAGTCCCGCATCTTCTTTGACTCTTGTTATGGATTGGAGCATAATCGATGGGCATCAAATCTGAAAGGAGTTAATTTCTATGGGGTATCCGTTTCCTAGCGAGGATTGGTTGCGAGCTCTGGTCGAGGTGCTCAACAGCGATTCACGCTATGCGGAGGTGGCCAAGAATTGGGAGGGGGATATGGTGGTGGTCATCGAACAAAATCCCGGCGAAGAAGACGCGCGCCTTCCCATAACCTACTACCTCGACCTCTGGCATGGGCGTTGTAGGGAAGCTCGCTTAATCGATCCCTCCAAGGAGGTACTACCCGAGGCAAAATTCATCTTGCGATCACCGATAAAGCACATCCTACGCATTTTTGAGGGTGAATTGGATCCCATGCAAGCCATGCTCACACGGCGTCTGCAAGTCACGGGCAATCTGGGTTATATGTTGCGCAATGTGCCAACCGTCCTGGACTTTGTGCGTTGTTGTCAGTTGGTAGGGATTGATTCCTGATTGGGCTCGCGATCTATTCCAAGATTGAGAGGAAGCGTCATGCCACGGTTTCTCGTCGTTCACAGGGTAGCGGCTTATCCCGACTCCCAGGAACATTGGATTAAAATCTTAAAACAGCTTCGGCAACGAACCAGTGAGGATGTTGAATGGGTGCGCACCTTCTTCGATCCGAACGCTGGCGAGATGTATTGTGAGTGGGAGGCGGATAATGATGCCGCTATTCGAGCCTGTTTCACCGAGGAGGATCTGAGAATGGTGCCGATCGAATCGATACGTGAAATCGTGATGATCGATCCATCCTGGCTCGAAGAGAGCACCCCCTGATACAGAAGCTGCTGATTTTCGCAGCGCCGAAACATCTCAAGGTCCGTCTGTAGTCGAATTAAATTCCAGCCCCGGTAAAGGGGTTTAATGAGAGAGGCTCATGAGCGCAACTCCCAACCATGACGGCAGTGTTGAGACCTATGACTTTGTCGTCGTTGGATCTGGTTTTGGTGGCAGCGTGAGCGCCATGCGGTTGGCTGAAAAGGGTTATCGCGTGCTTGTCCTAGAACGCGGGAAGCGATTTGAAGATGAAGATCTTCCTCGCACAGATTGGGATTTGCGAAATTATCTATGGCTTCCTATCTTTCGGTGTTTTGGAATTATGCAACTAAGTCTATCGAAGGGCTTTTTCTTTTATCACCCCAGCGGGGTTGGAGGCGGAAGCCTTGTCTATGCAGCTGTGTTGATGGAGCCTGGTGAGAGCTTTTTCAGGGCACCTACGTGGAGGCATTTAGGAGACTGGTACGAGAACTTACGTCCGCATTATCAAACTGCAAGACATATGCTTGGTGTTGAAACAAATCCACGCCTCTGGCCAGCTGATGAGCAGTTAGAAGCGATCGCCAATGAACTCGGACAGGAAGATACCTTTCAACATACAGATGTGGGTATATTTTTTGGTGAGCCCGGGGTAGAGGTCCCGGATCCATATTTCAACGGTGAGGGACCATCGCGCACGGGCTGTATTCATTGCGGTGGTTGTATCCATGGCTGTAGATACAACTCGAAGAATACGTTAACTAAGAATTATCTATATTTCGCAGAGCAGTTGGGCGTGAAGGTGAAGGCGGAATCGACTGTCTACCAAATTGCTCCTTTAGCCAAAGGAGAGCCTGATGGTGCCCGCTATGAAATTCGTTATCGGTCTTCGACAGCCTGGTTTGGGAAACGGTCGCATGTCGTTCGGGCGCGAAATGTTGTTGTCGCAGCGGGAACTCTTGGAACAATCTCTCTCTTGATGCGGTGCAGGGACGAGTTCGGCACGCTTCAAAATCTTTCGTCTCGTTTAGGTGAGCTCGTGCGTACTAACAGCGAGATGTTCTTAGGAGCCTATAGCCGGAAAAAGACCGATGATCACTCAAAAGGGCTATCGATTACATCGATTTTCAAAGCAGACGAAACCACTCAAATCGAGCCCATCCGTTTCGAAGAACATTCGTCCATGCTGTTGCGTTTTCTCAGTTCTCCCTTGATCGAAACAGGTGATAACTTATTCCAAAATGTTTGGAGGACGATTCTAAATATTGCTCGTCACCCATTGGATTTTATCTATAACAAATTTGTGCCTGGTGTGAGTAGGCGTGGTCTTGTAATCTTAGTGATGCAGACAGAAGATAACCTCTTGCGTTTACGACAAGGTCGCAACCCGTATGCCTTATTCCGGAAAGGTCTGGTTGCAGATCAAGATCCTGAAAGAATGGCTCCGGTGAACATTGCTATGGGGATGAGAGTAGTCCGGACCCTCGCAAGGAAGATCAATGGTTTTCCTATGGGTGCGGTAACCCAGGTCTTGAACATCCCCATGACAGCTCACATGATTGGGGGGTGTACTTTTGGGGAGAATGCATCTGAAGGTGTGATCGACGTGAATTGTGAGGTGTTCAACTATCCTGGACTTTACATCGTTGACGGGTCGATTCTTCCGGCAAATCCAGGGGTTAATCCCAGTCTGACCATCGCCGCGTTGGCGGAGTATGCCATGAGCAGAATCCAGCCAAAGCACGGCTCATCGTAGGTTCATGTTGAAGGAGGAGAACAAATAGAACCCTCCTTCTTTCTTCGTGCGTACAACCAGCCCAGATGCCATTCTGAGGTAACCATACATGGTTGAGCAGGGATTTCAAATTCTGAAATTCGATCTCAGCAGTGGGAACAACCAAACGCTGCACGTGGAGCAAGAAATTCTGCGTAGGTTCATAGGTGGCGCTAGCCTGGCCGCTTATCTCCTTTATCCGTTTCTTTCCCAGGACCTCGACCCACTTTCCCCGGAAGCGCCACTTCTATTCTTGGCAGGTCCCTTGACAGGTACGAAGGGCTTGGCAGTAGGTCGTTTCGTCATTGCGGGGAAATCCCCAGCCACCCAACTATGGGCAGAATCGAATATCGGTGGGCATTTCGGACCAGAGATGAGAGCAACGGGCTACGATGGTTTGTGGATCGAAGGCCGATCGTCTGAGCCGATATATCTATTGGTTCACGAGGGTCTGGCAGAGATGCGATCCGCAAGTCATCTGTGGGGATCTTGCGACACCTATGAAACGCAAAAGAAGATTCAGGAGGAGTTGGGAGATCCTCTAATCCGAGTCGCTTGCATTGGGGCTGCAGGTGAGAATCAGCTTCCGTTTGCCTTGGTTTTATGTGATCACGGGCGGGTCGCTGGGCGTACAGGGATGGGCGCAGTGATGGGTGCGAAGGGGCTCAAAGCCGTAGCCGTGAG
This sequence comes from Anaerolineales bacterium, assembly GCA_011772595.1. Next base: position 51,039 of record WVZH01000326.1, read on the forward strand.
GGGACATCAGGTGCTTCCGCTCTATGCTCCAGACAAGTTCTCGATTGTCCGCGGCGAGGCGAATCGGGCGCTGCGCAACGATAATGTAACTCGTACATTGAGACAATTAGGAACATCCGCCGCAGGGGATTACTTCGATTACCTGGGCGAAATGCCCAAACGCTACTTCACTCGGGGGGTATTTGGGGGCACGGATAAGGTCTCGGGCGTTACCATGACCGAGACTATTCTAACCTCCGTGAGCACTTGCCATGGTTGCGTCATCGCCTGCGGACGCGTGGTGACTCTTTCAGATGGCAAGAAACGCAAAGGGCCGGAGTACGAGACGATCGTGGGCTTCGGCCCGCTGCTCGAAATCGATGATCTCGGCGCGATCACAATGCTTGGGGAACACTGCGATCGTTATGGTATGGATACAATCTCAATGGCGAACATTATCGGCCTCGCCTTTTTGCTTTTTGAGCAAGGCGTGATCACGGAAAAGACCACCGGCGGGGAGAAATTGGAGTGGGGGAGTGCTGTTGCAGCGGAACGCCTCGTTCACCTTACAGCGAATCGGGAGGGATTTGGTGAACTGCTGGCATTAGGCGCCAAAGCGCTGGCAAAGAATTTCGACGTAGAGGAGATGGCCGCGCATGTGAAGGGTTTGGAGGTACCATTCCACGATCCGCGTGGGGCTTCGGGGATGGGATTGGTTTACGCCACCTCTCCACGAGGAGCATGTCATAACCAGAGCGATTACTTCATGGTTGAAATTGGGCAGACGATCGAGGAAATCAGCGTAGACCTGTATTCTCGTCAAGCAGGTGCAGAGAAAGCTTTCAACGTGGCGCGCCACCAGGATTGGCGCACGATCTATAATTCACTCATTCTCTGTCTTTATGTAAATGTTGCCTTCCAAACGGTTGTTGATCTTCTCAATCTCGCCACTGGGTTTGATTATTCGATGGAAGACCTTCTTGCGATTGGCGAGCGCGGTTGGAATTTGAAACGCATCCTCAACCATCGTTTGGGCCTCACGCGCGAAGATGATCGTCTACCCAAGATCCTTCTGAAGCCATTTCCCGATGGCGGATCTGCTGGGTATGTTCCCCCTATCGACGAAATGCTCAAGGCATATTATCAAGTGCGAGGTTGGGACTCTGATACGGGACGTCCTTCAGAGGAGCGGTTGCGAAGGTTGCAATTGGAGGAATATCTGCCAGACCTATTGGACGAGTAGAGGATAACAAAACTCTAATGCGCTGTTATCATTGAGATGTCCAGGCAACAAAGCCTGTGCCTATTATGATCAGGGGAGGGACGTTGACCAAGATCGTGACTGTCGAGCAAATGCGGGCCATCGAGCAAGCCGCGGACGCTGCTGGTCTGACCTATGACAAGATGATGGAGAACGCCGGCCGTGCTGTTGCGGACGCGATCTTAAAACACTGGCTTCACATGCAGAGCAAGCAGGTGTTGATTCTTGTAGGATCGGGCAATAATGGTGGAGACGGACTTGTGGCCGGGCATTACTTAATTGAAGCTGGCGCTCAGGTTTCGGCATATCTTACAAAAGCACGCACCGACGACGACGCGAATTTCGTGAGGTTACGTAAACGCGCAAAACACATCGCTACCGCTGAAGAGGATAAGCGTTGGCGCATTCTGGGAGACCTCGTGCGCAGTGCCGATCTAATCCTGGACGGTGTTCTTGGTACGGGTTTCCAGCTCCCGTTAAAGGGTTCCGCGAAGGATGTGTTGGCCTCAGTAACAAAGTCACTGGAGAAACGTGAGCGGGCACCCTTTATCGTTGCCATTGATTGTCCCTCCGGTCTGGATTGCGATAGTGGCGAAATTGCTGAGCAGGCTCTCTCTTGCGATCTTACAGTAACGCTCGCGGCCGCGAAACTAGGTTTGTTTCGTTTTCCGGGCGCAGAGAAAGTGGGAAAGATCGCTGTCGCCGACATCGGAATCCCATCAAATCAAAAGGAGATTTCTAGCGTGGAGCTTGAATTGGCGACATCGGAGACGGTAAGAGCGTGGATACCTGTGCGGCCTAAAAACGCCCACAAAGGCACTTTCGGCCGTGCACTGATCGTTGCCGGATCCATTAATTATCCTGGCGCAGCTGCGCTGGCTGGACTGGGAGCGTATCGTGTAGGAGCAGGGCTGGTGACGTTGGCGGTTCCTAGTCCTGTGCAGATCATGCTGGCGTCTCAATTGCCTGAAGCGACTTGGATCGTTCTGCCTCATGAAATCGGAGTGATTGCAGAAACTGCAGCGGACGTCTTACATGACGAAGTAGAAAGCTCACAGGCTATCCTACTAGGTCCTGGTTTCGGTCAGGATCCATCCACCGCAAATTTTCTGCAGCGTTTCTTGGGAGGAGAAGGGAGCGCTGCTAGGGGTCCGATCGGCTTCGTTCCTTCAGACGGACCACCAAGCGAGGGTTCTCGTTTGCAGGTGCCATGCATTGTGGACGCAGACGGGTTGAAACTTCTCATTCAGCTACCTGCTTGGACGGAGCTTCTGCCCGCCTCATCTATCCTGACCCCTCATCCAGGAGAGATGGCGATCATGACAGAGATCCCTAAGGATGAAATCCAGTCTGATCGAGTGGCTATTACCCAACAATGGGCTAAAACCTGGGGCCACATTGTAGTTCTGAAAGGGGCGTTTACAGTCGTTGCCGCGCCTGATGGTCGCTCGGCCGTACTGCCGTTTGCAACACCGGCACTGGCTCGCGCAGGGACAGGGGATGTTTTGGCTGGGACAATCGCAGGCCTTCGAGCTCAGGGCGTTGAGTCTTACGAAGCAGCTGTGTTGGGCGCGTACCTTCACGGACGTGCTGGAGAGTTGGCGGCGGAGATGATCGGTTCTGTAGCTGGTGTCATCGCAGGAGATGTTGCGGATGCGTTGCCCTTAGCCTTAGCAGAGTTGGATGGTGGCCTAAGTCGCATTTGAAGGGAACACTGTTTAATTTTCAGAGTTTCCAAAATGGAACCAGAAAAAGGGCGCACGTTTCTTGCGCCCTTTTTTCTCTTTAAAGGGATGGTCTTCTTCACGAAATGACTAGATCGTCATCGGCACGAATTTGGTTACGCTTCTTTGGCCGCCTCGTCGCTCTCAAGCTCTTTTCTTTTACGCCGCGCAGCTTTTTTTCCAGCATCAACAGCTTCTTCGAGGCGCGTCTTCTGCTCTTCGAGGATCACTTGTCCACGCCGTTGAATATCTTCTGCTTTTGCGCGCGCTTCCTTCGCGATCTGCTCAGCCCTAGCTCGCGTCTCCGTGGCGGTTTGCTCCACCTGGTCACGAAGTTCAATACCTTTTTCGCGTATCATGGTGCGGGTTTCTTCGCCGGACTGTGGCGCGAGTAGTAAGGCGACTGCAGCTCCAACGAGGCCTCCGATAACGAAACCTGATATGAAAGCGCCGAAATCACTATCTCGATCAGACATCTCTCTCACTCCTATCTGTAGCTTGGGGCTTTCTTGAGCGCCCAGGTATTATTAGGTTAACAACACGCCTGAAGGCGGCGATGGAACTGTTGGCCCTAATCACTGGTTTCACCATTTTCTCGCTTAAGAATTGGCTCGTTCCTCGTAATGTGCTGATCGTCTCGTTCGTCGAATCTAAGATCGGTTTAATCTCGTTCTGCAACATCGTGGCAAGACGCGCAACTTGTATCATCATGAGGATCAGCACGAGACCGATCACAAACATCTCGAATGCCAGGAATATGATCACTATATCCCGGAGGGTCTCCGCCTGGTCCGGGTGGCTGATTAGAGCCCTAAAGGCTAAAAAAAGCCCCACGATCAAGAGCCCGACGAGCAGGACGAGAAAAAAAATGAGACCCCGGGAACTCTTGCTCGGATAGTCAGATTCGACAGATTGATTATCGAGAATTGATTGCGCTATCTCATCATTCGACATTGTGACCATTATAGCATATCGAGGAGTCAACCCGATCGACGAGGCGGGTTTCGCCTTCGCCCGCGTCGCTTCTCGGTTCGCTCAGGGCCGGCTAGGACACTCGCGGTGATGAGCCCGATAGCCGTAGAAAGCAGGGCCGGGAAAAGGTTCAGGGTTCCAAACCGCATGACGTGCCAGTTTAACCAAGTGCTCACCAACTGACCGGTGAAAAATGAGATCCACGCAGTCGCGACGAAAAGCAATAACCTCACCGGGCTGCCACCACGAAGCAGGTGAAAGAGAAAGCCGCACAGCATAGCGATGAGCGTTCCCAAAAACAAGGCTGGGCCGTTCATGGCTGGATGATCCCTCCGCCAAGACACTCATCATCTGAATAGAAGACGGCTGCCTGCCCAGGTGTAACGTCCGGAAGGGCTTTCTCGAGGTACACGGAGACGAAGTCATTGACTTCGGGTCTGATCGTAGTCATGACTTCCTGAGCTTTATATCGTACGCGCACGAGCGCACGTATTGGAAGTGCGGGTGGACGGCCTGCTGTCCAGTTGATCGGTCCAGCAAGGAAACTGTGTCGATCGAGTGCGTTACGGGGTCCGACGATGAGCGCGTTGGATGCGACATCCTTTTCCAGTACGTAAAGAGCATGGGGCATGGTGACACCTATGCCCTTCCTTTGTCCAATTGTGAAGTCCGCTAGACTATCGTGATTCCCCAACAGTTTTCCGCTGGTATCGAGAATCGGGCCAGGGGGTGGTAAGGAAACACCCTGCTGACGTAGAAAACGCCGGTAATCTCCGTTGGCAACAAAGCATAGATCCTGGCTTTCTGTTCGTTCTGCGATGGGCAACGCCAGACGACGAGCGTGCTGGCGGACATTTTTCTTCGAAAGATCGCACAGTGGGAAACGCGCGTGTGAGAGTTCGTATTGGCCCAGCACGCTCAAGACATAAGATTGGTCCTTCGATCGATCTTTGGCACGTAGTAGAACATAATGATCGTTCCGCTTTTCGACGCAGGCGTAATGGCCGGTGGCGAGGTGAGTAGCGCCCATAGCCAAAGCAGTTTGCAGTAAAAAGCCCCAACGAATCTGGCGGTTGCAAGCCAAGCAGGGATTTGGGGTAATCCCTTGTGCGTAGCCAGATGTGAAGGTGTCCACGACCTGAGATTTAAATCGTTCCTGAATGTCCAGGACATGGAATGGGATACCAAGCTGGGCAGCAATATTTCTGGCAATGGTGATATCTTCAGGAGAACAACAACGGTTACGAAAATCAGGCCCAGGACTCCAGAGGCGCATCATCAAACCGAAAACTTCGAAACCCTGCTCAACGAGCAGTGCAGCCGCGACAGAGCTGTCGACACCGCCGCTCATCGCAACAGCGATCCGCTCGTTTTTTGTCATGGTGAGATTGCCTCGACAGCTCGCAGCTTGGCGATAAGATCGGGCAGGGTTTCGATAAAATCGTCGATCGAGTCGGGTGTGCTTGTTCGACCGAGTGTGATGCGAAGGGACCCCGATGACTCCTCCGAGTCGTATCCGAGTGCGGTCAAGACTTGGGAGGGCTCAGGATCGCCTGTCTTGCACGCGGAACCTGAAGAGCAAGCAAAACCGGCCAAATCAAGAGCCGCTATAAGCTGATTGCTTTCGATGCCTTTAAATGTGAAGGAGGCATGATTAGGAAGTCGCTGCGTGGGGTGTCCTGTGAGCCGTGATTCAGGAATGTGCTCAAGTACAAGATGAATCAAGCGATCGCGCAGTGAGGTCATCTTTTTTACATGCGCCTCATAACTTCCTGCCGCGAGTTTTAATGCATCTAGCAATCCAACGATTGAGGGGACATTCAGCGTCCCCGCACGTAAGCCATTCTCATGACTACCCCCAGTTTGGAGGGGGACAGGGTCGATCCCCTCTCGGATATAGAGCGCTCCGATTCCTTTGGGTGCATAGAATTTGTGGCCACTGATGGACATTAGATCGATCCCTAGTTCAAGTACATTAATTGGTGCTTGTCCGACCGCTTGTACGGCATCTGTATGGAACGGCACGCCTCGATCCCGACATATAGCACTGAGGTCCGAGATCGGATTAATGGTACCAATCTCATTGTTCCCATAAATAACCGAGACGATCGCCGTCGATGGACGAAGAGCGTGCGCAAGGTCTTTGGGGGCTACGCGCCCGAAGGGATCGACGGGCAACATTTCTAGTTCGAAGTCATGATGCTTGGCGAGTGCAATTGCCGTACGCAATACCGCCGGGTGCTCAACCGCCGTCGTCAGGATGTGATTGGCTCCACGTCGCGCTCGTTCAGCGAATACAGTGCCTCGGAGAGCGAGATTATTACTCTCCGTTCCACAGCTGGTAAAGACCACCTCGTTGGGCGCGCCTCCCAGGATCTTGGCGATACCTTGACGAGAACTCATAACCACGTGGTCTGTAATTTGGCCCCACTGATGGGTGGACGCCGGGTTTCCGAAGTGTTCCGAGAAATACGGCATCATCGCGTCGATCACTCGTGGATCAACAGGTGTTGTGGCAGCGTGATCAAAATATGTCTTCCGGCTAGCCATAGCGTGATTTTATCATGCCCGACCTAGTAATCATCGCGTGCGCCGTAGGGGCGAAGCGATCCCCAAGCAGTGAGTTGGAGATTGCTTCCTCTCGGTCCTACTCGGGACAGGCGTCGCGGAGTTTATCCTGAGCCTGACGAAGGGCTCCTCGCAATGACATATGACGATGGGATTGCTTCGCCATTGCTTCTCGGTGACACACGGGAACGGGTCTTCCGGAAAGCAATTGCTGTGTAAAAGGTGACGGCACGCATCAAAGTGCCGGTCACCTGTTGGGTAACCAGTGGAGGCCAAGTCGTCGCGAGGGTTCAAAAACATTCAAACAGCGAAGTGTGGGTATAATGGTCAGGATTTTGACGTTCAACTTGAAGGAGTCGCGCGTCATGGATACATTAATCGAATCAATTCACGCCTTGGAGGTGTTGGACTCGAGAGGTAATCCTACTGTTGAGGTCAATGTAATCTTGATGGACGGTAGTTGGGGGAGGGCGTTGGTTCCTTCAGGAGCATCAACGGGTGTCCATGAGGCCTTGGAATTGCGTGATGGAGAGAAGAATCGCTACCAGGGAAAAGGGGTAAAGAAGGCGGTCGATAACGTAAACGCTCAAATCGCGGAGGCATTGCTGGGCTGGGATGCTACGGAGCAGCGAACGATCGATCTCGAGTTGATCGCCATAGACGGAACACCCAATAAGGCACGCTTAGGGGCGAATGCCATCCTGGGGGTGAGTCTCGCCGTCGCCAAAGCAGCTGCGGCTTCGTTGGGCCTTCCGCTTTATCGACACATCGGAGGCGTCCACGCACACGTCCTGCCAGTGCCAATGTTAAACATCTTAAACGGCGGCGCGCATACAGGTTGGCAATCCACCGATGCGCAAGAATTCATGATCATGCCGCTTGGTGCGCCGAATTTTGCAGAAGGTCTCCGCTGGGGTGTTGAAATCTATCATACGCTACGCCAGGTCCTTAAGGAGAAGGGGTACACGGCTTTGGTGGGTGATGAGGGAGGCTACGCGCCAGCTTTGAAGGCGAATGCTGAGGCTGTCGAGGTCATTCTCGAGGCAATCCATAAAGCTGGTTACAAGGCTGGGGAACAGATCGCCATCGCACTGGACCCGGCGGCTTCGGAATTCTATGATGCCGATTCAGGAAAGTACCGATTACGACGGGAAGGTAAAGAACTTCGCGGAGAGGAAATGGTCGCTTTCTGGGCATCCTGGGTGGACCAGTATCCGATCGTGTCGATCGAGGATGGGCTCGCTCAAGATGATTGGGAGAGCTGGAAGACAATGACGGCAGAACTTGGCGATCGCGTCCAGATTGTTGGAGATGATCTACTCGTAACCAATCCCGAGCGAGTGCGTAAAGCGATCTCCGAAAATGCTTGCAACGCCCTACTCGTCAAGCTAAATCAAATAGGAACCCTGACGGAAACCATCGAGGCAGTCGAGCTCTGTCATCGCGCTGGCTGGCGTGCGGTGACCTCCCACCGGTCGGGAGAAACAGAGGACGCTACGATCGCCGACTTGTCGGTTGCGCTGAATATGGGACAAATTAAAACTGGAGCACCAGCCCGATCGGATCGAGTAGCGAAATATAACCAACTCCTGCGTATAGAAAGTGAACTATCAGACGACGGTCTGTACGCCGGCTGGAGTGCTGTCAAACAAGCGAAGTAAAAAAACAGGGACCTAAAAGATGAATTCGGATGGCGACGGATGTGGTCGCCATCGTTCGTGATGCTCGGAAGATCCAGTGACGAACGAAACAAAACGCGCCTCGATGCGCCTTTAACGTTCTCGAGTGGCGTTTTATATCTGCGTGAAATCGATATGAAGGCTAAATATCTTTAGCCAAGTGGGATTTCGGATTCAGATTCAGCCGTTTCCGTGCGTACACCAGGTGCAGGCGTGCCGCAGTACGGGCATATCTGCCAAGGAAGCTCCATTAGTTGACCGCAATGAACGCACAATTTTCGGAGCCGTGTATGGCACTGGGGACAAATCTGCCAATCCGGATTAGAGTGGGAACCGCATCCTGGGCAAGATTGGCGGCTTTCAATTTGGGAAAGGAGCGCCTCTTCCTCGAGTGTTTGTTGATAAGCTTCGTTGAGGGTTAATCGTGGACGCAGGATAATGTATACGATCACGCCGAGCACATTGAGAACCAACACGATAAGCGAAGCAAGGATGTGAACGAGCCGGTCGTGGGTTCTAGAACGAATGTCACGATAGGTCCAAAACACCAGGCTTAACCAAAGGGCAGCCAGGAAGGCGCCAAACAAAGCGGTCAGAGTTGTGAGTAAGTTTCCAATTGAACCCAAGTTGAACACCGCTGNNGATGCAACTTCTGGGCCGTTTTGACATGCATGGGCGTATCAAGTATATTCCCGAGGAGAAGGTCGCAAACAACAAAATGTGCAGGGAGGTTGAGGATGGGGGAGAATAACGCTTCCTACCGAATTACCGATCTGGCGACAACGGATCGTCCCCGCGAACGGCTTGCCAATCTAGGGCCCACTGCGCTTTCAAATGCTGAGCTAATCGCAATCCTCGTGCGATCAGGCATCGAAGGGCTGAACGCCGTTCAGTTGGCACAGAAATTGCTCCTAGATTTGAATGGTCTGACTGGGTTGCATAATGCCACGTACGAAACTCTATGCAGTCGCAGAGGGATAGGTCCGGCGAAGGCAGCTCAATTGAAAGCGGCGATAGAACTTGGCAGGAGATTGGCAGCTGCTACGCCGGAAGAGCGGCCAACGATCCAATCACCGGAGGATGCAGCCGCATTGTTGCTTTACGAAATGGGCGCGTTGGAGCAAGAACATCTCCGTGTTCTCTTGCTTGATACTCGTAATCGCTTGATCAGAATGGTGGATGTGTATCGAGGATCTCTTAATAGTTCAACCGTTCGGATCGGTGAAATATTTAGAGATGCCGTAAGGGTAAACGCAGCTTCGATCATCGTGGCCCATAACCATCCGAGTGGTGATCCGACGCCCAGCCCTGAAGACGTGAGTGTAACACGCTCGCTGATTGAAGCTGGCGAACTTTTGGACATCGAGGTGCTAGACCATCTTGTGGTTGGGAAGAGTCGTTATGTCTCGCTCAAATCCAAAGGGCTGGGTTTCGTCTAATATTTGATGGGAGAGAGGTGTGGATTTTCAAATCATGCTGTTGCCGAGGAAGGATTACTGGGCATGGGTCCGTGCGTGCAGTGCCTACGTGATGAATTTCGGCCCTAATCTTACGTATGATGCACATACGGCGGCCAAGTACATGGCACCACGGCAGGTTATCACCTTCCCGACATTGCCCGGGGGACACAGCGAATTCGGTGATCTCGAGAAATGGTTTCAGACCGCCCACCCGGGAATCCGCCTCGATCCAATTGAGGTAGACAAACCATCTAGCCTCGAACAAGCGCTTGAAACACGAATCGCACAAAAGGATCGTTATGGGCAACGACAACGACCCTTCTATCTCCAGTGGCCGACAGAGTTTCCGGTCATCACGCAGGAGTTCGGTGCCAATCCACAAATCTATAGTCGTTGGGGCTTCCCAGGCCATGAAGGTATCGACTTCCGCGCCACACCCAACACCGATATCTTCGCCTGTGCCGAAGGCGAAGTGTATCAAGTGCATAAATACAAGGATAACCATCCCTACGGCATCCACGTTCGAATCCGTCATCAAGACGGATACAAGACAGTCTATGCACATTTGGCGAAAGCCATGGTGGTCGTAGGACAAAGAGTTGAAACGGGGCAGGTTATCGGTAAGGCCGATTCGACGGGCGCATCCGTAGGTTCTCACCTTCACCTTTCGCTGAAGCGGGAAGGAGCAACGGAACGGGGTGAGACGGAATACAAAAAGGATATTCTTGATCCGACACCGTTTCTCGTCTGGCCAGAGACGGTCTCCAGCAAGAGCCTCACAAAGTATGGTTGGGTACCCGGCCGATGCTTATTCGGAGCACATGGAAGAATTGGCGACTCGTTGCAGCAAAAGGACTTGGAAGTCATCGCCCGCGCGCGTCTCGATGCGGTCATGCTGGAGGCAGGTGAGACCAAAGAAACCATTGAGCGCCTGCGCGCGGATAACCCCTCGATCTTCCTGGCGGTTCGATTGACCACGGATTTTTCCGTTGATCCTGTCTCGGCCGATGCATTTCTTAGACATGTGGAGAGAGACGTGGGTCGCCTGTACCGCCTTGGCCTGAGGTACTTCGAGCTTCATGCTAGTCCGAACCTACAATTGGGAGGGTGGCAGCGTTCCTGGCGTGATGGGGAGGAATTCTCTCGATGGTTCATTCGGGTTCTCGAGAAATTGCGCGCGGCGTTTCCTCAGGCTCGCTTTGGATTTCCTGGTTTGTCTCCCGGAGGATTCATGTCTGGATGGCGGATGGACGCAGAGAAATTCCTGGATGAGGCAGAACTGGCTGTCGCTGCTGCAGATTGGTTAGGTGTCCACTGTTATTGGACAGACATCTCGAGCTTGAAATCGCTCAACGGGGGGCGTTTGGTGGAGGAATATCGACGCAACTTCCCGAGCAAACTCATTCTCGTCACGGAGTTCCAAAACCCTGTGGCAGATCTAGATCCACATGTTCGTGGCCAGCAATACTTGGAATTCTATAGAATGGTCAAAGACGTTTCAGGAATCGGTGCAATTTTTGCCTACGCGATCTCTGCAAATGAAGGCCACGACTCAGTTGTTTGGAGGACAGAAGAGGGATACATCCATCCGATCGCTCAGGAGATCGGGGATCGTGGGTCATGAGGCTGTGTTCGAAGAGTTCATCCCTGTCGGCCAGTTACTGGAAAACTGATTCATAAGTTTCAATTCAGATCCAGGCGACCGCAACTTCGAGGAGACGGAAATTACGGTCACGGTATAGGACGTGACCGTTTTGCTTTCCGTATTCCCAAAGCTGGTAGGTCACGCGAACATCCTGTTCGCAGTAATCGAGCACTTTATCTATCTTCCCCTCTTTATACCAAGCCACAGCTTGGAGGCCGTTCGCGCTTTTTCTTATTTGTAAGGTCGCTTCTGCGAGATTGTCGAGGGCGATTCGGAATCCAAGCTGCTCATGGATATCGAGTAGCAGATCTGTAGTTCGGTCATGCAAATCGGTATCAGGCACCAAACCGTATGGACGCAATACTTCGTAGTCGAACCGGATCAGATTAAAACCTACTATCCGGTCTGCAGAGAGAATTTCTGCAATGAGGCGCTCGGCGTCCTTTTCGATGAACCGCATGATTTGGTCTCTCTCGACATCCAATATTACCGCCGCGGAGAGTCCAAGGTGGTGAATATTTGACCACCCACCGACTTCATGGGCCAAGTGCTTCGTTTCAAGGTCGAATACGAGTGTCGCAGACATTAGCCCGTCGATGCCTCAGAGTCTTCCGAATTCGATTCTCTACCGCCGGTTAGGGTAGAAAGAAGCAGAAAGGTGACCAGTGGAAGCGTCATCAAAAGCCAAGATAATATGGGGCGCAATGATAGGAGGTCAGTTGGTTGCCCAAAGACCGTCCGTTTCCATTCTGTCTCGAGCTGATCGATTGAGCGATGAAAGGCATTCTGTACTCCCTCGGTACAGCCTGCTCCTTCTTGGTAAGCAGTGATTAAATTGGCGATCTCTCCTAACCCGTAGGATTCTTTCAAGAACTCTACAAATGAGGCGCTTTGGGCATATGCCAATCTTGTCTCTTCTCGGCCCGCTGGAAAAGCCGCACAAAGGGATTGCATCGGCAAAAAGACGCCATTCTGAGAGGCGTCCTCGAGCGCCAAGCGATGTTCTGGACGTAGTTCTGCCTCATGAGTGGTAGCCAGTCCTTCTATGAACCAAATTGGCAGATCGTCATACTGAGAACGCAGCCGTGTGTGAAGCATCACATGGGTGATTTCGTGAGGGAGGTCGTGCTTCAGATATAGGTTATGTTCGTCTGCATCTGGAATCGCGAGAGCAACGACACCGAGATTTGCTCGTGTGTGCACTGGGAGCCACGATCTTCCACCCAGGGCCAAGGTCGCTTGTAAATGTGTGTGACTTGGGTAGACATAAATGTGAAACTCCGGCGGTTCGGGTAGTCCTAATGTGGTGCGGATGTCATCAAGGGATTGGTGTGCAACCTCCAGGACAGTCCTGCCAAAGGCATCATTTCCGAGGACCCAATGTAGGATCAGCGGTGAGTCCTTGATCGTTCGCCATGGTAACCGGTTATCAGCATAAAGGAACGTATTGACGATTGGTTCCTGAACTTCACCTGTGCCGAAGTCAATATTCCACCAATATTCGACTGTAGAAAAAGGGGGAAGCGGGGAGGATCGCATATCCAGGACCACTCGCGCGATGTTGGGATTTCCAGCGGTGAGGTCGGAATCCAGTTTTTCACTAGTGGTCCCGTGCGTGCGAATAGAGAGGGACGCGCCTTTTATAGGTACTGAGGCCGTGATTTCAGCGGTGAACCAGATTTCAGATCCGTACTCATACTCCACGGATGTAATAACGCTGTAATCACGCTCGACCTGGGTGCGCGGGGCGGTCGCAGTAGTTACGCTGAGAAAGAGGAGGGATAAAACATAGCCGAGCTTTCTGGCTCTAATCGTTATCCTCCCAGGATAGCGAGCAACGGAGTGATGGTCAGAGGGCTGAGAAGGGTTGTCGCGAGAACTGCACTGGTTGCGAACTCAGGCTCAGCGTCGAATTTCGTAGCGATGACGGTCGTGAAGACAGCTGAAGGCATGGCGGCTTCCAGTATACCAGCTTGAGCACTAATCCCACGAAGTCCAAGCAGGGGTGTAAGGAGCCATGCAAGTAGTGGTGATACGATCAATCTGAGAACAATCACCGAGCTCAATAATCCTCTCCTCTGTGCGACCCGTGCATTGGATATTTGCATACCGAGCAGGATCAACATGCAGGGTATTGCTCCCGCGGAGAGAATGTCCACCGTCCGCTCGGCGACGAGAGGCAGGCTCCAGTGAAACGTACGCATGAGGAAGGCCAGCGGGATGACATAAACTGCAGGCACTCTCACAAGGCCAATCAATGCTTTCTTTGCGGACTGTCGACCCGCTGCTGCCACATATACTCCGGCGGAATTAATGAGCATGGAACTCGTTATGAAGAAGATGCTGGCCCAAGCCATGCCAGCCTCACCGAGGACAAATTGGTTGAGGGAAAGACCATAGTTGCCCGAGTTCATGAAACTTGCACTGAGGACGAAAGCTGCAGTGGTGGTTCTATCGAGCTTCGTAAAGCGACTTATGCCCAAGCTTATTAGTCCAATTAAGAAAATGACCGTCGCCGCCAACCCGACCATCCGGAACAAGTCCGCTGTAGCCATGTTTGTCGAGATGAGCAAGTTGAAAACCAAGGCCGGGGAGAAAGCGTAAAAAACGATCTGTGAGAGGGGGCGGGGATCGAGTCGGAAGAGGCGATGAAGAAAGAAACCGATACTTGCGATGAGAATAATAGGAAGTAGGTTAGTCGTAAACAGGTTGAGGAGGCTGATCAATGGAGATGTTCCTCTGGATCTTCGAATTCGTCGAAGTCGAACATCAGGAGATCACGCGTACCGTCTATGAACGCCATGTGGTCGAGAGCTTCTGAAACATAGGTGAGAAATGCCTCGTCTTCGGCCGTTCGAAGGATGTCTACCAGTGCTTCCTTGGCATCTTCACCGCCGAGCTCAGCTAGAGCCCAGATAGCCGTATCACGAACCCCTTCGTCGATGTCTTGCAGAAGATCGATTAGATTTTCAATCGCCTCGTTAATCTCGAGTTCACCGGCGGCACGAGCAGCTTCGAGGCGTATTTTGGGGGAGGCGTGGAATAATTCGGCTAGGACATGTGGTTTCCACAGATCGGATGCCGAACGACCCATGGCGAAGAGGGCAGATTGCTTAGAGGATTCCTCTTCAGTTTGATATGCATTTTCAATAAGACGTGGAACTTCGCTGCGCGATGAGAATCCCAATGATTCCAACGATCGTCGCCGTACCTCAGAAGCCTCATCTTGAACAGCCGCTCTCAGAAGTCCTTCTTCGATCAAACGCAATAGATCAGCGGGCAGTTCTTCAATCTCTCCAAGCCACACGAAGAGGCCGAGGGCTGTCGCCGCGACAGCTCGAACGTGTGCTTCGCCATCCTCATTAAGTGCATTGAGCAGGGGCTTGGCAAGCGTTGGATCTTCGCATTCCCACAGATTTTGAATGGCAATCGATCTTACCTCAGCATCCGAATCAAAAAGTGCGAGACGGTTGATCGGTTCGAAAGTGAGTTCAATGTGTTCGAATGCTTGTTGGCCGAGCGTTGCCAGTAGGATTCGCTTGCGAGTCTCAGGAAAATGCGGCCACATCTCATGAAGCTGTGCCGTATGGTGTTTGTCGAGATCGGAGAGTTCAGCCAACCGCTCGAAGGGAAAAGGCCGATCTTCATCCCGGATTATTTCAAGCAGATCATGAAAGGCTTTTTCCATCGAGGAACTCGATCTATCTCTACCGCGGCAATTCCACTGGATTGATAAAGTCTTGAAGATTGATGTAAACCATCAGCGCGATGAGGATAGCAAATCCGATGGCGTGAATCAAAACTTCGAAACGCGGTGAAATTCTCTGGCCAAGCAGTGTCTCGAAGAGCAGAAAGAGGATCCGTCCGCCGTCTAACGCCGGAAACGGAAGGAGGTTGGCTAACGCCAGTCCTATGCTTATGGCACCAATGAAGTTGAGTGTGAAATAAGGCCTCTGTGCGGATCTGTCGATGGAACTAGCCAACGTAAGCATATCGTGAATGCCTTTTAATCCGACTACACGAGTTTCCTCCGGTTGGGCGACTCCTTGTAATATTCTCCCCGGAAGGCTGAGCAGCGCGTTAACTTGAAGACCTATTGACTCAGCTCCAATTTGAGTCGCTTCCAGCCAGCTTGTTTGTTTCGCTGGATGGCCAAGCGTTACACCGATCGGTCCTTGTCCCTCTGGATATTCGACACGAGGAATGAGTTCAATTATGAAAGGTTCGCCGTCCCGTTCCAACTCGATCTCCACAGGTGTGCCGAGGTGAGCTTGTACCGCTTCAAGCATGCTATCAAAGCCCGTAACGGGTTGACCACTAACTGAGCGAACGAGATCGCCTTCCCTGATACCTGCTACTTGTGCAGGTGCGCCGTCAACCAAGTCTGTAATCATGACTTTTTCAAGGTCAGGTGCCGCAAATTTAAAAGCCAATACAAACGCTAAGAATCCTAAGAAGATATTGGCAATAGGGCCTGCTAAGTAGATCGCAGCGCGGACACGTTTGCTGGCGGCTAATAGACCATTGGGGACGTCAGGATCGTCCTCCCCTGCGATTCTGTTGAAGCCACCAAAGGGGATTAAGTTGAAGGTAAACTTGGTACCCCCGGCTTCAAACAACGTCAACAATCTAGGAGGAAACCCGATGCCAAATTCTTCGACCCGAACTCTTGCCAACCTAGCTGCGATAAAGTGGCCGAGTTCGTGTCCTAAGAGCAGGGTACCGAGCACAACGACGAACAAAAGAAAATCAGACACTTCACTACACCTGTTCCGATACTTGTGAAACCCAATAACGGATTATATCACTACGGGAGGCAGTTCCTTCTGTAACGATGCTCCCACTATCCAAGGGTGACGGTAACCCCAGCATGATGCCAGCGTCGATTGGCTGATTAATTACGATCTTCATTAGTGGCTTGGATTTCCCTCAACCTCGATCAATTGCGCTTGCTCTCCGGGATGCGCCTCAAGAATCTCGAGAATTCCTGGAATATGTTCAAGTCGATTTTTCACTTCCTCTGCATGATGGAACGTGCATAGACAGTGGACATTCGGACCAGCATCGAGTGTGTAACATACGTCGAATCCTTCATCTCGCCAGTCATATACTGCGCGCATCACTTCAAGTGTCTGTGGCGTCCAATACATTAGGGGCGGCGTTGAAGTGAGCATGACGGCATGCATAAGATTGCTGTCTTGTTCCACCACGGACGCGAGCTCTTGAAAGTCGCGTTCTAGAATCGCGCGGCGGCATATTTCTATCCTTCTCGCCGCATCGCTCACGCGTGCAGGTTGTAAGGGACTTGTGTCTGCCAGAGAGTGTCCAAGTGTTGACCCCGTGTGTTTATGTTGGCGGTCGACGATGGCGATAAGGTCGACGAGATGCCAGTGTTCACGAGGTGCAAGTTGCTCGGCGAAGGATTCGGTATCGGATTGAGCTGCATACCAGATGACATACCCGCCTAGCACAGAGCGACATGCAGAACCAGACCCCATGCGGGCGATGCGGGAGAGATCTTTACGGTCTGGTTGCATTCCCGCCGCGACAACTCCTGCCAGTGTCAGAGCGGCGAATGCCGAGGAGGAAGAAGCGAGTCCCGCACCAGACGGGAAATTATTTTGGCTCTCGACAATCGCAAAGGAAGAGATCCCTGCGAGGCGACGAATGCGATCGAGATGGGTGGCCACGCGTGAACGTGACTCTTCATCTGCCGAAACACCGTTAATATGGATCTGGTCTGCAGGCAGGGAATCATCAAAGCTGACCCTGGTCTTTGTTTCAAGACCATCAAGTGTCAAGGAAATCGAACTGTTCGCAGGCAAACGAAGGTTAGCATCGTGATTGCCCCAATACTTGATCAGGGCAATGTTGGCGCGCGCAATGGCAGAGGCAGATCGTGTTTTTTCCATCATCACTGCAAGGAATATGCTTGACAACCATCCTGATCGATCGAAGGTAGTGTAGCATGAATCAAGCCGTCGGGTTACGGGTTATGAATGTTGGGGACTATAAACATCGGATTTGGATAAGAGCTAATATGCGTTTGAGAACAGCTGCACGTTTCCCAAGTGGATATTTCGCAACCCGGCTTCGCTCGCAGCTGCTTTTGCCTCGCTCGCATGATGGGAGGATGTAGTCGGCAGGTCGTGCATGTAGAAGTGTGGAAAGAAACCAAGAAGAGAATATGGAATTTCAGGGTCGAGTGATGCGATGAAGCGGGCAATCTTCCCGACTTCCTCAGCATCGACGTATCCCGGGACAAGTAAGGTGCTCGCCACGAGCAAAGGTGGATCGTTGTGTTCTGGGATACGAGAAGCTACATAGGTGAAGTTTTCTAGTGTGCGCTCATTTGAGGCCCCGGTTAGTACCTGGTGGAGATTCACGTCGAATGCCTTAAGATCGAATTTTAGGCATCCGCCGCTCATTAAGGAAAGATCCACTGCTTTTCGTAATAAACGTGGGTGCATCGTGCCTGCCGTCTCCCAACAGACGGCGACGTTTCTCTCGGCAAGATTTTTCCCTGCAGCAAGTGCGTGAGGCATCTGACTGGCCGGGTCGCCACCGAAGAAACACACACAGAAAGTGCGATTATTTGCACACTGAGCTAGTGCCTGGGCACTTATTGCCAGTGTGCTACCTTGGACATCGAGCTCAGGTTTCGCTAGCCGAAAGTGCCAATTTTGACAGAACAGGCAATTGAAAGTGCAGGAGGCATAAAAAACCGCCAGGTTGTGGTATCCATAGCGCTTGTGCCCTGAGCATACCCAATCTGCAACGCAATTTGTCGGAAGAGGATCTCGATACCAATGGAGCAACCCGCGTGAAGGTGTGCCAGCGAGATGCCTGAGACGATCATTGTCAGTCCGGCGTAGTCCACAAAATCCAGACCGACCTTCACCAATGATGCACATTCGAGCGCATAGTCCGCATCGTATGCCTCCAATATCCTGAGGCGGTATCTCAGGGAGCCCAAATGTCCTGCGAACGTGATCATGCGTTTGACTCGAAATATTGATCGCCCTTTCAGGCCGATCACGGATGCATTGCAAGCACACACTGAGCTCTTTCGAGATCAGTCGCGAGCGAGAGGCGCATACTTTACAGTGAGCGTTCTCCATCAACCTTCTCTGGCTGTGCGGCTGATTTGAGTGATTGAGAGATTATAAGGAGTCTGATTTGGCGATTGGGTGATCGACTGTTTTGGTTTGTTCGAATTCTCCAATTGGGTTCAAGCTTCTTCAACAAAGACAATCGTCCCTCCGGGCATCGCTACAGTTATATCGCCCGGGTCGCTTGTGACCCGTGGTGTGGTCCAGCGAAAGATCCATTTTGCATCTTCTGAACGGGCGTTAACACAGCCGTGAGACACAGGGACACCGAAGTTGTTGTGCCAGAAAGTTCCGTGGATGGCGACACCATTCCCAACAAATAGCGTGGTCCATCCTATCCCAGGCAAGTCGTATCCACCCCCTGTCGTTCCGCCGCTCATGTGCAGGGATACAACCTTTCGCCAAATTGGGTGTGGACCGAGGGGCGTGGACCATTCGTCGACGGGATTGCCGCTCGAATCGAATTTCGCGCCGGAGGAGATGCGACAGAAGTAAACCTCCGAATTCCCTTCGTAACAAGAAAGTGTTTGATACGTAAGGTTAACCACGATGCGCTTATCCTCAACTTCAGGATGAATTGGCGCCAAGTCGTCGTCTGTGAGTGGACGGAAGGCTTCAGCGACCGCCCAGAAGATGTCACCATAGCCATAACGCTCATTAACGCGGTACCACACCTGACCCTGGGAGTCGGTTTTCACTTCATCGACCCATAAAACTTGGCTGTAATAAAGTCGCGGGAATTGCGCATGCTTTAACCAGGGAGAACGTGCAGGAGGATTTTCTTGAACGATATCGACGTATGGCACCGTCACCTCAACCCACATGCCAGCTCCGAGGCTCGTCATTGGTAGTTCGTGCTGGGGTTCGTTAGGGCGGTTTTGAACGGGTTGCAGACGAGGCGACCAAATGTACCCTTCGTTGGTCTCCACCCAACGAACGTTTGGAGAGTAGATCGAGCGGTGCTTACCTGCAATCTCACGCAACCAAGGTACGACGGTATCCTCGTAGAGCACGCCAATCGTTTCGCTCTCACCATCAGGACGAGCTCTAACGTTGACCGTGCTCGTACACACGCGCCCAAGCCACTCAGACGACGGAAACTCCGGAAGGTTTATCGAGCGAACCCATGGTTGAAGGGCGGCAGCGCTGAAACCCAACCCTGCGATTTTTATTGCGTCCCGTCGGGTGATTGAACCTTGATCTACCATTGATTTGCTGCGGTTAAGCATACCGATTCTCATTGTCATCCGTCAATAGTCCGTGTCAGTTCAACGGTGGAATAGCTGTTGACTGATATTATGGGAATTGAATGTGGAAAATGGGTAGGGGGGATTACAATACGGGATCTAGTTGAGCCACCATCTTCAATAGTAGAATACGATATTAATAATCTAAGATGGCACTCGTTTGTGCTGACTAATGTCTAATGATCCCTCCATCAAATCGTTTATTCTTGATAATCTTCGCGGTGCTTTTTATCGCCGCATGTAATTTTCCGGGCACCTCCACGGTGGCTTCCCCCACCAGCCTACCCGAGATCAGTCCACGCCCGTCTGAACCAGGGGCGACGTTTCTTCCTCCGGTTTCTAAGAACAAAGTCATATTTGTTTCACCTCTGGACGCAAATCGCTTCCTTGCGGATCAACTCGAGAGGGAGCTAGAGACACTCACGCTGGCTGAAGGCATGCGGTGGGAGAGGATGCAATCTATATCGTCCGAGGATATCGATCCGCAAACCCGGATCGTGATCGCGTTTGAGAATGATCCTGGTTTGCGAACCTTGCAGATCGCAAATCCCGATGTGCAGTTTCTTGCCGTCGCCATCCACGGACTTGAGGCCGGGTCAAATCTGAGCATCATCGGCCCGGAAGGTCTGCGCATCGACCAGCAGGCGTTCATAGCCGGTTTCCTTGCAGCGGTGATCACACCGGATTATCGTGTTGGGGTCATCAGCCTGGCAGACACGATTGAGGGGCGCGCGGCTCAACATGGTTTCTTCAATGGGGCGCGCTATTACTGCGGTCTTTGCAGACAAGCTTATCCGCCCTTCACCGACTATCCCAAACATGTGCAACTTCCCGATTCCGAACTAGATTGGCAGACGGTTCTCGATGCCGCAATTCAAAATCACATAGAGACAGTGTACATTTCCTCGCTACCGACCTCAGATTCAGCACTGGTTCATCTTGCGCAGAGCAGATTGAGGATGCTCGGGGGTGAGCCACGTCCTGACAATTTTCCTAAGGAACTTTGGGTGGCGACTGTTCGTATGGATCCTGCGTATGGCTTGAGAGTGCTTTGGGATGATCTTCTTGCTGGTATGCCTGGGGTGAGCATGCCAATGCAGCTGACTATCGAAGAGGTGAATCCTGCCCTGCTAACGCCTGGACGACAACGCTTGGTCGAAGAAATCCGCGACAAAATATTAGCTGGCTACATCGATACAGCAGTAGACCCATTTACAGGTGATCCGCGGTAACCGGTTGACAGCGATAAATCAATAATGCATACTCGAACCTTGTGGATACGGATTCAAACGAAACGCTCCCTGAGGTCTTGATTACGATCGAGTGTGATAGGTAAGCGCTCATCAATTAATTTGCATGTTCCTAAGAAATAGATCCCTTTTATTTCTACTAATGATTACGTTGTGCTTGTTTTCGACGGGCTGCTATCGCTCGGGGGTCGAACTTGTCGGTACCTGGGAGAGGCGGATTGACAGCTATGAAGTGCGGGTGATATTCGATAACGATGGCACCTTCCAATTGCAGGTGGGGGATCGAGCTCGCACAATCGATGGAGTGTACGAGGTAGAAGATGACATTATTGTCATATCGGACGAGGACTGCGAGGAATTCGAAGGAAAGTACCGCGTTGAACGTGACGCATACACTCTGACCTTTTTCGCACTCAATGATGCCTGCGAAGGAAGAACGCAGGTCCTTACAGGGAATTGGGGATTTAAGGAATAACGCCCTCTTGAGGGCGTAGGTTTGGGTGCCCGAAGGGACTTGAACCCTCAACCACCGCATCCACAGTGCGGCGCTCTGCCTATTGAGCTACGGGCACCTCGGTTCTGCAATTCTATCACGAACTGGTGGCCCTCACCAAACTCGGTTAAGGGAGAAGCGCACCCAGCTGGAGTGCTTCAATCAAAGCCAGAAAATGCACACCAAGGGTTAA
Source organism: Anaerolineales bacterium (assembly GCA_011772595.1). Next base: position 72,622 of record WVZH01000326.1, read on the forward strand.
ACAAAAATCCATTTCTAGTGTTCTAAAGTTAGCGAGTGATAGTCACACTGCGATTCGGGAAGGGATGATGGGCTGTAGGCGTCAAAAATCGCCGCCGAGGGATTTAGGAGGGCATCACCAAATATTTGAGGCGCAGGCCGATATCCATGCTTGGATCGGCTCTAGTCGCACATCGGGTCTTATATACTGTTCTCTCCTGACCCATCAAAGCGGCGATTTGACCTTATCTTAGCACGAAGAGATNNACGATCCACGCGACGACCTCCAACCGTGGCATTGTCGTCTGCTCGCCCGTCCGCAGGTCCTTAATGGTGACTTCTCCTGAGAGAATTTCATCTGGCCCGAGGATTACGGCTAATGGTATGTTCTGACGATCCGCATATTTCAGTTGTTTTGGCAGTCGCGCAACCTCGGGGTACCACTCCACACATAAGCCTTCCCTACGCAGTTCCGAGGCAAACTCTAAGACTTCGTTTCGAGAGGCCGCATCGAATGTGGGCACAAATACAACAGCCGGATTTGGTTGAATGTTTGGATTCAGGCCGTATTCATCGATCAAGAGACTGATCACCACATCCCCCATGGCAAAGCCGACCCCGGGTACCGGGTCGCCTCCCACGTCTGCGACGAGGTCGTCGTATCGACCCCCTCCTAAGATTGCCCTTTTTTCACCCTCGGCATCACGCGCCTCGAAAACCGTACCGGTGTAATAGTCCAGTCCACGTATGACTGTGGGGTCGTATTCCATGTAGTCGGCAACACCCATCATTGCCACCGCGTCGAAGAATTCACGCAGCTCGTTAGAATTGCGCCATGCGTCACCCATCTCCAGGAGGTCGACGAGACCTGTAAACTGCTGATTGTCAAGCCCGATTTCCTGGGCAGCGCCTCTCCATTCGGATGCTTGCAGTTTCTCTCTGCGGTCGATCAAACGAAACACTGCTGGTCGTTGCAACATAGGGATGCCGAATGACTCAAGTTGTTTATCCACGAGCCTACGGTCATTGATTTTGATCCGCACTTGGCTCGGCGAGAGGCCAACAGAAAGAAAGAATAAGGCAGCGATGGATGCAATTTCTGCATCAGCTTGAGGAGAATCGACACCGAGAAGATCGATGTTCCATTGGAAGAACTCTCTAGCTCGCCCCAGTTGCGGGCGTTCATAGCGCCAGAATGGGCCGAAGGACCACCAGCGAATCGGACGGGTAAGCTCTTGGCTGCGTGTAGCCACCATGCGCGCCAGAGTTGGTGTCAACTCCGGTCGCAAAGCGACCATATCTCCCCCACGATCTGGAAATACAAACGATTGTTCCTTCACCAATTCCTCACCCGATTTGGCCGCATAGAGGGCCAGGCGCTCGAGGAAGGGTCCTTCAAATTCCTGATAGCCGAACTGCTCAGATACTGTGCGAATCTTCTCAAAGAGCCATCGTCGGAAGGCCATATCCTGGGGATAGAAGTCGCGGGTTCCCTTTACAGGTGCGATCGCTGTCATGGTGCACTCCTGATTTCGAAATCAAAAGACGGCGGGGTGGAGCCCACGCCGTCCTACATGCGAAGGAAGTACGAGGCCGGGTGGGCTTACGCGCCCATATCCCCCTCCCACAAATGGGGCAGAGGAGCGTGAGCGAGACATCTTGAATCGTTATGGTACATCCAAAAGTTCATGAGATGCATTATAGCATATCCGCCATGATTAAGCTCCTACGGCACTTGCTTCCTCGGCTGAACGGATAAACTCTCCCTCCAAGATCAATCTCGCAACGGTGACGATTTCCTCCGCCATGGGAGAGTCTTTGGCACTAAATGGGACAGTTTGTCGAATTCGTTCATGGACAGCGGCTGTCGCGGTTCCCGGCTTTGCGTGAGGTCGTTGCTCGAGCCGCAGATCCAATGCTTGCGCTGCGGCAATGAGTTCAACCGCGAGGATGCGGCTCAAATTGGATACGATTTGCAGGAGGTGCCGCCCCGCAGTTGTGGAGTTCGAATTGAAGTCTTCCTGGCCAGCGGAGGTGGGGAGTGAGTGGATCGAATCCGGGAAGGATAGCCCTTGGTTCTCGAGAGTGAGGGAGGCAGCGGTGTATTGGAGCATCATCATGCCTGAATAAAGGCCGGCGAATTCGGGCTTTGAGACCAACATGGGTGGCAACCCGGCGTTCGTGTCCGATGAGATCAATCGAAAGACTCTGCGCTCGGAGAGCGCTCCCACAACATGCAAGGCAATCTTTAAATAATCGGCGCCTAGGCCGATGGGTTCTCCATGGAAGTTGCCGCCAGAGAGCGCCACGTCGTCGAAGAGAAGGGGGTTGTCCGTAACAGCGTTTAACTCCCTGCTAACGGTCTCTTGGACGAAGCGCAGTGTGTCCCAGGCAGGACCAATAACTTGAGGAGTGCAACGAAGGGAATAGGCGTCCTGAACGCGTCCCTCTTCGTCTATGAGGGTGCTACCGTTTGTTAACTGACGTAACCTCTGTGCGACGGCGATTTGCCCGGGGTGTGGACGAACATCATGTAGGCGAGGATCGAGCGCGCCAGAAACTCCCAAGAGTGCTTCAAATGAAAGGGCAGCAGCGATTTCAGCATTAAGGAGTAGTCGTCGTACATCACGACACGCAAGACTGAGAAGGGCTGCAGAGAATGTGGCTCCGTTGGTTAATGCCAGTCCTTCCTTAGGACCTAGAATGGGGCGTTTTATACGCGCTTTGCTCATTGCATCACTACCGGACATTCGCTCCCCTTGGAACCAGATCTCTCCGTCGAAAGCATCTTGGTCTCCAGGTGAGGCGGAGATGGCGAGTGCCAAATGAGCCAAAGGTGCGAGATCCCCAGAGGATCCAAGTGAACCCTGGGAGGGAATGATGGGTATAAGCCTTTGGTTGAGTAGTGAGAGCAAAGTGTCGATGATCAATGGTCGTACACCTGAATGTCCGCGTGCCAACGTGTTTGCGCGAATCAACATGGCCGCTCTTACGATATCTTCCGAAAAGTGCGGGCCAGTTCCGACCGCATGACTTAGTATGAGATTGCGTGAAAGCTCGAGAGATTGCTCGTGATCGATCTTTCGATCGGCAAAAATACCAAATCCAGTGTTAACACCATAAACGGGTGTATCGGAGGCGACAAGGTGTTGTAAGGTTTCAGCTGATTCTTGAACCTTTGACCTTGCGGTACTCGATAGTTCCACTTGCACACCATGGCGAGAAACGCTCTCGACTTGTTCCAGTGTTAAATTGTGCCCGTCGAGGAGAACGACTTCGTGGGATCGATCTGGAGGCTCTTGTACTTTAGACATAAGCGATGTTGACCTGAGATTCTATGAATAAAGGTGGTTTTTGGTACAACAGACCAAGATGCATGATAAAGTATAGCATCACCGGAAAGGTATCACACCATATCCCTGAAACAGGATACTTCTCAATTCCATCAAGTCAAACTTACATAAATTGGGATGTATCCTATAGGCATGGTATGCTAAGTCGCGCGACCCAATGGACTTGTCCTTCTAGATGAGGTTTCTGTGGTCTTACTCCCTGTCATCCTGCTAATTCTAGGCGCGCTCGCCACATGGTATGCGCGCACCAGGCAAGCGCGGGTGCTCTGGGGATTGTCTGTTGGAACGGCACTCCTGGCTTGGCTTGTCAGTTTGGGTTTGATTCTTCTATTGCCACAGGTTACTCGAATATCCGTCTGGCAGCCGCAAGCGCTTTTCCAATCGCAGCTGGAGTTGCGCCTGGATAGAGTTAGCTGGCCATTCTTGTATGCTACATCAACCGTCTTGCTGGCAATCATCTTCACCCATCCTGCCAGAACGGGGGAGACCCTGCCGGGTACGCGCGCACTAATTCTGGCTTACACCACGCTGCCCATGATTGCGATACTGGCTGGGAATATGCTGACGATCGCGACAGCTTGGGCTGTGATGGATGTCTTCACGTTGCTCCTATTTATAAGTATTCAGGAGGACGAGAAGGCCATACGAAGTTTGATCACCCGATTATTGGTCGATGGCGGGAGCGTGATACTAGTTCTGGCGGCGGCTTTGGTCAATGTTTCACAAGGTGGCGATACCTCTATGACATCCCAGCTGCGAACACCTCTTGTGGCGATTCTCCTGGCAGTTGCTTCGCTACTCCGTCTAGGATTGCTTCCGCTCCATTTTAGTTTGCCACCTTTGCCACGTTTGCGTCGAGAACTCGGGACGCTGCTACGGCTCCTTCCTCCAAGCGCAGCTTTGTCTGTCCTTGCCCGATTGATCAACCTTGGCCTCCCGCTTGAGTTGCTGCCTTGGTTGAGATTGGTGGGTGGCATCGGGATCTTCATCGGAGGACTTCGTTGGGCACTTGAAACCGATGTCGTGGCTGCACGACCGTTTCTTGTGCTTGCCATATCCGGTCAGGGTGTATTGATTGCCAGCTCCTCCTCCGATAACGGCAACGTGATTGTGGCCGCTGGTGTGCTCTTGCTGCTTGTTGGCACGGTGCTATCCGTGGTAGAGATTTTTACGCCGATACACAGACTTTGGCCAGGATTGTGTGGCCTCGTACTAGCCGGCTTGCCAGGAACACCGGGAAGTGTGCTATCGAGTGCGCTGATCGTAAATGGATTCGATATTCCCCAAATCGTGAGTCTAGTGCTTGGCGTCTTGGGCATGGTCTTGCTTAGCGTCGGCGCTTTAAGGCTTTTTTTCCTTCCATCTGTTCCCTGGCCAACGGCAGAGAGCCTAGTACGCTTCGTGTACGGTTTGGGATTGGGATTACCCGTCTTGGTTGCCGTCGGGCTCGGATTTTGGATGTGGGATGGATTCTCACTTCAAGGATTCATCTTGTTTATGGTAGCTACAATTTTGGCTGCGTTCACGATCNNTGGCGTCAGGGAGCAGAGCTGTGATGAGAGTCGTGCGAGCAACCAGTGGCGTCATGGAGGGGGAGGGAGCCATGTTGTGGTTGTTCGTCATTCTATTACTTCTTTTCCTGGGATTGAGGAGCACCCCGTGATTGAATGGTTGCAACAGTATGCGACGATGGCGGCGTGGGGAGCTGCAATTTCTGGTGGATTGTTAATCCTGTGGGATGATAGAAGGCTTCTCATACTAACTCTAGCCATACAGTATCTTCTCGTCGCCTGGCTCGTTAGCCTTATCTTGCCTATCCAGATTGCAGCAGCAAAATTGGTTGCGGGGCTCATGGCCTGCACGATCTTGACGATATCGCTTGCCAATGCAGACTGGAGCGCACAAAATGGAATCCCACGCACCATACCCTTTGGGCGACCCTTTCGTCTGATTGCCGTCTTGCTCGTGTTATTCGCAGCCGGTGCGGTGGGCGGTGATAATTGGATGATGTTACCCGGTCTCAAACCCGAAGCCATTTTAGGAACAACCTTCCTCATGAGTTTAGGCATACTTCATCTTGGGTTGTCTGAAGAACCTATCCGTGTGGGCATGGGAATTCTGACGATGATTTCCGGATTTGAAATTTCGTACAGTGGGATCGAACCATCGCTAGCCGTGATAGCTATGCTTGCGGTTATCCATTTGGGAGTAGCGCTTGTTGTCGGTTATCTGCTCTTGCAGCGAATTCCGGTCCAAGACAGCACGGAGTCTGCCGAGTGAGTGCGCCTTTTTTCATTTTCGTAATCACGGGAATCGTGGCGCTGCTCGTCCTCCCAGTCCGCGGTCGTACCAGGCTCGCCGCAGGGATTTCAGCCGTAGGTGCGGTGCTGATCGCAGGATTTACGCTTGGAGCCACATTAGAAGAGCCATTCGTCCTTCTTGGCTTGCCGATCAAACTTGCAAACACATGGAGGGTGCTAGGAAGGGCGTTGGTCCTGGATGAAGGCAATCGTGCGGCCGTCGCCTTTCTTTATTTTGTAGGAGCGTTCGTGTTCGGTGGAGGATGGATATCAAGACCAAGCCGAGCCTTCTACTTTGTCGGGTTAGCATCGCTTAGTGTCGTGGCGGCATCATTTATGATTCGTCCTTTCCTCTTCGCAGCAATCTTCTTAGAGCTGGCAGCGATGGGAGCGGTTTTGCTCCTTGTGTCGAGGGATTCTCCGGCCAGAAGTGGCGGTTTGCGCCTCTTGATCCTTTACAGCTTGGCCATGCTAGCAATCCTGATTACGGGGTGGATCCTCGAAAGCGTCGGGGTTACGACAGCGACACCTGATCTCGCGTATCGGGCGACGTTGCTGTTGGCATTGGGTTTTTCCATCTTAATGGCAGTCCCGCCTTTCCACTTCTGGCTTCCTACTGCGGCAGGAGAATCTAATCCCTATGCCTTAGCGTTTGTCACCATCATCTTACAAAGCGCTGGGTTGTTCTTCATGTTGCGCTTTCTTGACACCTATGCCTGGCTTCGGGAGAGTGAGATCCTTTTTGTGGGGATTCGATTCGCGGCGACGGCGATGGTTTGCCTGGGAAGCCTATGGGCGTTGGCTCAAAGATCGATATCGAAATTGATGGCTTATGCTCTGCTCACCGATTTCGGGGTCATGTTGCTTGCAGTTGGTACGAACAAGCCCGAAGGATTTTTGCTGGCTTTGGGCCTGACAAGTGTGCGCGCGGTCAGTGTTACCGTGCTTGGCATAGGGTTGACCGCACTGAATCGAAACGAGCCCGATCAAGACGAAGGACAGTATCGGGGAGCAGCCTATCGTGCTCCATTTGCCGTTGCGGCGGTGTTGGTGGGGTTGTTATCTTTGGCTGGCTTTCCCCTAACGGCGGGATTTCCGGGGCGCTGGGCTTTCATTGCTACTCTCACACCGGTTGATCCTTTGGCCAGTGCCTCCATCCTTCTTGCGTTGCTGAGTTTGGGGGGGATGGCATTGCGGTGGGCGGGAATCTTCTTTAGCGCCCAACAAAGCGAAGCTCCCGGTTCACGATCGCGCCTAGAAAATCTGTTTATCGCCAGCGGGGTATTGGTTTGCGTGCTGCTGGGTATCTTCCCCCAACTTCTTTACCCATGGGTTGTACAGGCAGCCGCCGGGATGTCTCAATTGTTACCTTGAGTTTTCAGAAACTTCGCTGTGCTATAATGCGCGCGTGTTCGCTAGCGAGGTAGTGCGATGGAAGCAGAACAAATCGAGAAGCGACTCGAATGGTTGGACGAACAAAGGCGAAAAGATGCCGAGGAGATCAGCCGTCTGAAGGAAAAAATATCTAGTATGGAAGAAACCCTCGAAAAACAAACGCAGCAGGGTGTGGAATTGTCTGGCGAGATGACACGCTTATCGGCGTTGGCATCTCGCATTCACCAAATCGATGATACCCTGGTCGGTCACCGTAAGGAAGTTTCCCGGCAACTAAAAGATGCGGAAGAACGCCGAACGGAAAAAGAGAAGGCCATCGAGAAATTGCGCAAGGTGGATTTAAAAGAACAAGCAAAGGCGATGGACGATTTGCGCTCGGATCTCTCCAAGCTGAGTGAGGTGCGCGAAATGTTAGATTCCCGTAGCAAAGAGGAGATTCGAATCACTCGAGACCTGGACGGCATGAAGAAGCGCATCGAGGATTTCATGGCTACTGACGATAACCGGGCGCGGACATTTGCCTCCATTGAAGAAGGGCGCAAGCAAGATGCCAAGAGGGTGGCTGATCTTCAGACCGAAGCCTCTGAATTGCGAATGAAGACCGACCGATTCCATGGGGAACTCGATACCGTAGAAGATCGTGTTCGCCGGCTTGAGGTTCGCACTGCGGAAATATCTGCAAGTGAATCCGAAGTTCGAGAAGCACAAAATTTACGCTTCGAGCAGCAAAATTTGAAATTGGTGGAATTTGAACGTGCTTGGAAGGGTTGGGAAGATCGATTCGACGCTTTTGAGAAGAGGGGCGGCGAACTTGATGAACGGATGCTGATTTACGAGGAGATTTATCGCAATCTCAAGCAAATGAAAGACGATTTAGACGCGATCATCGAACGATTGGAACGAAGAATCAATGAGATTACGGAGATGCATCGGCTGAATGCAGATCGAATGAAGCAGGAATGGACAACCTTCCAGGCGGATGATCAGAAACGTTGGAACACATACAAGCTCACGTCAGACGAGCAATGGCGGGAGCACAACAGGCTGCACGAAAAAATCGCTTCGCAACTCGAAATCCTTGATGAGAACGCGTCTAACGCATTGAGGACACTTAGTGAGATCCAAGGGGCTGATCATCAACGCCTGATGCATATGATCGCCATGTTCAGGGAATGGGCAGTAGATGCTGAAGAATAGACCATGATGACGAAATTTACGGATGAATTTCCCTCTGAATGGCATTTTACAGAAGGTGAACTCAAGCGGGGTTCAACTACTCGTTCGTGACCTCTCGATTCACACTTTGCTCGTTTAATAATCACGGCACTTACCTCATAATACGGGGTTGAATGGAAAAATGAAGGTTATTGGTACGGCAGGTCATGTGGACCATGGTAAATCGCAGTTGGTGCTTGCGCTCACTGGGATCGATCCAGATCGCCTGGAGGAAGAGAAGTTACGCCAAATGACGATCGACCTCGGATTTGCCTGGATGAAACTTCCAGGGGGGGAGGATATTGGCATCATCGATGTTCCTGGACACCGTGATTTTATCGAGAACATGCTCGCTGGTGTGGGAGGTATTGATGCCACCCTATTTGTGATCGCGGCAGACGAAGGCGTGATGCCACAAACCAGAGAACATCTAGCCATACTTGACTTGCTCGAGATCAAGCAAGGCGTCGTAGCATTAACCAAGGTCGACTTGGTGGAGGATGAAGACTGGATTGATTTGGTCTCTGAGGAAGTTCGTGAATTGCTAAAACCGACCAATCTAGCAAAAGCCCCGATCGTTCCTGTATCTATAGTGACAGGGCAAGGTATCCCGGAGCTCGTTGCAAAGCTCGAATCGTCGATCGCAGAGGGCGCCCCACGACGAAATCTAGGCCGACCGCGTCTCCCCATTGATCGGGCATTCACGATATCGGGATTTGGAACAGTGGTGACAGGGACTCTAATTGATGGAAATCTGGTCGTTGGCCAGGAGGTTGAAATCCTCCCTGCAGGGTTGGAAGCGCGGGTGCGCGGCCTGCAGACACATCAGGAGAAAATCAAGAACGCTATTCCCGGCAGCCGAGTTGCGGTGAATATATCTGGAGTTGAGGTTCGACAGCTAAAACGAGGGGACGTTGTTTGCACACCTGGGGATTATATGCCCACGCGCTTATTGGACGTTCGCTTTCGCTTACTTGTGGATGCTGTCACATCGCTTCGTCATAATATGCAGGTCAAACTCTTTCTCGGTGCAGCACAAAGGCTGGCTCGCGTGCGTGTTCTCGAGCGTGAGGCGCTCAAGCCTGGCGAAGGGGGTTGGCTTCAATTGGCATTGGATCGATCGATTGTCGCAGCAAGAGGCGATCATTTCATTTTGAGACGACCTTCTCCCGGCGCCACATTAGGCGGGGGCAGAGTGGTAAACCCACACCCGTCCCGACGATATAAACGTTCGGATAAGAAGATCCTAGATCAACTCCAGCAGCTGCTCCAAGGTACACCAGGAGATATTCTTACACAGTCCTTGGACGCTTTGAGCGTAGTGTCGCTAGGGGAAGCATTAGAGCATGCGAGATTAGAGGACGCAGCTGCAACGGCAGCGATTACAGAGCTCACTCAAGCTGGTGAATTGATCCTTTTCGGTGAATATGGAGCACAACCTACCGATGACACTCTCGTAACGAGCCGAGGTGCATGGGAGGAATTACTCCAGCGTTTCGCGCTCGAACTGCAATCCTTTCACAAATCTAATCCACTAAGGGTTGGGATGCCACGCGAAGAGTTGAAGAGCAAGTTAGGCATTGCAGCCAAATCCTATCCTCTTGTTCTTGAAAAAGTGCTTGAAGAAGGGGTGATCATTGAAGAGCACGGACGATTGAGAGACGCCAAGTATGAGGTCGTGCTTCTGCCGGAACAACAGGCGCAAATTGACCGGTTGCTCGCCCGCTTCCATGAGGCGCCATATACGACACCAAGTGTAAAAGAGTGCCTTCAGGCGGTAGGGACCGATTTGCTGACATATCTATTCGAAATCAGTACATTGATACAACTCAGTGCCGATGTTGTCTTCCGGGTAGAGGATTACGAGCAAATGGTTGCGGATATACGACGCTTCCTTGAAGCGAACGACACCATTAAGGTGGGGCAGGTGCGAGATCTCTTCGCGACATCGAGGAAGTATGCCTTGGCCTTGATGGAGCATTTAGATTCGATTGGTCTCACAGTGCGCGAGGGAGATGAGCGCCGGCTCTCATAGTGGTCATTCGACGTTTTCCCCCAGATAAACGCTCAGAATTCTCGGAATCGCCAAGTGCCTGCCACCATCGTGGCCAAGGGTTTAATATCGGCGAGCGCGTGGTTATCGCAAGTATATGGATCCGCATCGAGCACGATGAGATCGGCCATATAACTCGGCACCAATCGCCCGAGAATTGACGACCAGCCGGCGACAATCGCGGGACCCTGCGTATACGCCAATAGGGCATCGTGGAGAGTGATCCGTTCCTCGGGGAACCATCCGTCCGGGCTCGGCTCTCCGTTCTGGCGTTGTCGTGTAACAGCGGCGTGCAATCCTAGAAAAGGGTTTGCAGGTTCAACGGGCGCATCAGAACCGAATGCCAGGACAGCGCCGGCAAGAAGTTGGCTTCGCCAGGCGTATGCAAAGCGTGATCGTGCACCCCAATGGAGATCCGCCATTGTCATATCAGATGTAGCGTGGAGCGGTTGCATCGAAGCGATGATACCGAGTCGGGCTGGGCGATGAAGATCGTCCGGATGAAGAAGTTGTAGATGTTCGATACGATGAGGCATGGGCGGTATTTTCTGCTCAGCCTCATAATTGCGCAGCTTTTCATATACGTCCAACACCTCTCGATTGGCACGGTCGCCGATGGCGTGAATCGCTAATGCGAAACCTGCGTCGACAGCTCGCATGGCAAGATCGAGGAGCTCCTCCTTATCGAACAAGGACATTCCGGTATCCTGAGGCTTGTTATCGTATGCTTCTATCATCGCCGCAGTATGAGGTCCCAGCGCGCCGTCGGCGTAAAGTTTTAAATTTCCGGTTCGTACCCAATGATCACCGGAGGACGTTTTGAGACCTAGTTTCCGTGTGGCTTCAAAATCCTTCTTTTGAATATTTTTCAACACGCGAAGACCGAGCGTATTGCGATCTCGCAGAATATTCAGTGCTTGCAGACAAAGCTCGTCGTCGAAATCGTGGACACTTGATAGTCCGAAGCGCCAAAGGTCTTCCTGGATGTGGGCGATTCCCTCTGCGAGTTGGTGTGCTGGCGGTGATGGGACGGCCGATGAAATGAGCTTCATGGCCTCTTCGAAGAATATTCCCGTGGGTTTCCCAGATTGATCTCGGTCGATACGTCCCCCTTTTGGATCAGGCATATCGGGATGGATTCTTGCTTGTTTCATCGCCAGAGTATTCGCCCACCCGGCGTGCAAGGATTTCGCGGTTAAATAGACGGGGTGGTGCGGCGCGACGCCATCCAAGTCTTCCGCCTGGCCGAACCGCTCCCAAAGATTTTGATTCCAGCCGTGCCCAAGGATCCAGTCCCCTGCCGGTGTCGTCAAAGCTCTTTCACGGACACGTTCGAGGCAATCCGATAGACTTGACACTTCACAGTCGATTTTCTCAACAGATAGCGCAAGTTTCTTTAAATGGATATGTGCATCTGTGAGGGCAGGGATGACCGTACGGCCATGGAGATCGATTGAGGTTGCTTCCTGGCTTGACAAGTTGAGGATCTCATCATCCATTCCAACTGCCAGAATACGCTCACCTTGAATCGCAATGCTTTGCGCATGCGGAACACGGTCGTCGAGGGTTAGGATATTCCCGTTCAGGAGCAGGACTTTGGGTTCAGAAGCATGGTTCACGTGCTGTTTCCCTCTTGATGTATGTGAGGGGTGGCGTTTGAACGGATTACCGTCCAGCGTGCCATTTCCTTGTCGAAGTTAAGCTCGGCAAAACCGGTGTTATCAAATCGAAACCTCACAGGTAGGATTCGCCCACTCGCAGGAGCGAGACCTATGATCACCCGCAGAGCCGCGTTTAGGAAAGCGCCATGAGAGACCACAAGGTAAGATCCCGCTGGCATTTGAAGAACGGATTGGACTGCTTCACCTGCGCGCAAGAATAAATCCCATGCACTTTCGCCATCCTCAAAAGAAGGTTCGTAGGGTGAAGGAAGGGGTCGATCCTCATACCAGGCACGGACTGTTTCGTAATCAACTCCCTGCGCGGCGCCTAAACGTCGTTCCATCCAGATCGCGTCGAGCACGATCTCCGAATTCAATATTTCGCCAATGATCTGTGCGGTCTCCTTTGCCCGAGCCAAAGGACTTGAGATGATCTTGTCAAAATGTACCTGCATCGAAGCCCAATATTGAGCCAGTAATTGAGATTGATGATGGCCCTCTTCTGCAAGTGCGAAATCGATTTGGCCCTGGACGATTTGATCTCGATTTGCGGTCGAAAGTCCGTGACGTAAGAGAATGATGTCGTGGCTCATGTCAATCCTATGGAACGGGCAAATATCTCGAGTGGGTGGAAAGCTGGCAGGTTAGTGTGTTTTGTGAGCCACCAACGGCAAGTTTCAGAATCGGTAATTACGAAATCTGCTCTCAAATCACGGGCTCTTTGGTAAAGACTTTCTCCCACACTGTAAGCCACGTTGTATCTCTCGGCCTTGACGCCGTACGTACCTGCCACTCCACAACACGCAGTGTCGGAAATGTAGAGTTCAAGTCGGGGAATGAGTCGAAGAACTTGAACTGCGGGGGTACCGACACCGTGGCTTCGAAGCTGGCAAGGGGGGTGGTAAAGTGCACGTGCACGAATGGGCTCGTAATAGAGCTGATTAAGTTCTTCCTTCACATTATGTGTGATGAATTCGAAGAAATCAAAGGTGGAATCTCCAACGAGTTCAACACCATCATCCTCGATCTCGAGTATCGTTCGATAATCGTGCTTCAATGACAGGGTGCATGATGAAGATGTTCCGATTATTGGTATCTTCGCCTCTGCGAACGGCCGGAGTCTTTCGACATTCTTCCTCGCATGCTGGCGAGCCGCGCGCATAAGTCCATTGGATTGGAGTGGAAGTCCACAGCAAAGTTGTGGAGGTATGAAAACATAGAAGCCTAGCCTTTCAAGAATGAGTACCGCCATCTCGCCGAGCTCAGGTTCGTAGTAGTTCGTGCTACAGCCATGAAAATAGGCGACGGTGAGCCGTGTTATTTCTTCTAATTCCATGGGGGAGCGGACGCAATAATCGCGCAATCTTCTCCGTAGTGTAGGGCGAGCCAAGGAGGGGAGTGGGGCATTGTGATTTATTTGAAGTACTCTCTCAAGGAAGGCTCGAAACGATCGCCGTGANNGAGATGATATGGTCTCTGAAACGCTTGGATAGACTGGGAGCGCTTCGAGCTTTGGCTTGGATATTTAATTCAGCCACCAACACGCCGTGAGGACATACGAGCGAACATGTTCCGCAACCCGAACACCATTCGACCGTATCGGCAGGGAAAGGCAAACGAGGATGGCGAAACCGTTGAAATTGTGGACCCACAGCCTTCGGACCCCAGAAACGGTCTGTCGCCATCGCGACAGGACAAGATGCAGTACAAATGTTACATTTCAAGCAGTGGTCGGCCGATAGGGCAGGGTGTTTCATTCGAAAGCTGACTCCACCGCGCGAAAAGCCGTCGCCAGATCGATGCCTTGCCGAGAGCCTTCAAACGAACGATCCGCACCGGCCAAGATCCCACCAGCCGCAAATAGGTTTTCGAATACCACCTTGCCTGTTGAGTCTAAGGGTTGCATCCGTTCATTAACCGGAAGTCCGAATTTTGAGTAGGGCTGAGATACTGTAGGAGAAGAAGCGGTCCAAAATTCCCTGCCTTCATCAAAGTTTACCGGTAAGTCGAACACAGACTCCTTGAAGTGTCCATTTTGTTGCGCAACCAAACCGCCATGAAGAACACCTCCCGTGGCGAGGATGACTACGTCAGCGTTTAAAACCCGCGGACCTCCAACCGATTGCAACATCACACCCGAGACTCTTTTCCCTCCTGATGTTCCATCTATGCGACCGATCACGGTTGACCCCTCAACAAATCTGACCCCCGAGTGTTCGGCTTTTCCACGAAGCAAAGTTTCAAGCCGAAGTCCCGGCAAGCTTGGAGGAAGCGTAGGGATCTCGAAAAGCTGCACCCCGAGACGCTCTTGAAGCTGCGCAAAAGCCCATGTGGACTGGGACAAGCCGATCACGGCAGGCAGGCCGAGGCGATGAATTCCAGACACCAGGGGTTTCCATCCTCGGGCAGTCTGTTCTCGCCATGTAGAATCTTCAAATCTTTGACCTAGATCAGTGGCATAGAGATCTCGTTTGAGAGACATCTGTGGCAACGGTAGTTCAATCACCTTGTCGATCTTGAACCCCGATCGTTTGAGGTTTGACGCAGAGAAGTGAGGGTAAAAATCTCTCAATGGGGTGATTCCGGCAAGGGTAAAGGG
>WVZH01000326.1:87205-100591 GCA_011772595.1 Anaerolineales bacterium
GAGGTTATCGACTCAAAAATAGATAATGCAGCTTCAAGAGATTTTTTTCCCGCCAGGCTGTATGGATGACGCTTGGGCAAACGGCGGAGCGATCGACTGGGTGCGGCTTGAGCCCAGACGTCGATGCAGCCATGAGAGAGTGACAACCCACCTCGTCCCTTGGCTACGAGTGTGACCTCGGCCTTTCGTTCCGCAGCAACAAGGGATGCGAAAAGCCCTGTGAGGCCGGTGCCAATGATCAGGATTTCGATCATGCATCCTTCTCCTGAGAAAGATGAATTCCGAGCAAGCCGATATAAATGCGTTGGGTCAGTTCCATTTGGCGTAACGTATCCCCCCATGCGAATGGTCGGATGCCACGCCACCGTTCCTGAAGGAAAGCATTCAGACCGCCGTCATGGGGTGCAGATGGTGCGAGCTCGTGTGCGATTGCTGCAGTTCGATACCCACAGAATCCAGCCTGACAAGGTCCCATTCCTAAACGTGTATCACGTCGGAAGTCATCCAAATCAACTTTTGGAGTCGCCTGGAGGGCATCTTTAATCATGGAGCGGGTAACCATCTCGCACTCGCATATAATTTGATCGCCATTCTCGATCTCTACATCGGAGAGCGCAGAAAGACGATCAGGCAATTGATAGTAGCGTTGTAGTTTCGACTCAAGCGGTGTCTCTGTGGTGGTGCACTCCACTTCGATGCCAAGTTTTTCACAAGCGAGATCAACCGCCTTCTCTGCCATAGCTCGGTAGGTAGTTAGTTTTCCCCCAAAGACACTCACCAGGCCCCTAACGCCGTCTTTCTGGGCGTGATCCAGGATCACGTGAGCTCGCGGTAGTTCTCGGGTCTTTTCGTCGAAGGCATAGCCGGGGCGATAAAGTGGACGAGTTCCTGCCCAAGCCCGTAGCGGCCTCTGTGATGAAATTACAGGAACTAACTGGCTGCCTTGAGTGAGCAGAAAGTCGATCTCCCAAGGTTCGATCGAGAGCTCCGATGGCGTCTCGACCTCTGAATCGGTTGTTCCGAGCACGATTACGGTCCCCACAGGAACGATAATATCTCCGTCATCTGGTTGTCGGCAGCGGTTTATGATGGTGTTGACAAGTCTGCCTGTCATGGCGACCATTGTTCCTTTACCAAGTGCGATCGGGATCGTGATGTCGGCCATTTTTGCGATCCGTGGCGCCCATGGCCCACCGGCATTCAAAATGAGATCGGCACCGATTCTGTATCTCTCACCTGTTTCCAAGGAAACGACCTCAGCAGCGACAACTGCATTTCCGCGAAGATGCAAGTTTTCGACACGATGGTGTAACCACACTTGCCCTCCGTTTTGCCGTATTGCAATGGTGAGAGCATGGAGAAGATCGAAGGAATCTAATGACGCGTCGCGGACACGAAAGGCACGAGTGAGGCGAGGGTTGATGGCAGGTTCACGTTGAAGAGCTTGTGCGGTCGAAGTCTCTCGCACATCTACCCCTGCATGATGACAAGCTGCAAGCCAGCGATCGGGAAATTCGGGAGGATCTCCTGGCAGGGAGACAAAAAAACCGCCAGTATCTTCGATCGTGTGTGGAGTGATTTGGCGTAGGATTCGATTTTCATTTGCACAGTCGCGGGCCGAGGCTGGGTCGGAGACGACATACCTACCGCCGGAATGCAAGATACCGTGATAACGACCGGATGTGCCCTGACCGAGGTCGCTTTGTTCTACGAGGACGACCTTGAGACCACGAAGGCAGGCGTCCCAGGCGATACCGAGTCCTGTGGAACCCCCCCCGATGACGAGAAGCTCGGTGGAAACGGAAGGCATGCTGGTCATTCTGCCATAGAATACATGGATGTCAACGAAATTTCATACCGAGGACAAGAGAGGTTGTATCCGATGGGAGTAGTTTAAACTTCGTCCCCTAATAACCTTTCGAATTCAAGCAAGTTGGCGCCTTGTGAAAATCCTAGTGCGGTGAAAAATTCCCGGGCGTCGCTTTGATCAGGATCGGCGCGCAGCAACAATCGGGAGCAACCAGATTCACGTGCCCACGTCTCTGCGGTGGTTATCAGACGGCGGCCGATGTTTTTTCGACGATGGGGATGGCGGACAAGCAAGGAAACGATTTCGGCTGTCTTTTCGTTGAAGAGATCACAGGAGAATCGCAAATGCGCATAGCCAATTAGTGACTCTCCATCCACGGCCAGCAGCAGACGATCCGCACCTGGAAGCGCCGCTACCCGACGACGAATATCCGAGCTCGTTGCCGAAAAACCTTCTTCGGTGTGTAGAACAGCGACTTGTTCGAGATAGACAACAGGCGGGTGTCGGATTCGGATGATTTGAAGATTCATAAGGTCATTAAGCGACTTAGAAGAGGACATGATCAACCCTGTGTGAATTTCCTCCATGAACGAAAAGTCGACGTATATACTTAGAAATGGCGCAGTCAATCATGATGATTCACAGCATCCTTAGCCGGAGAACCTAGATCTTGCTCGCTAGTTATTTCGCACAATTATAATTAAACCCTTCCGCCCAAGAAATCTTTAGCACCACGAAGAAATGCATCTCCAGACATGGGCTTGCGGCCGGAGGGATGCACAGTCTCTAAGACGAGAGCCCCATCTGCTGCACCAATCACAGGATATCCTTCTTCTTCCATGACGAGACCAGGAGACGACTGAGGCATGGAGATCGTACGTGCTTTTCGAATTGTGATGCGAAGATCCTTCCATACGATGAATGAACCTGGCCATGGTTCATAAGCTCGGATTTGCCTTGCAAGATATGACGCGGGTTTTGAAAAGTCGAGAGCGCCGTCGGATTTTTTTAACATCGGTGCGTAGGTCACGCCAGAAGTATTTTGTGGTTCAGGTAAAAGACTACCATTGAAGTAGGATGGAAGGGTCTCAATCAGCAATGCTGCACCGAACGTTGCCAACCTTGACGTGAGCTCTCCGCCGGTCTCCCCAGGTTTAATTTCCGTATGACGCTGAGAGAGGATGGGTCCGGTATCCAACCCAGGGTCCATGCGCATGATCGTGACGCCGGTTATCTGATCGCCGTGAAGGATGGCGGCTTGTATNNAACTTCCGGATTCCAGACACAAATGGATTCGATGGCTTCAGGGGATTTGATTTTTACTGGCTGCACAATGGGAAGTTCATTCTGAAGTGCGAATATTTTCACCTCCGATTGGCGCACAGATCGACCTCGGCCAGCTGGTCGGTCCGGCTGTGTGACCACGCCGACCACATCATAGATCTTAACCAAAGCTTCCAGGCTCGGAAGTGCAAATTGGGGTGAGCCCATAAACACGACACGCATGGAGGAATCCTAGCATGTTTTTATTTTAGGCGGAATTGGGCGTTAATCCAGGAACCTATCATTGGGCGCGGATCTTAGGGACACTCTTGGGGAGAGATCCATGAGGTATCATTATAGCAAGCAGGAAGAGAGCGGGTAGAATCAGTAACTCGGACTGGTGGAAAGCAATTCGAAAGATGATCCCGTGACTGTACAAGGTACTGCGCGTTGTCAGTCCTTGGATAGGGATTTACTGGATGGGAGACTATCTCACCATCCGATAAGGATTAGGTTATGAACAAAAGTTGGCTACTTCCGCAGGAGGTCCCATCCGATGTCCAAGAAGCCCTCGCTACCTTCGGGCTCATAGAGCGCCAAATTCTCTTTCGCCGGGGGATAACCACATCCTATAGTGCCGAATCTTTCCTGGCTGGTGAAGTACTTGATGACGACGATCCGTTCATCCTGCATGGGATGGATGCGGCGGTCGAACGTGTGCTCAAAGCAATTCGGGAAGGAGAGCAGATCGTCGTCTATGGCGACTACGATGCCGACGGTGTGACCGCTACAGCACTCCTCGTAGAGCATATCCACAAGCTGGGTGGTGTTGTCCAACACTATATCCCTAATCGCTTCGACGAGGGCTATGGCCTCAACCATGAGGCGTTGACCGGAATCCAGGATCGCGGGGCAGGCTTGGTAATTACCGTCGATTGTGGGATACGCGCGATACAGGAAGTGGAATACGCGGTAGGCCTGGGTTTGGACATGATTGTCACGGATCACCATCATCCGGGTCAATCGCTTCCTCCTGCGCTGGCAGTATTGAATCCGAAGCAATCTGACAGCGCGTATCCTTTCGCAGGATTATCTGGCGTAGGCCTGGCATACAAGCTAGCGCAAGGGTTAAATCGGCGTCTGGGGATCGCTGATTCTGCGGAAAGCTTGGATCTGGTTGCGATCGGGACCGTCGCCGACCTGGCGCCACTTGAACATGAAAACCGGTACTTGGTGCGAGCAGGATTAAGACAAATCAGCCAGGGTACGCGTGTCGGTCTTCGGGTAATGGCAAATATCGCCGGATTTCAACTTGATCGCTTAAATACGACGACGATCGGATTTGGAATTGGTCCGCGTCTGAATGCAGCAGGTCGTCTGGATACCGCAGAGAACGCATACCACTTGTTGATAGAAAATGATGAAGATGAAGCCAAGCGTTTGGCAGATCTATTGGAAGCTTCCAACCGTGAACGGCAACAGATAACACACAAAACTTTGGAGAAGGTTCGAAACTTAGGAGTCGGGGAAGAAGGAATTCCAGATCTTATATTCGTCGTAGATCCAGAGTTCAACGAAGGCGTGGTGGGTTTAGCTGCATCTCGACTGACGGATGAATTCTATCGACCTGCTGTCGTTGCCGTGTTGGGAGATGAAGTCACGCGCGCATCCGGCAGGAGCATCCCGGAATTCCATATAACTGAGGCTTTGGAAGCGTGTTCCGATTTGCTTGATCGTTTTGGAGGACACTCCTTAGCTGCCGGCTTCTCGGTAGCGAATGAAAATCTAGATGCCCTGGAGACGCGTCTACATCAATTGGCTGCGAATCGCTTTTCGGGCATGGATCTTCGACCAAGCTTGGAGATTGACGCTGTGGTCCCATTTCGGATTCTGGATTGGCCGTTGTTCGAGTTTATCGAACAAATCGAGCCATGTGGAGAGGGGAATCCTGTGCCGGTTTTTGCGGCAGCGTCAGTTCAGGTGATCGAAAAGAGAGCGGTAGGGAAAAATGGCCAACATCTGAAGTTAAGTTTGCGCCAAGAAGGGAAGACTTTCGATGCCATTGCATTTCGGCAGGGGGATCTGAAAGATAAATTACCGGACCTTGTTGATATAGCATTCCGCTTGGAGCGTAATGATTATTGGAATTATCCTACGCTTGAGTTAAACGTTATCGATATACACCCAACTGGGCATTTATAGGATAGGATCTCAACCGACCTCGAATTCTTTTAATCTACGAATCGATATTTGAGCAACGTCCATACGGCTTCAAAGGCGTCTTTTAGGCCGATCTTCTTTCCTTCAGAATACTCTCGTGGATTGAATGATATCGGAACCTCGAAGATTCGAATTCGACGCTTCAATAATTTCGCTGTGACTTCTGGTTCAAAATCGAATCGACGTGCGTTTAATGGGATGGACTGAATGACGTCTCGTCGGAACAACTTATATCCAGTTTCCATATCGGTAAGAATGCTGTTGTAGAGCAGATTGGTCATGAAAGTTAGCAGTTTATTGGCGACCATATGCCAAAACATGGTCGCCCGGCGTGGTCCACCCAGGAAGCGGGAGCCATACACCACATCCGCCTTGCCTTCTTCTATGGGCACCAGCAGCGCAGGGTAATCTTTGGGATCGTATTCAAGATCCGCATCCTGGATAAGAATCAAATCCGCGTTTGCCGCTTTAATGCCGGTACGTACCGCCGCGCCCTTGCCCTGATTCTTCTCATGCAGAATAAGTTGGACCTGCGGGTGCTCCGGAGCGATCTCATGCAACAACTCCCTCGTGCCATCGCTGGAGCCGTCGTCGACGATAATGATTTCACTCACCAATTCGCTGTCCTCAACCCTGCGCAGAATCTCTTCAATTGTAGGTTTTTCATTGTAAACGGGCATTACGATAGAGAGTTTCATGGTGTAGATTGTACTCAGAAGTTATTGAAATGGGAACAAGTGGGCATTTGCCAGCATCGCGTGCTGTATATATAATCCAATGCAGGTGCTATTTATTCCCCTTTGAGGGCGCCAAAGGGAATTGTTTCTCATGGTGTCTGGAGGTACAGGATGTCTCTACCTCGTAGTTCAGTTCGATCGATAACAGCGGATCCATCACCTACGACTTCAAGTCTGCGTTTCGTTCCTCCTGCGATAACTCGGGTCGAGGATACCGGCCTCTCGCAACTGTGGCTTCAAGATCTTGCTTTGAAAATCCTCTATTTTCAAGGTTACCTGACAGGTTTCACTGTGGCCGAGGCCATGTCGTTGCCATTTGCCGGCCTTGTAGATCAAATCCTGGAAGCGCTAAAACGAGAAAAATTCGTCGAGGTAAAGACACAAGTCGGTTTTGGCGAAGGTGCCTACCAGTATGCTATCACTGGTGCCGGGATCGCACGTGCACGCGAGGCGTTGGAGCGTAGCCAATACGCCGGACCAGCGCCGGTTCCCCTGGCTATTTACAATGACGCCATTCGGCGCCAAAGTCGTGGTCGACCAACGGTCCATCCACGAGTGATGCGTCAGGCTCTTTCCAGTCTCGTTTTATCTGAAAAGACGTTCAATCAAATTGGTCCTGCGGTAAATTCGGGGACATCGATCTTTCTCTATGGGCCTCCCGGGAATGGAAAGACGTCCATCGCACAATCTATTGGCGAGATTCTCCTTCAAGAGGACATGTACATCCCCTATGCTATCGACGTCGATGGTCAAGTTGTAAAGATGTATGATTCCGTTAATCACCAGCTAGCGCCCGAGGAGGAGGCCACCGAGTCAGGCTCGGGTTCGTTGAAAACAGGATCGAAGCGTGATCCTCGCTGGATAAAGATTCGTCGTCCCTTCGTCGTCGTGGGCGGCGAATTGACGATGGCCGGCTTGGACCTCGTTTTTGACGACGTGAACAAGTATTACGAGGCTCCTTTCCAAGCCAAGGCGAACGGTGGCGTATTCCTTATCGATGACTTCGGTCGTCAGCAAGTCCGGCCTCGAGATCTTCTCAATCGCTGGATTGTTCCGCTTGAAAACCGCATCGACTATCTAACGCTGCACACGGGTAGAAAAGTCGAATTACCTTTCGACGTCCTTGTCGTCTTCTCGACCAATCTACCGCCTAAGGATTTGGTTGACGAAGCATTCCTGCGACGACTGCGCCACAAAATCGAGGTGGGCGATCCCTCCTACGACTCCTATAGGCAGATCTTCAAAAGTGTGGCTGAAAGCAAAGGCGTGATCTACTCCGATCAGGGCTTGGCGTATATGTTGCAGGAGTGGTACATCAAGCGAAACCGTAAACTGCGAGCCTCTCACCCGCGAGATATTTGTGACCAGATCCTGGATATTTCTAGATATCTTAACGTGGAGCCTGAGATGACCAAGGAAATGCTGGATCAGGCGGCAGAGGCCTACTTTGTAGAATTATAGTTATGCATTTGATAACGTCTTGGAATTCAGACGCCCCGCTGGTGATTGCACACCGCGGGGCGTCGCTACGTGCACCCGAGAACACGCTCGCGGCTTTCCGGTTGGCGGAGGAAATGGGGGCAGATGCAATCGAGTTGGATGCGAAGCTGACGAAAGACGGTCACGTCGTCGTTCACCACGACCGAACTCTCGAGCGCACAACCGACGGAGAAGGACTCCTCGCCAAGTGCACACTTGAAGAACTAAAAAGGTTGGACGCTGGTTCTCATTTTAATTCCGAGTTCAAAGGGGAACGAATTCCTACATTGCAAGAGGTTTTCGATATCGTCGGGAAGCGAACATTGATCAACATAGAACTCTCCAATTACGCAACACCTTGGGATTCCCTCCCTTCAGAGGTTGTTAAACTCGTAAACGTAAATCGTCTAGATTCACGAGTTCTTTTCTCTTCATTCAGTCCTATTTCCCTATTGCGAGTTGGCCAATTGGCTGCGAATATTCCTCGGGGCTTGCTTGTGATGCCACGAGAACCTACTTGGGTCAGATTCTTATTTAAACAGATATCAACCTATCAAGCTTATCATCCTCATTGGCGTATCGCGGATCAAAATGCAATCCAGGGACAGCACAAGGCAGGACGCCGGGTGTATGTATGGACAGTGAACGAGCCTAAGCGAATGACTACGCTTATAAAACTGGGTGTGGACGGTGTCATTACGGATACTCCAGAAGTCGCATGTAAGGTTATCAGCCAAATGGGACTTTGAGGGGTCGTCTGCTCAGATTGGAAATATTAGGAGGAGATAGGGTGGAGACATCCAAACCATGGACGATTGATGAATTGATTTGCGTCTGCATAGCTCGTCAAGTTGTGAATGGAGAACCTGTTGTTCATGGTCTTGCAACACCAATGGTCGCAGCCGGAATTCTCTTGGCGTGGCATACACATGCGCCAGATATGTACTTCGCTTCTGCGATAGGTCAGAGCATATGCCGGGAAGGGGCTCCATTGGGGTTGGCCACTATCGAAGCCCTGTGGCTTGACCGTGCTTTATCACATCTTGGTTTCGTGCAAGCGGTCGCGGACCTGATGCCGCGTATGCGCCCTAAAGAATTCTTCCGTCCTGCGCAAGTCGATCCCTATGGCAATTTTAACAACATCGCGATAGGTAAAGACTACCGTCGGCCGCGATTGCGCCTACCCGGATCCGGGGGGATTCCTGATCTAACCCCAACGCTAGCTGACATCTTCCTGTACGTGCCGAGACACTCGCGGGTGACTTTTGTTCCAGAGTTAGACATTCGATCTGGTCTAGGGCATCATGAGGTTCGCCGCTGGGGTGAAGGTCCCAAATATCTCGTGACGGATTTGGGACAGTTCGACTTCGCAGAGGGTCGCATGCGCCTGACGCATCTTCATCCAGGTGTATCTCTATCGAGAGTCCGTGCAAAGACGGGTTTCGAGATAGAAACTGCGGTCAAAGTTGGCGAGACCGAACCACCGACGAGCGAGCAGATCCGATTGTTGCGTCAGATTATCGATCCGTTGGGGATCCGGCGACTTGAGAGATTGAGCGGCCCGAGAAGGCGTGTAGCGCTCCGCGAGGCGATATTACGCGAGGATGAGCTCAGGCCTGACCGCGCTTGAGCATCGTCGATCACAATTTACCTTCGGGAAACGATAACTCCATGAACCTGAGGCCCTTCCACAGTCAATTTGACTTGTGACGCAATTTTGCGGGGAGTATACTTCCAATATGCGCAGGTTTTTCTATTTGGTCCTAGTCATTATTACCCTCGCTTGGCCATTGGACGTTGGTCAATCTCAGCAGCAAGCCCTTCAATCCGACATGGCCGAGCAGTTGTTGGCGCGCATGACACCTGAGGAGCGAGTCGGTCAACTATTTCTGGTGACATTCAATGGAGCTAGTGTAGAGCCTGGAGATCCAATCTTCAATCTGATCGTCGAGCACCATGTGTCAGGGGTTTTGTTGGAGACGGATAACGATAACTATGTCGATGCTCCAGATACCATCGCAGTGCTGCAGGAGCTAATCACCTCTCTTCAAGATGCAGAATACAGCGCCTCGATTGGCGTAGTCAATGAGGGGTTTGGCGGGGACGAACAACAATCAGTATATATCCCACTCTTCATCGCGACCCGTCATGAAGGGGGTGGTCCGCCATATTCTGAGATTTTCAACGGTCTCTCAGAACTTCCAGCGCCCATGGCAATCGGTGCGACCTGGGATCCATCCCTATCTCGCGTCGTGGGAGAAGTGATGGGTGATGAACTGGAAGCCCTGGGCTTTAACCTCTTGCTTGGACCTTCCCTTGATGTATTGGAGGAACCAAGACTGGTTCGAGAAGGGGATCTTGGCGTGCGCTCCTTTGGGGGAGATCCTTATTGGGTTAGCGAAATGGGGCGTGCCTTTGTCGCCGGTTTGCATGCAGGATCTAACTACCGATTAGGGGTTGTCGCCAAGCACTTTCCTGGACTTGGAAGCGCCGATCGTCCTATTGAGGAGGAAGTCGCTACGATCCGCAAGTCGCTTGAGCAACTCAAGCAGATCGAGCTGGCGCCCTTTTTCGCTGTAACGGATGGTCTTCCAGGAGAGGATGAAGCCATTGCAGATGGACTCCTGACTTCCCACATTCGATATCAGGGTTTCCAGGGCAATGTTCGAGCCACCACGCGTCCGATCAGCTTGGATCCGCAAGCGTACGCACAGCTGATGGCACTAGAACCTCTTAACAGCTGGCATGCTGGTGGCGGAGTGACAGTGAGTGACTCCCTCGGATCTCGTGCAGTGCGACGTTTTCGAGACCCTCTTGGTAGGACCTTCAAAGCCCACTTGGTGGCAAGGGACGCCTTCCTTGCAGGAAATGACATACTCCTACTTTCCGAATTTAAGAATCCTGATGATGAGGATGAGGTCACGACGATTAAGGCAACGCTTGATTTCTTCGCACAGAAATACCGTGAGGACTTAGCGTTCGCGCAGCGCGTCGATGAGTCCGTTCTGCGAATAATCAGTTTGAAGCTCCGCCTGTACGGAAACATTTTCACACCGACCCGGGTTCAGCCCTCAGTACTAGATATCTCTCGATTGGGAGGCGGTGAAGATCTCACAGCAGACGTCGCTCGAACGGCATCAACATTAGTTAGCCCGGCTCAAGAGGAGATAGAGGAGCGAATTGGGGGCACCCCTCAACTAGGCGATAGAATTGTCTTTTTCACCGATGTTCGTATAGAGCGCCAATGCTCTGATTGTGTTTCCCAACCGGGGATGGGTGTGGGCGAATTGGAGGACGCTGTCTTACGTCTCTACGGCCAAGCTGCTGCAGGCCAGGTAGGATCATGGAATCTGAGTTCTTTCAGTATGGCGGATTTAGCACATTATTTGGGGGAGCCACCGCCAACCTCGCCTGAGGTCCCTCTCACACCGAGGGAAGATCTCGAGGAGCCCATAAACTCCGCAAAATGGCTTGTGTTCTCGGTTCTGAATAGCAGTCAAGGCATTTATGGATCAAATGCCTTGAAATTGTTACTTGACCAGCGCCCAGACCTGGCACGTAATAAACGACTGATTGTGTTTGCACATGATGTGCCATATGGACTGGACGCGACCGACATCAGTAAGGTGGACGTGTATTATGCGCTTTACGGAAGCAGTCCGATTTTTATCGATGTCGCCGCACATCTTCTATTCTTGGAACAGACTGCACTCGGCGCCTCTCCTGTGAGTGTTCCGGGAGCGGGTTATGATTTAATTGATGCGACGTCGCCTGATCCCGAGCAGGTGATTCTGTTGACTGTTCAGTCAGGGGAGGGGGAACTATCTCCTGAAGAAGCTCCACCCGAATTTTCAGTGGGTGACATTATTAACGTTGGCACCGGTGTAATCGTAGATACAAACGGAAACCAGGTTCCCGATGGCACCGTGGTTGAGTTCATACTCGTGCAGCAGGGAGATGGACTAGCGCAGACGACTGTTGAGGCGACCACACAACGCGGAGTTGCAAAAACCAGCGTTTCACTTGAACGACTTGGACTGCTCACCATTACGGCCAGGTCCGATCCAGCGAGAGTCTCTGAAACCTTGCAATTAAATGTTCAAGAAGATGTTCCTGCCCTTGCTACTGTAATCTCGCCGACTCTTGTACCAACAGCCAGCCCAGAGCCGACTGCCACACCTTTAGCGCCAACTCCAACTGCATTTATCGAGACAACAGATACAGAGTCTGATGAAGCAGAGGACATCATTAGCTTTTCGCACCTGGTTATGGGCCTGATTGCTGTATCCTTCATCGGTGGAATCGGATACGCGAGCTTGGATCGTGAAACGACTTCACCGAATACGCAATTTCGATGTGTATTATTACCGGTAATCGGGGGGCTGCTAGGCTACAATTATGTGGCGCTCGGTTTCCCAGGCAGTCTTGCACTGTTGCAATCCTTGGGTGTGTTGGCAGGTTTTATCGTTGCAATAGGGTTCGGCGCTATGGGATTGATCGCAGCACGCTTATGGTGCTCGTAGGCTCATGGGATTTCAACGCAATGTCGCTAGCGNNTACGATCCAATGCGGTTTGCACGTAGATGCTGAAAGTTGGGCGCGCTGGTGAGACTGTTCCAATGAGGGGAAGGATCCTTCCTAGTAAAGCTACCCGGAAGGATTGTATATCTTGTGGGCGTTCATCTGGGTGAAGAGACATTGCCCATAGGATCGCTTTTTCAACCTGGCTATCTATCATTGGGTTGTGCTGGCGTGGAGCCTGTAGAGCATCAGGACGGAGAAAACGTTGTTTTGCCTCTGTCGGTGGTTGATTGGTGAGCAGATGATACAGGGTCGCGCCAAAGGCGTAAATATCGCTTCGTGCGTCTGTGTGACCCGTATCGCCACCATATTGCTCTAAGGGTGTGTAGTGCGCGGTGCCGCGGCCCTGTATCACCGTGACGGTCATCTCATCGGGAGCCAGTTGTTTTACCAAGCCGAAATCGACTAACTTTACCAAGCCCGCAGGGGTGAGCTTGAGATTGCTAGGTTTGATGTCCCTATGGATCACTGGTTGAGGCTGATCGTGTAAGTACTCCAGCGCGTCAGCGAGTTGGGAGGCCCAAGCAAGAACATCCGCCTGGTCTAAAAAGGACCCTTTTCTGCGAGCCTTGTCCATCATGGTCTTCAAATCCTCACCGGGGACAAAGTCCATGACCAGATAGTCGCGATCTTCTATCGAAAAGAAATCTGAGACCTTTGGCAAATTCGGGTGATCTAGACGGGCAAGGACGGAGGCTTCACGATAAAATTGCTCGTGACCTTGTGCACGCAGCTCCTCGGGTAGGCTGAGATCTGGCTGTACCTCCTTCAAAGCGCACATTCGGCCAGGGAGCCGCCGATCTTCGGCTAGGTAGATAGATCCCATGCCGCCGCGACCTATAATCCGACGGATAATGTAGCGCTCCCGGACGATTTGATTTGGTTCGAGAGGTTCTGGCAAATCACCCTCGCTGAGTGACGTGAATCGTATGGGGCGGAAGGTGATCCGGGTATAGCTCTCGGCGTGGACCTAGCCCCATAGATAAGGTTCAGAGCACCCGTTGCACGTTATTTGGATTATACTCAGGATTGGATACACGGCTAGCGATCTAGGGGAGGTGAGTAAGTGCAGGGCAACTCAACGGAAGTACCAATCCTGATCTCACAAGCCGGAAGATTACAGGGTCAGAGGTGGACTCTAGAAAGCGATCAATTCGTGATCGGTCGCGGCACGGATAGTGACCTTGTCGTGCCTGATCGCCAAGTATCTCGCTACCATGCTCGGATTCGACGATCGCCCGAGGGATATGTGATCGAGGACCTGGGAAGCAAAAACGGAACGCATCTCAATGGCTC
>WVZH01000326.1:100597-104053 GCA_011772595.1 Anaerolineales bacterium
ACGGTTCCCTTATCTGATACACAGGCGACACAAATGGGATTAGGCCGATTGAAAATGGATCCGCAAGCACATCGCGTAACCGTTGGAGGCGTGGAAATTGATCCGCCTCTTTCTCCTCCACAGTATCGACTTCTTGATCTGCTCTATCGGAATGGTGATCGAGTTGTAACACGCGATGAAATTGCTGAATTTGTATGGCCCGGGACAATGGGGGTAGGCGTCTCAAATCAGGCGATCGATGCCTTGGTGCGACGTCTACGTGACCGAATAGCTTCCGTTGAACCGGAGAAGGATTATATAATTACTGTGCGCGGCCGGGGTTTCCGTCTGCATAATCCCATCTGACAGTTCGCAGGAAAGATTCGATCTTTATAGATAATTCGAAGCGCCCTCATTAGAGGGCGCTTTTGTGGAGATGGCGGGAATCGAACCCGCGTCCGAAAGCTTCAGTTACCGAACATCTACAAGCGTAGTTGATCTATTTGTGTCTCGCCCGTCCGGTAGCCGATCAACAGGCAATCCTTGGGGCCAGCCACTGGAGCCCGAGAGCTCATCTTACACGCGGCTCGTGGCTTTCCGCGTGGCACCCTGACGCTCTGTCGCCTGTACTCCCACCGGTCAAGGAAGGTGGAAGGAGGCGGGCCTTGTAATCAAGGCCGAGGCTCTATCCTACGTGGCTAGGCCGCGAGAGGGAGAGCCGCATAGTCAGTGCTTTTGGCACTTATCATGGTGCGCTGATTTTACGAGTTCGGCGCCTCTCGGCTTGCAATTCGGTACCAACCACTTCCGTCGAAACCGATCATCCCCAAAATGATTATACCATGGAGCGATTTTCTCGAGAACATTAATGCGCATAGCCACTAATTTGATTATAGTTTTTATTTTTTTATATTTCATAAAATGAATAAAGGCTATGCGAAATTTTACAAGCGATTACCACGTTGAATCTGGAAACGTGCTGACACCCGCATGGCGATCAACGAGCTTGTACATCGTAACATCCGTGAATGGATCGATCAAAACCCCGTCGTGAATCGCCCAACTACGACCACGAACCGATCGATCCATTCCAGGCATTCGGAAAGGGGAGGAGCCATCGAGGCGCAAGAAATAATCACCACCACTTAAAAACCCTTCATGGATCCGCTCCATGAGCTTTCGTCCCACCTGATAATTGAAGCCGTAACGCTCAAACACGATCGCATTATGATAGTGAAGGGGTTCTACGAAGTAGATATCATGCCCAAGCGATATGACGAATTCTTCAAATGTCATGATGGAGTGACGTAGAAGCCCCAATCCACGGCGCACTTGGCCTGGCGTAAGTCCCGCTCTCAACGCGGCTAATTCGGCATCGAGATTCCGGTGGAAAAGACCGAATTCAGTCGGCGTTCCGTCCGGCATACGATCGACATCATAACGAGGGGAAGTTGGATCATTCAGCATATATAGCAGAATGTGTAGTTGCCCGGTTATGGTGTCGGTAAAGTGAGCGTACAGCAGTGGATCTTCAGCACCGATCATGTGACGAAGCTCCAGGGTCACGTCGGTACTTCCGGGTTCACATTGCAGTTTCAGCAACTTGCGTCCCTGTTCGTCATAAAATCCGCTCTCGAATCCAAACCGTTCTCGTAACTTAGCAGGGATAAATCGGCAATAGATGGCTTCCTTCTCGTCTTGAGGAAGCTGGTTCAACGAAGCGATCGAACTGGGGATCATTTCTGGCGCCTTTTTCTAGTTAATGAGCGTTCTACTTCCCTTTGAGCGTCTCGCTTGGCAATCTCTCGGCGCTTATCGTATTTGCGCTTTCCACGGGCGAGGGCGATCTCGACTTTCGCGCGCCCTTCCTTGAAATACATCTTCGTGGGCACGATTGTGAAACCACGTTGGCGTAATTTTTCATCAAGACGGAGGATCTCGCGCTTATGCAGCAGGAGCTTGCGCGAGCGTCGAGGATCATGATTGAAGTGACTCGCAGGATTGTAAGGCGCGATGTAGGCATTAACGAGCCAAGCTTCACGCCCATCAGTCTGCACATATGCTTCCCGTAGACTTACCTGCCTGGCACGGACCGACTTGATTTCCGTCCCCCGGAGGACGATCCCAGCCTCAAATCGGTCGGACAAAAAGAAATCATGGGAGGCTTTCCTATTCGTGGCGATGACCTTTATACCACCCTTCATGGCATGCCCTGTTGTGAAGAAATAAACCAATCGACTGCAGCTTTGATGAATGGATCGAGATCGGTCTCCTCCGTAGGTACTTGGACGTCGGGTTCGAGACCTTGATGATCCAAGGAGCGACCATCCGGTGTCTGCCAGCGGGCGGAGGTGACATAAAGACTTGAGCCATCACGAAGTTCTAACACAACCTGTACGGATCCTTTACCGAAGGTTTCTCGCCCAATGAGGGGTGCACGTCCATTGCCTTGAAACGCAGCTGCGACAACCTCGGCTGAACTCGCGGTCGCCTCATTCACGAGCACAACCATCGGAATTTCCGTGGCTTTTCCTATTTCCTCAACTCGAAATACCACCTGATCGTTATCTCGTCTCCGCTCGATCAGAACAAGACCGTCGGCAAGAAAATATCGTGCTGTCGCGACGGCTGAGTCGAGCAGGCCACCCGCATTGTCGCGTAAATCAAGGATCAAGGCTGTCGCTCCTCGCGCCAGAAGATCTTCATGAGCATCCTCAATCTCTTGAGGGGTCTTTTCACTGAAGAGCGAGATAACGAGGACGCCGATCTGTTGGTTAGAGGGGAGGATGTAACTGGTAACCGACGGTATCGGGAACGCCTGGCGTTCAATCGTAATAGTGAGTCGATCTCCACCTGCAAGTCTAGGCGCGAGAGAGATGGTGACCTCGGTGCCAACAGCTCCACGAATCAACGCCAACACATCGTTCAACAGACTTTGTGGCCCGATCTCCACGCCATCAATCGCCACGATGATATCGCCTTCGATAATTCCTGCCTGTGCTGCAGGTCCATCTTCGAAAGGTACAAAATAATACATGCCTTCTTCGTCTTGATATAAGTAGGCTCCGATACCTCCGTACTGCCCGGACAGATTATCTGTCTGCAATTCGTGGGCGGTAGGCTCGACATAGACTGTGTAAGGATCGTCAATTTCCACTACCATTCCGCGTATCATGCCTCGCTCGAGGTCCAGCTGCGCAGGTAAATCACCGAAGTAATTATCGACGACTAGACGGTGGGCTTCCCTCAAAAGTGAATACCGCTCATCAGCAGGTGGCCAAAGCGCGCGCACTTGATAGCCGACTATCAAGGACAGAGCGATTAAGGTGATGCTATAGAGAAAAACAAGAATGAGGTTACGTCTCGATCGTATCATTATTCATGCTCACAAGAATGGATTCTAGCACGATATCCAACATGTCGCCCTTTCCGTACATATATTTTGCCTACTGGTCCAAATTCCTTATAAGAAGTTGA
>WVZH01000326.1:104134-119171 GCA_011772595.1 Anaerolineales bacterium
ATTTTTTGTCAGGGCAATAATGTATCGACGCTGAGGGTAGAGGGTGGAAGTAAAGGAGGGGTCTCGATCAGGTTTGGGCAAATGAGCCAACATACTATGAACCCACCAGATGACGAGCGTGCCACCCTTTTGATTGTCGAAGACGATCCGGTGCTGCTCGAAGCGATGCGAGAGATTCTTGAAAACGCCGGATACGACGTTTGGGCGGCAACAAATGGCGATGCAGCTCTGGAATCGCTACGCGATGGTCATCCCAATTTGATCCTATCTGCCACAACTCTGCCGGGCATGAGCGGTTTTGAATTATTCGATTCCGTTTCCGAGAGAACGAATGGTGAAGTCCCGTTCCTCTTTATCATGCCTTCAAGCTCGCACGACGCGTTCAGTGCCAACGAACCCCTGATTTCCGAAGGTCATATCAAGAAGCCCATCACCAGTCATAAGCTACTCAACGCTGTACAAACTCGGCTTAGACAAGCAGAGGACGCCAAATCCGCGCTCGAGCGAGCGGAACAAGACAGTGTGTCCATTCTGGTTGTCGAAGACGATCTCGCCATGCTTATCGCGCTACAGGATATCCTCGAGGGAGCTGGATACATTGTCAGTACGGCTACGAATGGCGAGGAGGCGCTATATGCATTTCGAGATCATAATCCCGCCTTGGTCCTGTCCGATATCTCAATGCCCGTAATGGACGGGATCGAACTCTTCGAGGCAGTCCGTAAACTCCCAGGCGGGACCGCCGTACCCTTCATCTTCCTAACTGCACGCCATACCCGACAAGACGTCCTTTCGGGAATGTCCTTGGGAGCAGACGATTACATCACCAAGCCAGTCACGAGCCAGGAATTACTAACGGCTGTACACGCACGTCTGAAGCGCGCAGATGAAATACTCCTGGCACAATTGCGCATCGCGTATAAAGCCAGCCTAATGGCGCTTGCGAATGCGATTGAAGCGCGCGATCAGTACACACACGAGCACGTTATGCGAACCAATGCCTATGCCCAAGCAATCGCACGAGAATTAGGTTGGAGCGAGTCAGAACGGGAAATCTTGGAGTTCGGCGCCATCCTCCACGATATCGGAAAACTAGAAGTTCCCGTCACCATTTTACAAAAGGAAGAGCCCCTGACACCGGAGGAATGGGAACAAATGCGTAAGCATCCCGTTGTAGGGGGACATATGATCGAGGGCATTGATTATTTGGCTCCTTCGGTGCCCATCATTCTCCATCACCACGAGTGTTGGGATGGTTCGGGCTATCCAGACGGCTTGAAAGAGGAAGACATCCCCTCAGGTGCGCGATTGCTCGCAGTGGTGGATACCTTCGAAGCCATGACGACAGATAGACCCTATCGGGACGCGATCCACGCCAAGATCGCCTATCAAGAAATTCTCAGTCGGTCCGGTCGCCAATTCGACCCGAGAATGGTAGAAGCATTTAAGAGGTGTTGGAAACGCGGTGTAGTGCACAAGATCATGCAAAGCTCCGAACGGGTCAAGAGCGCTCAGCAAAGATTCGATTCTTCCCTCATGTAGCAAGTTCAAGAGAATCCAAGAGAAACCTAATCCAGGGTCTGACAAGCTGTTCTGATGCCTGATCAGAAGTTCTTGCGATTCTTCTTTCGTCAGCTTGCAACTAGAACGTCAGCTTATGGGGGGATTAAATTCAGCGGACAGGTATAGAAATCCATACAATGTTTGCGAATGTGGAGAATGTACAATCCGCCCATTCAAGTGTTCAAATCAGTCATTATTCACTATAATTGGTAGGATATTGCCGGGAATGTGGAGGAAAAGGGCGGAGATCAATCCATGAGTCATCCTATAATTGGTTGGGAAAAAGAATCGGCGATCCCCTCACATCGATTCAACACTTATCTGAGCGCTCACAAAGGTCATCTATACTATGATGACCTCAATCTTGCGAACTTGTTCCTCAGTCCCCATGAAGAACATGGTCTAGAAAAGGCGCTACAAAGCCCGCTGGAAATCGTGTATCTACCGCGTATTCGACAGAAAATCGACCAAATGCGAGATACATTCAACAAGGTCATCCAAGATGTTGGATATAACGGTCGTTTCCACTACGTATATGCCTCCAAAGCGAATGCCGCAGAAGAGGTCGTCCGCACGACATTGGGTGTGGGGGCACACCACGAAACCTCGGCTTCCATGGACATCGAGATTCTGCGGTTTATGAAACAAATGGGGCATCTGCCTTCTGAGAGGATGGTCGTGTGCAATGGCTTCAAGCCGTCTGGCTCAACCTATGCCGAAAGCATCGTGATGTTGAAGCGTGAGCACGAAGCAGTCATACCTGTGGTGGATGATTTGACCGAGTTACCCCCATTGATAGATTCTGGCCTTCCGTTCGATCTAGGGTTACGACAAAAAAGCTACGGTCGCCATCAAGACCTCACTGAAATGGAAGCTGCAAATTCCCGCTTCGGCATGGACGTGGAGGGGATATGGAAAGCCGCCGAGATCATATCACAGCACTCCCACCTTAGCTTGAAGCTTTACCACGCAATGGTTGGCAGCCAGATCCTGGATATCGAGGACTTCATCCAGCGTCTGCGACCGCCGATTGAGATCTTCGCACAGCTACGTAGAGAGTATCCCGAATTGAGCATCTTCGATTTCGGTGGCGGTGTACCGGTCCCAATGACGCTAGATTTTCAGTTTGATTATTCCGAATTTGCCCGCCAGCTTCTGATGGCAATAAAAGAAACCTGTGATCGCTACGACGTGCCGGTTCCGGACGTGATGGGCGAGTTTGGTCGCTACACCGTCGCAGAGCACGGCGCGCATCTGTTCAAGATCACCCACGTGAAGGTCAACGCATCGCAGTATCCGTGGTACATCATCGACGGATCGATCATGTCGTCGTTTCCGGATAGCTGGGCACTCGGCGAGCACTTCACGGTTTTGCCGTTAAATAATCTGGATAGCTCCTTTCAGCGCGTGCAGCTTGGCGGCATCACGTGCGACAGCGACGACATTTACCCACCACATAAGAGCCAATCCCCTCTATTGCTACCGGTGGATACTGAGAACTTGTACATCGGCTTCTTTGGTATCGGTGCATACCAAGAGATGTTGGGAGGCGTCGGCGGGAGCAAGCATTGCGTGATCCCAGAAGCCGACGAGTTGATTATTGACCGCGACGAACAAGGCGAGTACCAATTTCAATTATTACAGGGGCAGGGTGTGAGCAAAGTTCTTGGCAACCTGGGTTATGTTTCTGAAAGAACTTATAGGTGAAACAGCTGCATAAAGCGCAATCGCCAGGCAGAGAGAATTAATATGGGAACAAACATGAGAAGCATGGATAGAACGAGAATCATTTTCATCGCTATTGTGGGATTAGCCATTCTCATAGTGGTCTGCGGCTTTCTTTACAACTCCATCGCGCGAATGATTAGCGGGGGTAGGGAACCAACACCACCCGCCGCTCAGACTACGCCTGTGGTTGACCTGACGTCACCGGAACCGGTTTTTGGACCTCAATACGATCCCGAAGACGGTATGCCCATCTATGTCTGCGGCGCTGATGCCTTTGGAAGCTACTTCACACTGCAACAAATGCAGATGTCCGGGAAGGATGTGGAACACGGATTCCATTTGGCAATCATACCTTTCCTTCTGGATGACGATCCCGCCTACGATATTTCAGAGGAACAACGTACCGCGTTACTTGAGCGAGGTGAATGGGATTGCCTATTGACAACGCTCGACTCAGTGGCGTTGACAAGTTCCGGCGTCATCACCGCTGTTGTTGATGAGAGCGCTGGTGCGGATCAATTGTGGGCGCGAGGGTTCCGCACGATCAACGATTTGAAGGACAAGCGTATTACGTTCTCGCGTGGAAGCGTGGGAGAGTATTTCGTTTACTACGCGCTCTCGATCGCGCGGCTCAACCCGCGTGTCGATGTCACGCTCGTTCCAAAAGACAGTGTGGCAGACGCGATCGAAGCGTTCAACAACGGACAAGCCGACGCAGTTTCCGGGTGGGAACCGGACATCTACGACGCTGAGTCGAGTGGTGGCGTTCCACTCCTTAGTTCTGGGCAGCTTCGCATCGTCATGGACGTCATCGTAACCTCGCGTCAATCGATTGAAACCGAGGCGAATACAGTTCAGGCGTTTCACGACGCCTGGTTCGCTACAATGAAGGCGCAGGTGGAGAATTTCAATACAGCTGCCGAACAGATTGCGGCATGGGGCCACAATGATTGGAGCTTTGTGTACCCGGACAGTGCAGAAGAGGATTTAAAGTTGTGGCTAGAAAGCGTGGCCCAGGCCGATTTGAGTGACAATATCCTCGTCATGCGCAACCCTACGCCAATCATCAGCCGCTTAGAAATCGCCCGCCGGGTCTGGGCTGCTTCGGGGTTGGGAGTGCCGGGAGACGACGTGACCAGCTTGGTCAACTCCGGGTTTGTCTCGCGATCTGCATCCCAAGCCAACTTGCAAGCCAATGGTAATCCTGTAAACGACAGTTTCTCAATATCATCACAAATCGATCTCACTGGCGTGAGCACCGCCGACGCTGCCACACTGGCTGT
The DNA here is from genome assembly GCA_011772595.1 of Anaerolineales bacterium. The sequence continues at coordinate 108,709 of WVZH01000326.1, forward strand.
GCTCCCATGCAGGCGATTTGCATTCCTGCCTGAGTCCACAGAATTGACACTGGAATCGCGAAGGATTCTCGATGAGTGCGTGATGCCTACGTTGTCGCAGAGCGTGGGACTGCTCCTGCAAGTAAAAGGCTCATCTGCCTGGCCTGGACCGCCGGGTGCATTCTCAGAAGAGGAGATCCTGGAATTTGCGGAGGCACGTGCGCAATCTGTTGTGGATTATTTGGTTTCACAGGGTATCGATCCGGCACGCTTCATCGTCGAAGGAACCCTGCCACCTCGCTCACATTGGGAGACGGAAGATCCTGAAGTTCAGGCAGAAGATCGTTTTGTTGAAATGACGTTAATCACTGTCGGTCGCTAATGGACCACAGTGGCTGCGAGTTCTTGTGAGTTTGAGTGTAGCATGAAGATCTCGAGGAGGGTGGATGCGGTGAAAGCGGAGAAGCGAGCGATTGTCCTTCTGCTCTCGCTGGTATTGTTCTCAACCGCGTGTGGTGTTCCCGGTGAATTATTTGATGCTTCCGGACCTCCACGTAACGCCGTTGTCGTCGAGGTGGTGGCGAACAGCAGCTTAAGACCTTGGTTAGAAACGGCAATAAGCCGGTTCAACGAGGCCGGTGCTGAGACCCAATCTGGACAACCAATATACGTTACTCTAGAGTTGATCGAGTCTGGGCAGGCGATTGTCTCCATGACCTCGTCAGGTGCACTTCCTGCACTTTGGATCCCGGACGACCCGGTATGGACAGAAATCTTGGCCGAAAAAGGCGTCCCGGAATTCGTGGAGGATTGCCAAAGTGTGGCTGAGAGTCCACTTGTCATCGCAATGTGGAAACCAATTGCGGAGGCATTAGGATGGCCGGGGCGGGACCTTGGTTGGCTCGACGTCGGGAGCTTAGCTGCAGATCCAAGCGCGTGGGATTATTATAGCGGAGGTCAGTACGGCGATAATTTGCGTCTTGGCCATACACATCCCGGTCTTTCGGCATCCGGCGCGGGAACGCTCCTGGCCGTTGTGCAAGCAGCGCAGTCAAAGACGGACGCGGTTGGAGCGGATGAGGTTCAATTACCGATCGTGCAAGCCTCCGTCGGTGCCTTCGAGGCAGCAGTTTCGTGGTTCAGCAGCAACACAGATACGCTGGGACAAACGATGAGTCAACGCGGGATTCAGTTCTTAGGCGCGGCGATCGTTTACGAAAGCACGGTGTTCGAACACGGTGGTGGCGATCCGGAGATCGTCCCCATTTATCCTTTCGAAGGTACGTTTATGGCTACTCACCCAGCATGTATGAACAGCTTACTCGCTGACGACCTCAGAGAAGCGACTCGGATTTTCCGGGCATATTTGTTGGGAGAAGAGGGCCAGCAAATGTCTCTCGATTTTGGTTTCCGTCCCGTCTTGCTTGAGATCCCGGCTGGATCACGGCTCAGTGAAAGGACGGGCATAGATCTCTCGCAGCCCGATAGCATATTCGATGCTCCCAGTGTTGATACCGTTTATGCCGCCCAATCCTTGTGGCAATCGGCACGCAAGGATGTCAACCTAGTCATGCTTATTGATGTCTCTGGCAGCATGAGGGGGAGCAAACTGGCAAACGTGCAAAGTGCCGCGGTTCAATTCCTGGAACAAATGGGTGAGGATGACTACATCTCGATTATCGCCTTCTCTCAGGACCCGTTTATCCTCATCCATCATGAGCTGGTTGGAGACGCCAGGGGCAAAGCCATCGACGTTATTCAAGAACTTAACGCTGGCGGAAATACTCCGCTATATGATGCGATCGGAGACGGCGCTGCTTTGATCGACAATACGACTGCCTCTCAAGTAAGCAATGCCATGGTCGTTTTGACAGATGGCATGGACACCGGAAGCAGGAGATACCGCTTCAATCAAAGCCTAATAGATTTAGCCGCTGCGAACAACACCACAGTATTCACGATCGCCTATGGCGAGGATGCTGACGAAATCATTCTGGAAGAACTCGCTATCCGCGCAAACGGTAATTTCTATTTAGGTGATGAAGCCAGCATCGCCATGATCTACGAAGAAATGTCCGCAGCATTTGGAGGCAGTGTTGGGGTAGGGAGGTAAACCTTCTCTGCCGCAGTTTGATGTCAAGTGAGCTCACACGGATTTTGGTGCCAAGGAGGATGGGGTATCGGGGTTTGAAAAAGGCGAGGGAAAAAAATGTGGTAAACGAAGACTAGCATGATCTGGTCACAGAATTAAAAAAGGAGAATGTAGCATGGCAACCCTGTTGGAAAAAGTAGCGACTTTGATCTCGGCAAACCTTCACGCACTCGTGGATCAGGCCTTGTCGAGCAACAGCATGGCGGTAATCGATCAGTACATCCGCCAGGTCGAGAATTATCTGGAAGATCTCGAGGACGCAGCAGCAACCGTCGGCGGCGAGGCGAAGTCTATCAAGCGCAAGATGGAAGATTTGCGCGTGAAATCCGAAGAGCTGGACAAAGCCGTTGATGCTTTCTTGCTCGAGGGCAATGAGGCCGCAGCTGTAGCAGCACAGAGTCGACTAAATAGCACAGAGAGTTTGGTCGAGACTTTCAAGGAACAGCTTGCGCGTCAGGAAGTGGAATATCAGAAGCTGCTCGATGCGAAAGTGAAACTCGAGGCCCGTTTAGCGACAATGAAGACACAGCGGGCCGAGCTTCAAGCCCTGCTTGAACTGGCCAAGAGTAAAGAGACCGTCGTGAAGGCCATGAAGAGCCTGGACGATCTGATGGGCGTGGGAGATAGCGACATCAGCCGTATGGCAGAGGGTATCCGCAAGCGTCTAGACAAGGCCACAGTCGCGACAGAACTGCGCACCACAACGCTAGATGAGCAGATCGACACCATCCTGGATAAAGAAAAGCTTGACGGGCAACTTGCCGAGCGCAAGAAAAGGCTGAAGATAGAGTAGCTGAAAGTATACGGTCTACCCTGTGAAAGGGTAGACCGTACGAATCGTGAATATCATGACACTTTTTCGCCCTGAATTGCCCAGAGAGGCCCGCGCTGCGATCATGCAGTATGCCTTCTTCCGTTGGGAAAACGCGGTAGTTATCGCCGGTACAATCCTATTGACGGTTTTAGTACCGACGCCTTTCCCTTGGTGGCCACGGTGGGGCTGGCCGTTGCTTGGTGTTCTCAGCATGGCTGCGATCGTTTTCTCCAGTGTGACCAACGCTGAATTCAACGCGCGCATGTTGTTGAAGTTCTTCCAAGCCCAATTCAACCTACGTCGAGTCCAGAATCTTGAATTACGCGGGGAAGTGGAATCGGCGCTCGAGTACCAACGACGCATCTTCGAGAAGGCGCGTCGTGGATCCTCCAGCGTACTCTGGGACCGAGCGGAAGACACCGCCAACCAACTCAACGATTGGATTCGCAACATTTACAGGTTAGCGATCCGTCTGGACGCCTACCAACGAGATGCGCTTCTCCATCAAGAGCAGAGTGAAGTGCCGCAAGAGATTGAGAATCTGCGCGCTCGACTCGGGCGTGAAACCAGCCCGGCTGTGCTAAAGCAGGTAGGAGAGGTCTTGGAGAGCAAGGAAAAGCAGTGGCAAACGCTCAAAGCGCTTGAAACACGTATGAAGCAAGCCGAGCTTTCTCTGGATCAAAGCCTGACGGCGCTTGCCACTGTAGACAGCCAAGTTCAATTGATCGACGCCGAGGACGTGCGCAGCGGGCGCGCCGAACGCTTGAGAGAGGATATCCGCGAGCAAATCCTGCGTCTGGACGATCTCGTCAGCAGCATCAACGAGGTTTATGATTACAACGCGCGTGGAGTCAGAGGAATGAATGCCTCGACCTCGGGGTAATTCAGTCCAAATACATCAGAAGCCGGTGGCAAACTGAGCCACCGGTTTTTCATATATATCTTAACTTGATCTCGAGTTCATGCTCAGGATAATAAATTCTACTGTTACATCCCAGGGGACAAATCTGGGCTCTCATTTGAGGGTCAAGGAGGCGCGGGCAAGACCCTGCATGTCACGTGCAGCACTTCTCTGCCGGTTTCACCAATGATCTCGAAAACATAGGTTTGCCTCCCTTGCACACTAACGGCGTCTAGAACGATCTCCATGTCACCATCAGCGTTGAGGTCCATCACAGCGGTGACTTCATAGCGTCGCGGCACGACGTCGCTCTGCGCAGATATATAATAATCAGCTATCAGAGGAATCGTCACAATCCTTTCGTCCACCAATTTGCGCACGACCACCAACGCATAGTCCCCTTTTGCAACGGAGGTGGATTCGAGACCGTTTTCCAGTCTGGAGGCACCCATCAACACCTCATCAGAACCATCGCCATCCAGATCGATCCGCTGCAGGGAGGTCAGATGACCCACGGGATTCCTGATCCCGTTCGCTCGGAGGAGTTCGGTGAGAGCATCCTGATAGACCGGCAACTCCAGCGACAAGGATGAAGTCAGCCGCGGCAGTGGATCCCATGATCCAGACAGCGCAAGGGCTTCTGGTTGGACAGGAGGTTCCCAGCGTAGTTTGAGCGAACCTGCGCAGGGCTCATCTGCTGGGGTGAGAATCGGAAATGCGGTTGCATCTCCCAGATAGGTCAATCCACCGAGAAACACGCGATACTTTTCATCTGCCACCAAGAGCGCTTCCGTCGTGGGGGCATCCACCCAGCGGTTATCCAGCACACCGCCAATTACGATGCCATCGCCGCCGATGATCGGGTAGACCCGGCCTGATTGCGTTGGCTGTGGAGAGGGAATGGGAAGGGAGGTGGGCGTCGGGACCGGGGCCTCAGGATAAACGCACTTCGCTTGAACGGTGGCGTGTCCTTCTACCAGTTCAAATGAGGTCAAATCTTGATCACTCTCTATGAGTTCTGCATCTACGGTGCCCGTTACATAAAGAGTGCGGATCGTGTGGGTCGGCGATTTCCTTACAGGCGGGTTGAACGGTGTCTCTCGCATCCACCCACACCCTGGAATTTTCCCATAGCGATCCAATTTCATCAGTATCAGATCGCCATCCTCGACCTCAAAACTGTCACCCAATGGACCATTTTTTCCGGCGAGCAAGAATCCATGATCGGACGTATCGACGATGGCGGTGATGTTCACGCCTGACTGGCTGTCCCCGTAAATACGTTCCCACACCAGATTGCCAGAAGCGTTCAACTTGAGAAGGCGGAGATAAATCCGAGATACTCCATCCAAATAAACGCTAGATGCAGCTGCGAGTACAAAACCACCGTCAGGCGCTTCGTGAACCGCAAATTCCCAATCGGATCCGCCATCCAGCACGGTATGCCATAGCACCTTACCCTCACGATCGATACGAACGATCCAGTGTGCGAATGCTGGGTACCCGAGAAGGTGACGAACTGGAGCGCCGAATAGCACACCGCCGTCATGCGTGCCCAAGATGAAATGTGGCTCAAATCCAGGGACATCAAAGGACGCAAACGAAAAGATCATTTCCCATGACGGCGAGGTGGGACTCCAGCGCGTGATCTTGTACTCTCGGTCAGTGATTAACTCTCCGTTTAGCAATCCCTCTGGCGACACCCAATCAACTTTCTCGCCGACTGTGTTATATGCATCGAACTTGGATGTCGCAGGGGGATAGACTATTTGGCTGATCAAGGCCCCATTCTGATCGAGCGTGGATACAAAACTGCCGTAATCAAGGACCTGCGTCCCGCCGTCATCAGTAGCTCGAACTGTCTGAACCAGCCCGAAGGGAGGACCTCCTAGTTGTTCCAGCGGGCGGGAGTAGCGTTTCCTCCAATCCAATGTGCCGTCCGCGTGTAACCTCACAAGTGATTCTCCCTCGATGATCACCACCCCGCCGTCCCCAGTTTCGGTCACACCGTAGGCGTACATTTGAGTAAATCTTCGTTGCCATTCAACAGTCCCGACTTCGTTCAACTTCAGCAACCAATGTGGGAAATCGTTTCCGGGCTCGCCCATGTAACCCAAGACAAGGAAACCGCCATCCTTCGTCGGCGATACGAATTGCAGGCGTGCTTCCGGCACGGTCAGAATCCATTGCTCGCCACCACCGAACGGCGGTCCCTCTGTGGCTGTCGCTATCGGCCCATCGATGTTGGCAGGGGTAATCGCTGGCGTGGGTGTCCAGGAAGCCGCAGGGACTATCGTCGGTGTTGCCGTCCAGGTTGGAGTCATTTGTAAGGGAGCTGTTGTTGCGGTCGGTTCCTCCGTTGGTGGATTTCGAGAACAAGCAGTTTGCAATAGAAGCAGACCGAGTAGGAGAGCGAAACATAATAGGGTCAGAGATCTTGTTTTCATCTTGGCAATGCTCACTGGATCATTGATTTTGACTATATTCAGCCTTGATATGCTCCCAGAATAAGCGTGGAGCGTTACATATATGTTCTCTTGGAGTTACAGCATCGTAACAGAGCCGGTAACCGTGCGGTTATAAAATGCTGGTCAACCAGAGCAAAAGTATATATAGAGACGCTCATCAGGGGTAGGGGGATATTGGGAAATGCACATTGGAAAAGGTTTTATGCATGAAATCCTATACGGTGAATTCTTTCTCGTGCCTCGACGCGCTCGTCATGTTCGTAAATGGGTTATCAGAGCAGGGGGCTTGACATGGCGAAAAACTTGCGCTAAAATCACTATGGTTATGATAAGTATCATTAGCATAAGCGTAATAACAGGACCTAATGATCACCAATTTAACCCCAGTTTATCGTTCCGGAGCTGAAAATGGTCGCAGAAACCTTAGACAAGTCCATCGAAGCCTACCTGGAGAGCGTCTCACTGGCGCGCAGCCCTAACACCGCGCGCACGTATCGTAACGCGCTCTCAGCGTTCATTCAGACTCTCGAGAAACAAGGGATCGATATCGATAGCTATCCAACCACAAAGTCCTCCGAAAATTGGATCGCAGATTTCACTGCAGACTTGAAGATCTATGCGCCTGCGAGCGAAAGACTGTACCTTACTGCTGTCAGCGGCTGGTACGAGTTTCTGGTAGCCGAACGCATGGCAGAAGTCAATCTTCCCAGGCTGCGCCTTATGATTCGGCGACGCGCCCGCAGGCCCGGACAACGCTTGCCCCAATTTCCACAAACTGAAATTGAAAAGATAATAAATTATGCAATTAATCTTGCGGATGCGCATCATGAGGACGAGCGTGCGCGCTTGCGTAATTTGCGGGATCGCGCCTACTTGCTGACCTTGGCCGATACGGGTCTGCGGGTGCAAGAAATATGCAACCTGCGCCGCGGAGACGTCGACTGGAACGAAGGTCGTGCCCTACTAATCGGCAAGGGCGACCGCCAGGCCGTAGTTCGCTTTTCACGGCGTGTGCTATCGTCCCTCAAAGACTACCTATCTGTGCGCTCGAAGTGGGACGGCACTTCTGGGCGTCCCTTACACGCCCTACCCCTCTTCGCACGTCATGATCGCGGTGCGGGGAAAAAGATTTTACCCATCACCACGACAACCGGGCGAGCCATCGTGCACCAGAGAGCGCGTGAATCGATTGGAGAAGAAGTGCAAGGATCCATCACCCCGCACTCCTTTCGCCACTACTTTGTAACGACGGTTTTACGCGCTTCGGGTGGAAACCTAAAGTTGGCCCAGGAGCTTGCGCGCCATCGGAATATCGCAGTGACCCAGCGTTATGCTCATCTCTCGGACGACGAACTCGACCGCGGATATCATGAGATCTTTAACACACTTTCCGAATAAACCATAGCCTCAATCATAGCCCCCTAATGACGTAGATAGAGTTCCAAGAAGGTTGGCAGGGATCCAACTTCCAATTCACATTTTCATCACAGAATCTCCTAAGTGATACAACGACAAAGATGTCAGCTGCTAATTTGGTGGACCATATTGACGATCCTGCTATGGTTCACCGCATCATGCTGCTTAGAGAATCCTCAGATTATGCAGTCACCGGCAGGAGAAGAGACTGCAATCATTCCTCAAAGCAAACCGTACTGTGGCGACGGGATCTGTGATGGACCAGAAATCGGAACGTGGGAGTTCGTGAAAGGGACAGGTCGCGCCTTGTTTGAGCCTCCTGAAACCAACATCCTTCGCGAGTTGGACGATCGTGGTCACGAGATCGGCGTCCATACACATCAAAGTGAAGAAATTGCCAACGTTTTCAACGAATTGCACGAAATGTGCGGCATCGAAGCCAGGACCATCTCGGGTTTTTTGCTCGACACCGATAATGCCGGTTTAGAGGGAGCCCAGCAAGCGGTGTCGTACGACATCCTGATCTCTCTTCAATTTGGGGATTCGTTACCCACCTCATTGAGTACATGCCTGGTGTGAACCGAGAAAACCCACCGGATCCATCCGCGTTGGCAGCGCTGGATCGATTTCTTCGTTATGTTGATAAAAAGCAACAGGACGGATTTGTAGTGTTTGCAACTGCAAGTGAAATTGCAGATCTCGCTTATCCCAACCCTTGAGGTGTGAGTTTGGCGAGTTCTAACCTATTCACTCGTACCGCACTTGGTGGTGTACGACGCTGCCAGGCGGGAGGCATGCACCGGACAAGATCACGGCTTCACTGAGCGCCGACCCCTCACCAATATGTGAACCGCTTTCAATATACACAAAAGGGCCGATCGTGCAGTTCCGGCCGATCACTGCACCCTCTTCAACATACACCGGTGGGATGAAATCCGAGGCTTTGAATGAGTCCTGCGGAGCTCTGACATCATGATCGGATACCAGGCGGAGATAATGCATGTTGATCATTAAAAGATCNNCCCTCCACACCACCCTGCTCCTGGATCAATTTCTGAATGGCGTCCTGAATCTCGAGTTCGCCTCTTACTGACAACGTTACCTCATCGAGATATTTGAGCAGCTCAGGCGAAAAGCAATAGAGCGACACACTCACGATCCACGGAGGCGCGGCACGAAAACCGGGCTTTTCGACGATACTGGTGACCTCCGCGCCGGAGAGCGTAACGGCCGCGCTAGACTCTAATTGGTCGTATGTTGTCTCTCGTAAAGCCAATAGTCCATTGAGCGAATCCGATGCACACCAATATCCGATTAATTCTTTGATATCCGACTGGCGAAAGATACTATCGCACGCGGTAAGCACGAAGTCGTCGCGCAACATCTGAGCCGCACACTTTAGAGCGTGTGCGGTACCCTTGGCCTCGCGCTGCTCTACCAGGCGTATTTTCGAGCTTCCCCTCATCGCGGTATCGAAATGTTCCCGCAAACGGAAATCCATTGGATCATGAACTACCAACAATTCATCGATCTGTGGCAGGTCGAGGATGTCCAACACACGTTGCAGAATGGGTGCGCCGAGTACAGGTTGCATGGCCTTAGAACGAACGCTTGTCAACCTGCCCAGACGCGTTCCTTTTCCAGCTGCAAGAATTACGGCTTGCACGCCCAGCTTCCCGTGATGTAATATTCAGGCAAACTCTCGACGGTCATCGGGGATATCTTTCGACAGAATCGAGGCGGCAATTAATACCAGCGCGATCCAGACAAGGTCAGACAACAATAAATGCACCAACTGCATCCACACCGGCGCTAACAGAGCGACGTTTAGTGCGCCTCCCGCAAGTTGGAAAAGAAGGAGAATCGAGAGGATCGATGCCATTCGTTTCGTTCTAGGAAGGGGTGAGACTGCTGCGATCCATCGCGCCTGGATTAACAAATAAATAGAAACAACCAAGGCGATCGCCGGGTGGAGCCAACGTAGGCGCTCGAGAAAATGCGCCGTGGCCGAAAAATCTCGTGACAAGCCCTCCGCCAAAGTTTGCGCAGGAAAGAGGGTGTCTCCCAGGGCTGCGACCGTCCCACCCATCCCAATAATTAGCACCCCCAGCATCCCGAACAATGGGGAGATGCTCATCATGCCCACCAGCCTGAGTTTCCCGCGACCCGACACCCACCATCCTGTCAGGGTCAATACGGCTAGAAGGAGATAGGAGTTTGCTAAGTGCAATGCGTTGGAAAGAGCTCTCACCACCGAGGGATTTTCTGCAACCAGATTGAAAGCGACGAGTCCGGCACCGATTAGAGCCTCAACGATATAGAAAGCCAAAGTCAGTGTCGCTCCGATGCGCGCGAGTGAGCCTTTTGGAAAGGCAAGATACGTCCAGACCACCAAGCCAATTGCCATCAGGAATGCCAACCCACTGCTGATCCTGTGAGTGAATTCGATTAGCGTCGCTATCGAGGGGCTACGTGGAATGACTTCCCCGTCACACAAGGGCCAATGGGAACCACAGCCTGCCCCGGAGCCGGTGGCACGAACGTAAGCCCCCCATAGAATGACGCCGAGTGTGAAGAGAAGGAGGATCAAGTTATATCCGAGCAACCGTCTTGACTTCATCATCGCGAGCCCGATTGATAAATTGTAAACTGTAGATCGAAGGTCTTATTGTGTGTAAAATTTCTGGTCTTTATTATAATGAAACAAGGAGTCATAGACAGGGCGCCAAGGAG
>WVZH01000326.1:119186-126945 GCA_011772595.1 Anaerolineales bacterium
CGAACCGGTACAAGTTGGCATGGATGCCGTATTGATGACAACTACCACCGCTTCTGCGCTATCGAGAGCCTCAATTATTAGGGACTGCGTTCCTACTTAGAAGCATGACGATGAGATACGTGCTCATACTCGGCATTGTAGTGGTGACAATTGTGGGCGTCGTAACCATGGTGCTGGGAGGCGATCCACCAGATCGATATATCCCAGAAACCGGTCACACGATTGATGCCCGCTTCGTATCCTTCTATGACGACCATGGCCAGGATGGAATCCTTGGATACCCGATATCGGTCGATTTTATCGATCCCAAAACGGGTCTATTGGTGCAATACTTCCAGAATGCACGCTTAGAGCTTGTTCCAGAGGGCGAGAATAACTGGAAAGTGCAATTCGCCCCACTTGGCCAGATGCTTTACGGCTGGGTGGATCCCGGCGAGAATACGACAATCCCCTTAGACTCTGGATGCAAGTTCTTCCCCGATACGAGGTACTCTGTTTGCTACTACTTTCTTGAGTTCTTTGATGATAATGGGGGCGTCGAAGTCTTTGGACCCCCAATTTCAAACGACTACCTAGAAAACGGCGTGCTGGTCCAATATTTCCAACGGTTCAAATTTGAATACGAATATTCCGCAGCTCCTGATGAAGAGTTTCGAATCGCGGCTCTTGGTCAGGTTCATTTTGAAGAATCGGGGTACAACCCGTTTTTGCTTCGTCCTCCTGTCACCGCAGAACTCCCCGTCTATACTGTCGATGAGCTACATTTGGAAACTTCCGTCACCGCTCCACTTGTTGAGCCCGGTGCTGTACAGCATGTGTATGTCACTGTTCAGGACGAGGATTACACACCAATTCGCGGAGCAGCAACTCTCATGACCGTGCACTTTCCAACAGGTACACGATTCCTTCTTCTACCCCTCACGAATGAATATGGCGGAACAACAGTGGAATTGGGAATCGATAATCAACCAACGGACAGCGAGGTCATCCTTGAGTTTCTTGTGATGTATGGAGATCTCTACGCCGTTGCTCGGGACTCGTTTCTCATTCGGTAGCAGATAACCATGGCCGATTTCCGTACTGTCGCGATCGTAAACCAAAGAAGAGGTGTCGGGAAAACCACCACGGCGCTTTCATTAGGGATGAAGCTTTCCGAGAAAGGTTCTCGTGTACTTCTCGTCGACCTCGATCCTCAAGCGTCTCTCAGTGCAGTTTGTGGCGTCACGGAAAGTGAGACCGGCACACTCGCCGCTGTCCTTGGTGGCTCCTTGCCGGGCAAGATCCGGATGTGGGACATTCTTAGGGACATCCTGCCTGATCACTATTGTTTCCTCGCGCCCTCGGATATCGCATTAGCCCAATCTGAGTTAGGCTTGGTTTTCCGATTGGACCGTGAAAACGTACTGAGAGCAGCCTTGGAATCTGTCAGCCAGAATTTCGACATCGCACTTCTCGATTGCCCGCCGAGCTTAGGAATGTTGACTCTCAATGCTTTAAATGCTGCAAACGCGATTCTTATTCCGGCTCGTCCGGAAATTGGGCATCTTCGAGGGATCTGTTTACTAACTGCTGTGATTGAACGAGTTAAACGGGAAATCAATCCACAGCTTGAAAACCTTGGTGTTGTTATGACGTACTACAACCATGCTCTTACACACCATCGAAAAGCGATCCTTGCGATCAAAGCCGCAGGACTTCCTCTACTGCCAGTGGGAATAAAAGAGAGTATTCAGTCGGTCGAAGATGCAGCGGACGATCAGGAGGTTGCGATTAGTGTCTCTGGCGACACTCAGGCGATGATCCACTTAGCAGATCACGTGTCTGCATGGCTCAACGGCAATCGTAGTAAGTTACGCTCCTCTGCTATGGAAACCGAGTACAAAATACTTTCTATGGAACACGAGACTTTCATCAATGANNTCAATCCCTAAGACCCACGCGGAACCTTCGCGTCGTCCATGAGGCGACTTGTTGAGTAAATCCCTGAAAAAGATTGGATGAGAAAAGGCTCTTATCTCGTCGCACTTGCATTGTTTGTTCTTTGCTTCGGATTGGGATTGCTCTCAGTCATCCTTCCTCGAGAATTCGATGACTCCCCCCAACAAGCTAGACTACCTCCCACCAATCAGGAAAAGCCATGGTCACAAATCTCTCACGATGGAGACACCTCCTTTATCTTAATATTGGGTGTGGATCGGATACAGAAATCTAATCCCCGCCTCATCTCAATCTGGCTAGCTAGCGTACATTACACGAGAAGAGACATCCATTTGTTCGGCTTTCCCACGAACCTACCAACAGGTGGCGAAGAAAGAAAGCCCCTGGACGACATTTTTTCTTTCAACAGAACATCAGGCGTAGGCGAGGATTTCTTGCAAGCTTTTATCAACATCAATCCCTTTGGTGATCCCACGACGATCATCCTTATCGACGAAACGATGTTTGCAGCGCTTGTGGACTATGTAGGGGGAGTGCATTTAGAGGATACTTTTCTGTCTGGGGATGTCGTAGTCTCCTTCCAAGAACTATTCTACAATGATGCACAAGGACTGTTGTTCGTTCAAGCCCAGGTGTTGGACAACCTGCGGCACCGATCGTCGAATCTAACAGCCCCACTAGATGTGACGCCTCTTCTAAAATTAAGCCGGGAACACGCATACACATCCATGGATGCTGAGAAATTGGCTCTATGGATCTCCACATTTCTACCAGGTGATCCCAAAGGTATTCGTATTGAGATCCATGATTCCAACATGCATTCAACATCTGGGATTACTCAGCCTTGATTCAAATGCCCACTTGCTCGTAATTTCGTACTAGACCATAATAGCCTCTAGACAAAGGGCGTAGATAAGTGTAAAGTACCGTGTGCTCCGTCGGATCATAGATCGTACAATCGAATTAGAAACATGCGCATTAAAGTTTATCAAGGGAATGTCAAGGAATAGATGAAGCGATGTTAGAGAGGTTGCGCCACCTGCTCCGTTCAGAGGGAGAAGAAGAGGTCAAAGATTCTGAAAAAACGGGGGTCGAGCCCTCATCCGACAAGCCTGTATCTGACCCACAACCACCACAAGAAGCTGCTCACGAAAGAAGTAAGGTTCAAACAGCACAGGACGACCCAGAGGAAGACGCACAGGTCTATCTGGAGCGCGTTCGTAAGAAGATGAACAAACTGGCTGAAGAATTTGCTGCTGGATTGATAAATCGGGAACAATTCCAAGAACTTTTTGATCATTACCAACGCGAGCAGAGAACCATTGAAACCTGGCTAGATACTTGGCCTGGATCCGACGCTTGGCGAAAAGCAAGGACGGAAGGGAAGAGCGTCGCTATTCGGAGACGACACAGGGCGCGCATACTAGGGTATGCAGTCTACAAGAACGATTCGGGTATGCCGATCGCTACGATCGGTGAGTTCGAGCTGGACGCAGCACTTATCGTTCCGATGCTCTCCTCGTATCGTTCCGCGACGCGAGAAATCTTCGGCGCCGGTATGCGTTCCACACAAATTGAAAACGGTCAGTGGTTATGCTTTGTCCCTGGTGAGGTGACCACGCTTATGACTCTCTTCACCACGGAGCCATCTTCCAATCAGCTCTCGAAATTGGAGGACTTGCATAGGCTGTTCGAGAGTGCCAACAGACACTTCCTGCGCGAAGCCGTTGTCGATGCATCGAAGTTAGCCTTCCCGCACACATCATTATTAAGGTGATGCGTTCGGGATCAATCAAAGTTCACTAAACCATGGAGAAACTACCGGTACTGAAAGTAGTCATCGCAGGCGATGAAAATGTAGGAAAGACCTCACTCGTGCGTCGTTATTGTGAAGGTAAATTCGACGAATCTCGGGTGGCTACAATCGGCGTGGATTTCCAGACACAGACCTGTGATCTCCCAGAGGGGAAAGTTAAACTATCGATATGGGACATGGCAGGTCAGGAAAGATTCAGATTCTTCCGGCAAGATTTTTATCGTGGCGCCTTGGCGACTGCCTTGGTCTATGACGTTACCGAAACGGAGAGTTTAGCAAATCTGAGTGAATGGGTTAAAGATGTTGTCGAGGTAGTCCCCAAACAGAAATTCTTGGTTGTGGGCAACAAAATTGATTTAGAACAGGTTGTAAACTCGGAAGCTGCAGAACAATTCGCTTCTTCCATCGAAGCCTCGCATATTCAAACGAGTGCCAAGACGGGCGCGGGCGTAGACGAATTGTTTGAAATCCTCGCGTCGCTAGCTGTTAAAAAATAGTCCCACCGCCTGAAGTGCAAAGGATTGGAGCTGCTCTCGGCAGTTCTTTTATTTACCCTGTGCGCCGTGACCCATCACTGGGATCACAAACCGGGTAAAGTTAATCAGTGAGCGGATTGATCGCCGCTCGCATGTCGCGATGAGTGAGTGGGAAACAGTGCGGAAATTAGATCCACAGCCTTATTCACGTGCGATCTGACTGTTCGAATCCGGCCTGCGATAAGCCCGAAATTCGGATAGGTAGCGTTTTGGCAACCTTCCCTCAAGGATAACGGAATCCGCCTTGCTCTCCTGCTTTTCGATTAGCCCATGTTCGTGGAAAAGGCTGATTAGCTTTGCGGCATGGTATGGGATTTCGACGCAGATATTGGACAGCTGATCGTACAATTCGTTATCAATGGCGGAGAGAAGCGTGGGGATGCCCTCCCCATTGAGGGCCGAAATCGGCACGGCGCGCTCAAACGCATCCACGACTTCGAGAGCTTTCAGAGGACTCTGAAGGAGGTCGATCTTGTTTAATGCCGTGACGACTGGAAGATTGTCAACTTCAATTTCTTCCAGAGTGGCTCGAACCGATTGTGCTTGTGCATAGGCATTTGGATGCGTGATGTCAACAACGTGGAGTAATAAATCGGCGTCACCAATCTCCTCTAGCGTAGCTCGGAAGGCAGCTACCAGCATCGTCGGTAGTTTTTGGATAAATCCCACAGTGTCGGTGAAAAGCACTTTGTTCCCACCGGGCAATTCAACCCGACGTGTCGTGGGGTCAAGTGTGGCGAAGAGCTTGTCAGCCACAAGCACGTTTGCGTCTGCTAATTGGTTTAGAAGTGTCGATTTCCCTGCGTTTGTGTAGCCCACGAGCGCAATGGTAGGAATCTCCGCGCGTTTTCGACGAGCGCGGTGACGACTACGATGCGCCCGAACCTTCTCTAATTGTCGACGTAATGTCTCTATTCGCCTACCGATCTCCCGTCGGTCTACCTCCAATTGAGTTTCTCCCGGGCCGCGCAGACCGACCCCGCCTACCGATCCTGCACGCCCACCGCCACCTCCGGCTTGCCGCGCTAAGTGCGTCCAGGCACGAGTCAGCCGTGGAAGCCGGTACTCATATTGAGCTAATTCGACCTGAAGCGCGCCTTCACGTGTAATGGCGTGTTGAGCGAAGATATCGAGAATAAGTGCTGTCCGGTCGAGAATCCGTACTTCATCACCGAACATTTTCTCCAGTTCTCTTTGATGTCGAGGGGAAAGTTCCTCGTCGAAAATGACGACGTCCGCCACCGATTCTCGAACCAGGTCTCGTATCTCATGGATTTTGCCCGAACCGAGTAGCGTTTTCGGATTCGGTCGTTTTAAACGTTGCGAAGCTTGTCCTACGATGTCCAAACCTGCCGTGTCGGCAAGTAATACGAGTTCATTGAGCGAATCCTGAACCGAGAGTTGCATCGATTGCTCATTGAATCCTACGCCGACGAGGAAGGCTCGCTCCTTCGGAAGTTCGGTGGGTAAAGGGTTCTTCGGCATATTCTAATTATACAACTCCAATGTTCCGTGCACTTGTCGAAAAATTTTTCCGAAGGGCACATGGATGGCGATTGAGACGATATGGGGGATCTAATTCTACGCTGTACATGACGATTAGGGTTGGAGAGCAGGGATTGATGTTAGCCAGGTATATAACGTTCGTCCTACCGCTTCAAGACTGTCGGCTGAGACCTTGTCCAGAGTATCCTTCGTAGTGTGCCAGTAGGGATAATCGAAATCGATGATGTCAATTGCCGGGATTCCAGCAAGTATGAATGGGGTGTGATCGTCAATCAAGGCGAATTTTGGTTCATTGATGAAAGATGTGTATCCCAGCTCTTTCGCGATAGTCCAGATTTGCTCTTGAAGCGGTCCATCGGAATTGCGTTCATAGTATAGTTCAAGCTTCTCATCACCGACCATATCTACGATGACAACGGCTTGTGGTATTACCTGTAGCTGATCGACGAAATAAGTAGATCCAACGATCCAATCCCAGCCCTCCACGTCTCCACTGTCCTCGGCATCGAAAAAGACCAACCACACAGGGAAATCGAGCGATTCGGGGTCGATAACCCTCGCCAGTTCTAACAGAACGGCTACACCTGATGCACCGTCATTAGCTCCCGGCACGTGTGCGGCGGGATTCTCAATATCGCGTTCAGCCCGAGGCCTCGTATCGTAATGCGTTCCAAGAAGAATTGGGGCCAACGACAATTGTGTTCGATTTTTTGCGATGAAGTTCCGTAGTTCCACACCCCGGTACTCAAATTCTTGGACTTCTACCTCCCATCCTGCCATTGATAAAGTATGTTGAATCCATTCGCCCACTTCTTCGTGACCTTGCGATCCTGGGTTTCGTGGTCCAAAGGACATTTGTTGCTCAACGAGCTGTAGAGCATTATCTCCATCGAAATTCAGAACTCTTTTACTATCGCACCCTCCCACAGTGATAGCGAGAACGATGATCGTTAGGATGGCCCAGCTGTTGCGCATAGCCTGTTTTTTTATCAAAGTCGAGATGAAAAGTGATTGAAAAATGCCTACCTTAATGGCTACGCGCATTAAACAGCGCTCTCACTTAAATAGCGATCAAGATCGGCTTGCGCACGTAAAGCATAGGCTTTCGCTCGATCACGTTTCTTTCTGCGCCTTTTATCCTCGAGCGGCGGTAAAATGCCGAAATTGGCCTTCATGGGTTGAAAATCCTTCTCGGATGCATGCGAGACATAGTGACACAATGCGCCTAACATCGTCGTCTGTGGAAGCGTAATCGGTGGATGGTCCGCAGCCAAACGAACCGCATTCACACCAGCTAGCAGACCTGTTCCAATATTCCCCAAATACCCTTCGACCCCTGTAATCTGGCCCGCGAACAATAAATCCGCGCGTTGGCGAAACTGAAGCGTTGGTGAAAGCAATCTCGGAGCGTTTATGAATGTGTTCCTGTGCATTTGACCATAGCGGACGAACTGTGCTTTTCCGAGACCTGGGATGAGCCGGAACACACGGCGCTGTTCTTGATACTTTAGATTTGTCTGAAACCCGACGAGATTGTAAAGACTACCGACCAGGTTGTCCTGACGCAGTTGTACCACAGCATATGGTCGCTGTCCTGTGTGAGGGTTCTCCAGACCGACAGGACGCATAGGCCCAAAAGCGAGCGACTCTTTACCACGCTCAGCGATTACCTCAATGGGCAGGCAACCTTCGAAGTAGCGATGCGCTCCAGCGGTCACACCATCGCGTATGGCCTCTTCAAAAGAACGCAAGGGAATGCGTTCTGCTGCAAGGAGCGCATCCACAAAGATTTCGTACTCCGGCTGCTCGAGTGGACAGTTGATGTAATCTCCCTCATCCTGGTCACCTCGCCCGTAGCGAGAGGCTCGGAAAGCCACTGACATGTCCACACTGGCGGTATCTACGATCGGCGCTAGGGCGTCAAAGAAGTATAGGTGCTTTTGTCCAGTCAGCTTTGCTAAAG
>WVZH01000326.1:126960-154396 GCA_011772595.1 Anaerolineales bacterium
GGATTCCCGGATGGGCTTCGATCCTACGGGTGACCGTTTCAGCGAATCTCTCACGATCTACTGCCAGTGCGCCTCCTGCTGGAACTGCACACGCTTCAGCGCACTCGAGAAGCAACGATCCCATCCGCCTGATTTCAGACATGAGAACGCCGGATGCACGATCGTTCAATTTTGAACCCAGTGAATTTGAGCATACCAGTTCAGCCAGTGCACCAGACTGATGCGCACCGGTTTCGACCTTTGGCCGCATCTCGTACAATTGAACCTGTAATCCACCATTGGCTGCATGCCACGCAGCTTCACTTCCGGCCAACCCACCCCCTATGATTGTCACTCGATCTGCCATGCGCTGATTCTATCACGCCGGGACGGACGGTTGATGGCATAGAACTTGCAACATTGTTGCACACACGAAAAGTCCGGTGTATACTCATCCACCCGAGGGGAATGATGCTGCAAATTCAAGATCAATCACAAAGGCCGCTCACAACCGCCCATTTGGCTCAAACTATGAGCCTTTTACAGCTTTCAAACCTCGAACTCAAGGATAAAGTCATCTCTGAGTTGTCGGCTAATCCAGCGCTCGAACTGGTCGATGAGCCGATTTGTCCTCATTGTCGAAAGCCATTGCCCCGAGTGGGTCCTTGCCCGGTTTGTAGTCGCAGGCACAGCGAGGGCGAACCCATTGTCTTCCTGTCTCCGCGCGATTCCTTAAGACCCGCGCGTTCATCGATGCAACGCGAAGAGGAGATGCCGGATCGGGAACCTGCGGCGCCTGAGGACCTAACGATCAATGTATTACAGCAACTTGCGGCCGATCTTTCACCCGAGGATCGCCGCTTAGCCTTGTATATTCTCTCCAGCTTAGATGAGGATGGTTTTCTCCAGGATCCGCCTGCCATAATCGCCCGTATGACCCGCGCCCCGCTGTCGCAGATCGAGCGAGTCTTGGATTTGATAACCCGAGTGGACCCGCCTGGATTAGCCACTTCTAGTCCTCGCCAAGCCTTACTGGTTCAACTCGAGCTTCTTCCCACAGGAGGATTAGAACGGAGGATTGCTAGGCAGATTCTCGAGAGCTATTTCTCCGAACTTGGGAAACGCGAGCTCGAAAAGATCGCGACGTATCTAGGTGTGAGCGTCACGCGCGTACGACAAGCAGCCGAGTTCATCCAGGATAACCTCAACCCATATCCTGGCCGCGCATTCTGGGGCTCGGGCCGACAACCACGCTCTGGTAATCCAATGGTATATCACGCCCCAGACATCACGATCTCACGCAGTCCTTCCGATGGCGCAGGCCCACTTGTCGTCGAGATCTTTGCCCCGGTCTCGGGGTGGTTACGTGTCAATCCACTCTTCACTCAGGCAAAAGCGAAGAAAAACGGAGATGCGATCGAGGAATGGACGAAGCACATCGAGCGTGCCACTCTCTTCGTCAAGTGTTTGCAGCAACGCAACAACACGATGTGCCAACTGATGGAAACCCTCGTGGCTCAACAACGTGATTTCATCCTGAACGGTGATCGCCATTTGCAACCGATGACGCGCGCTGCGCTTGCGGAGGAGATCGGAGTGCACGAATCCACCATCTCCCGCGCCGTCGCACATAAATCCGTAGCGCTTCCCGATGGCCGTATCGTTCCGCTCGCTCGTTTCTTCGACCGCAGTTTATCAGTCCGCGACCGAATAAAGGAAATCGTCCAAAACGAAACGCGCCCGCTTACGGACGACCAAATTGCGGTTGAATTACGGGACGAAGGAATCCGTATTGCCCGTCGCACTGTAGCCAAATATCGTGCGATCGAAGGCATCCTGCCGGCTCGCTTGCGACACCGCAAGGCGATCCGCAATGGAAAACAGGTTTAAACATTGCCAACGGAATCAACGCCTCGAAATCCAATCGCCCGTTTCCTCAAACCCGTTCCGTATCACGAATTCTTTCGCGTCCTCGCAGACTCACTTGAAAGTGCTGTTCTTATCCTTTCTGAAGATGGGGAGCGTATCCTAGCTTGGAATCACGCTTTTCTCTTACTATCGGGCTATGCCCGTACGGACCTCGAATCACTCACCCCTTCGGAACTCTATCCGGATGAAGCGGGAGAACAAGCACTAGGTGAAATTCTAGAGAGCTGGGAACTTCCGGAATTAGCTCTCCAGGACGTCCCATTGCTCACACAAGAGGGCGCAATTACCCTGGTCGACATTCAGGTCTCTCCGATCGGACCTTCACGCTCGGCGTTTTTATTGGTTTCCCACCCATCCAGCGCCAGACAACGCACTCTCGAACATCGTCGAGCACAAGAAGAACGTCTACAAACATTTGTCCAGATGTCGAGCCTTCTACTGGAGAAGGGGGTGTCTGGATTCCCCGCCGCTCTGGATCTCGTAAAGCAGGTGCTCATCGCTGCTTCGGTGGGTCTCTACCGTATCTCGGCCGCGGCCCCGGAATACATCCTGGAAGGCGAGATGGGTTCCGAGTTTCCCCATGTGCTACCAACAGCCGAGCTCGGACCTCTGCAACGTTCCACTGCCTGGATCATCGGTCAACGACCCGAGCACCCTCTCCAAAAAGCCGCCCGCACTGCCGGCCTAAGCGCCCTCAGGTGTACACTCCTCGGATCTCCGTCGGCGTGGGTCGGGATCTTGCTGGCCGGATGGCGAGATCAAGAAGCGATCCCTGAAGATGCGGAAGCGCTCTCATTCGTGATCGCCAACCTGTTCCATGCAGCGATTTTATTGAGCATACAAAAAGCCTCGCTCGCCAACACTGAGAGAAACCTTAACAATCTCGAGGCTGAAACCAACGGACAATTTGAGGCCATCACGGATACCCTCATCACGCTCGACAAAAAGCTGCGGGTGCTGCAATCAAACTCGGCGATTTCTCGATCGCTGGGATACCAACCTGAAGAGATTGAAGGACTACCGATCCAAGATGTTCTTGTTGGACCTGAGGACATCACTGCAACATTGCTCGATGCGGTTGGTCATAATCGCCTCGCAGAACAACAGCGCGTTCATCTTCACCGCCGTGATGGCACACGACTTCCATTTCACCTGCGGGCATTTCCATTCCCGGATCAAGCCAAATCCCGTCTCCTCCTAATTTTGAAAGACCAATCAGAGCAGCAGGCCATTGAGGACCAGACAGAGATCTTGGCCCAGAGGGCATTGCTCGGCGAGGTGATGGCTATCTTTGCCCACGAGGTACGCAATCCGATTAACAATATCAGCACCGGTGTCCAACTGGCCGCCTCCAGACTCGGGGAAGATCACCCACTCCATGAATCGCTGCAGATAGTTCAGAAGGAATGCACTCGTTTGGACCAGCTGATGAGCGATGTGCTCTTCTTCTCCAGACCTCTGGAACTGAAGATCGAGCCTCTCGATCTGGCTCAGATGATGGAGCGCATTCTCGCGCGCTGGACTCCTCGTTTCTCTCAAGCCGATGTCACGTATCACAAATCGTTTGATGAGGAAACTCCAACTGCATCTGCAGACGCTCGCACTTTAGAACAAGTCGTTGTCAACTTGATTACCAATGCTTTGGAAGCGATGCCAGAAGGTGGCACATTGTCTGTTGCACTTAATCCGAAAGAGGTAGCTCAAGGCAAGATGGTTGAACTCAAAATTGCGGATACAGGACCGGGTATTCCTCCGGATGTCATCGATCGGATCTTCGATCCGTTCTTCACCACAAAGAAGGACGGGACAGGCCTCGGATTGGCCATCAGCCGTCGCATCATGACCGCTCACCAGGGGAATATTCACGTCGAGAGTTACCCCGATGCGGGCACAGTTTTTAGCATTTGTCTTCCAATTGCGGATTCAGATGGAGGAAGCGATACATGAGTGCAACCGTCCTGATCGTCGACGATGAGGAAACCGCGCGAACTTTCGTCTCGGAGGCGCTCGCAGACGGAGGCTTTGAAGCGATCGAGGCCGGCGATTTAGCCGAAGCTCACAAAGCTCTCGACACTGGTGCTGCAGATATCATTTTGCTTGATGTCGTGCTTCCCGATGGCTCCGGCATCTCCCTGCTAGATCGAATCAGCGTGGAGAACCCTAGTCCACCAGTGATATTGATCACAGCCTTCGGCGAGGTGGACACCGCTGTGGAAGCCATGAAAAAAGGCGCACAGGATTTCCTGCAAAAACCTCTAGACCTTGATCGCCTGCTGCAAGCTGTCGAGCGCGCCCGTGAAATGGTCTCACTGCGGCGAGAACTCGATCTCCTGCGCCGTTCAACCAGCGAACAGGCCGAGTGGGTCATCGGGGAAACCCAGGAAATGAAGCGCATCGTCAGCGAAGCGGAAAGAGCCGCTTCCGCATCCGTTTCCGTCCTGATCACCGGAGAGACGGGAACAGGCAAGGAGGTGCTCGCGCGCGCCATCCGCAGCATGGGGCCGCGAGCAGATAAGCCCTTCATCCCAATCAACTGCGCAGCTTTACCCGATACGATGATCGAATCTGAACTCTTCGGTCATGAAGCCGGCGCCTTCACAGGCGCACAGAAGAGAAAACCAGGATTGATCGAGATCGCCGACGGCGGCATCCTCTTCCTCGATGAGATCTCCTCCACCAAGACGGAAATGCAAGCCAAACTGTTGCGCGTTCTGGACGAGCAACGCTTTCGCCGCGTAGGTGGCGTCAAGGAAATCGATGTGGACATCCAAATCCTGGCAGCTTCAAATCGCGATCTGAAGGCGATGATGGATGAAGGCAACTTCCGGGAGGATCTTTACTACCGACTAAAGGTTGTGGACCTTCATCTACCCCCCCTTACAGAACGGATCGTCGATATCCCTGCCCTAACCGGCAATTTCATCCGACAGATCAATCTAAGAACCGGAAATAACATATCCGGCATCACTTCGCGAGCGATCGAAGCTCTGAAGGCTCACTCCTGGCCGGGGAACATTCGTGAGTTACAGCATGTCATCGAAAGAGCGATGCTTTTCTGCGATGACGACGAGATCGACCTCGCCCATCTTCCACCCGATATCCAGGCCTTAGCGGTCCAATAAGCTTACCCTAGCGCCATCAATCTGGCATACTACTTGCACCTTTGCCTCCAGACCTATGCGACCTGGAGGCAAATATGATTCCCCTATCCTTTCAAGATTTACAAATCGTGATTGGTGCAGGTGTATTTCTGCTTGGTTGTATATGTATCGTAGTCGGTGTTCTTGTTCTCATCGCACGCAGCTACTCACGTGAGGTGCGTACGATCGCCGCACACACCATTCGCCTTGGCCAGAAGGGTATCGCCCAAGAGGTGACGGGCTTGGTCCAAAGCGCCACCGAATTGTTGGCCTCCATCAACCAGTTGGTACGTACGGCCAGTGGTATCGGTGTTTTTCTCATAACGCTTGGTCTGGCGATGATCGCCGCCTCGTATTGGGTTATCCAACAAATCGAGTGGGCATTGAGTTGAGAATTGTGGACAAATTATCAACACTCTCGGACTCGGGAGTGCTAGAAGCATTAAATGCCGTGCTTCCCCCTGCCGAGCTTGCACAAACCCTAGCGTATATGCTTCGTGTTCCAGAAGCATGGCAGAAACTCCACGAGCCTACATTTTTACACCAATTCATTGAATCTCCTCCTAGGGCACCTTTCACACCTTCGGAGATCGCTCTGGCGGTTGTTGGCGTGCAAGATACTAAGAATCAGCTTCCAGATGAACTAGAAGGTCGCTTAAGCGTGTTGACGCAGACAATCGCCGAAGGAAAAGATCTCGGAGCGGCGTTCGAAGATATTGCATTGCTAGCGTTTGGAATCGCGCGGCAATGTGAAATAGAAGGGGGTATTGAGGAGATCTCGTCCCTCGCTTTGATCCATCCCTTCCATCTTCGATCAACACTTGCATGCTCTTGGCAGTGGCTAGAAGAGCCCCAAAGACTTATCGCGCCCCTCGTAGAACAAGGGAAACTCGAGGGAATCGCATTGGCGATCCATACACTGCTGGCGAATGTGCCCGTACCGGAAGCTGCAAAGTATCTACTCTCGGCCACTCCACACGACCTCAGTCATATCCTTCTAAAGATCAGGAAACTCGCTGCACTTGGCCTCGCACACGAGCTTGCAACCGTTTTTAGAGCGCAAATCGAGACTGGTTCCACACCACAGCCCCCATCACCTTCGGATGGTCTCACTCGCACCGCAACCCACCATCTCGCCCTCGGTGAAATTGAGCCCGCTCGTGAAGCATTGAGTGTGGCGTGGGAAAACGCATCACAGAATACTGCCGAGATTGCCGACCAGGTCGCCGATATCGCACGAGTGGATGAAGATCGGGTTCTCGAAGTGGAAGCGCGGCAACAAGCGCTGGCTGCCTATGCCACGCCTGTTCGACGTGCAAACCTGGCCTTGGCACTCGAAGGTTTGGAACGCAATGAGGATGCGCTATCTGTTGTTCATCAAGATCCAACCTGTGTCGAGGAAAGAATCGTAGCGGGTCTTGTCCTTGCAAAATTGGGAGAGATCAAGCAAGCAGGCAAGAGCCTCATGCCCGCAGTTCAGAGGAGTGTACAAAATTTGGGCATCGAGGATCATTGGCTCCGCAAATTGGCAGACGGATTGCGTGCCATCGGGGAAATCCGCAGTGAACTTCAAGTCATTCAAGCCAGACTTGAGCGTGTGCCGACCAACGTCGATGCACGGATCGATTTTGTGCGCGCCCTGGAGAGCGCTGGAGACCCCCATTCCGCGGCCCAGCAAGCCGAACTGACGCTAGCACTAGACCCCACCTCTACATCCGCAAAAGTTCTCCTGGCTTCCAACTTACAACGAGCAGGGCGCCCCGGCGCCAGTCTCCCACATTGGCAAGAACTCGTGGCGGACGAGCCAGAATACCTCTGGGATTTGGTTGAATGCGCCCTTGATGCAAATGCACTTGAGATCGCGACGGACGCAGCGCAGCGCTTGACTGCGCTTCATCCAGAGGATGCCCGTGTAGATACCGTTCTTGGCAAGGTTCTCACGGCGCAGGGAAGTTTTGAGATCGCACGTGAACATCTTGAAAACGCAGTCCAAGTTGCACCTGAGCAGGCTGAGGCCTGGATCGCTCTCGCTGATTGTCAGCAGACAGCGGGGGACGTGAGCGCAGCGGGTGAAACACTCTCACAAGCGATCCAACGGTCACCTAACAACAGCGCTCTTCAGTCAGCGCTAGCCAGTTGGCTCCGAATGCAAGGCCGTCTGAACGACGCCAAAACGATTGCTCGTAGGGCAAGCGAACTGGAACCCGATAATGTACAACGTCTAACGGAATATGCTCAGATATTAAATGAACTTGGTCATCAGGATGATGCCTTACCTATCTTTCTCCAGGCACTGTCCAAACAACCGGAGAATTGGGAAGTACGGATTGCTTTGGGCAAGACCTATGAGGCGCGGAACGAACCGCAAGCCGCTGCCAGACTTCTATCGATGCTCCCTGTGAATGCTCCACCTGAAGCTCATTTCCTTGCGGGAAGGGTATTGATCCAATCCGCCGACTCACAACAAGATCCCAATCTTACAAAAGGATGCGAACACCTTCAGGACGCAAAACGTTGCGGAATTACCGATCCTACCCTGGAGTATTGGCTTGGCAGAGCCCAGGAGTTGATGGGGCGAAATGATCAAGCCTTCCTGCACTACCAGGCAAGTCTGCAAGGCAATGAGAAGAGTAGTGATCATGAGTTCTATCTTAAGGCAGCCTTAGGAGCTGCGAGAGCGGCTCTAACGACCGATCAAGTGCATCTCGCGCTTTCCACATTAGAAGCCGCCAGAGAGCGGTTCCCTGCGTCCAAGGAAGTCCTGAATTGGCTGGCAAAATCCTATCTGGCTGCAGGTCTTCCCGATCAAGCGATGCAGGTGGCATATCAGGCTACAGAAATTGATCCTAACGACAGCGAACCTCTGCGTATCTTGTGTAAAGCTACAGCCAAAGTGGGTGACTGGGAGAAAGCCATTCAAGCGACTGAGCGCTTACTGGAACTCGTACCGGAGGACAAAGATTCCTGGGTGAAGCTAGGCCAGTTTTCGCACAACTTAGGAATGCGTACGGAAGCACGAGATGCTCTTGCGCGAGGACTGTGGCTCGGGCGTCATGATCCTCGGCTGTTGCAGCTTGCAGCCCAACTCTTCGTAGACTTTCAAGACCCTAAAGCAGCTCAGCGAATCATGTTGCGTACAGCATCGCTGGAACCAAACAACCCGCGTATCCAAGAACAACTCGCCAGGATCAGCGAAGAAGTTGGAGAGCTTGAGACAGCTCAACGCGCGTGGCGACTCTGTATAGAACTTGAACCCGATAACCTCGTAGCACTTGATTCTGGCGCTGAGAATTTAATGAAACTCGGGCGGCGCTCTTCAGCCATCGGCCTCTGGCAGCGTGCTATCGGAATCGATAAGAGTAATCCCGATCTGAATGTCAAGCTTGCTCGCGCACACATAGCAAACGGAGAACTTCAAAACGGATTAAATCACTACCAGCAGGCGATTGAGAGCCGACCTACATCAGCCGAACTTGCGATAGAAGTAGGCTCAGCGGTTCTGCGATATGGCGCGCCTCAAGAAGCCGTAGAAGTCCTCCAAAATGCAATACATCTCGCTCCAGACCTCGCCAAACCCAAGGTTGATCTCGCAGAATGCTTTATGAAATTAGAACGCTTTAGTGAAGCACGAGAACTCCTTGAGCGTGCTAAGAACCAATCTCACTATCCTCCAAGAACCGATGCCTTACTCGCCCTCATCGCACTCGAATCCGGCGACTTGATCCACGCCAAGCATCTTCTTGTCTCTTCACGACTTGAAAGACCACTCGCCCTTGAAGATGTTTCATGCATCTCAGATGCTGCTCTTCGAATGGGACTATGGAAACACGCATTAGATGTGCTTGAGGAGAGTTCAAGCGACCATGACTCCGCAGAGAAGCTTGTCGAAGGTATACGCCTCCGTCTACGAATTATGGATGCCCATTGGCTATACGCAGTCGCTGGAAAAGCCACCTACCATGCCCCTGATGAAAAATTTGTCGGTCCTGATGCTGAGCGTGCAATAACGTCTCTGCTGGAACGTTGCTCGCGTGCCGGAGCTTCGGTGTCCACGATCAATACTTTGAAACGATGGGCCTCATACTCCTTCGGTGACGGTGCGTCAACCCTTGTACATACGACGGACGAGAAACTTTCGACAGGAGCGGGCGGCGAGCAACTGCACGCATTCGCAATTGCATGCTTGAAAGCAGGGCAGCCTGAGGCAGCAGCTCAAATCCTGGCATCCACAACGCAAAGCCTCAATCCAGATGCCTGGGGTGCGCTGCTACTCGGATTGAGCCATGCGTCACTGGGCGAAAATACCCAGGCACTACAGGCATACGAATACGCAGAGGGTAATCCCGTTATCCAACCGCTGGCCAAGTTTCTGAGCGGTCAGGCGAAATGGAAACAAGGCGACGAGGATGAAGCCTTGGAAGATATCAACACTGCACTTTCTGCTTGGCCCGAGGAAGCACCGTGGCATTTCCGGTTGGCGTCGATGTATGAAAAGCAAGCCCGATTCGACACAGCCATTCCCCATTTGCAACAAGCTATCGACCTGGTGCCCGGAAATGGTGACTATCTTTTGGCGTATGCTCGGGCGCTTCGCCATAGTGGTCAACTTAGCGAATCCCTCGCCAGCTACAAACAACTTCTGCAGGTCTTGCCCGAACAAGGTTTTGTCTGGAAGGAAGCCGCCCAACTCGCAATGGCGAATGGTGAAGCGGAACTCGCACAAACATGGTTCGAACGAGCTTCAACACTATCTCCTTCCGATCCAGCTTGTCTAATCGGCGCAGCCCAAGCCGCGATGATGCAGGGGTACGCAAAAGTGGCTATGGCACATGTCGAGGCGGCCGCCCGACTCGCGCCCGACGATCTCGATGTGCTTGTCGGGATGGGAGAAATTTTGGCAAGACAAGGCAAGTTCGAAAAAGCCCTCAGGGCTTACGACCAGGTTATGAAGCGTACAAAGGATCAGCTCAATGTGAGGATTGCACGCAGCAAACTTCTTGTGCAGATTGGTCGGGCAAAGCACGCGCTAATGGATCTACAAGAAATGCTCGAAGAAAGACCGGATGAAGAACGGCTCTGGGCTGCACTCGCAGAAGCACACGAAGCGCAAGAGGACTTTGAAGCCGCGATCGATGCCGCATCACATGCAACCCGCCTATCGCCCAGGGAGACTTCATATCGATTGTTGATGGGGCGCTTATGCCGTCGATCCGGTCAACTGGACCGTGCGTTGGATGAACTTCTCAAAGCGCAAGCCAATGGGACATTAGATGCCCTGGTCTCAAGGGAATTGGGATTGGTCTATGAACAACGGCGCGAGATGCCTCTGGCTCTCGAAGCCTTCCAGCGCGCATTGCACCTTGATCCCGAAGACGAGCAATCTCATTACATGGCGGGCCTGATCTACAAGCAACAGAAGGCCTATCATCAAGCCGCGCGTATGTTCGAACGCGCGGTGGAAATCAACCCCAAAGATTCTGAAGCACTACAGCAGCTTGCAGCCGTTCGGGCTCTCGAGCTGGTTCATGGCGGAATATAAGGACAGAGGTGATGATCGATCGCTCAGATTTCATCAAACTGCATCAAGCTTCAAGGCTCGCAGGTCGACTTGATTACGCGAGCACTTCGGCAATGGATTGGCTCTCCTCTTGGCCAGGTGATCTGGAAGTTCATCTTATGCTCGCCAGGGTAGAAATCGATCAGCTACGCTTCGACAAGGCCATCGAAAGATTGACCAACGTTATCTATACAGATCCGGAACACATCGCTGCATACGATCTTCTGGCGGGGGTGCTTCAAGAAGTCGGGAGCCCAACACGATCGAGCGTATACCACGCTTGCGCAGAAGCACTTCGAGGCAATATCTTGGATCCGCATCAAGCTCCAGCCTGGGCGATCAACTTGAGCGAAAGTATCCGAGCCCTGGAGAATGGAGATGTTCAAACTGCAGTTGTGACGGCACTGGAAGCGGTGACCGCCGACCCGAACTTGCCTCTGCCAATCCTGATCGCGACATGGGCGCAATTGAAAGCTGGCATGCGGACAGCGGCGATATCCCTCGTTCGATCGGGCTATGATCGCTGGCCAAACTGTGTCGCTTTCCGTCTCTTGCTTGCCGTTGAGTTACTCGCAAAAGGCGAAGATGCTCGCGGTGTGTCGCACCTCCACCAGGCATCTAGTGACGATCCTTTAGGGCGGATTGCTGAACGAGTTCTTGGTGCGGACCACCCCTATAGCGGTCTATGGCCTACCAACCTCCGCGTTGAGCTGAGCACACCTATTCCTGCCGAGGTGGCAGCCGTGTTGGGTGGAAACAAACTTGGTGGAGCATCGAAAGACGACGGACCGATACCGGAAGTTCCAGGAACAATAGACGCCAGTTCGGATGGTTCAGGGATCGGAGAAGAAGAGACGATATACAGTGATGCCAATCAACATCCTGCAAAGAAGACAGCTATCCTTGAGGAAGACATTGTTACTGTCCACACAAAGGAAAGCAACACTCCAGAGCCCCTGGCTGGCGAGATGTTCAGAGGTCCCGATCCTGGTGATCACTCCGTTCGCGCCAATCCATCCACCACAGATGAGTTCTTGGAGGTAGAGGCAGATTTCCTCCGTCTCGCGGAGAGAGTGAATGCACGCCGTCAACGTGCGGACGAAGACAGACGAGTTCCCGCATACATCGTACTTACAAGCCGCACGAGATTGATGCAGAATTTCGGCGAGGACGTTTTCGATCAGGTAGACAACAAGATCCTTTCGCTTGTTGAAACGATACGCCGACGCCCTGGCTGGACGGCATATCGACTCTATATCGACGACCCTAGCTCTCTCGAATCCTTTGGTCTTCTACCCGCAGATCCCGGTAATGCCTGGCAAATCAAACTACGCATTGCCGATTTCGATCAAGCGCTCGCCCAGCGTAGCGAGATGATCGGTGCAATACTAATTGTCGGTGCCGATAATGTCGTACCCTTTCATCGACTACCAAACCCTGTCGACGACGACGACGAGATCATTTTATCCGACAACCCTTACGCCACGACGGACGAGAATTACTTTGCACCCGAGTGGCCAACAGGGCGTCTACCTACAGGGAAGTCCCCCGATCTACTCCTTGAGCTCCTCGACAACGCTATCCAGGAACACAAGATATCGATTCAACGTGTCGGCTTCTGGACGCGATTACGCATTTGGCTACACATGAGATTAGAGCGCTTTTTCAGGCGTAAACCGCGTTCACTCGGTTACACAGCAAGTATTTGGAGGAAGGCATCGCTTGCCGTCTATAAATCGATCGGCGAACCTAGCTCGTTGCTCACCTCCCCACCCGCACAGGCTGATAGCCTGCCTGCTCTGGCATTACGTCCATTGCGACTTTCTTACTTCAACCTTCACGGCTTGGAAGACGCACCCGAATGGTTTGGCCAACGGGACCCACTAATGGACCAAGGACCTGGCCCAGACTTTCCGATCGCTTTGCGCCCGCAGGATGTCATTGACAGCGGAAACGCACCAAAAGTTGTCTTTACTGAAGCTTGTTATGGCGGCAACATCCAAGGAAAGTCGATCGAAACTGCGCTCTGTC
Source organism: Anaerolineales bacterium (assembly GCA_011772595.1). The sequence continues at coordinate 139,597 of WVZH01000326.1, forward strand.
TGAAATTCCTATCTTCGGGGACTCGCACCGTGGTTGGCTCCACAAAGATATCCTACGGATCGGTCACGCCACCGCTCATCGCGGCGGATCTCCTCGGCCGATTCTTCTGGAACCAACTAAACCAAAGAATCCCTTCTGGTGAGGCATTGCGAAGGGCGAAACTCATGCTTGCTGCCGAGATGCACCGTAGGCAGGGCTATCTCGATGGCGAAGACCAAAAAACGCTCATCTCCTTTGTGCTTTATGGCGATCCTTTATACAACCCCTCCTTGCGAATCGCTCGGCCAGGGCAAAAGGTAATCGTGAGACGTACAACGCGCCCACAGCGTATGAAAACTGTNNTCTCAATATCTACCTGGGATGGTGGATGCAAAGTGCCGAATACATCCACAACCTTTCTACGGGTGTGACGGTGAGAATCACGAGTGCCCTTCCCACCAGATAGGGATCAAACGCCTCGCCGCCGGTGAGCATTCATCACGCGTATTCACCTTTGCAAAGCATGTGCGTGATGGCGACCATCGCCATCCCCATTTTGCCCGCCTGACTATTGATCCACACGGCAAAGTATTGAAATTTTCCGTTTCGCGATAAGAAAAAACAGGCACAGAACTTGCATCCATATAGAGTATGGAGGATCGCGAATTCTATGTCATCAAACAACGCCCGCGTAGGGTTTGTCTATTACCCGGATGACCTTCATTACACCCAGAACGATCTACATACCTGGTTGCCAATCCTGAAGGCACTTGGCGCTCACTGGTTAACTTTGCAATCCTCACCGGAGCGTGCAGTTCCGGAGCCGTTCCTTAAAGGCCTCATTGAAGCTGGGATCGAACCTATCATCCATATACCAATGCCAATCGGTCGCATACCCCCGACAGACCTTTCTCCAATTCTACGCAGCTATGCCCAGTGGGGTCTTCACTATGTCGTTATTCACGATCGACCTAACCTACGTCAAAAATGGGTCCATTCTGAATGGGGGAGGAAAGGATTGGTTGAACGATTTCTTGACCACTGTATCCCGATCCTAGAGAACCAACGCACATTCGGCCTGCATCCCGTGTTCCCTCCCTTGGAACCCGGTGGGGACTATTGGGACGTCTCTTTTCTAAAAACTGCCCTCGAATCGTTGCTCAGACGTGTAGATACAACATTGATCGAGGAATTGACCCTTGCGATCTACGCCTGGACCTACGACAAACCGCTTGATTGGGGAGCAGGTGGACCATCTCAGTGGCCAGAAGCAAAGCCTTACCACACACCGGTAAATTGCCAGGATCAGATTGGTTTCCGCATCTTCGAGTGGTATTCTGAAATCTCCACGCAGGTAGTCGGAAAGGCGCTCCCCATGCTTGTTGTCGCTGGTGGTGCCTTGCCATCACCACCGCAAACGAATAGCAGTTTTGATCCCCACACAGAGCAAAATTTCGCCATCGCACGAGCTTTGCTCCAAAATCAGATCCCTGAGAATGTGCGTAATTTTGCATTCCACTGTCTCGCTGCGGCTGAAGATTCACCAGCATTTCACGCGGCGTGGTATCCGACCATAGAAACCCCACTCCCGATCGTTGAGGCATTCCAACGATTGTTGAACCTTCAGATCAAGCAGCCCACGGCCGCCATTCGAAAGCCCTTGAAGCATTACGTCCTTTTACCTCCCGATACGGATGCGGTTCAGGCGTTGCAGGCCGTCATTCCTTTCGCCATTGCCACTAAGCCGGTCATCGGGTTTTCACCAAAAGAGGCACGCATGGCACATCAGGTCACACTTTTCGGCGACGAAGCTGTGATTCACCATAAGGTGGAAGAAGAGTTGCTCGCAGCGGGATGTAAAGTCGAGCGGCTCATCGTGGGCACCGACAGCAAGGATTACAACTCCCAAAGCCCGGACAGGTACGCTTTTGAAGCGAACTCCCAAAAACCCCCTCCCGGAGGTTCTGATGCCTGAAAGCCTTTTCGCCCATAATGAAATCCAAGCGGACCCGCAACTCGGTGAGGAGCGGATCGGGCACGTCAAAATTAAAGTGTTCGGCTTGGGAGGTGGCGGGTCTAATGCCGTCGATCGAATGATACAGCTTGGTCTCACGGATGTCGATTTCATCGCGGCGAACACCGACCGGCAAGCTCTGTCTTCCAGTCTCGCTCCCACGCGGCTTCAGCTTGGCCCAAGAGTAACCCGTGGACTCGGAGCTGGGGGCGATCCACGCACCGGGGCTTCGGCTGCGATGGAGAGTAGTCGCGAAATCGCTACCATCTTGAAAGGCGCCGACATGGTCTTTATCACGGCCGGGATGGGCGGCGGAACCGGCACTGGCGCAGCCCCGATCGCCGCAGAGATCGCCAAGGAAATTGGGGCCGTAGTGATCGCCGTCGTTACGCTTCCATTCGCCTTCGAGATGAAGCGGCGAGCGCAGAATGCTTTGGAAGGAGTTCGGAAACTCCAGCCCCACACGCACACCCTGCTTACCGTGCCCAACGATCGATTGTTGCAGATCGCACCGAGAGATTTGAGTCTCGAAGTTGCCTTCCGCTTAGCAGACGACGTTCTACGACAAGGCGTGCAGGGCATCGCAGAGTTGATCACGCGCCCGGGGTTGATCAACGTGGATTTTGCCCACGTACGCCAGTTGATCCTCAATGGTGGAGGAGCGTTGATGGCGATCGGATTGGGCGAGGGTGAGGATAAGGCGGAGGCCGCGGTACGTCAGGCCATAAGCCACCCTTTGCTGGAAGTTCAAAGTCTTGAGCAGGCATCTGGGGTATTGGTTCACTATACCGGAGGAGAAGATCTCACATTGCATGAAGTAGGTGAGGCGGTCGACGAGTTGCGTAAATCGCTGCCTCCGGAGTGCGATCTCATTCTAGGTGCTTCAACAGAGGAGATGATGACAGGTCGAGCACAAGTTATCCTGATTGTGACTGGGATCGGGGGTCGACCCGTTCGCGGGCTGCCGATCGAACAATCGCATCAGCTATCCGAACCATCGGAGCGACAGCCTCAGCTCGCACGTGACGACTTGGATTTGCCGACCTTCCTACGGCGACGGGCTTCCATCGAATGAGGATCTTGAATGGATCGAGACACGATAATCAAACTTAGCAAACACGTAGGCCGGGAGTTCCCGGAGATGGTAGGGGTGCGGCCGAGTGTGAAGCGGGATACGAAATCCCCAAACGGTTTGCGCTACGTTCTGACGTTTAAGGGTGATGCAGAATTACCTGGCGGGAAGACGATGCGCAGAATCGTTCGTGTGATCACAGATGAAAAAGGCCGCATCCTGCGAATGAGTACATCAAAATGACTATGGATGAGATACGAATCAAGGTGACGATGAGCATCAAGTTGGGCTTCTGGCGACTGATATCCGCATTGCTGGGTTGGGCGGTACGCTATAAGCCCACACTAGGAAAACCCGCAACCTATATGCCCTACGTTGTCGCTGGCATTGTGGCTTATTTTGTAGGCAGGATGTTTGGCGGGATGCTCCTTCGCACAGGCCTCTTCTAACAATTACATCCCAAACTGCTTCTCATCTTGTAACATCTGTTCACGGCATATGAAAAGCAGGGAGTGTCTGCTAGTCATCACTTCTCATCTTTATCCACGACACCCGCGGTCCGTCGGCCTGAACATCAGTGAAGTTCTCGGATTGCAGCACGCATGCGCCCAGAGTACAATCAGGGCGCATGCTTATGGTTTGCAGCCTCTAGATGCGCCCATCATGAACAGAAAAACGTCACGCTTTCCGATGCTCATAATCATCCTGATTTGTTTCGTCGTGGGTGCGCTGAGTGTCTATCTCAACGTGTCTAATCGCATCTCTATTTTCCCGCAAGCAACACCCACGGTCCCCCCTTCGGTAACTCATCAGAAGACAGCTCTAATCCTAGGTGTTGATGACCTCAGCCTCCCAGAGCCAAGGCTGCTCGCCGTTTGGTTTGCCAGCTTCCGCTTCCCTGAAAAAGAAATCTTCCTTTACGGATTACCAACGGATTATGCAGCCGATGTATCCTCACCTTCCTTAGCGGATTTGTTTCAATGGCACGGTGAAAATGGAGTCGCCAAAGCCTTTCTCGTCGCACTACAAGAAATTCACATCTCGGAACCGAACGTCATTCTTGTCCTCGATGAACAAGGCTTCGCGACACTGATCGATTATCTCACGGGTGTTCCTCTGGGAGGCAGCTCAATGGATGGTGAGACAGTTGTCAATGCCTTGCGATTCTTCTACGAAGACCCTTCGCAGTCATTAGAAGCCCAAACGAAGATTTTGCGCGCCTTGGTGGAACGAGTGCAAGTTCTAGGCGATACACTTGATCTAACCGACCTTTTCAATTTAATCCCAGACCACGCCTATTGCTCAGAACCACCCTCCCTCGTTGCCACAACTTTCGGCTTACTGCTCCCGCTCCGTAAGGAAACGATCTTTATTACGCAATGGCCTCTAAATCCCGAAGAGCAGTCACTTTCCTCACCATAAAACACAGTTTAAGAACACGCCTGAGTTCGAAAGCTCATACAACCAGTAGAACTTCGATTGAACCGGTATGTGCTTACGTGGATCAGCATGCCGCTAGCAGTTGGCAGACCGAATTTGTGTTCTTCCGTAAACATATCCCCCATACGGTTTTTTTCCCTCCTTTATGAACCTCTTTCATCTGAATAAAGCTACTTTGCTTGAGGCCCAGCGGTGTCGTATCGAATTTTATCTTTCCAATCAAACGGGATTCATGTGAACGAGTATTTAGCGTATAATAAACATGCGTTTCCTATACACCGAGGTTATTCTATGGCCCTCTTGCTATTTCAAATAGCAATGTAAATATCAAAAAAAACATCTACCAAATAGATACTGGAAGGAGGCTTTATAGAAAACCTGTCGTATCACATCTAACGCCTATCTTGTAATCCTTGGAGGAGGAGAATAAATGAAAAAGCTCGCAGTATTTACGCTTCTCGTTCTGACCAGCTTCATCCTTTCCGCATGCGCAGCACAACCGACGCCCGCAGCTCCAGCTGGAGTCACCAATGATCTTGGGGGTCGTGAAGTACGGATTGCGGTTGAAGACGCCTATCCGCCCTTTAACAGCATCGATGAAGAAACAAACGAATCTGTTGGATGGGACTACGATGCCTGGCGAGCAATATGTGAACGCATCAACTGCACACCCGTGTTTGTCGTAGCAGCTTGGGACGGTCTCTTTGAAGCGATGGCAGCGGAAGAATACGATGTAGCGGCTGATGGCATCACGATCCTGCTCGAACGGACCGATCGTGTCGCTTTCTCCAACCCTTATATGAATATTGGTCAGGTCATCCTTGTGCGCGTAGATGAAAGAGATATCATGGATGAGGATGCTCTAATCAATATGACAGATAAAATCGTTGGTGTCCAGTTAGGGACGACCAACGAAATCGTAGCGATGGATGTCGTTGGGGAAGAGCGAATTCGGAGTTTCGACACTTTTGATTTGCCGGTTCTCGCCCTGATGAGTGGCGATGTCGACGCAGTAATCATCGACACCGTCGCTGCCGGTGGTTTCATGGCTGCTAACCCCGATAGAATGAAAGTTGTCGACCAACTCACGAGTGGTGAACTCTTGGGTTTCGCTTTCCCCCACATGAGCGACCTCATCGTTCCTGTAAACTGGGCGATGAAGGAGATGTTCGCCGACGGTAGCATGGATGCGCTTTGTGTGAAGTGGATCGGTACAAAGTGCGATCCCACTACAGATTAATCTACACGATAGCATCCTAGATCCATCATGGGCTGCGATATGGAATTGCCCATCTCGCAGCCCATTCTCTAATCGGTCCGTTGCCAAGAGATCATCAGACATTTTCTACAACCCCTGGGAGGAGAAACCTTGTCCAGCAATGAAGATTCCAAATCCCGCAAGTCAAGATTGCTGCCATTTCTAAATGTAGATGCCATCGACATCCCCTGGTGGGCATTAATCCTGTTACTGTTATTTATTCTCGTTTCGTATGCGATCTACGTCGCACCAGACTATCAAGATGCTTTTCTCTTCCTCATTGAGGGCGTATACCTTACAATTATTGTGAGCCTCGTTTCCTTCGTGATCGCTCTCGTTTTAGGGCTGATCGCCGGTCTTGGAAGAGTGTCTCAAAATGTCGTCTTTCGAACCCTATCGACTCTTTACGTTGAAGTTGTCCGTGGGATCCCCCTTCTGGTTCAGATTATTTACTTTGCATTTGTTCTCGCACCAGCGATCGTAAGTGTTTTTAACGGACTAGGGAACCTGATTCTGAGCTACCTAGCCATCGGACCACTGGTCAACATTGGATATGGCTTGACGAATCTGCACATTCAGAACGTAGACATGACGGTCCGTGCAATCCTTGGTCTTGCCTTTGGCTATGGCGCCTATGAGGCAGAAGTATTTCGAGCCGGGATCGAGTCCATCGCCCGTGGTCAAACGGAAGCCGCTCGTTCATTAGGGATGAGCACCGGGCAGACGATGCGTTATGTCATCCTGCCTCAAGCTATTCGCCGTGTCTTACCGCCATTTGGCAACGATTTCATTGCGATGCTCAAAGACTCCTCTTTGATCTCAGTGCTTGCTGTTCGGGATTTAACACACCTGGGAAAGCTCAACCGCGCGAGAACATTTCGCACATTTGAAACGTGGAACACGGTTGCGTTTTTATATCTGATCTTAACCATCAGCCTATCTCTGCTCGTTAAATTGCTTGAAAGGAGAATGGCCTTTGAAGAATAATTCGGTACGTCCGATTCGCCCAAAAGACATCATCGTCATTGAGAATGTTTCCAAAAGTTTCGGAAAGGTTAAAGCGCTTATCGATGTCAGTCTCACAATCCAAAGGGGAGAGGTTTGTTTTATCTTCGGTCCAAGCGGGGGTGGAAAAAGCACCCTGTTGCGCTGCATCAATCAATTGGAAACCGTCGACACCGGTTGTGTAATCGTTGACGGCGTCGATTTAACCACGCCGGATATTGATATTGATGAAATCCGAGCAGAGGTTGGAATGGTCTTCCAATTGTTTAATCTCTTCCCGCATTTGACAGTGCTAGAAAACATAACACTGGCTCAGAAATTGGTGCGGGAACGCGAGGAAGAGGAAGCTCAACAAGTCGCTCGCGACCTTTTGCGTCGCGTCGGGATCCCTGAGAAAATCGATGCCTACCCAAGCCAGCTCTCGGGTGGCCAGAAGCAACGAGTGGCTATCGCCAGAGCACTTGCGATGAATCCCAAAATCATGCTCTTTGACGAACCGACTTCAGCCCTCGACGCAGAAATGATCAAAGAAGTGTTGGATGTGATGCTTGATTTAGCCCAAGAAGGTATGACGATGGTCGTGGTCTCTCACGAGATGGGGTTTGCCAAAGCTGCCGCAGACCGAATGGTTTTCTTATCCGAAGGGCAGGTTATCGAACAGGGTTCCGCAAAAGAATTATTCTCCAATCCCAAGGAGACCAGAACGCAATCGTTTATCGATCAGATCTTGTATTAAACATCAAGCGGGAACCGCTCTGCGTGATTCCCGCTCAAGTGCGCTGGGCGGGGGTCGAACCCGCACGCCTTACGGCACATGGCCCTCAACCATGCCTGTCTGCCAATTCCAGCACCAGCGCGCGAATTCATTGATCTGCGGTATTATAGCTCACGTGCGATGATTGTCAACCCAAGGCCCTTTTCTCGGGTATCTTGGCGTCTTCCGTCGCTCGTGCCTCGCCCTCAAATGAGGTGCATCACCTGGATCTAGAACTTTGGAGGCCAACGATCATGCGTATCGTATTAGACGCCATGGGAAGTGATGATTACCCTTGGCCAGAGATTCAAGCCGCCATCGATGCTGTTGAGCGCTGGGGGGATCCTATTCTCTTGGTCGGAAAACAAGACATCCTCCAACCCGAGCTTGATTCACGCCGAATACCAAAAGACATGGTGCGTGTTATTCATGCACCCGAAGTACTCGAGATGACGGACAAACCCGCGTCCGCGGCGCGCGGCAAAGCCACAAACTCCATGGCTGTGGGGATGGAATTGCTCAAGAACGGAGAAGCGGATGCTTTCACAACTGCGGGCAATACAGGTGGTGCGATGGCGAATGCCCTTTTCCGTCTGGGTAGAATTCGCGGCGTAAAAAGGCCCGCCATTTCAGCGATCATCCCTGTACTGGGCGGCCATACGGTCGTCATCGATGTCGGCGCGAATGTAGATTGTAAGCCGGAATACATGGTTCAATTCGCGACCATGGGAGCCATCTACGCTGAGAAGGTATTGGGAAAGTCATCACCAAGTGTCGCATTGCTTTCAAACGGTGAGGAACCCGGAAAAGGGAATATGCTCGTAAAAGAAACTTTCCCCATGCTAGAAGCATCTGAGATAAACTTTATCGGCAATGTTGAGCCCAAGGAGGTTTTCCAAGGAGAGGCCGATGTCGTTGTGGCCGACGGCTTTACCGGCAATGTCTTTATAAAAACGAGCGAGTCGGTCGCCCGCTTCTTGTTCGATGTCGTGCGCACAGAAATCAAAGCCTCTCCTGTCTCGGCTATTGGAGGCCTGCTGGCCAAACCAGCTTTCGCTCGAGTGGGAAAGCTGTTGGATCCCTCGGAATATGGGGCGGCGCCGCTTCTAGGCGTCGATGGGCTGGTTTTTATCGGTCATGGCCGATCCGACGCCAAGGCCATGTTAAACGCCATACGCGTCACGAGGCAGGCCGTGGAAAACAACGCTTTAGCAGCACTTCGCGAAGCGATCCAATCACGCCTTATGGACACATCTCTTGAGGTTGGGACATGAAACAAAGCAAAGAAGAACGAACCCGGGTAGTCATCACGGGGTTGGGTGTTGTAACACCTATAGGTAACGATTTAGAAACCTTCTGGCAAGCTCTCCTGGATGGCAAATCGGGAGTTCGCAAGATTACTACCTTCAATACAGACGATCTTCCCTGCAAGATCGCAGGGGAGATCCTCGAATTCCAACCTGAAGATTACATGCCCAAGAAAGTTGCCCGTCGAATGGCCCGCGCTTCTCAACTTGCACTAGCCGCCGCGCAGATGGCCGTTGAAAACTCCAGTCTTCCCGTACCCTTGAAGAATGCGGAGCGTGTGGGTGTATACTTCGGTACTGCGCTTGGTGGATGGGACCGTGCCGATCAGGGCATCCAGATCCTGCGGACCCAAGGACTAGCCCGTGTGAATCCTTTTTACGTCCCCTCTGCCCTTCCCAACATGCCCGCCTTTCATATAACGCAACATTATCGCGCCCTCGGTCCCAACAGCACGGTGACGACGGCTTGCGCAACGGGAACCCAGGCTGTTGGTGAAGCCGCACATGCGATACGCCATGGCAAAGCGGACGTCATTATCGCTGGCGGCGTCGAAGGTTTGATCGTTGACTTCGCAATTGCCGGCTTTGCAACCATGCGGGCATTACCGACAAGTTTCAACGACGAACCGGAAAGAGCTTCACGCCCCTTTGATGCAAAGCGGGAAGGATTTGTCCTCTCCGAAGGTGCTGCCAGCCTTGTCCTCGAGAGTCTAGATCATGCTCAAGCCCGTGGCGCGCACATCTATGCTGAGGTCGCCGGCTACGCAAGCTCGAGTGACGGCTTCCACGTCGCTGTTCCCGACCCTTCCGCTGCCGGAGCGATCCGTACGATGGATTGGGCGCTCAAAGACGCTTCACTGGCGACGGATCAAGTCACCTACATCAATGCCCATGGAACTTCCACCCCGGCAAATGATACTGTGGAAACGCATGCCATCAAGAGTCTTTTCAGCGATATGGCCTACAAAATACCGATTTCTTCCACGAAGTCGATGATCGGACACGCGCTGGGTGCCTCCGGCGCAATCGAAGCCATCGTTTGTACCTTAAGCATAGACCGCGGAAAAATCCATGGGACGATGAACTATGAATATCCCGATCCGGAGCTCGACTTGGACTACGTTCCAAATGAGAGTAGAGATCTGGTTGTTGACGTCGCACTGTCTAATTCCTTTGGTCTTGGAGGACAAAACGCGTGCCTGGTCCTTAAGCGTGTGGAGTAATAATGCGTCATTTCAAGAGTGATCGCCTCATCAGCCGCAATAGCGGCCTCGCAAAAGGTATGCTTTATACTGGATTGGGGGTATTAGTTGTTTCACTCGTGTTCTCGCTTGTTCAACGCGAGAACGTCACACAGCCCGTCATCCTGGCGATCATTGGACTCATGCTCTCCCAGATCGGTATGCCATTGTACAATCGCTGGGCGCGGCGGCCACGCATGGATGAAATCTTCGATGCGGCACTTAAGGGGTTAGATAATCGTTACGCTCTCTTCCACTACGCCTTAGGTACGAACCATGCTCTTGTAGGCCCTGCAGGGATTTTCGCACTAATACCTCGAATTGAAGAAGGAGAGATCAGCTTCTCCGAGGGTAAATGGTGGAGACAAGTCGAAAATCCAGGGTTCCTACGTCGCGCAGGGAAAAAAGAGATTAAGAATATAGCCAAAGAGGCCGCTGGTGAAATGAGAGCCCTCGAACGTACCCTGAAGCGAATCTTTCCGGATCAGAGGGAAACTTACCTAGACGCGATTGTCGTATTCCTACACAAAGACGCCGATGTCAAAGTGGTAGACTCTCCAATTGTGTCCACTCACATTAAGAAGATCAAGAATGTTGTAAGAAGGCTCCCGAAAGGCAAATCTTTCGACGTGGACGAGATCGAGCATATCGCGGATATCTTAAAGCTCTAACCCAACACCACAAGCAGTGTATGTAATGCATTAAAAATTTCAAGTCTGTGTAGTGCCTAGGCGAGATCGCATAAATACTTGAAACCAAGGAGGCTAGTGGTCAGTGGTTGAAAAGCATAATGAGCAAACAAGGGGCCGGAGGCAAATTGACATACGCAGGGTAGTCATCACTGGAATGAGCGCAATCACCCCTGTGGGAAATACTGTGTCTGAATCTTGGGAAGCCCTGAAAGCTGGGCGTTCCGGTGCGACGCGGATTGTCTCGATGGATGCAAGCAAATACTCCTGCCAAATAGGATGCGAATTAAAGGGATTCGATCCACTCAACTTCATCCCTGCTAAAAAAGCTCGTAACATGGCAGACTCGAGCCAAGTAGCTGTTGCCGCTGCAATCGCAGCGATTGAGGACGCCGCGATTGATCTCGAACAAATCGACAAGGACCACATGGCCGTTTTATTGGGTACCGCCGGTGGATCTGGTGTACAGGAGACAGAAATCGCAACCCGCCAGCTCGCCTCGGGTCGCTCAGCACGACTTTCTCCATTTCAAATTCTCAAGGCATGGCCCAACATGCCGTCCTTTTTCATTGCCAACATGTATAAATTCCGTGGATATAGCGGCACTGTGACTACCGCGTGCGCTGCTGCAACGCAAGCCATCGGAGATGCAGCCCGGCTCATTCAGACCGGTGAAGCCGATATGATTATCACCGGAGGTACAGAATACATGGTGTCGGACACTGCGATGGCAGGCTTCACGGCCATGCGTGCGCTAGCTACAAGCTATAACGACAATCCCGAGAAAGCCATGCGGCCATTCGATGCTGATCGAGAGGGGTTTATCGCCGGGGGAGGGAGTGGCATTCTGATTCTGGAGAGCCTCGACCATGCGCTTCAACGCGGGGCACGCATATATGCAGAAGTTCTCGGGTCCGGCACGTCCAATGATGCCTTCCATATGATCATTCCCGATCCCGAGGGAGGCGGTGCGTCGCTTGCCATTAAAAGAAGCCTGGATAGTGCCGGTGTTGGAATTGAAGACATCGACTATATCAACGCCCATGGAACGAGCACGCCTGTTGGCGATCTCATGGAAACGAAAGCGATCAAATCCGTCTTTGGAGAAAGAGCCTACAAGATCCCGATCAACTCTACCAAGTCGATGGTCGGTCACATGATGGGCGCCACCGGTGCTCTTGAAGCGATCGTATGCGTAATGTCCATTCGTGAGGGCATCATCCATCCAACCATCAACTACGAAACACCAGACCCCGAATGCGATCTCGATTACGTCCCGAATGAAGCCCGAGAAGCCCAAGTCGATATAGCACTTTCAAACTCGTTTGGGCTCGGAGGTCAGAACGCCTGTCTGGTCATCGGACGCTTTGAAGCGTAAAAAGTATCAAGGATATGTCTAGCACAAGCAAAAGCGCCGGCACGGAGCCGACGCCTTTGAATCGCTGCACTGCGTTCTTTCAGCTGCCTAAGAATTCATCCAGCGCTTCTTTGCTTATACGGTATGCTTTGCCGATCTTCTTAGCTTTGATATCCCCTGCCTCGATCGCCGCGATCACGTCTTCCTCGGCGACTTTCAGGTAGGCTGCTGCTTCTGACGGCGTCATGACGGCTGGCGTTTCAGCTACTGCCCCCTCATCGTCCTTCCCGCGTTGCCGAAGGGCATCAGACAAAGCGTCTCCAATCCCCATCCCGGCACCTATACCTGCGGTCAGACCCGCCCCTCCCGCCGGGTTTTGGGCGGCATCGCGCATCGCGTCCGCGGCTTGAAGCTGGGTGTAGGTTGCCATGTCGAGCATGCCCATGTCGCGCAATTCTTCCGCTGACTTATCGGAAGGCTTCAAGCTCTCGATATAGAACGACTTGAGCGTCAGGCCGAGCGCCTTGAAATCATCCTGCGCCTTTGCTCGCACACCTGCACCCATCTCTTCGACCAGACCGATCAATTCAGGAACACTTGTCGCGCTGGTCGTCTCGCCCAACAGATCCTGCAGTTTGGAGAGGAGCATGGCGCGCAATCGTGCTTGGATATCCTTTGTCGAGTAGGCTCCGGCCGTTCCCACCAATTGAGTTACTAATTGTTGCGGATCGAAAATTTGGAAACTGTACGTGCCGTAGCCCTGTAAGAGTGCGACCCCCAAGCCCATGCCTGGATTGCGAACCAGGATAGGTTGCGGTGTGCCCCACTTCTCATCAGCAAACTCGCGCATGGAAACGAAGTAAACCTCCGCCGTGAACGGAGATCGACCTTTGAAGGCCGTACCGATTAGGTCGATCAAGAGCGGGATGTTCGCCGTGGAAATAGTGTGTCGGCCGGGCCCGAAAACATCGAGCGCCTTGCCGTCTCGGAAAAACACCGCAGATTGCGCCTCGCGAACGATAACCTGGCTGCCGATGCGAAAATCACCAGCTCCGGATTCCGGAATGCGATGGACGATCTCGTCCCGCATTTCATCTGCGTGTTCGACAACATCAAATATTCGTGCCATTTCTTCCTCTCCTAGAACATTCTAGATTCCGGTCGCGAGGATCACTTCGCCGCGCCTGTTGTAAGTGTCAATCGCCTCCTGACTCACCGTAACCAAGTGCTGAATTGCGGCCTGTTGACCGTCAGTTCCCATGGAGGCTGCCAGGTTATCGATCGCGCTCACGACCGTCTGAACACCCTCTAACAATGCGAGATCGAAATCGTATAACTTTTGTAGCTCCTCCTCTTTCACTCGTACAACGTCAAAGAAACCGGCGTAGCCATGTGCAGCGCCTTTCACGCGATCGATAAAACCACGTAGCTTAATCGCGGCTGCTTCAAGATCATCCATGAGTTCAAGCTGACCTTCAGAGACCAATTGACGCTGAATTTCTGAGATCCTACTCCACTGCTCCTCATAGCGTTGCACAACGGTCTCCCTGAGAAGTTTATCGGCGTCCCTTCGTCTCTCACGATCATAATATCCCAAAAAACCGGCGATAAAATTTTGGATCTTCCCTACGAGGTCCTTCTCCTCAGTCGCTTTGCCAAGCGGATCGACCATCATTTTCTCCTTGTAGTTTTAGTCTCTTCCTCTGCAGCCTTTCCAGATTATAGCTTGTACCTGTTCGACCAGCAACCTTCGTCATCTTTTACAATGTCTACAAAACCGACGTCACCTTCTTTCGTTGATGCTCGCGCCGATCAGCTTCAGCGAGACGAGAGTATAATCTCATGGACACCTGGTATAGCTTGGATTTCCGACCTGCCATTGGTGAATTCCCGACCACCTGTCAGGACGGATCATCCAACAGTAGATACATCATGACACTACAAGGTCAACGCGTTCAAGCCAGTCGATACACGCTCATCCCGCGCACATTGAGCTTCCTCGTTCGACAAGATTCTGTCCTGCTCATACAGATTCCAGAAGATCGAGGCGCCTGGTCAGGGAGGTTGAATGGTATCGGTGGTCACATCGAGCAAGGGGAAGATCCGCTCAGTTCAGCCCTGCGCGAGATACGTGAGGAAACTGGTTTGGAACCTGTCGACTTGAAGCTTTGCGGTGTCGTCATCGTCGATACTGGCACCAAACCCGGGATTGGCCTCTACGTCTTCGTCGGAGGGGCCGGAGACAACAAACCTCAAGCAAGTCTAGAGGGATCCCCTACTTGGATACCGCAAAGCAAACTCGAGAGTTACCAGTTGGTGGAGGACATACCCATCTTGCTCCCGCGAGCGCTGCAAAGCTACGACACGGGGGTTCCTTTTTCCGCTTTCTATCAATACGATGAGAATGATCAACTGGTTGTGAAGCTCTTGCCATGACCACGGTCAAATAGGCTACTCACCGGGAATGGCATAGAAAACCAGCAACGTGCTCCCATAGCGTCTTTGGTCGAATTCCATGAGTTGCTCGAGATTCAACCTTTCATATTCCCGTGGGTGGAGTTGCGCAATAACCCATGCATCCGGATTGAGCCACTTTGACGCCAAGCGATCGAGCTCTTTTACTGCTCGATCCCACATACCCTGATGTTGCGGTGGAGCAACATACACATAGTCGTACCTCTCGG
>WVZH01000326.1:154444-176330 GCA_011772595.1 Anaerolineales bacterium
CGCGCCCCACGACTCAACGCCTCGATTCCCACACTCCCCGTCCCACCGAATAGATCCAAGAAGTTACATTCCTTTACGTCCACACCAATGATGTTAAACAAAGCTTCTTTTACACGATCCCCGATCGGTCGGACACCACCGCCTGGGACGCGACGGAGTCTTAAACCCTTTGCTTTACCTGCGATAACACGAATTCCAGACATCTTGATCTTTTTGCGCGATTATAGGATTCTTGACGGTCGTGAAGACCATTCTTGGGGGACACAGATGGCTATACGCAGTTGACGGCAGCGCGTGCGGCGATGAGGTTTCCTCGCGGCGCTATGATCGGCACCACACAACCCGTCCCTAGGATTACGCCACGTCCATTCAAGCTGTGGATCGCTTCGCTCGCTTCATCCCCAACGGCCTGCGCATCACCAAGCACCATGGTCTCGCGACGGATCCCCCCACATACAGCAGAGTGAATCTTCGCTTTACCAGAAGCCAGGTTGGGTAACGTTTCACGATCGTGCCAATTAACGACTTGAACAGGATATTCCTCGGCCAAATCGAATATCACAGCATCACCATGCAAATGCAGTACGTTTAGCCATGAGTCAGTACATCGCTCCAAAATACGACGATCGAAACGCTCACCAAACCGGGAATAGGTCTGACGATCGAAATAGCGGTAAGTGGCATGCTGCACTGCATAAAAGATCCCATCGATGCCCAACGCGAGCGCTGCTTCCACAAACGCGATCGTACTTTCAGTAATGATCTCCAATCCTATTTCCACATGGTCAGGATAGCGATTAAGGTGCTCCATCAACCGCTCTTGCCCGGCAAGATTCTTGGCCTGCGCAAGAGGACTAAAAACAGTCTGAATAATGGGTGTTTCCGTATCGAATTTGCTCTTGAGCCGTTGTAGGCAACGCAGTTGCTCGCCCAAGGAACCCTGGGTAGGATCGAGTTGGGGTAACTTGCTCCACCCTTCGGGTTCGAGGATAACCCGCTGTATGTACTCACGTGTGCCTTCGCTGGAACCGCGCCAGGAATCTTCAACACCCCAATCCTTCAGACAAAACGAAGATGCTGGTGTGACCTTTATAAAATCAAAATCGTAGGCACGTTGAAAATCAGCGCTAGCATCCGCGAGTGAGGTGGCAACCTGATCGTCTACAGGGAAGTGTCGCCAAAGGGCGACAGGAGGCCGATCGGCAACTTCGCCTGCAATTGCGGCTTCAAGTCGTTCCCGCTTGGTGATCATACCTATAGTCGATCCATGATCGTAATTTGGTTTTCGGCCAAGTGGCGTATCATAGAATGCCGCGGACTAACATCCGCGTTTTCGGTTAGCTGCACGACTTCCGAAAAAACTTGGCGTGCATCACTCTTCTCACCGATCTTCTTCAGGACGATACCTAAGGCATACAAGATCTCTACGTTGCCAGGATTGGCGGAACGGGCGGTTTCGAGGATCCGTTTGGCCTCAAACGGTTCACCAGCGTGATAGTATGCCCACCCCAAGCGTTTCTTTAGAGTGGCATCACCTGGCTTCGCTTTGACTTCGTTTTCCAATTCCTCAATTGTCATTGATTCCGCTGTTGAGGGCGCCACCATGTTACACCTCCTGCTTTCAGATTGACTAAGGTCCGATATGCGGGTTGACGGCTCTCACACCAGAATTGTCATTTCAACAACTCGGGAATTTTCTCTGCTTGATCTGCAACCAGCACACCGGCCGTTTCCAGAGCTTTGATTTTGTCCGCCGCAAGTCCGGAACCACCTTCGACGATTGCGCCAGCATGTCCCATACGTTTGCCAGGAGGCGCCGTTTGCCCAGCGACGAAACCCACGACAGGCTTTGTCATGTGATCGCTGATGTACTCAGCCGCTGCCTCCTCGTCCGTACCCCCGATCTCACCAATAAGCACAATTTTTTCCGTGTGCGGGTCCGACTGAAACATCCCTAAGACGTCCACAAATGAGGTCCCGTTTATCGGGTCTCCACCGATACCCACACAAGTTGACACTCCCATACGTTGAAGTTTGAGAGCGTACAAAATCTCATAAGTCAGAGTTCCGGAGCGCGAGACGACGCCAATGCTTCCCGGGTCTGCGATATGTCCAGGAATAATTCCCACTTTGCACTCGCCAGGAGATAAGATACCTGGGCAATTCGGCCCAACCAAGCGCACGCCCTTTTGATCAAGATAGCGGCAAACTTGCATCATGTCTTGGACAGGGATTCCTTCCGTGATGCACACCAGCAACGAAACCCCCGCATCTGCCGCCTCGAGGATTGCATCGACCGCGAATCTTGCAGGGACGAAGATTACGCTTGTGTTGGCACCCGTAGTCTCNNCCGGGCGTCACACCAGCCACAACTTTCGTCCCATACTCGAGCATTTTCACCGTGTGGAAAAATCCCTCACGTCCCGTGATCCCTTGGACGAGCAGCCTGGTACTCTTGTCGACAAGAATGCTCATACTGCTTGATCCTCCTTCACGAGTTCCACCGCCTTTTGAGCAGCATCCGCCAAGGAAATCGCCGTGATCATGTCGGCTTCCTGAAGCAAACGGCGTCCCTCTTCCTCGTTGGTGCCGACCAATCGGACAACCATTGGTAGATCCACATCGACTTCTTCTAATGCCGATAGAATTCCTCGAGCCACTTCGTCGCAGCGCGTTATACCACCAAATATGTTTATCAATACAACTCTTACGTTTTTGTCCTTTAGGATCAAATTGAATGCGATGGATACTTTTTCGGCTCCAGCTCCACCACCGATGTCAAGGAAGTTCGCGGGCTCACCCCCAAATAGCTTGATGACGTCCATAGTTGCCATAGCCAACCCTGCGCCATTCACCATGCAACCAATCGTGCCGTTGAGTTTAACGTATGATAATCCGTACCTGCGAGCTTCTCGCTCAGCGGGTTCCTCCTCGTCGAGATCCCGCATCTCCGCCAGTTCGGGGTGTCGGAAGAGTGCATTGTCGTCCAGAACGATTTTGCCATCTAGCGCCAGCAATCGATAATCGCCCGTAATAACGAGGGGATTTATCTCTGCCAGGCTGGCATCTGTCTTCGTGAAGGTGCTGTAAAGCCCCTGAGCGATGGCGATGAAATCGCGCCAGTGTTTTCGAGGCAACTCGATCGAGGTGGCCAGAAAACGCGCCTGATGCTCGCGCATACCTAGAAGTGGATCGATGTAAACACGCACGATCTTATGCGGCTGAGTGCGGGCAACCTCCTCAATTTCAACACCGCCTTCTGCGGAGGCGATCATTACGGGACTACGGACTCCCCGATCGTTGGTCACGCCAAGGTAGATCTCAGAGCGTATATCTGCCGCCTCATCCACAAGCACCCTTCGGACCGGCAGTCCTTTAATCTGCATCCCAAGGACTTGTGTGGCGACATCTTCGGTTTCTTCGGGGGTATGCACGAGGCGAATGCCACCCGCCTTCCCGCGCCCACCAACGAGCACTTGTGCCTTGACGACGACGCGACCCCCCAATTCCTGGGCGATCGCTTTTGCTTCTTGGGCCGTCATCGCCACTCGTCCACGTGGAATCGGAATTCCGTAACGGGCAAACAACTGCTTAGATCGATACTCATGCAGTTTCATTCATACTCCTTCCGAGTGCAATCCCAGACGTTATCCATGTCGTATGTCGTTAGCTCTCATCCTCAAGGATATCAGGTTTAAATCGCATTATTCGATGATTCCCACTGTCAACGACCCACACCTGTCCTTGTAAGTCGAAAGCAAGACCATTCAGGAGCGCGAATTGCGTATTCGAGTCACCATAACTTCCCCATCCCATAACAAATTCCCCTTGCGGAGTGAAGCAAAGCACGCGAAAACTTTCCGGATCGGAAGCACAAAGACCACGATCGCTTGATAATGTCAGGTAGGGTTTGTTTTCTAGAGAATCCCCATACCATCCTACGAGGTCCCATTCCGCTACCGCTGCGTGGTCACCCCCTTCCGTCTCTTCAAAAACCTGAATGCGCTGATTCCAGGTGTCCGCCACATAAACCGTCCCCGCATCATCTACCGCCACACCAACAGGTTCGCTGAGCTCACCAGGTAAGAATCCGACGACACCGAATTGGCCGATCGGCTCCATCTCCGGACTTAAGACAACGATGCGATGGTTTCCTGTATCGGCCACGTACACCCTTCCATCCTCACCCACTGCGACTGCACGCGGACCCCATAGTGTAAACGGTGTTTCGGCTTGTCCTGCCTCCCCGAACATTCCGATGAATTCACCGTCTAATGAGAACATTTGAATACGAAAATTCCAGGTATCGGCGACGTAAACAGACCCCTCACTTGAGACTGCGATTCCCCAAGGCTCATTGAACGTTCCACCCGGCGCATCTCCATCGTCCACGTTCGCATACGTGCCCCAACTCGAGATCAATTCTCCATCCGAGTCAAATCGTTGGATGCGGTGGTTGCCAGTATCAGCAACAAATATCGTTCCATCGGGGGCTACGGCGATGCCACGTGGTTTCTGGAACTGTCCTGGAAGGACCCCCTCTGCTCCAATGACGAGGTTTGCAGACAATGAGATCATACCTTCCTCGTATGGATCTTCGAGCTGTGGCAAATCTTGAATGCTGGTCAATCCTTCGTTGTAATCCCAAACGTGAGAGGCGAAATCGTCGCGAATGTAGAATCTCATCCTGTCGGAAGGCGACCAGTTTTCCAAGGAGAGATCGATCCCCCTCAAACGCCCATATGCTTCATAATTTCTGTCGAACCAGATATCCCAGAGTGCACTCCTATAGGCGCGCGAGCTGAGAATTTCCAAAATCCGCGGCCATGTTAGATTCCAATAATCCTGCATGGGCCACCACATGCGGATAAATTCAGCGTAAAGATAGCGATCCTCGAAGCGCGGATCGATCCTGCCCCAATTATTATCTCCCACGATGACGAGTGGGTACTCCAACATATCTTGACCTACAGATACACCAAAATAGCGCTGCTCAGAATATTTCCGCAGATACCAGGTGAACGGCCAGGAAACATCATCATCATATGCCACTTTTATCGCCAGGTCACCGGTGGTCCGTACCGACAATTCCTGCACATCTTTCATAACGTCTTTTACGCCAGTAGCCGAGTGTGCATACACCAAGAACTCTGTGGCTTCGTCATAAGTCGAAAACGCGGCTCGAGTGGCAGCTCTCGCTGTGAGCGCCCAGAATCCGCCGATGATCAGTATCCCACCCAGTTTCAGAATCTGGACAGAACGCCAGCCTGTGCCGAACCGCAATAATCCAATGATCGAAACGACCACAAGAGCGACCGATGCCAGAAATGCATTCGTGCGCGTTAGTTGATCTAGTTGTTTGCCTTCGAAGGGCATATCTACGCCGAGCAATGTTCCCGACAGCCGGCCCAAGGATAGCAAGGCGATAAGCAAGAATACCATGAGAGGTAAACCATTGCGTGAAATGATCTTTTTCCAAGGGGTGGATTCATAGAGCTTCCCCACCACCCAACCAGCCAGAAGGATCATGGGAAGAACGATGTGAACCGTCAACCACGGCATCTTCTCCCCTGCGTAGGTGTATGCAAACAATGCTGTCAGTGTCCAAAATACAAGAAGACTTATGGCAGGAAACTGTGTTCGCCGTGAGGACCGCCGCCTCGACGTCGTCCATTCGCCCGCCAAGACACGGAAGACACCATAGACAGCAGCGGAGGCCAAGGTAATAGCTGGTAAGAACTCATAGACAGGAATTTGAACGAGTAGATAGTAGTACCATGGCTGGCTGCCGCGGCCAACCCCATGCTGTTCCAGCCAATATCCGAGGGATCCGATGAAACCGGATAACAGACCGTCGCCGTTGGTAAAAGCGGAGGTGTAGAGGAAAATAACAATCCCAAAGAAGATTCCAGCGGCAACCAGCCAGCGTCTCCAGTTCCACAGGACACCAATGATTGTGCTTATCGATATCAAAATCAGAATGAGCGCCCAATCCTTGTTAAATACAACCGGGTCGTAGTACGCCATAGGATTCCAGCCAAGCGCTTTTGCAGGAAGCGCTGCCAGAAGCGGCAGAGTCATTGTGCCAGCAATGATCAGTAGATCAAACGTGGGGAAATCATTCCGCAGGCTAGAACCGAACGACAAGATGAGCGCACCAGCGATTAAAACGACGCCCGCTAACACAAGCATCATGCTCAGCGTCTGGCCCGGTGAAGATGCGAGACCCTCCAACGTAGACACAGCACCCGGTATTGCCGGTTGAGCCATCTCGATTCCTGGTGCTCGTTCACGAAAGAGCATGACCAAGAGCGAGGCAACACCAAGAGCTGCGGACACCAGTCCGACGAGAAACAACAACCTATGCCGTTCTTTGGGCCATGGTCGGGAGAGCAATGTCCACGCGAAATATGCACCAAGGAAGAGTAGCAGTTGAGCTGCGTAAATAAAGCTGGTTTCTTTTGCGGTGAAATGAAGGGCTAAGGACGCCGAAAGGAGGTAAAGCCAGTGTGCTTTTCTGGTCTCCGAGTAACGAAATACCGAATAGAACATCAGAAGTGCCAGTAGCACAACAAAAGCCTCATTGCGGACGTAGCGACTGTAATAAAGCATAAACGGGGAGACCAGCATCATGGCCGCCGCCGTAATGGCACCCCAACGCCCAAGCCAGCGCTTGAAGAGTAACACCAACCCAACCGACAGAACACCCGCAGCCGCTACAGGGAAGCGCGAGGAGGCATCGGAGTCACCAAAGAGCGTATAGGAGAGCGATACGAGATGAAATTGTAAAGGTCCATGCATGAGTGGATCATGCCGATAACCAAGACCCTCGGAAAACTGCCACGAGTAGAAGGTATGTAAACTCTCATCATGGCTCATGACACGCGCCTCGAGGTCATAAAACCGTGAGACGAACGCCAAAAAGATTAAAACGAGAGACACGAGAAGCTCGCCATCGAAACGCAGTCCCAATCCAACCGCGTCCTCGACACGGCCAGATATTGGACTCTCAGAATGATTTTCATCCACTACGCCCACTCCTACGTTTCTGCTGATCGTTGGATTTATGCTTTCTCCTAGGTTTCCGATGTCGGTAGGAATTGGAACCGATATGACGACCTGTGATGGAAGTTGCGTATGACTTCAGATGACCAATCTCGGATTTCGTCAAAGCCCGCCATTCTCCCGGACGTAAATTCCCGAGCACAACTGGACCAATGCGAACACGGATCAGCTTGCGCACACTCAATCCGATAGTTTTGACCATTTCCCTGATCTGACGCTTGCGACCCTGACGCAACACCATCCGAATCCAAGGTGCTTGATCGTGCTCTTCATCGCGCCAGATACGCATTGGTAACGCCTTCGTCCCATCAGGTAATACAACTCCCCGACGCAATGTACTCAATTGTGAAGCATCTGGCAAACGATTTAATAGCACGCGATATTCCTTCTCGTGTTCGTAACGCGGATGCTGAATTCGGTTTGCCAACTCACCATTGTTGGTGAGTAGAACTAGCCCTTCACTTTTCAAATCTAGCCTGCCAACGGGGAACAAACGTTGAGGAACGTCGACCAAATCAAGCAAGGTCGGTTTTCCACCTTGCGAGCGAAAGGAGGATAGGACGCCAACCGGCTTATACAGAATGAGGTAGACCTCTTCTTGCGCTGGTTGGATGCGCTCGCCGTCTAATCGGATGTCGTCGCTCGAGGGATTCACCTTCATCCCGATCGTCGCTGTACGACCGTTAACGGTGACTCGCCCCGCACGAATAATTGCCTCGCATTTTCGTCGGGATCCGATTCCCGCTCGAGCGAGTACCTTTTGAAGCCTTTCAGGCATTAACCTTCCGATTGATCTCTTGGACCTCCGCTGTCGTCGATCGACATTCGAGTGGAATCGAGTAATGGATCCAGGTTCAACGTCGGCATTTCCTCGAGAGACTTGATCCCGAACTGCTGAAGAAATTCCGTCGTTGTCCCATATAGAATAGGTCGTCCCAGGCTCTCACTCCGTCCTGTCTCTTCGATTAAACCATGACGCAGTAATGTACGCAGGACGCTGTCGGAGTTCACGCCACGAATGGAGTCGATCTGTGGACGTGTGACCGGTTGCTGGTAGGCCACGATCGAGAGAACTTCCAACGCAGCTCGAGTGAGCCTTGTTGTGCCTTCAAGTTGTAAAAATCGCTCGATGTCATCGGCGAATTCAGGAGCCGTTGTGAACTGCACCTTGGATCGATGTCGTTGCAACCGCAATCCACGCCGAGCGCAATCTTGATCCAATGCGTCCAATGCCTTTTCCACTACTCTCGTAGATACGCTCAGTGTGTTTGCTAACTGCGTGATGGATACCGGTGCGGAAGAGACGAAAAGAAGTGCCTCCACACGCGCCGTTACATCCATACCTACCTCCCCCTCAGCAGGCTCACGAACAGCCGTGCTATAATCACGGTCGGATTCAAACTCTGGAGTCGGACGTTTTGGTTGCACAGAAGAAACCCGTTACGAACAGAAATAGCATTGCAATTGTTGCAATCTTCGTACTACTTTCTATACTCGCTTGCCAGTTCGACTTAGGTGGCCCAGCGCCTCCGGGTGAACCCATCTCCACACAACCTGAGGCTGCACAAACGCTGATTCAGATGTGGCAAGCTGCTATCATCGATGCCGCCACAACGGGGCGTGTGCTCGTTTTGCTGAATGAAACGCAGCTTACGTCGCTCCTTGCACAGCGCATGGAAGCAAATGAAAATCCAGCCTTACTCGAACCTCAGGTTTTTCTTCGCCATGACGCCATTCAGATCTATGGCATTACGGAAAGAGGAGCCTTTAAGGCCAGCATCTTATTGGGCATCACACCCGTGATCGACGCGGAGGGTGAACTTACTCTGGACCTCACGATCGCAGACTTTGGTCCAATCCCTGCGCCCTCCGCACTCAAAGATACAGTTTCTGCCATTCTCACGGAAGCTTTCACAGGGACGATCGGCCCGCTTGCTACCGGGATCCGCTTGACAACAATCGCCATTTCTGATGGCGAAATGGCAATTGTCGGAGAACTCCGCTAGACGTGCGCCGGATCATTATACCAGCGCGAAGAATGACCAGCAATGAAGCATAATCTGACCCTAACTAAAACCCTCACATTGGTCCTTATTTTCGGTTACGCTTTGGGTGCATGTATAAGCCCCCAGGCGACCTTGGAAACAATGATCATCGAAATACTCGTTGACGGCGAAACACTTGAACAAGCAATCCCGGCCGGGTCTACGGTGCAATATGCTATAGAATTGGCGGGCGTTCCACTTGATGCACTCGATCGTGTTGACCCCCCTTCTTACACCTTGTTGACTGCCGGTACGGTCATTAAGATTACGCGTGTCACAGAGCGATTCGAGGTAGAAGAGATCGCAATTCCGTTCGAACGCCAAACGCTTCGTAACGAAGCCCTTCCTCAAGGTGAAACCCGACTTCTTCAATCTGGGGTCAATGGATTGCAGGAGATCACGTACCGAATTCTGACAGAGGAGGACGTCGAGATATCGCGTACTCCGGTGAAGAATGTAATTTTGCTTGAGCCAGTACCGGAGATCATCATGGTCGGTCTTCAAGCCGCCTACACACCTCTGTCCATCGACGGAAAGCTAGCCTATGTATCGGGTCGCAACGCATGGGTCGTTCAGGGGGACACCGGAAACCGTCGTCCATTGGTCCTCACAGGAGATTTGGATGGACGCATATTCGAGTTATCGGATGACGGTCGTTGGTTGCTTTTCACAAGGCAGATCGCAGACGATGAAGATGTTATCAATTCCTTGTGGGTGATCTCAACGACGGATCCGGATGCAGAACCTTTGAATCTCAAAGCAGAAAACATCATTCACTTCGCAGATTGGGTACCAGGTACACAATCACTCACTGTGGCCTATTCCACCGCAGAACCAAGCCCTGCGGCACCGGGATGGCAAGCCAACAATAACTTGCTCACCGTCAGATTCACCTCCGCAGGCCTCGTATTCCGTGCGGAGACACTCATTGAGGCCAATGCAGGCGGACAATACGGCTGGTGGGGCACAACATTCGCCTGGGGTGAAGATCGACACCACTTAGCCTACGCGCGTGCAGACAGCATCGGTTTTGTCGATCTCGAGGAGGCAATTTTCGAGCCCGTACGCGAGATCACACCCTATCAAACCTTCAGCGATTGGGCTTGGGTGCCAGGTGTTGCCTGGGGACGTGATAATCGTACACTCTTCTTCGTCGATCACGGTCTTCCACTAGCGCTCGAAAGCCCGAGCTCATCACCGGTGTTCGATCTCATCGCTCTCGCAGGGCGTGGAGGTCATCAATTACCCCTGGCTTCAAAGACGGGAATGTTCGCGTATCCCTCAGTCTCCCCTGCGANNCTCGAGAGTGAGAGTAGCACCTACCGTCTCATGGTCATGGATCGTGACGGCAGTAACCTAAGGTCGCTCTTCCCTGATCCGGGAGAGCCTGGGCTGGAACCACAACAAGTTGCTTGGTCACCCAATTCGGATCGAATTGCCATCGTGTATCGAGGTGACCTTTGGGTGGTTGACGTGGAATCTGGCCTGGGTCAACGATTAACTGCTGAAGGTCAGACGCTGAACTACGATTGGATGCCCTGACCGCGCCGTTGAGAATGGGACATCGCATTCGTAGCGAATCTGTCGAGAAAAGGAGCTCACGTTGCGCATCTTAGTAACAGGTGGCGCCGGATTTATCGGATCCCACTTGGTTGATCGCTTACTCGCGGAAGGTCATCAGGTCGTGGTAGTCGACAATCTGATCACTGGAGATATTCGCAATATCACTCACCTTATAGGCCACAAGGATTTCCAATTCTTCAAACACGACGTCTCCAATTACATTTTTGTCCCTGGCGAGATCGACGCCGTCATGCATTTAGCCTCCCCCGCCAGCCCGGACCCTGAATCTCGCTTCGGCTATCCACAGCTTCCCATCCAAACACTCAAGGTTGGGTCCTTGGGCACGCACAACGCCCTGGGTGTCGCCCGAGCTCACGATGCGAAGTTCCTGCTCGCCTCGACCTCGGAAATTTACGGCGACCCACAGGAACATCCTCAACGGGAGGATTATTGCGGACATGTCGATCCTGTTGGACCGCGCTCCGTATATGATGAGGCCAAACGTTTCGCGGAGGCGATTACAATGGCCTATCATCGGGTTCACGACCTTAAGACCCATATTGCCCGCATCTTCAATACATATGGACCACGCATGCGAGTCGATGACGGTCGTGCCGTACCGAATTTCATTAGTCAGGCGCTTCAAGATCAACCTCTGACCATCTATGGTGATGGGACGCAAACACGAAGTTTCTGTTATATCGATGATATGGTAGAGGGGTTACTCCGTTTGCTCCATTCTGAGGAAGTCGAGCCCGTCAATCTTGGGAACCCGACTGAGATTACGATCAACGAACTAGCCGAGACGATCAATCAACTGACGAAAAACCCTGGCGGGATCCAACACCTGAAAGATAGACGCGCTCCTGCCGATCCACAACGCCGCCAACCAGATATCTCGCGGGCTAAAAAGACACTGGGCTGGAAACCCAAAGTGGATCTCGAGGATGGATTGAGGAAGACAATTGAAGATTTTAGAGGGCGGCTATGAATCTCGCCACTACTCGCAACAAACGTGAGTTCATGAGATTTCTTAAATTCTCGGTCGTTGGCACGATCGGCGCGATCGTTGATTTCGGTACCTTCAATCTCCTTAATGCTGTGCTGGGGGTTTGGAGTCTCGTTGCAAGTGTGCTGTCATTCACCGCCGCCATCATCAGCAATTTCGTATGGAACAGATATTGGACCTATCCCGATTCGCGGTCAAAACCACTTCCACAACAAGCAGTTCAATTCGCGCTCGTGAACTTGATCGGTCTCGCCATTCGCACTCCGATCTTTGCATTGACCGAGCAGCCAATGATCCGCCTGGCCGAGAAAGTACTGACCATCCTGCCTCCGACCTTCCCCCCTGGACCAGCATCCGTTTTTCCCCTCGAAGGCGTAATCCTCGGTCGCAACTTTGCACTGGCGATAGCAGTGATCGTTGTCCTGTTCTGGAATTTTTTTATCAACAGGATATGGACATACTCCGATGTGTCGTAAGGTTACTCATATCAGCAAGTCCAGCCCGTGGTTGAATCCTATCATCCTCAGGCTGATCAGCTACCGCCCTAGAATTCTTTGATAGCTCTTAAATAACTTTCATGGTGGTCAGGCAACTTGTATAATGAAACTCGATTTTACGAAGGATTCAACTTAATGTTGTCGGATGCGAAGAAAAGACCAATCCCCATTTACACGACACCCGGAGACTGGTCAGCTTTACTCGTTTTTCCTTATCTTTTCAACACGATTGGTGAATGGATCGGTTGGGTCACTCCGGAAAGACAAGTGTTTGATGTGAATGGAGTCTATGTAGGTTGGTTGACAAGTGAGCCTCGCATTCTCACAAGGCGCATTCATGATGGTCCCCTTCCTCGTCGAGATCCCCCCGAGCCCCCCAAACGCATCCGACCACCGGCGACTGTACCGCTTCCTCCCATGATGGCAGAACTTCCCTTTGAGATTGTTGACGTACTCGACGAAATACCGGAACGCCTGCACACGTCCGATGCTGCCGGGTATCGGGAAGATATGGATTAAGGCGATGGAGGAGCCCACACAAGATGCCAAACCGGTTAGCGCTTCCCGAGTTGTCCTCAGTCAGCTAATGCTACCGCAACATGCCAACCTCCGAGGGGACGTGCATGGCGGATGGATCATGAAATTGGCGGACGAAGCTGGCGCGCTCGCAGCCATGCGCCATGCCCAATGCCGTGTGGTCACTGTGGCCATGGATCAGATGCAATTCCTCGAACCGATCAGTATAGGCGACTTCGTGGTGTTAACGGCTGAAGTCACGTACGTAGGACGCACATCGATCGAGACTCGAGTGCAGGTTGTTGCGGAAAATCCAGTGACTGGAGAACGGATGCACACCAATACAGCGTATCTGGTATATGTTGCGCTGGATGAAAACCGCCTCCCAAGAACTGTCCCTCGCCTAATCGTGGAGAGCGAGCTCGAAAAACAAAGAATGACAGCTGGGCGTGAGCGTCAAGCTCATCGTCTCGCCCAGCGCGCAAACGAACTGCGCGAGGATGCACAATGAGTAACAGCGTGCAGTCGCTCACGGAGCTAATCGAAAAGGCTAGCGCCAAACGTTTCATCGAAGCGCCGGCGCCGGAAGACATGGGGCTCGCCGAGCCCCTTGCGTTCCCGTTCCTGTCGATTGTCGGACAACAAGAAATGAAGCTGGCTTTAATGCTAGCCTTGCTAAATCCGCATATAGGCGGGGTCTTGCTTATTGGTCCTAGAGGCACAGGAAAAACCACCGCCGTTCGTAGCCTAACGGATTTGCTTCCCGATGTGTTGCGAAGTCGCTGTGGATATGGCTGCATGCCCGAAGATGTTGAAACTGGCGGCATGGACGCGGTCTGTCCAGACTGTGCGCAGCTCTACGCCCATGGTGACCCTCTCACATTCGAAGATCGTGTTCGTTTGCATGAGTTACCATTGAATTCCCGTCTGGAAGATGTCGTAGGCAGCATTGATGAGCGCGCAGCCATTCACCAAAGGTTGCGCCTAAACCGCGGCATATTAGCAAGAGCAGATCAAAACTTGCTGTATGTCGATGAGATCAACCTGCTCGATGACGATATCATCGATGCCATCCTTGATGCGGCAGCGCAGGGGACCTATACGGTGCATCGCGGTCCGCTGGTGGCCACATATCGTGCGCGCTTTATACTCATCGGATCGATGAATCCCGAGGAAGGTCGGCTGCGACCGCAAATACTCGACCGATTCGGACTGCGTGTGATCGTGAGAGGACTTGAAAGCCGCCAGGAGCGGTTGGAGGCCTATCGTCGAACCATTGCTTATCGCAACAATCCTCGCAAAGTGATCCAGGAGTATGCCGAAGCTACAGAACTCATCCGTCAGGAATTGCAACTCGCGCGTGAACGACTCCCGGAAATACAGTTGACGAAACAAGCTGAGGCGACGGGTCTCAAATTGATTCAAGAATTAGGCGTGGACTCGCTCCGCGCTGAGATTACACTCTTCGAGGCGGCACGAGCGCACGCAGTAGCAGATGGCCGCCTGCGTGCAAATCCCGGGGATGTGCGCAAGATAGCCCCGATGGCCATTCGCTTGCGTCGCTCCCAATTCATGCAAGATTACATCTCCTCCGTCACGGAGGAGGAGAAGGAAATCAGCCGACTTTTGCAGTCTCTCAAACGAAGATCGTCGGATAGAAAGTCACCAAAGGGTGGCAGCAAGAGTAAGGGCGCATAATCTCGCGCCTTCCCGGAAATCTATGCCAAGTGTAAAAAGAAAAGAGCCGGGACATACCCGGCTCGTGCTAGGTTCACATCCAACTTATGATTGCTTAAGTCTAGATTCGATATACTTAACAGCTTCACCAACGGTCGTGATCTTTTGTGCATCTTCGTCGGAAATCTCCCCACCGAATTTTTCTTCAAATGCCATGATCAACTCTACGAGATCGAGCGAGTCTGCTTCTAAATCCTCTCGGAACCTAGCTTCCGCTGTCACCTTTGCGTCCTCAACACCTAGTAACTCAACGATAATCCCCTTCACGTCGCTAAATGTGTCCGACATTTGTAGCCTCCTTGATTAGATGCTCCCCTATGAGGATAATGGAGATTGTAATCCAGCCATTCCTGGCTTTCAAGTCACCGAAACCTATCTGCTATACTGCTTTCTATGGGTTTGATATGATGGCACTCTCACACTAGGAACACCCTGATATGTCTAAAGTTACGCCAACCTCAAAACGTAAAGCCGACCATATCCGCATCAGTCTTGAAGAAGACGTTCAATCGGGTTTGACGACTGGATTGGAACGTCTCTTCTTCACCCACAACGCTGCCCCAGAACTCGACCTCAGTGAAATCGATCTATCGACCACTTTTCTAGGGAAACCTTTATCGAGCCCTTTGCTTATATCCTCGATGACGGGTGGGACGGAAGAGGCAGCTGCAATTAACCTAGTACTGGCGGAGGCGGCGCAATCAAAAGGTATTGCGATGGGTCTGGGATCTCAGCGCGCCGCTATAGAAGACGCAGAACTTGAGCACACGTATCAGATCCGAGAGGTGGCGCCAGACATACTTCTTTTCGCAAACCTGGGGGCCGTTCAGCTCAATTATGGATATGGGATAGACGAATTCCGACGAGCCGTCAAGATGGTAGAGGCGGATGCACTAATTCTACATTTTAATGCTCTCCAGGAAGCCTTACAGCCAGAGGGAGACACAAACTTCGACGGGCTTCTCAAGAAAATAGAAGATCTGTGTACAAAACTCGATGTTCCTGTGATCGCTAAGGAAGTCGGTTGGGGCATTTCAGCTCCCGTTGCAAAGAAAATGGTCAATGCAGGAGTACAGGTCATCGACGTCGCAGGCGCCGGCGGTACATCTTGGTCACAAGTCGAGATGCACCGCGCGCTTGATCCTCTCCAAGCCCAGCGCGCCGCGGACTTCGTCGAGTGGGGTATTCCGACGGCGATCGCCATTGCGGACGTACACCATGCGCTCCCTGACATACCCTTGATCGCATCGGGCGGGCTGCGCAACGGCATCGATGCGGCTAAGTGTATCGCGCTCGGCGCAGATCTTTGTGGCATGGCCGGTCCATTTCTCAAAGCGGCGGCACAATCCACCCAAGCCGTCCTTGAGTGGATCTCACATGTCACGTTGGAGCTAAAGATCTGCATGTTCGCAACAGGATGCGCCGACTTGAACGCGCTACGTCAAGTTGAACTCGAGACAAGACCATGACCGCAGACGCGCAATCCAAACTTTTATCAGAGATGCGGGAGGCGATTGAGAAAGACCTGATGCGATCGATGCAATCGATCTCTAGCTCGTCCTACGTTGAGATGCATCAGATGGTTGAACATCATATGGGCTGGTCGGATCCGGCCCACACACGCGGCAAGCGAGTTCGACCTCTTCTCGCCCTTTTGTCGTGCTCGAGTGTCGATAAATCCTGGCAACAAGCCATTCCGGCAGCTACAGCCGTCGAATTGCTCCATAATTTTTCCCTTATCCATGACGACATCGAAGATCGAAGCGAGAAAAGACGTGGACGTCCCACGGTTTGGAAACAATGGGGCATCGCGCAAGCCGTGAACACGGGCGATGCATTGTTCACACTGGCTCACCTCTCCATGTTCCGGTTGCCATCAGCTGGTATTACCTCAGAAACATTGATCAATGTCCTCCAGACCTTCGATGAAGCCTGTCTGCGCCTGACCCAAGGTCAGTATCTTGATCTGGCCTTTGAAAGCCAGAGCCAGATTCCGACGGCTGAATATCTTGAGATGATTGAAGGAAAAACTGCCGCGCTCATAGCGGCCTCAACAGTGATTGGGGCCAAGCTCGGAGGCGCTCAGCCTGAGAAAGCTAAACTGTACTACGATTTTGGCTACCATATGGGGAATGCCTTTCAGATCCTCGACGATGTTCTCGGTATTTGGGGGCATCCGGACATCACCGGCAAATCTCAAGGAGATGATCTGCGCGCACGCAAGAAGACACTCCCTGTCGTGTACACCATGGAACGATCGACCGAGTTTGTCGGAGAATGGTCACGTGCTGGTAATGAGGAAAAGGATATTCAGCGGCTCATCCACTTGCTCGAAAGTGTGGAAGCCGAAGCCTATGCCCGCTCCGTCGCCGAGGAACAAACGGAGCATGCGTTGAGTGCACTCGAGGAAGCGAATCCCACGGGTGTTGCAGGACAAGCGCTTCGGGATCTTGTGCATCGCCTTCTCCAGCGCGATCGATAATCCAATCCATCGCTCTATGACCATATTACTAGCACGTTAGTACTTCCTTTCGTTGCGCGAGAAACCTCTCGTGCTATAATTTTCAAACACAGGATGTTAGGTATATGCGCAAGAGTACACGTTCTCTTGAGGGTCAAACCGAGCATTTAGAACGGCTTCAACCAGGTACGACCCTCCAAGATCGCTACTTAATCCTTGGTTTGATTGGTGCTGGAGGTATGAGCAACGTCTACAAAGGACGTGATTTGCATTTCCCTAATGTCCAAAAATTGGTGGCCATCAAAGAGATGACCAGCATGGTTTCCGACCAGACGATGTACGAAATGATCGTCAACAATTTCGAGCGCGAGGCGGATCTTTTGGCCACCCTTTCGCATCCGGCTATCCCGCGTATCTACGACTACTTCACTCACAACAACAGTCTATATCTCGTCATGGAATTCATTGACGGCCTGGATCTGGAGGCGTTATTAGTAGAATCGGAAGAATTCCTCCCTGAGAAGCAGGTAGTCGAGTGGGCCATCGAACTCTGTGACGTTCTCAGCTATCTTCACAATCATCAACCTGAGCCCGTGGTATTCCGCGACATCAAGCCCTCCAACATCATGATCGATCAGCACGGCCACATTCGATTGATCGACTTTGGTATCGCAAGGATCTTCCAACCGGGTCAGAAGGGCACGATGATCGGTACAGAGGGTTACTCGCCACCAGAACAGTATCGCGGGGAGGCCTCTCCTGCAGGTGATATTTACGCCCTTGGCGCAACGCTTCATCATCTTCTCACCCGCAGGGATCCACGCATCGAACCCCCCTTCTCGTTCGCAGAGCGTCCGATCCGAGACATCAATGCTGAAGTCTCCGCAGAATTTGAAGCGGTCGTGAACGCGGCACTTGCATACGATCCAAAGAATCGCTATCCGAGCGCAGACGCGATGAAACAAGCGCTCATGGGCGTCGTGAGTACAACGGGGATCTTGGTCAAACCACGTACGGCCGCTCTCTCAGCTCCTGGTGACACAGTCGATCCAATCTGGACATTCGAGTGCGAAGATGAAATACGCGGCACCCCAATCGTACACAAAGGTGTGGTTTATCTCGGTTGTTATGATAACAATCTCTACGCGCTCAATGCTGAGACGGGTGAATTCATGTGGAAATACGCAACAGAAGGAGGGATTCCTGGGCGCCCAGCCGCAGAGGACGATGTTATCTACGTCGGTTCCGAAGACCATCGGCTCCACGCCGTAACGGCGGATCGGGGTCAATTGGTCTGGACCTACTTCGCGGAGGGTCCTATCCGCTCGTCACCCACCCTCTCAGATGGTCATGTATTTTTCGGCGCGGACGATAGCCGAATACACGTGGTTAACATGGTTACGGGTCGACGCGCATGGCGCGAGACTACAACAGGTCCCATATGGTCCACGCCTCTAGTACAAGACGAAAGGGTGTTTTTCGGGTGTGAGAGCGGTGATTTTTATTGCTTCGATTTCCGCGGCGAACAGAAATGGCGTAAGAAGATCAAACGCGCGATAACGTCCTCCCCCGTCATCGCCGATGGGCTGGTCTTTTTTAGCTCCATGGATTGGACACTCTACGCACTCGAAAT
This sequence comes from Anaerolineales bacterium, assembly GCA_011772595.1. The sequence goes on from WVZH01000326.1 coordinate 172,971, forward strand.
TGAGAATGGCTGGCAGGTTTGGCGCTTCCGGATGGGCGGACCCTCCATCTCTTCGCCGACCTACGCGGATGGAAAGATCTTTCTCGGGTGTGGAGATAACAACATATACGCCATTAACGCCAAACAAGCACGCGAAGCCTGGCGCTTCAAGACCGAGCATCAAGTCACCAGCTCGCCAGTGACTCATGAAGATTCGGTCTATTGCGGGTCCGTCGATGGCTCATTTTACTGCCTTGATTTTCGCTCTGGGAGGCTTCGCTGGCGATTCAAGACCGGTGGTCCTATCACAGGCTCGCCCGTCATTGATGAGAACAGAATATACTTCGGATCAACAGATCGTATGGTATATTCACTACTCATTGTTTGATTGTGTGAAGAGTAGACAGGATACTGAATCAGAATGAATTTTGTACGCAAACTTTTCGACAGATTGTTCAGTCGAAAACCAAGACCACCCAAAGGAGCTATAGTTCAAGTACCTCCTGATTCAGGAATGCTGGAATCCGTCTGGTCGCTCGACGGCACGCAATCCATCCAGGTCGGCATGGGGCAATCAACAGGGATCGTCAGAACCCACAACGAGGACTCTCTATTTGCGATGACTGGAAATGCATTTGGAGAGGAGCCATTGCGTGGATTTGGTTTATTCCTCGTTGCGGATGGGATGGGCGGACATCGGGCAGGCGAAATCGCGAGCTCAATCTCCTTAAAAACGGTCGCAAAACATGTAACTGAACATACACTCATGCAGCTTTTCGATGCGGAATCCCCGGATGAGAACACGAGTTTGCAGGAGATATTAAAACAAGCTCTCATCGATGCAAACGAGGCCGTCGTCACGAAAGTCCCTGGGGGGGGAACGACTTTAACAGCAGCTGTGGTGATGGACGGCGAGTTGGCAATCGGCCATGTTGGAGACAGTCGTGCCTATGTCATCATTGGCAACGATATGAAAGCTATTACGCGCGACCATTCGTTGGTGGAAAGGCTCCGCGAACTTGGGCAACTGACACCGGAAGAAGCCGCCGCACATCCTCAACGAAACGTCCTATATCGTGCCATCGGCCAAGGGGCAAATCTGGAAATCGATACCACTACCCACCCAGTTCCGAACGGTGGATACCTCCTTCTCTGCTCCGACGGACTATGGGGAGAGGTCTCAGAAGACATTATCCGTGGAATTATTTATAGCGCCAATCATCCCCAGGATGCCTGCGAGGCTTTGGTTCGCGCTGCGAACGCTGCCGGAGGACCAGACAATATCTCGGCAGTCCTGGTCCGCTTCCCGTCAAATTGAGAGGGGGCACGTGCCAGTTAAGAAAGATTATTACGCGATCCTGGGAGTGCCTAGGAACGCCACCCAAGCCCAAATTAGACGAGCATACCGAGAATCTGCCTTAAGACTCCATCCAGACAAGAACCTAGCTCCGGGTGAAACAGAACTCTTCCTGGATGTTAGCCGCGCGTATGAAACCTTAAGCGACCCCGCCACAAGGAAAGCATACGATCTTGAGCTAATAGCTGCCGAGCATGAGCTTGCAGAGCGGGCTGCATTTCGTTGTACCGTCACAAACAGTCGCCTCAACATTCTGAGAATGGATGAACCTCAGGTTCATTACCTTCTTCTAGACATCATGGCATCCGATAACCTGCCTGCTACTCGCCCACCCGTAAATATGGCAATTGTAGTGGACCAGTCGACGTCGATGCGCGGCCAACGATTAGACCGCACACGAGCTGCTGCTCTATCCATTCTGAAGGACCTCGATGAAGAAGATACTGTATCTTTGATTTCCTTTAGCGATCGGGCAGAGGTCATCCTTACTCCCGAGCAAGCCAAGGATATAAGAACCGCACGTGCTCGTCTCAGCCTACTCCAAGCGGGCGGTGGAACGGAAATTGCTCAAGGTATGGAAGAGGGTTTACAAACACTCCATACAAATTTCCGTAAGGAAGCTGTCAACCATATGGTACTTCTCACCGATGGGCGCACGTATGGTGATGAGGATATCTGCATCTCTCTTGCCGATCAAGCCGCATCCGATGGGATTACGATTAACTGCGTCGGCATTGGTTCTGAATGGAGTGATCGCCTCCTAGATGATATCGCCAGTCGTACTGGTGGATACGTCATCTTCCTCAACTCACCTCGAGCCATCAAAGATCTCCTTGAGGGCATCTTCAACTCCCTGAGCCAAGTCATCGCAAGCTCGATGAAAATAGAGGGAGCCGTCGGACAACAGGTCGATTTACGCTCTGCATTCCGTATTCAACCCGATCCCATGCCCTTAGGCGACAGCCTACCCATGAGTCTCGGGCATCTCTTACGCGATTCTCTCATCCGCATCATCATTGAGATGGTCATCCATCCACTCGGGGACATGGAGGAGCTAACGCTTGCACACTTGAATATCAGAGGAGATATTCTCAGTGAGGAGGACGAAGTAGCAACCCTTCCCCTCGTAATCCAATCGCCAGTTTCACGTGAGCCGGATCTCAATCCTCCACCAGAGGTGATCATCGACGCACTCAACTTGATCGCGTTATACCGTATGCAAGAAAAAGCACGCCATGAATCAGAATTGGGCCAATCCGCTCAGGCTGCAAAGCGATTGGAAAATTTAGCAATGCACTTAGTTGCATCTGGGGAACGAGATCTAGCAAAAGCAGCATTGAGCGAGGCTGTTCGGCTCTCTCGTACGCAACGTCTCTCGAGTGAGGGCGAGAAAATACTCAAATACGGCACACGCGCACTGCTCTTGCCATCTTCTGAGAAGAGTGAGCAATGATTGAGTGCCCGTCGTGTAAACACCAGCATTTTGTTGGCACCTTGTTCTGTGTTGAATGCGGAACGAGACTCGTACACACGACACCAGCACCAACGTTAACTGGGGAGCGACAGAAGGCTATCCCAGACCCAGGTGGCACCAAACCGCGCGTCCCCGAAGGCCCAGAATTGCATACCGGCGCTCTTATGGGATTGCGCGTGTTATCGACAGGCGATGTGATCTCACTGTTGGGGAGATCAAATTTCACACTAGGCCGATCCATTCAAGAACAAGCCGTAGTCCCGGACATTGATTTAGCGCCGTACGACGCGTACGACCACGGCGTGTCCCGCCTCCATGTCGAAATGCGAATCGAAAGCGATGGAGTCTTCATTGTCGACCTCGATAGCGCCAACGGCACATTGATTAATGGAGAGCGATTGGAAGCCTTGTCCCCGAAGCCTTTGCATCACGGTGACGTTCTGCAATTAGGCCGCTTTCAGCTGCAACTCATCTCCAGATACCACAGGTAGAGGTGAAATATGCCCATTACTGTACTGGTGCACTTGAGTGGTGAAGATCCTGTTCTCGG
>WVZH01000326.1:176351-182864 GCA_011772595.1 Anaerolineales bacterium
GACGAGAAAGATCTCCCATACCTCGCTGAAACGGTGGTAAGTGTAGTCTGGCCTATGCATCGCGTTAATTTTATCGAGATCATACCCAGTCGCGAAGAAGAAGAACTCATCGGCTTCGTACGCGAGTAACTATGGCCAGCACTCCCTCTACTCTACGACGAATCCTTGTGGTCGATGACGAACCCCGCATGATTCATGTCATTCGTATGAATCTTGAGCACGACGGCTTCGAGGTCTACGAAGCGACGTCGGGTCTCATGGCGCTTGAAAAAATGCGCGATCAAATGCCTGACTTGATACTTCTTGATGTCATGATGCCTGATCTTGATGGATTTGAGACACTGAGATTGATCCGTGAGATCTCAACGGTGCCCGTGATCATGCTCACGGCGAAAGGTGAAGAAGACGACCGTGTGCGGGGATTAGAGTTGGGTGCCGACGATTACATCACCAAGCCATTCAGCCCACGCGAGTTGGTGAGTCGCGTACGGGCAGTGTTACGCCGCACTGAGATGCCTAGCGCACTGACACACGAATTAATCGAGATCGATGATCGACTTAGGGTTGACTTCGATCGGCGTGAGGTTTGGGTAGAAGGCGAACTGATCAAGCTGAGGCCTACAGAGTATCGGCTGTTATTTCATCTAGTCCAAAACGCTGGTTGGATCGTCCCACACGAACAACTGCTGGCCAAAGTTTGGGGCTACGAATATAGAGAAGAAACCCACTATCTTCGCCTCTATATCAATTATTTGCGAAAGAAGCTTGAGCAGGATCCTGCCAATCCAAAATATATTCTCACAGAACGAGGCGTGGGCTATCGTTTCGTAGATTTCCGGAGAGGGAAGAACCCAGCGGGATAGGGGGAGTTTGTATCAGGAACGAATTCTCCCACAACCTCCCTCTGCTATGGAACTGCAGACGATCTTCTTACGAGGTTCTCGACGAGAGGCCCCCCGCAAAGGCGCCTCTAACAATTCCCAAACCTCTGATCAATAAATTAGCCACCGACATCCGAGAGCTATGTTCATCTTGTTACCGAGCGTCGGCTCGGTTAGAATCCCAAACGGAATGTGAGGATGAGGTAGTGCCACGACAGAGAATACTTGTTGTAGACGATCACGAGGTAGTCCGTCTAGGTCTTCGTGCGCTCTTGGATGAACATCCCAACTTTGAAGTCGTTGCAGAAGCGGCGACAGCACGAGAGGCGATCGATAAGACTAAGGCGCACAAACCCAATGTTGTCGTCATGGATATCCGCCTGAAGGGTGGATCGGGTATTGAGGCTTGCCAAGAGATAACCAGCACTCTGCCAGACGTCAATGTGATCATGCTCACCTCTTATGCTGAAGACGAAATGCTTTTCTCCGCCATTCGCGCAGGGGCTGCGGGGTACGTACTCAAGCAGATTGGGGGGGATGATTTAGTCCGTGCAATCGAGGCGGTGGGCCGAGGTGAAGCCTTACTCGATCCCGCGGTCACCCAACGCGTGTTTCAGGAGGTGCGTAAAGCAGCGCGTGAAGAAGAAGCTTCAGCGTTCGCAGAACTCACCCAGCAGGAAATGCATGTATTGCAACTGGTCTCAGAGGGTCGTACAAACCGACAAATTGCTGAGATGCTCTACCTTGGGGAAGGAACGGTAAGAAACTACGTAAGTAGCATTCTCTCAAAACTAAATGTCCGCAACCGTGCAGAAGCTGCAGCCTACGCTGTCGAGCACAACCTCAAGGATTATCTTTAGTCCCCCAAGTCGCGGAACAAGAACGACAGCCCTATTCTTTGTGGTTTAGAGGCTCAAAAGATATGCAAGGCCACTCAATGTTGAAGCAACACGTCACCAGGTACTACCCCTGCCTCGGACGCATGGATCGTGACGTAGGCTAAACCTTCGATCCAATCACGCACAGAATTTTCCAACTCCACAACCATCACCAGCCGCTTTGCCACCTGTGCGACTCGATTCCCTGCATCGGAACATATTTCTTGTAGCAGCGCCGCGTCTTCGACCTTGAGATCCCCGCTAGCCCTTTTCAACTCGTGGTGTAGATCCTGGCGACAAATGTGCCAAAACGATTCGGGTTCGATCGAATATAGCACATCAGGAACATGAACTCCAAATTCGGAAAGTGCCTGCATGAGACCCTGACGAATGTCCAATCCTTCCTGGCTCAGGCGCGATTTCATAGTACGGATTACTTGAAGCACCTCTCTGAGCACAAGCAAAGAAGATGATCCTGCTAAAACCAATTCATGCAGAAGATCGTCAAATGGTCGCAGATCTCCTGCATCTAGGCAGGCATCGATCAGATGCTCAGCCTCCGCGCGGATGTAAGTTCTTTCGGCGAGACTTAGAATTTCATCTAAGTGATTGCCCACAATTTAATCCTCGTGATTGCCACATGGGCACAATGATCTTAAATAATCCCAGGAGTAGATGCCGTAAGCGTGACCGTCTTCCCAGCTCACTTGTAACGCATAATTCCCTACAACCTTGAGGTCCACCAATACGCCCTTCTGTGAGGAGTGCAAGGGGATCTCAAGCATCTCTGGTGAACCTAGTTGGCTCATGTTCGCATGCCCACCTCGGCACTCCGCACAAGGGCATGCCGCTCGGAGTGCCGTGAGGGGGTACTCGCTTCGATGCCCGTCAATCCAATCGATGACCAGCATACCTTGCGATTTGAGAACGGTAATGTTCGTCGGTTTGAAATTCATGCGTGCTTTACCGAACGAGGATCATATCGTAAAACATATCCGATTTCAACTCACTGACTCTCCATTGTTCGCAGGTAATTTGCTGCTGCCCATCCGGATTTTGAGTTATCGTATGGATTCACCAGGAACCACCATGTATAACCATCTCTATCCTGAGGCCCCCCTTCGACCTGGAATACTTCATTTTCGTAAGCAAGAAAACTGATAACGGCTGAGAGCCCAGGCTCGTTTCGCAGCCGCAATCCGTCGCCACCGGTACCAGAGACGACCACCCAGTGACCAATCAGAAAGCTTTCACTAGGAGATGGCGGAGCTGTAGGAGAAGATGTGGGCATTACCGTTGCAGTCGCATCTGAGATCTCATTCAATTCCAAAGTTTCTGTAGGCAGGCCGACGACCGTCAACGCAGGAGAGATCGGTGTTGAGAAAGCCGTGTAGGCCCGTGAGAAAAAACCCACGATGAGCACAACGACGAATACGACTATGCCCAAGGAGCATCCGGAAAAAACCCACAAACAATGCGGGCGCAAGTAACCTAGTAATTTCGAAAGACCTTGTCTCGTCATTGTCTTCAAAGGAAACCGCCCGGCATCAGGCTGCTCACTCATACACGCCGAGGGTCCAAATGTCTCACTAAACCATTATATCCAACTTGGGCAAACCTTCGGTTGCCGAAAGATGTAGCAGTAGATAAAATCTCGAGTAGGAGATAATGTGACCAGCGCATCAGAAACACTTCTTGGTGGAAGATATGAAATTCTCAACCGCCTCGGGCAAGGGGGTATGGCTGATGTCTTCCATGCGCGGGATTTAAATCTCCAGCGCGAAGTCGCAATCAAGGTTCTGCGTGATTCTCGAATTGAAAACCCGGCCTTTCAAGCCAGATTTCTTCAAGAGGCTCGTGCCGCCGCTAACCTGGCTCACCCCAACATTGTAACCATCTATGATTTCGGATACGATGCCGGTCGCTACTTTATCGTTATGGAATATGTTTCCGGCACAGATTTGAAAACCCTCATCCGACGTCGGGGGCACTTGCCCGTTTCCGAAGCTGTGGATTTGATGGTCCAAATTTGCGCCGGTGTTGGCTATGCGCATCGGGCCGGACTGATTCATTGCGATCTCAAACCACAAAACGTGCTCGTGGGAATCGATGGCGTTGCGAAGATCACAGACTTCGGCATCGCGCGCGCCCTGGCAACCATACACCCTGATGAATTCTACGAGACCGTATGGGGAAGCCCACTGTATTTCGCACCGGAACAGGCAGCGGGATTTCCACCCTCCCCCGCCTCCGACGTGTACGCACTCGGAATAACGTTGTTCGAGATGCTTACGGGCGCGCCTCCGTTTAATGCCGAGGATGCACAAATCTTAGCAGCACTCCACCAAACCGCACGTCCACCATCCCTACGTCTTTCGCACCCCGAGATATCGGAAACATTAGAACAGATAATCTTTAAAGTCTTGTCTAAAGAACCCTCGGCCAGGTATCGAACGGCGGATCAGTTCGGGCGAGTATTAATGACGTTTGCGAGTCAGGCGCAAGTCGCAAGGATACACCCTCAATCCGTTCCGCCCCCAGATCCCCTCAACGATCCATTCGCACCGACTTCACACATCGAACTCACCTCAAAAGATCAAGTCGATTGGCTGGCTATCCTTCTGGCGTTATTGTCCTTTCTTGCGATTGGAGGCCTGGTTCCCCTTTGGTTGTGGGTCTGCCTACTCTATCCCTCCTGCCCACTCAATGGCGGGTAGATCGAGTAGATAGCGGAGGCTATCGATCCGTGGCCATAGTTCACCGATTTATCAGGGATTAGGTAAGACGGTAACCTGGACGCGTAAGATGGGTAAGATGATATAATTTATGCAATTGAGTTATTGTGTTTAATTGCGCTGTTTTGTTTAGGAGGGTATCGTGAATTCTCCGCGAGGCAGGAACTCGCTTGTTTTAATGCTCCTGATACTGATTGTGATCATATTGGTGTTTCAATTCCGCAACGGCGGAACGCAGCCCGAGCGATTACCCTTCAATATGGTTGCAGAGAAGATAAAATCGGGAGAAATATCCCGCATAACAGTTAACGAAAATGAACTCGAGGTCGTATACGCGACGGGGGACAAAGCGATCTCCAGAAAAGAACCTACAAAAACACTCGTTGAACAACTCCTCGATTTGGGCGTCACCTCGGAAGACCTGTCGGGTGAATTCTTTAAGCTTGAGATCAAGGAGCCGAGTGATTGGAACACTGTCCTGAGCTTGATCACCTACATTCTTCCCGCACTGCTCGTCGTCGGTTTGATCTGGCTGATGCTGCGCCAAGCGCAAGGAAGCAACAATCAGGCCCTTTCCTTCGGGAAGAGCCGGGCACGTATGTTTACGGGCGATCAACCCACAGTTACCTTCGACGACGTTGCCGGCGTTGAAGAGGCGAAGGAAGAATTACAGGAAGTGGTGGAATTTCTCAAAGAACCGGAGAAATTCATCACCCTTGGTGCCCGTATCCCCAAGGGCGTACTATTGATCGGTGCACCAGGTACCGGTAAGACACTGATGGCCAAAGCCGTCTCTGGGGAGGCTGGTGTTCCCTTCTTCTCGATTTCGGGCTCGGAATTCGTTGAGATGTTCGTTGGTGTCGGTGCCAGCCGGGTGCGCGATTTGTTCGACCAAGCGAAGCGCCACTCACCTTGCATTGTCTTCGTCGATGAGATCGACGCCGTTGGGCGCCATCGAGGCGCGGGTCTCGGCGGCAGCCATGATGAGCGCGAGCAAACGTTGAATCAGATGCTTGTCGAAATGGACGGATTTGATACCGACACCAATGTGATCATCATGGCGGCGACCAATCGCCCCGACATCCTCGATCCGGCATTACTGCGCCCCGGACGATTTGACCGTCGAGTGGTGCTCGATAGGCCCGACATGCGCGGCCGAGAGGCGATCCTTAAGGTTCACACCAAGGGCAAGCCGCTCGAGCAGGAAGTCGAGTTAGACGTCATCGCCAAATCTACGCCCGGTTTTGTGGGTGCCGATCTTGAGAATCTCGTCAACGAGGCTGCTATCCTGGCCGCTCGACGTGATAAACGCACGATCGGTCAGTCGGAATTCGAGGAATCCATCGAACGTGTCATTGCTGGACCGGAACGTAAAAGTCGCATCATCAGTGAAGAGGAAAAGCATATCGTTGCTTACCACGAAGCCGGTCATGCCGTAGTCGGTCATGTCATTCCAGAAGCCGATCCGGTCCATAAAGTCAGCATCATCGCTCGAGGCATGATGGGTGGCTATACGATGGCCTTACCCGAGGAAGATCGTACCTTAATTGCACGCAACAAGATGAAAGCAGACATGGCCTTCATGTTGGGCGGTCGTGCTGCGGAGGAAATTGTCTTCAGCGACATCACCTCGGGTGCTGCAAACGACCTCGAGCGCGTTACGAAACTCGCCCGCTCTATGGTCACGAGGCTTGGAATGAGCGAATCGCTTGGACCGATGGTCTACGGGCAAAAGGATGAGCTCGTTTTCCTCGGGCGAGAGATCGGCGAACAAAGAGACTATTCCGAAAGCATCGCTGAAGAGATCGACACTGAGGTTCGCCACTTAGTTCATGCGGCGTATGGGCGCGCGCTTGAAATCTTGAATCAATACCGGCCACAGCTCGACGCCGTCGCTCAACGATTGATCGAAGTTGAAACCATCGATCGGACAGAGTTTGAGCGTATTTTCGATGAGCCTGTGCAAGAGAAAAATGGCGGAACGCCTATTCCCATGCCGGCCGTAGGTGATTAGATCAA
>WVZH01000326.1:182889-199471 GCA_011772595.1 Anaerolineales bacterium
TTTAAAGGTGATACGCGACTTCGACTATTCGCTTTCGCGGTGTTGACGCACGAGTTCACGCCGCAATATTTTCAACTGTGTCGTCTTTGGAAGCTCGTCACGAAATTCGACGTGAGTCGGCACTTTATATGCTGCCAATCGCTCCTTGCACCAAGCTCGAATTTCATCCACTGAAGAGGTTTCACCCTCCTTGAGCACCACCCAGGCTTTTACGGTTTCACCACGGTAGGCATCCGGAACACCTGCAACCCCAACTTCAAGCACCTTGGGATTCTCGGAGATGACCTCTTCCACCTCGCGCGGCCACACCTGAAAGCCACTTGGCTTGATGAGTTCCTTCTTGCGGTCGACGATGTAGAAGAAGCCATCCTCATCCATGCGTGCAATGTCACCAGTATAGAGCCATCCTTCACGCAATGCGTTGGCCGTCTCCGTTGGTAGTTTATGATAGCCCTTCATAATCTGCGGTCCTTTAATCACCATTTCACCGACCTCACCAGGTCCGAGAACGGTAACCTCGTCGTCCAAGGATATGATGCGCGCATCCACGTTCGGGAGAGGAATGCCGATGGCGCCCTCTCTCGCCTCACCATAGAGTGGGTTGCAATGCGTTGCGGTAGGGGCTTCTGAAAGACCATAGCCTTCAACGAGCTTACCCCCTGTCAGCTTTTCAAATGTCAACTTGGTCTCCCGCATCAATGGCGCAGAGCCCGAGATACAACCCCTGATCGAGCTCACATCGACCTTCCCCGCTTGTACATCGGGGTGATTATTGATTGCGTTATACATCGCTGGCACACCCGGGTAGATGCTCGGCCGGTATTTTGCGATCAGATCGAGTATCTCCCCCGTCTGGCGCGCATCAGGTTGCATAGCCAGAGTAGCAGCCGCAGAAATACCCAAACTCATCCCAGCCACAAGGCCGTATACATGGAACATCGGGATAGCCATCAAGACGGTTTCCTGGCCTTCGCGAACGTCGGGCATAAAGGCGCGAATCTGCAGCGTGTTGGCCACGAGATTGCGGTGCAGTGCGATTGCGGCTTTTGAAAGCCCCGTGGTCCCCCCACTGTACTGGTAGATAGCTACGTCTTCTGGTCCAACATCGACGGCAGGCCTATCCTCGGGTGTATATTTCTCGATGAGATCCTGCATCAACACGTCACCCTCTGCGAGTTCAATGCGATGACCCCCTTTCTTTTCCATGAAGAGGCTGAACAGCAATCGCGTGACGGGTGGTAGGGCTTCTTTCAGATTGCTGACGATTAGCGTTTTCAAAGAAGTCCGGGGTTGAACCTCCTTGATGGCGTTATAGAACAAGCTTAAGGTGACCATAAACTCCAAACCAGCGTCATTCAACTGATGTTCGATCTCTCGCGCCTTATAGAGAGGATTGAAAGCTACAGCGATCCCTCCCGCCTTGAGGATGGCGTAGAAAGCGATGACAAACTGAGGGCAATTAACCATGAATATGCCTACGGGTGTCCCTTTCTTCACACCCAACCCTGCTAGTCCGGCTGCAAACCGATCGATCATGGCGTTAATGTCAGCATAATTGATCTTCGCCCCCTTGAATATCGTACACGCACGATCCGGATACTTTCTTGCAGATTCCTCCAAGAAGTGGTGCAGCGGTACTTGGGGTATTTCGATCTCAGTCGGAACCCCTTCGTCATAGAATTTATGCCAGGGGCGAGCTTCCATGATTGCCACTCTCCTTTACTGGAAACAGGCGGATTGTATTTTCTATTATCTTTATACAACGGAAAGGCATCCCGGCAAAGTCGGAATGATATAATGTCCCAGTATGGACTCACAATAGCGGCTTAGAGAGGGAGTGAAATTCCGATCGATTTTATGACTACACGCAATCTCTTAGGATCAATGCCGTTCACACCAGAAGTTGCTTATCCCATGGAGGTCACTCTAGCATGCAGTCAAATTCCATCCCCGGCAAAAAAGCTCTGGATTACTTGAAGCGAGATGAAGCCGTCGTCTCCCCTTCCTATCCTCGCGCTTATCCCTTCATGATGGAGCGCGGACAGGGTTCTGAAGTGTGGGACGTCGATGGTAATCGTTACATCGATTTCGCAGCAGGAATCGCTGTTTCTTCAACCGGGCACAGCCATCCGAAAATCGTTGAGGCGATTCGGAAGCAGTCCGAGCAGTTCTTACACATCTCATCCGATTTCTACCATCCGATATGGATTGAGTTTTCAGAACGTCTGGCTTCCATTGCACCCTTTGAAGAACCTGCAAAAATCTTCCTCGGCAATTCAGGCGCGGAAGCCGTCGAAGCGGCGATTAAATTGGCCAGGTATCACACCGGCCGACAGCAATTCATCGGCTTTTACGGATCCTTTCACGGGCGCACCATGGGCGCTCTGTCATTTACTGCGAGCAAGCCGGCATACCGACAAGGTTTTTTCCCCATGATGCCCGGTGTAACGCACGTTCCATTTCCAGATCCTTACCGCCCTTTACTAAACCCAACGAGCGTGGATTATGGTGAGACGGTGGTCCAATTCATCAAGGAAGTTATTCTAACCAAAGTGCTTCCCGCTGATGATTGCGCTGCAATCCTCGTCGAGCCGATCCAGGGCGAAGGGGGATATGTTGTCCCCCCCGATGGTTTCTTCCCCTCTTTACGCAGATTGTGCGACGAGCACGGTATCCTGCTCATCGTCGATGAGGTGCAATCCGGTGTTGGTCGTACGGGGAAATGGTGGGCCATCGAACATTGGGGGGTCGAACCCGACATCGTCTGTACAGCAAAGGGTATTGCCTCAGGAATACCACTCGGAGGGATAATAGCCCGCGAGAGTGTAATGGATTGGCCACCAGGCGCCCACGGAAATACCTACGGAGGGAATCCAATCGCATGTAGTGCGGGGCTTGCGACGTTAGAATTGATCGAAAACGGCATGATGCAGAATGCAGCCGAAGTCGGTGAATATACGCTCGATGCTCTTGCCGAAATTCAGGCTCGACACACCAGCATCGGGGACGTCCGAGGCAAAGGATTGATGATCGGGATCGATTTCGTCAAGGACAAAGCGAGCAAGGAACCTGCGACCGGTCTGCGTAAACGGGTGGAACAAACAGCCTTCCAGAACGGTTTGCTCACCTTGGGTTGTGGTCCGAGCACAATTCGCCTAGCCCCAGCGCTCAACATCTCGACGGATATAGTTGATCAAGGCCTGACGATCCTTGAAGCCTCCATCACCGAAGCCGAGAAAGAAGGTCTGGACTGAATGCTTCCGGATTTCCGAGTTCGCCAGCGCGACTACCTGCTCGAGATTTCGCGAGTCATTACGGAGGAGTTGGACCTCAATCGTGTTTTGACTCGTATTGTGCGTGCGTCCGCCGAGCTCCTTGCTGGACACGCCGGGTTGATCGCATTACGTGAGGAAGGCGGCGGGTGGCGCATCGCTTCGTCGTACGGCATCAACAAAGAGTTCCTGAAGAATCTTGATCCCTTGCTGGCAGACATTCCCGAACACGGAGATCCGGCCCGCTTTGCCCTCCCGGAAATCAATCGACGTCTACAACGCATCACGGAAGCTGCAACCATGGGTCTACTCACCGGCGTTGGCTTACCGTTGATCGCTCAAGGGGAAGTCATCGGTGTCATCTTCGTCTTCCGATCCTACCTGGGACGGTTCTCATCGGCCGACCGCAAACTCCTTCAATCGTTTGCATCTCAAGCATCCATCGCTGCACACAACGCCAAACTGTACACCGAAATGACACGCCAAAAGCAGCACACCGATGCGGTTTTGGATTCTGCTGCCGATGGCATTTTTATCCTGGATCCAAGTTTCCGATTCGAACGCTTCAATCGCGCATGTGCGCGCCTCACAGGATACGCCTCAGAAGAAGTCTTAGGCAAGCAGCACAGCGAAATCATTCGCTGGCTGCGGCGAGAACCCGGTCTTTCTTTGGAAGATGCGGAAGCCGGGGGATGGCCGCTGTCAGCCCATGCGACACTATATGTGGAAGGAGACCTCCTAACCAAGGCTGGGAGCGCCCTCAGTGTCGGAATTCGTTATGCACCCACCCTTTCGAATGAAGGCCGCCTACGCAGCATCGTCGCCAATATTCGAGACATCACAAAATTCCGAGAAGCCGAAGAACTTAAAAACACTTTCATCTCGATCATCAGTCACGAGCTTCGCACGCCGGTTGCGCTGATTAAAGGATACGTGGGTACACTGCGAAGGGAAGATGCACAATGGGATCCAAACATGGTGCGCGATAGCCTGGCAGTGATCGAGGAAGAAGCGGACCGACTGGCCGACCTCATTGATGACCTACTTGACGCTTCCAGACTCGCTGCAGGGGCTTTATCACTAAACCTGTCAGAGGTAGCTCTCCCCGACCTCACGCAGCGTATCGCCGATCGATTCCAGACGCAATCCCCGAAGCACAACTTCGAAGTCGATTTTCCAGAAGGCTTCCCTATGATTTCAGCCGATGAGGACCGCCTCACACAAGTGCTATCCAACTTGATCTCGAACGCAGTTAAATATTCTCCATCTGGCGGTATCGTAGACATTCGCGGCCAAGTCCAGAAAAATGATGTCATTGTTTGTGTGAGTGATGAAGGAGTGGGAATCGCACCCGAAGACGTGCCCAGGGTTTTCGATTTATTTTATCGCTCCAACGACACGTCACGAAAAACACAAGGAGCAGGTTTGGGTCTTTTCCTTGCAAAAGCCGTCATCGATGCTCACGAGGGACGCATCTGGGTCGACGAGCGCGTGCAGGAAGGCGCGAGAATTTGCTTCTCCCTCCCACGGTCGCGAGAAATATAACCGAAAAGGAACTCGAGATAATTATGGTTCAATCCCCAACACCATTACGCTGTCCTAACTGTCAATCGCAAATTCAAGCAGCTATCGAACAATTGCTTGATGTCGGCTCTGATCCCGCCGCAAAAGCTCGCCTGCTTTCAGGGACTTTCAACCTAATCCAATGCTCTGTGTGCGGTTTTAAAGGCCAGATCGCCACGCCATTGGTCTATCACGACCCAAATCATGAATTACTGCTTACATTCATGCCCGTCGAAATCAATATCCCCAAAGAGGAGCAAGAACGTGTAATCGGGCAAATGATCAACACCGTGACGAATCGCCTCCCCGCAGAACAGCGCAAAGGTTATCTGCTCCAACCCCATGCTGTTCTCACGATGCAAAGTTTGATCGAACGCGTCCTGGAAGCGGACGGGATTACCAAGGAAGAAATCGAGGGTCAACGTGAGCGGATGCGCCTGTTTGAAGATTTATTACGGACTCCCGAACATCATCTCAATGCCTTTATCGCCGATCACGACGAAAGAATGGACGCCGCCTTTTTTCAGCTAGCCAGCCTGACTGTCCAGTCCACTGATGACGCACGAGCAAGAGAAGCGCTCAACCAACGAGTGGAAATAGCCCTCCGCCAAAGTACCTTTGGCAAAAAAATAAAGGCACAAGAGGAGGAACTCCAAGCTGCGGTTGAGAGCCTAAACGAACTCGGAGAAAAGATATCTAGGGAAAACCTCCTAACCCTGTTTATCGATGCCCCAGGGGATGATCGAGTTGTGGCACTCGTCAATCTGACCCGACCAGCTCTCGATTATTCATTCTTCCAACTTCTCACGGAGCGCATCGATGCCAGCGAAGATGAAGAGCATGCGAGACTTGTTGAACTCCGGAGTCGCATTCTCGAAATCACGCAACAAATCGACAAGGTTCAGGAGGCACGAGCATCCCAGGCCGCCGACCTCCTGCAATCCCTAATAAAAGCTGAAGATCTCGACCAAGCACTCCCTGCTGCTCTACCCCTTGTCGACGATTTCTTCCTTGGCATCCTGCAGGCAAATATTCAGGCGGCCGAGGAGCGGGAAGATGAGGTCACGCTTTCGAAGTTAGAAGAAATCCGTTCTCGTCTTCAAGAGCTTGCCGAGGAATCCATTCCACCAGGAATTCGTCTGGCGCAAGAACTCCTCAACATCACCGAGCAAGAGCATCTCCAGAAATTTCTCGAAGAGTCGGCTGATGCAATCGACGATCAAACGCTTGGAGCGTTGATGGCCACTGCTGAAAGCCTTGAGGAACGTGGAGAACAAGACGGCGCATCGCAGATACGAGAGCTATATCGCCAGGCGTTGAGGTTCTCGATGAAAGCAAAGATGAAAAAAAAGGAAGAGAAAAGCGAACCTTCCACGTGATTCCTTAAGCTGGTAGCATCTAAAAAGAGTCAGGAATTTCCAATGAAATCCTCTTGTGTACCACGAATTAATCGCATTATTCCGCGAACTCGTTGAGGATCTCACGCAAGAGGGGGATAGGGAGATTGCCGCCAGTTACTATACAGACAACAGTTTCCCCGGCGACATCAAATTCACCTTGCAGAAGCGGTGCGACGCTTGCTGCCGCGGAAGCCTCCACGACGATTTGCTCCTGTTCCAAGAGCTTGAAAATAGCGTACCGCATGGACCGCTCATCTACTAGCAAGATTCGTTCGACAAGCGTCCTGGCGAGATAGAATGGAATGGCACCGAAGCCACCTGCCAATCCATCGGCGATGGTAGGCGCGTGATCGTACGGATCGTGGGGCACACCCTCACGAAAGCTGAGTAGAGCCGCTGGACTGGCCTCAGGTTGAACACCGATGATCCGACAGTCTCGTTTCATTTCGATGGCCGCACTGGCGATCCCGGCGATCAATCCTCCTCCTCCAACCGGAACCAGAATTAGTGAAACGTCAGGTAGCTCCGAGAGTATCTCCAATCCGATCGTACCTTGGCCAGCGATGACGTCGAGGTCGTCGTATGCTGGTATCTCCAATGCTCCACTCTCTCGAGAGAACGCCGCAGCGGCCTGGTGAGCGTCTTCATACGTGCTTCCAGAAATGTGGACCTTTGCAGGAAAGGGTTCAATTTTATCGAGCTTGGTTTTTGGCGCGTTCCCTGGGACAAAGATGTCCACCTTCTGGATATCTAAACAACTCGAGGCGTACGCCACACCCAGACCGTGGTTCCCCGCCGATCCCGTCACGATTCCATTCGAACGTTCTTCCATCGACAAGAGACTGATCTTATTCACCGCGCCGCGCACTTTGAAAGATCCTGTCGGTTGTTCGTTCTCCAGCTTTAGCCAGACCGCGGATCCCGTAAGCCGGCTTAAATAAAAACTTCGCCTCAACCGTGTCCTACGGACATACGGATCAATGCGTTGTTGGGCTCGCAGGATCGGCACGAGGCCGAGCGAAGTTATTGGCGCCAGGGGTTCACTCCTTCGTATTTACGTCAAGCATGTCTACTACTGAAATTCAAGTAATCAGCGCATGAGTTCATTCAGCCGGTCGCGAACGTCCATAGCATTACCCAATACCACTCCCAGGATAGCCAGGAAGACGATCGCCGCAAACCCGATGGTGTCAGTCCAAGCTGATTCAACAAAGAAAGGAAGGAGGACAAAAACACCTACACCTAGAGCCATGCCTATAACGAGCCCCCACCACTTTTTAGGGATTTCACGCATCACTTCACCGAATGAAAACCGCTTCACCGATCGTTTCCGGCGTACAGCAATATTGTGCTGGAGTTTCTTGGCCTTGGTTTGCGGATCCCGAAGTTGAAGTTGGCGATCGCGAATGCGCTTCAGGCGATCCATCTCTCGATCACTGCGACTCATTACATGCCTCCAGTATTGAACATTAGCGATCCGGTCTCCACAGATTGATCGTCTGGTATTCAAGTTCATGGATGAAGCAAACGACTTCCTATTGCGTCTTCCGCTCCGATCCAGGGTAATAGGATAGGTGATATTTCGTTAAAGTGCTATCGATCATGCAAGGAGCGATGTACGACTTCAGTTGTAATTCTAAGTAAGTAGATTATGGTCTCGCAACCATCCATTCGGTAAAAATTAGCTCCGGCGTGTGATCCCTCAGGCTTCTTTTCACGGCCCAGTCGATCACCTCTGGTTTCTTTGCAGCGCCTGTGCATAGTCGATCCGGGCTGGGATAAATACTTGCTCGCGCAAGATCCAATCGGTCGGCGTCGTAACAAGTTTGAACGGTGGCATCGTCTTCTTGCAACCCCTTTGTATGGTTTGCGCATGCCCTGTACAACAGTTCAAAATCGTGGTCGACGAGGTGGATGAATGATCCGCGCAGCGATTCCGCAAAGGCCGCAGCACGCACACCGTGTCCTGGGTCGACGGCCTCATGTAACCGCTTGGAATCATGCAACACGGAAAACAATTGAACGACTTTGACATGCGCGCCGGTTTCCTCTGCTAGCATCATTCCATTCTCGAGAACGCGCGCCCAATGACTCACCCCATGAACACCGAAAAATGGCAGCTGATACTCAGCTAGAATAAGATGAATGAGCTCAGGTGATATAGCGTTCCTAACCATTTCGCTGAACATCTTTCACAAAAGGTGCCCTTCTGTTGAGGGGCCCAGGGAATGTTCTACGCACCTCACCAAAGTGCGACAGGAATTTGATCTGATCCCTTCATGGGTTATGATCGCGGATTTGAGTCCAACACCATTCGACCCAATCTTCGTCCATACGAGACAACCTCTTCTTTCTCAAGTTGGTCTTCATGATCCACCGCACATCGCGATCATCACTCGAAAGCCAACGTTCCATCCTCGGCTTTCCCAAAGCCGGGTTCGCCTCTACGGCGATGCTCCAACAATATCCTAGTCCCTTTCGAAGGGTTTTAAACCCGTCCGAACGTCGGTCCTGTAAACCCCGAATCAAACTCGTTACGGAATCCAGTATATCGAGTACCTGTTTAACGATCTCTTCTTGCGCCAATATCTCAGGTTCACACACCGCGGCAATAGCCGCGCGACGTTCGTATAGATTTCCCCCAATCCAGGGTTGCATCGCCAAAAGGAGTTCATCAGATTTCCCCGCTCCATAACGATGCAAGGCCAGGACAACGGCTTCACGTATCCGCCATCTTGGATCTGAAGCAAATTTACGAAGCGTATCCAACTGATCTAATTCACCTTGGTTGAGCAAAGTGCCCAGGCCTAATACACCACAAAATGCAAGAAATTCTTCAGGTGAGTTAGTGGGAGCCTCGCTCGGTGAAAAGGTTCGATAGCGCTCGAACAGTGCACTATCTCCTTCTTCGGCCACGGCGAAAGCTAACTCGAGATTCGCTCTCGCTCCAGGGAGACCGGACTCCTCAAGCAAGTAAGAGTCCCAATCGTCTTTCGAAGCGAGAACCTCACGATACTGAGCGATTTTTCCCATGACAAGCCTGGTAATCCTACCGCCTCCGTAATTTCTAGTTTTCAGGCGATCTGAGAGCTACCCAATCTCTCAAATCCCAACTGTGGTCCACGATTGCCGCGGTTCACCGCTTTATCTTTCCAGGTAGGGTATATGGGTAGTCTCGACCGAGCAGACGATATAATCCTCGATCAATCCTGCGAGCGGAGAGATAGAACCGCCAAATCAGAGCATCCTCGCGATAATAGGATGCGATCTCCTTCTCTGTGAGCGGCTCTATAGCGCCGTCCCCCATTCTTTCCAGGAAACGCTCATTAACGATTTTCACGAGAGCCGGAATTAGATCCGGGCGTTGCTCCTTATAGAAATTAGCAATCACATCTATGACAACCTTCCGAAAGTTGTAATAACGTGTCATTACATCTTCGAGAAACAATCGGCGGATGATCCAAACCAAGAAGGACGGTGCGCTACGGAGAAATAGCTCCGGATTTAATTGTTCCAAACCATTTTCCTGAACCAAAGGTGTGCTGGTGTCGAAATAGGAAAGCATAATGCGATCCTTGAGGGGTTGGGTGGGATCGAAATTCAAGATCGCCCAATTCGAGATTTGGCCATCAAAACCCACCTCCAACGTCCCTTTGTTGGCCGCGTTAAAATCAAATACCCTCCTGGTCTCCCCCAGCACGGTAAGGACTAGTTGACCGACACTCTCGGGATCAAGTTGAAGCATTGCCTTGTGACAGATGTGTTCAGGGTTCATTTTCTCCTGGACAATGTAGACAATGTTGCGACCAGTATGATCATCTCTGAAATTCAGGATTTCGCTTGAAACCAATCTCAACCCGACACGATTTTGTAAAATATCGAGGTAGCGGGAGTATAACTCCTTATACGCCTCCACCTCAGCCAAGTTCTTGAACATCGGTAGGCGTTTATACGCTAATCTTCGCTCTTCTCCCTCCCCGATCTCAAAAACCGTACTGATCTCACCATAGCCCAAAACCTTCGCCGGAATTAGACTTCGTTCTGGGTGTGCGGGATCGAGCTCGCGCTCGAAACGACGCAGCACATCGAGATTGACACCCAAGCCAGTCATAACACCCCCTTTACGACTTCATGACATTCGCGACGATTGTAAGTGCGTGATCGACACGCTCGAGGATTTCCTCGGCCAACGGCTTGTCGATATTCAAGGGTGGTAAAAGTTGAGCAACGCTTGGATCATTGTTGGCGTAAACAGAAAGCAAGCCACTGTCGTAGGCGGCTTTCGAAAATATTGGGCCGCACAATTCATTCACCATCTCAATGCCCATCATCAGTCCCAACTGACGCAAACCAACAAGAACCTCCCCATGCTGCTCTTGCAAGTTGTAAAATTCATCCGAGAAAACCTGTGCCAGCGCTTGGACATGATCAAGGAAACCTTGATCGGCCGAGATTTCCAGGACCCTCATCGCTACCGGACACCCCACTTCCGCGCCCCCAAATGTGGAGACGTGAATGAATGGATCCTCATGGAAGACGGACTCATACTTCGCCTTGAAACATGTGACCGCCATAGGATAAACACCACCGGATAGGCCCTTCCCAAGCACGATAATGTCCGGTTCAACATCAAAATGCTCGATGCCCCAGAGCTTACCTGTTCTACCCAATCCTGTCTGGATTTCATCAATAATCATTAGAACTTTGAATTGATCACAAAGCTCCCTGGCGCTCGCAAAGTATTCCGAATGAGGCACGAGGATCCCATTGGTCGCAGGAATTGTTTCGAAGATTACTGCTGCAGTGCTATCGTCCAATGCAGCCTCTAACGCTTGGACATCGTTGAACGGAATCTGAATAAAACCCGGAGCCAACGGTCCGAATGGTGCGCGATATTTTTCATCGCCCGCCGCAAGCGCCAATCCCGTGTGCCCATGATAGCCACCATTGGCAGAAATTACCTTATCACGTCTAGTAAATCCACGCGCGATTTTGATCGCCAAATCTACCGCTTCTCCACCACCTACTCCGAATACAGAATAATCCATTTCTCCTGGCATCGTCTGTGCTAGTGCGTCAGCAAGGGCTGCTCGCTGCTCGCTGATCAGGTGGTGATTTCCAATATCAAGTTCATCGAGGCTTTCTCTCAAGGTGGTAAGGATCTCCGGATGCCTGTGGCCCAAGTTAAAGACGCCACCATTACAATGGCAATCAATCAGCCGTTTTTCACCGGAGAGATCCCACATGAATGGCCCCTCTCGCTTCCCCGAGACAAAGTCTATGCCTGCCATTCGAAAGAAATTTACTTTCCCGGACGACACGTTAGTGGCAAACAATTCGATTACGTCATCCCTGGAACGATGCCCTACATATTTTTGCTTTCCCATATGGTCTCCCGCCCCTTCGCGAAAGATGAAAAGAGATGTGGCGAATACTGAGCCACACCTCTTGGAGATGATTTTCGTGAAGATACACGCCACGCTCGAAGATACAAACTCGCGCGCACGGCTTCTGTATCGTATATAGCAGGACGACGGTTAATGCGTTTAATCGCTAGCTTCTGGTAGTGCCTTCAGAATGCGCTGATCTAAAACTGCTGCGATCTCCCCGATCTCTATGGAGGGGGCATTCTCCTCTAAGTACATAATGAAAACATAGGCACCGACATTTTCCCTTCGCAGAATCATGAAGTCGATGCGCATAATTCCGATGCCTTCCACATCTGTAACGACCGTGAATCCTGCAGAGGAATCGCCTACTCCTTCGAGAGGTGGCAGCTCTTTCCTCTCCTGTACGGTCTCGGCACCAAGCCCTTCAAGGAATGCATCCAGAAGCTCTTCTGAATTTTGTACGGCGATGTCGAAACCGAATTGGTCGATCATGCTCAACTGCTGCAGGAAACCCATCACCATCTCGAATGGATCCAACTGCCAGAAAGCGAATAAAGCTTGTATAGTGAAATCTTCGGTGCTCATGCTTTCTGCTGTTAATCCAAGTTCTTCAACAGGAAGCTCATCGAAACCTGGAGGCAAGTCGCTTTCCACCAGTTCCATGGACGAAAAGTCTAGGGCCACTTCTGACGGTTCTACTGGAGCCGCTGTCGGCGTATCCGTTGGCAAGGGCGTGGGTGTGTCGGTCGGAAGTGGGGTGTCGGTTGGTGGCGGAGCTTCGGCGGTCTGGGTCGCGAATACATCAGCGGCAATTTTCGTAGAGGTGGCGTCTAGTTCCTCCTGAGATGGGCCGCAGCCGACCAATAGAACTGTAAGAATGATCAAGGCTAGGGTTCTTTTCAATGGATCATTCACGGCGTTCCCTCCTTTTGTGCGGACTTCGACTTTCGTACTATTCAACTAAACGGTTGGCTCCCATTTGCCGTCAACATAGGTTGCTTCGGAGTCACCGGGCCAAGGCGGCATGGCAATGCATATAAACTTCAACTCTGTGTTCGACAGGTTTCGGTACTGAAAGGATGTTCCTGCAGGAATGTTAATTGAGGTACCCTCGACGAGAGTAGTGACTTCACTCTCCGAGCCATTGTTTCTCCAAATCTCTCCCCGGCCTGCGAGAACGTACCAGAATTCGTTTACAGTTGCGTGAACAGTCGCTTTGTTGACTTGATGCGGAGGGACGGTACAGTGAATCATGTTGCCCCTTTCGCCATCCATAATAAAACGAATATCTGCACCTGCCGGGGACCTAGCATCAGGATGTTCTGGAAGTGTTGTTGTCTTCATCCGTTGACCTCATATGTTTTTTAACCAGTTAAATACCTTGGTGACCCCATATTGGAATCGATCGAGAACCAACAACTATTACTGCATTCATTGCCGCTAACGGTGCACGAGAAGTATACTCTTTCAGAGCGTGAACCAAAAGTATAGATTTGACCAGCTTGAAACCCTAAAAGCTGAATTTCCTCTCGAAAATCCAACTCTCCAGTTCCATGGGCCGAAACAGAGGAATCCCGGTCTGACGGCTGGTGTTTACACATATTATATTCCGGCACTTACGCTCACTTACGATCCGTGTAACGAAAACCCATCTCCTTCAAAACCCGATCCTCGGAACAATAGGCAGATCCAATTGCATCAGTCCTTTCTGGCGGATTTTCACGCTCCCAAGTGACGGTTCGCCTTATCGCTTCTTCCCGAGCAACACATTCTTGATAACCAAGAACCTGGCGGATCTTCGAAGTGTCGACAACCAGCGGTTGGATTGTAGAGAATGGCGGTACGGCTGGATCTGGCATTTGCTCAATTGGTAGGACGACGATTTCCCCCTCCCACCCCGTGATACGACCAAGCTCCCGCACCCAATCGATCGTCCGGAGTGCCGCGACTTCACCGACATTGAAAATTTGCCCAGAGGACACACTTTCGGTCACAGCCAGGACGACCGCCGCTGCGACGTTCTCCACATAGCCTCGCGTCCATCGCCAGTCTGCCATGCCCTTTTCTAAAAGGATCGCCGGCCGGTCATCATCCATTCGTTTGATGTACTCGTAGAAGCGATGTTGCTTATCACCAGGACCGTACACCATGGGTAAGCGTAAAACCGTGCCAGATAAATTGCCGTCGCTCATAACGACTTTCTCGACGAGTATCTTTTCATAATCGTCCATCCATGCTTTCGGATCACTTGCGACTCTCGGGCAATCACNNNGACGCGTCACACGCCCGTAGGCACGGTACACATCTTGACTACTCAACACGACTATTCGCTCGGCGATCCCCCGGAAAGTGTTCATGAGCGTTTGTGCGTCCTGCTCGGTGAATGCGATCATGTCCACGACAACTTCTGGTGAAATTCGCATAAATTCCTTCTGAAAATCTTGAAAGTGGTCGCGGCTACCTAGTGGATGTGGGGGATGGTGAAGGTGGCGGACCCTACCTGACGGATCAGCCTCGGTGCGCCCGCGATGAAACACGGTTACTTCATATCCCTTGTCAATCAGTCGCGAAACAACAAAAGGACCGATAAAACCAGTCCCTCCTATGAAAAGGATACGCATGACATCACCCATACTTCATGCGAGTTTATCGTCATCAAGTATGCTATAGATCTCCAAGTCTTCGTATTGCCCCCATTTCTTCACGTGCTTACGCAAGCTCCCCTCTCGCATCATGCCCAATTTCTGCATCACCCTGCCTGAAGCCGGATTACGCTTCAGGTGAGTGGCTTGAATTCGAACCAGCTTGAGTGAATCGAAACCATACCGGAGGACTGCTTTAGCGGCCTCGGTGCAGTAGCCGTTGTTCCAATACGGTTTTCCGATCCAATATCCCATTTCAGCTCGCTGATGCTGAGGGTTGATCTCTAATCCGATCGCCCCGATGAGTTCCCCCGTCTTTTGTAATACGATCGCAAATATAACCGACTCCCCCTTCTCAAATCGCTCCTGGTGCGTACTGATCCACTCTTCTGCCAAGCCTTCCTCGTATGGATGGGGTATATTGAGCGTGGTAGAAGCGATATCCTTATCCCCAGCAAGTAAACGGACTCGATGCGCATCCTCAAGTGTGAAAGGGCGCAAGATCAATCGCTTCGTCTGCAGCGCAAGTCGCTCCGTCATAAATCTCACCTATGGAACTCTAATCGTTCTCTATGGAAATACGCGATCAGCCAACGTGTTCGCCCTAGGCCTCCTGTTCCCCAACCGGTTCAAGATAGGTTCTCAGGCTCACTTGTTGCAGCTTTTCAACCCATGCGACGTAAATCGGTTTTTCATACCTCAGCGTGTTGAGAACTGATCCGAGTTCATTTGTGGACATATGACCCACAAGCGTCGGCGTATCGCTCGCAGGATCGCTGACGTGATCTTGCTTCAACCATAATTTTTGAGTTGGATAGAACCCGAGGTCCCCAGCAATTCCCTTGAGATCGTCGCTGAAGAGCATGATACGCGCTCTTCGGTCCTGATCTTCAGCCGATGCGCTATTGCCAAAGAATTCTAGAACGTAATTCTTGATCTTATAGGCGATCTCATCCATTGACGCGCCTCCGATATTGCCCAATAGACCAACTTGGGATCTTCTGAATCACATTAATTGTGGTCGATTTGGAGTGCAGAGCAAGTCGAAGCGCCCGCAATTATGTGCTCCTGCTATCTCACAACTGATCAGTTTTGAAAGTACTGGCTCGCTTACCAGTTATTCGATCGAAGAGGTGACACTCATCGAACCCAAGAACGATCTTGCTGCCAATCGCAAAACTACTCGTCGATTCGACACATGCGACGAATTCGGTGTCATCTACTTTCAGATTTACGATTGTGATCCCTTTGAGGGGAATGGGGGTTACATTCACCACGACACCTTCAATCGAGATGGTATCCGTGGCATCAGACACGCTCACGGACTCAGGTCGAATCCCAAGAGTATAGTCTCTGAATCGTTCAGAGACGAGCCTCCCATCAAGCAAGTTAATAGAGGGTGTATGAACATCCAAATTCAGGAACTCAGCCACGAAGACGTTCGCCGGTTGCTTATAGATGCGTTCGTAGGTCCCGATCTGCTCGAGTGTGCCGATGTTCATGATGGCCAGGAGATCGGCGAGGATCATGGCTTCATGTTGGTCGTGGGTGACATAAACCGTCGTCACACCGTAACGGCGAAGTAATTTCTTCAAATTCACGCGATACTTCTCCCTTAGCCTTTGATCCAGGTTAGAAAAAGGCTCATCAAGGAGAATGACTTTGGGATCGCGCGTGACACATCGTCCCAGTGCCACTCGTTGCTTCTCACCCGGCGAGAGATTCCTCGGCATTCGATTTAATAAGTGGGAGATCTCAACCCCCAACAATTTACTTGTTTGTTCAAACTTTTCCTCAGCCATCTGATCCATCTCTGGAGATTTCTCCC
The DNA here is from genome assembly GCA_011772595.1 of Anaerolineales bacterium. The sequence goes on from WVZH01000326.1 coordinate 198,985, forward strand.
GAAAGAGGAAATAAGAAAGGATATTTTCCCTGGCCGTGTACATCGGGTAAAGCGCAAAGGTTTGGAACACCATACCAATTCCACGCTCTCCTGGTGGAGTCTTTGCTACATTCTCCCCGTCAAATCGGATCTCACCTTCGTCGGGCTCGATGAGACCTGCGATCAAGCGCAATACTGTGGTCTTACCACAACCACTAGGTCCTAGAATGACCATGGTTATACCGTCTGGCACAATCAGGTTCAAGTTATGCAGTCTGAATGGACGGTCTCTTGAAAGCGGATCATCTTGAACATCCTTATCTCGAGACTTCGCGAAAGGCAATCGAGCGCGTAGTGCTTCAAGCAAAGCGAAGCCACTCATCCCTTTAAAGCTCTTACAAATCCCGGTCATCTCGATCGTAGCCATTTGGATCTTTCCTTACCCATCGCAGAGAAAAGCGCGATGTTAAAGAGGACCTGGTCAGGATACCATCTACGATTACTACAC
>WVZH01000326.1:199548-207406 GCA_011772595.1 Anaerolineales bacterium
GATCTTTGCCGCTCTGGAGATGATCCAACAGGATATCCAACTGCTGGTAGGACATCCCGATAGCAAACTCATCTGTGATCCCTTTGCGCATATCAGGTGAGGGCTTCTGAATCCGGATCTGGCTGGGAAGAGACAAATATTCGGAAAGTTGTCGTATCTGGGTTTTGTACAATCCTTTCAGCGGTTGATGTGCAACGTCGTCCACTCCGTCTTTGACAAACCAACCGATCTTCCACTCAGAACGGTTCGCAGCGCCCAGCAGAATCGCATTCGATTCCTCTGCTAGTTGTTCTAGGATCCGACGACGGAATATATGCCTGGTATTAAAAGCTTTCTCAGTAGCTTTGTAAGCATTCCGGTAGAACTTGTAGCGCGAATCCATCTCATCCATCTCAGCACTTCCGATGCGCAAGGTTGTCATGAAAGGAGATTCACCAGCGAGAATCGTATACAGCCGATAAAGAAATCGATTCAGAATTGCCCACCGTCTTGTGATCCGCATGGGCAAAGGATGATAGATACCCTGCACTCTCATCTCCGGCTCGATGGAACGAGTGGAGAAGCGTATCCCCAAGTTTTCTGCGAGGGAACGAGCATTCACAGCCAATCTTGAATCACTATCTTGATCGTAAAGGTAAACGCCGTGAACCCATTCAGGTCCATAAATCCTCACCAGCAATGTGGCCAGGAGGGCCGAATCGATCCCACCGCTTAATCCTAGCACGGTCCCACGCCGTTCATTGGCGCCTACTAAGCCTTCCAGATAGTGGCCGATGGCCGCGAGGGTCTTCTCCTCGTATATTCTCAGGTTGTAATATACAGGTTTCATAACACTTTTCTTGAGTAGTATACCGGTTTGCACAAACACGTACATAGCTTTTTACAGCGCCTGCGAAAAAGCATTTGAGCTGAGCTAGAAATTCCAGTGCTCCTTCTTGGGATCAAGAAACAATAATGACATGATTTGAGGATGTCGTATTCAGTAACTTTAGGGGATGAACGGTGCAGTCATATTGCGAGAGATGTCTCTTCCGTATATAGAAGCGAAAACCTTGGAAAGAATCGCTATCGTTCTCGTAGTAATCCCAATCGCTCGGCTTCTGTGACAGCCTGCAATCGACTGTGAACACCTAGCTTACTGTAGATATTCTTGATATGAGTCCGAACTGTGCTTACGGCAATATACAATTCTCTCGCAATTTCCTTGCTCGACAAGTGAGTCGACAACAACCTCAACACTTCTTGTTCTCGCTCGCTCAACGGTTCGATCAAGGCTGGACCAACGGCCAGTTCCTCATACTCTGAGACGTCAGGTTTTGAAGAAATTGCCTCAAGCAAGCTTGACACGTAACCGCTCCGCCGCTCACGGGAAGGAACCATTTGCAGAAGATCCGCCACTGGTTTTCCACCTTCGACGAATACGCGAATGTGTCCTTCCGGCTCAGCTAGCGTGATTGCACGCCCAATCTGTTCGATGGCCGAATCTAGCTCTTCATCCGTATACAGCACGATAGACGATTGGATGAGCGTTTGAATTAATTGCGTTTTTGCTCCAACGGCCTCGTAGAGTGATCCGAGTTTTTCTAGTAACTTAGACGCCTCTTCAAGTGAAGCTTTTTCACCATGCATCCCCTTGCTCACCAATATGCTTGCGAGAATTCCATAGGCGAGTGAATCGTGTATTTGAATCTCATCGTCGGAACGAAGACCACTGCGATCGGCCCACTCTTGCGCTGCTTCTAAATCTCCTTGCAGGAGACGTATGCGCGCCTCCATGGATTCTGCGTGAACCCGATACAACGAAGACAGATTTTGCACTGCTTCTTGTGCAATGTTAAGAGACGACTCCAGGGCCTCGTTTTCATGCAACGCTTGTTGCACCCTGGCCAAGTTGAGATAACTCCACACGCGCGCATCAATTTGACCCCAACGGCTGATACGATCCACTGCCTTCTGTGCATATTCGCGCGCCCTCGCTAATTCATTCCTCTCAAATAAGAGCGACGTCAAGCGGGTGTATGTGTATCCTGTGGCCGGCAACCGGCGTCCGGTTTTCTTGACATATTCTTCTTCCAGTATTAACGCCCGCTCACACGTCTCGAAGGTTTTGTGGAGTCGTCCCTGCATTTGATACACACCCGATAGTTCCCAAAGCGCGTCGATCGCCAAATTGTAATTGCCAGCTTCGACACTTAGGTTGACTGATTCCATCAGCGCTGTGGCAGCCTCTGAGTAGACTCCTGTCTCTCGAAGCATAGAACCTAATAGACTTGCCGACCACGCTCGTGCCATATGATCGTCTTTTGGCAGTAGTTGGAGCGCGTCTTGAGCGCGTTGCACACACAGATCTAGGTCACCGGCAAGCCAGGCACTGTAAGATTGCATCGAGGCGATCTGGCCATGAATGTGGTTTCCTTCTGCCTCCGTAATGTCCGCGGAAGATTCGAGCACTGTCTCCGCCATCTCAACCCAGCCTGCAAATTCATCCAATTGTCCCAGGTTTAACATCAACCACGCATAGGCGACACAAAGCCATGGGCGCGGTTCGACGACTTCACGAGGCAAGGAATCCAACCACCGCCTAACGGTACCTAGAGCACCTTGAAATACCAAGCCAAGTGCATGGCGTTCGAGGATCTGAATGGCGGCGGGTATGTTATCGCTGATTAAGGCGTGCTGCATCGCCTCCGCGATCGCGCCTCTCTCTTCATGCCACTCGATGGCGAGGCGATGGAGATCCGCTTCTTCCTCTGACGATGTCCGCCGTAATTCGCTCCGCAATAATTCGGCGAAAAGGTGATGATATCGAAACCAATGGCGTGCATCGTCCATAGGTATGAGAAACAGGTTGGACTCTTCCAGTTGCCTGAGGACAAGCGCGCTATCCTGCCGGTTTGTGATATGGTCGCACAACGATCCTGTCAGCATCTCCAGGATCGATGTCTTCAGCAAGAAATCCCGTATCGCGACAGATTGCTGTGAGAGTACTTCCTCTAAGAGATAATCGAGAATATAACGATGACTCCCTGTAAATGCTCGGATGAACGCGGGAATATCCGATTGCGATTTCATAGATAAGGCGGCCATTTGGATTCCTGCAATCCACCCTTCCGTCCTTGAATCCAGATCAAGCAGATCCTTCTCAGAGATGTCGATCCCCATAACATCTTGAAGAAATTGCTTGGTCTCATCGATTGTGAAACGCAAATCAGGGGCACGAAGCTCAGCCAACCAACCTCGAGAACGAAACCTAGCTAGTGGCCAGGGCGGATCCGCTCGACCCGAAAGGACCATGTGCATATGCTGAGGGATATTCTCGATCACAAACTGAACCGCCTCTTGAACCTCATCCTCAACGATGTGATGGTAATCATCAAAAACGACAACAAGGGGACTGGAATATTCAGCCACATCGTTAATTAAATATGTTAAAACGGCATCCACCGAGTATTGTTGAGGAGACTGGAGCAGTGCCAATGCATCATCTCCGACAGTCGACTCAATAGCCATCAATGCCGAAGAAAAATAACTCAAAAAGCGGACAAGATCATTATCACCTTCATCCAAAGTCACCCAAGAGACGGGAATCTCGAGTTGTTCGACCCATTTACTGAGAAGCGTGGTCTTACCAAATCCGGCCGGCGCAGAAACTAACGTGATACGACTCGAAAGACCAGAATTCAAACGATTAACCAAATCGGGACGAGGAACCACACCCTCTTTCTTTGGCGGTATGTATAGCTTTGTGGTCAGTATTGTGCTTTCCAAAACGATTACCCTCTGATTCAAATAGGCACTGCACCAAGCGGGTACACAAACTTACATCGAAATCATCAAAACCTGATATGAATATGGCTATGCGCAAAAAGGTTCTGAACTGCGCTCGCCATTCACAAGCTCTCTTTTATGAACTCCACGAGCCTTTGATACGTATATCACGGATTAGCAAACGGACGAATGGCTTCGCCAACCTCAATCATGGGTAACGCATCGTAGTCGTGACTGTCCGTGAAACGGAAACAGACAACATCGTTGGGCAGGAAGATCACACGGTTTCCTCCCCAGCCTGACATGTACGGGATCTGAAGATCCTGTCCACTTTCGGCTTTGTAGGCGATGGACCAGAATGACATGTGATAGGCGCCTTCACCATATACATTGAATTCACCAGATGATAATCCTTGTATGTCGGTTTGCAGCAAGGCCTCGGCCACCTTCTCAGCGTGGAGAATTTGAATGCCATCATGTCGACCGCCATTGAGAAAAAGGGTGGATACTTTGGCTGCGTCCTCATAGGTCGGATACATCCCCCAGGCAAAGACGGGCACGCCTCTGCTCCCGTCTGGCTCCAGGGTTCTCTGAATAGGCGCGTGGTAGATGCCGATCGGCAGGAATACTTCCTCAAGGATCATGTCCCAAATGTCCGCTTGAGGGCCTTCCATGCTCTTTAAGAACTGGTCCATCGCCATTGAAAGCAGAAACGTATTACATGAATTATAGCGAACTACCTCCCCGGGTCCCCATGGGTAATCTCCGAAGCCAGAGCAAACTTGTGTCTTCTCGGCCTTGCTCCTTGCCGCTATAAAAAGAGGAAATCTCGGATCGTCGCCATCTTCATCGGCGAGGATCACGTTCGGTTCCACAGGTTCCGGAACATCATCCCCAATTCCTGTCGCCTGATTTAAAGCATCTCCGAACGTAACCTGATCCCACCCGCTATGGTCCGCAGATATGTCGACGTAGTCCACGATTTTCAGGTCGAAGACCTCTTCTCCGAATTTTTCGGCGAGACGCAGCATCGCCATGGCTGCTCCCATGGACTTTGCCACTGAGAAAGAACCATGTCGCATGTTTCGGCAGTAGGGAAAGATTCCGTACCGTGAATAACAGGGTTGCATATACAACTCGCCATCAAGAAGAATACCCGTCGCGCTGACCACCGTAGGAGAACTCATCCCAGTGAAACGATCCAACATCATGGGATCTAGATGCGCTGACAAATCTTCCCAGGGATGAACAGGCACCCTGCTGGCTAGTTCATTTGCGAATGATTCCGCCAGTGCTTCCCGCTTGTCGATCGGATGTGGATCATACTGCATTGGAGATTGCCCCCATAGATCGAAGATCGATCCGGATATCTCTTGCACGACTTGAAACCGAAAGGAAGAGACATGTGTATCATCATAAAGAAATGTCGCGATGCCATTACGGGCTTCGCTTGTGTCTTCCACGACCAACACAAATGGGAATGACGCACGAGACATCCCTTGATCCGCTGATTCTGACCATACCCTCCCCGGTGAGAGTATCACTCGATAGAGACTGTTGTTCCCTTCAGGAGGCAGGATCTCACGAACAACCGGCACAAGATACTCTTCATGCCTAAAGAAATCAGCCCTGAACCCGGGGAAATAATGCAAACCTGATGCGTGCTCAACTGTCGTGGGAATGCTCGTAGATGTGTAGAATTCAGGTACCGATAGCGTACCCTGAAATTCATGTAAAGCCTTATCGATCTCACCCATAGGCGTGAAGTAAATATTGTTTACAGGACTTTCGCCCTCATATTTCGGTTCCGATAATTCGTCGAAGGTTATCCTTCTTCTGTAGGTGTACTCATTGGGTTTCAAGGCTTCTAGCGCAGGTAGGAACACTTGCTCATGGAGGGTTTGATAGTCCTCAGGTCCAGAAGTTAGCGCCACGAGAAAACTCCCGGCTTCTGTCTCCGAGAGTCCCAAATCAACATACAGCAAGCCCAGATTTGGGATATCGACCTCCACGTAAAACAGTGTCCAAATGAATGCTTCTGTCTCTGCACGCCCTATGCTTTCAGGGAGCTGCTCTAATCCAAGTGCAGCAAGCACAACGCCAGGGAGCACCCGACCCAAATTTAACCCTGGAAAACCTTCTATATACAAACCTGCCGGATCTTGGGGCCAATCTTCTCGATAATAAGCTCCTTGCCTAAACTTCCACCGTTCAGGCGCTACCCCAATTACACCAGCACGCTCAAGGACAACGGGAACAAGCTCAATATCTTCCGGTTGTAATGTCGCCGTAGGTGAAACGGTAGTAGATGTCACCGTAGGCGAAACTGTCGTCGATGTCAACATGGGGCGAGGGCTCAATGTTGGCGAAATCGACGCTTTACTACATCCCGCCACAATTAAAATGAAGAGTGCAAAGAACAAGAAACTCGATCGCATATCGATCTCTCCTAGCTGGGATCCGTGATGGAGGAAACAAACTAAACGACAGCTCTTTCTATGTTATTGCATCCCCTGCTAAACGGCTTTTGAGCAGCACGAATGTGAGCTTATCCAGGTTTCGAGATCCTACACATCCAAACCCTCTCGGCCTAATAATCCCAAGGCAAGAGACAACTGGGAAAAGAGAGCTTCAACCCGTTTATCCATTTCTAACTTCGTCTCTTTTCTGTTTTGTGCGCCGCGTGTCACTTCTTTTTTTGGCGATCGTTCAACTGCTCGTCAACTGTTCAATCAGCCCGGGCAATTGACCTAAATGCTCTAGCTCGTGGTAGGCGGAATGATCGATCTTCGACTCGGAAACAACCTCGTGTGCCCACGTAACCTGATAGGGGACAAAAACGGCATGCCCTCCGAGGGCCAAGATGGGCAATATGTCGGACTTGATTGAATTCCCCACCATGAGGAAACGATCTGGTCGCACCTTGTATTTCGCCAGGATGTCTCTATATGTCTGCTCATCTTTCTCTGTGACGACTTCAGTAAACCGGAAGCAGGCTGCCAAACCTGAACGCGCCAGCTTATACTCTTGATCGCGCAAATCACCCTTCGTGATCATCATCAGGTGATAAGCCTCGGCAAGGTTCTTGACCGTATCTTCAGCATAGTCCAGCAACCGGACTTCCGAAGTCAACATTTCTTTTGCAAATCCAATGATGTTAAAGATCTCCGACGCCGTGACATCCCCGCTACTTATCTCTATCGCGGTCTCGATCATTGAGAGCGTAAAACTCTTGATGCCGTATCCGTATATGTCGATGTTCTTTCTCTCTGTGTCAAGCAGGCGTTTGGAGACAAGTTGCGCGTCAGCGTAGCGGGACAAGAGGTTTTGATACTTTTCCTCAGTCAATTGATAAAGAAGCTCATTATGCCAGAGAGTATCATCCGCGTCGAAGGCGATCAAATCCAGAATCATGTTCATCCAAGAGGTAAATTCCGTTTATCGGCTTGTCTACTTCACAGGGAGGCTACGGGCAAAAGCAATGCCCTTCTCGATCCAGGACCATAACTCTTGATCCGATTCGTATCCCCCAGCAGTCACCACCACCCATCCTTTCATGGGGCGCCCCGTTAAATCAAAAACACGTACATTCGGCTGGCTTAGCGCATCATCGTACCCGGCAGGTCCAACGCGCACGATGAGGTCATCCTTGTTAACACCACATGCTATGTTGCCAAAGAGCATGAAACCTACGCCGCCAAACATCTTCTTCTCAATGAAACCGGGCAGCGATTCCATGTGCCCCCGAACCCGTTGAGCTAGAAGTTCATTGTATGCCATCGACACCTCCCCGTTCTGCTCACTCCTTGAGTCTTCCGGTAATAACGACTGGTGCTCCTTCAATTCGTACCGTCAAACGATTGTCTTCGAAGATCAAGTGTAGCGTACCCTGGTCCCTGAAGTATATGAAGTCATATTCGATAACGAACTCATTTTCGCTGATCCATCGACCTCGTTGTGCTACCATGACATCATCAGGTAAATCAAATTCCATTTTTGGAACCCGAAAGACCTCATCCAATCCTATGGTGAATTTGACTGGCACCCCCCCTGCTTTCAAAGTCAAGAAAGCTTCATCCCCAGCTGGGAA
>WVZH01000326.1:207454-213540 GCA_011772595.1 Anaerolineales bacterium
GGAGCGGTGAGGGGTGCATCGATTCTATTAAAAAGGCGTCTAAAAGAATCCTCATAGAGAGCGCATCCTGCTCTCGCTGCCCGGCGGTAAATACAAATATGACATCCTTCTCCGGTTCCAACACGATCCACTGCCCCCTCCCATCCCCGGCTGCGTATATACCCACAAGGCCCTCCTGCCATTGATATCCCAAACCGCCGTAACCCGAATGAGTCATCGCTGGTAGGGAAGACCTCACCCAGTCTTTGGAGAGAAGCCGCTGATTCTCCCACACCCCATCGCGCAGGTAAAGAAGCCCGATCTTTGCCGTCTCGCTTGGGTCCATCTCGAGCCCCTGCCAACCAAGACTTACGCCCAGTGGATCCGATCTCCAGGTTGCGACTTCAATACCTAACGGTTCGAAAAGCGCCGTCTGTGCATACGCAAATGCGTTTACTCCGGTAACCTGCTGCAGGATTGCGGACAACAAATGGGTATTGGCATTGCATTCGCCAAAGACCGTTCCTGGTTCATCTTCCATCGGCAGATCGAGGATGATTTGAACCCAATCATCACTCTGCGAGATTCGATCCTCGAACTTCTCGCAATCTAACCCGGAAGTCATTGTGAGTAGATGCTCAACCGTGATGGCCTCTTTTTCAGCACTGAGACGATCGATCTCACGATCGCTGAAGAAGTCGAGCACGGACTGATCCACACCGTCGATATAACCTTGCTCGACGGCAAGCCCGACTAACGTAGCGATCACAACACGTGTGGGAGCTAAGTGATCCGATGCAAGCCCCGCAGTCAGCCGGTAGATGGGCACGTCCGCGACGAGGTACCCATTACGTGCGATCAGTAGATTGTGCAGGATTACGTNNCTGCTCCGGCGAAGTTGTCTCCCAATCTTCCGTCGGCCAAGATGGCGTAATTGCACCAGGTACCGACGGTGCTTCCGTTGAGAAGGATGAAAAATTGAAAACCAATTCTTTCACTTCCCCAACCGGCAGCCTACCCGTTTTTGCCATGATTGAATTCGTATCGATCGCATACCACCCGCTCGTCGCTTGAAGGAATCCTGCTTCGGTGTCAAAGTAAGGAAGTGACTCTCCATTCAAAGTGACGCCCATTAGTGCTCCCGAAGTTGCGACATAAAGCTCTACCTGGTTATCTCTCTCGCTTGGTGCACCGTTGAAGGATCCGGACGCTGCCGCGATGGTCACCTTCACCTCGTTCCCACTTTGAAGCTGAGAAATGACTGTCGTACGAACCGCGCCTTTTTGATACGCATTGCTCACGCCATCGTCTTCATATAGCGTAAAAGATGTCGGGATGTCGTCGGGGAACACGCGCACTAATAACTCGTCACGAACGCTCCCATCCAAGCGCCTGCCTGTGATGTTCATCGTCGTATCGTCCACGTACATCATAGGGATGATGGCGCCTGCTTTGGCAAACATCGGGAGCCTAAAATTACCGGCAGGATAGAGCGAGAACGGACCAAACCATTCCCCCGTACTGAGAAATCGCTCGCCTGTGTGAAAATCAGTCCACGATCCTTGGGGCAAATAAACCATCCGCTCAACTTCACCGGATTCTGCCACACCCACCACCAACAAATCGCGCCCGATAAGCTTCTCGCCACCCAGTTCTCGCACCTCCGAATCATCCTGATAATAATAAACGAGCGGCGGAAACACGGGCTCGCCATCACGATAGGCGCGATGAGCCAGCGAATAGAGATAAGGGCTGAGGGCGTAGCGTAAGCGCAAGTTTTCGAGATTGCTCTCTAGATCCCCCATGCGATCCGGGGCGGTCTCTGTGTAGTTTCCAAGATTGAAAACGTGTGGACGCACAGGAACATCGAAAGCCGTGCCATTTGCGAACCATTGGGTATACGTCTCATCCCAATCGACCTCTTGTCTCCAAAAGCCACCAATATCTGCGCCGTAGTAGTCCATACCGGACATTGACATGTGCATTTGTGCATTTAGGTGCGCTGCGAGACTGGTTAGACTACCCGCAATATCCCCAGACCACATCGCGACGCCATAGCGTTGACTACCCGGCGCACCTGAGCGCGAAAGGATGAACGGGCGCTGCGTATGTCCGTTGCGCTCATAGCCTTCATAGATACTCTGACTCCAGAGGAAGTTGTAGAGGTTATGCACATCTTCATGATCGTGCAACGGCTCGTAATCCCCTGCAATTCCCCAATACCATGCATCCGGATCGTAGATCTCCGGCTCACCCAAGTCGGTCCAATGCCCAAGTACACCGTCCTCGATCAAAGGTTCCCGTTTCCAATCATGCCAGTAGTTTCTGGCAGCCGGATTACTCCAATCAATCATGCTTCCTTTACCCCACCACGTGCTTTCAGTGAGGTAAACCGCAGAGCATGTTTCGCATTCCCGCACAAGGTAGCCTTTTTCCTCCAAGTCATCGTGTTCGGGGAGGTTCCTGCCAATATAGGATTGTTCGATAAGAACGATCCCGAGCCCTTCTTCCTCTCGCAGCGAGGCAATCTTTTCCTCAGGTGCGGGAAAGTTCTCGATGTCCCACGTTAAAGAACCTTCCTGTGTATCATCAGAATCGGCGACAATCCCTCCGAACCACTGTAAATCAAGTATGAACCCGTCAATCGGGAATCGATGCTCACGCAGCGTTCGCAGCTTGTCCTCCATCTCCTCCCAGTTTTCATACCCATATTCTGAGACCCAGAGGCCGAACATTTTCTTGGGGGGCACTGGCGGGTGCCCCACCAGCTCCATGTAGTCTTTACGAAGATCTTGCAGGTCTGGACCGCTCATGATGTAAAATCGAAGCCAATCACCTCTCATGACCGCTTTCCATGGTTCGTGACTAAAATCCCACAGTTGTTTGTATTGATTATCGAGGAAAAGGGCATAGCTATCCGTGCCCTCACCTGTAAAGTACGCGACCGGAAATTGGGTGTTACCGGTTGAAGCGTTGTCGAAACTTTGCATGACGTTACCAAATTCACCCGGGAAACGTTGCTGACCGATCCAGTCTCCGTCGGTAGTACCCGCTTGGGTGAATTTCTGCCCCAGGCCATAAGCGTGAGTGAAATCCTCAGTTGTCAGCGTGAAACCCTTGAAGTCTTGTTCTAGATTCCAGGGACAGATCTGGGTGAGCTTCAGGTCAGGTTCCCGGCTCTTGTCCGTGGCGGTAATGCACAAAGTAATTTGGTCAATTTGAATACGAAGATCCGCGGTTTCGAGGGTTCCCTCTCCGTCATCCGCGAATGTTGATGGTCCGCTGTAATCCGTTTTGACCACCATCGGGGTCGTTTTAATCATCTCTTCTAACCCGGGTGAGGGTTTTACTGCAGAAAGTTCAAAGTGCACCAGATCATCGTCCAGAAACTCGATCACGATATAGCTTTGATCCGATTCAAACTTAAACCGCGGGATTTGGGCTGCTGGTTTCTCTGTCTCAAGTTGTGGTGTTTCGCTCCCTTGTGGTCCACATGCTGCAAGTCCTAAGACCAGGACTATTCCGATCAACATGTTCATAAGATAGGGAGAAGAATAGAATGATTGCTTTGATGACACGAATCCCCTCCGAATTTCCCCTCGACGAGAGCAGCGCTGTTTGAAAAGAAGACGGTCAACCCCATGCCATCATACAGTCTGAAGAACCATACTCAATATCGATCGTGATATGGGAAAAACCATAGTCACGCACAAGATTGCGTATATCTTCTTTCACACACAAGACCTGTTCAATCCTAGTTCCCTCTTCCACCACGACATGCGTCGTCAAAACGTGATGAAATCCATCGAGAGACCATGCGTGTGTATGATGGATCGAGTGCACGTTCTCGATCAATGCCAGGCGTTCTTCAAGCTTATCGATTTCAATACTTTCTGGAACAGCTTGCAGGAACAGCGCCAAGGTTTTTCTAAGATTGCGGAGAACGTTGAAGAGCACATACAGCGTGATCAGAATAGAGAGAATAGGATCGAGGATCTGGATGTTCCAGAAAAGCAGGATCACGCTCACGATCAACACAGCCACCCATCCCAGCACGTCTTCGAGCAGATGCCAGGCAACCACTCTGACGTTCAACGCATCTCCAGCTCGGAGGCGTATGACCGCAGCACCGTTTACAAGAATGCCCAGGACTGCAAAGAGTACCATTCCTGGCGCGTTTGAAGGTTCAGGAGCGATCAACCTAGGGACAGCTTCGGAGAGTATGATTAGCGAGCCTAGCACGAGAATGACGGTGTTTATCAGCGCGCCTAGTAAAGAAAATCGGCGATAACCGTAAGAGAAACGCTCGTCGTCCTCCTTTTGGGCTTCACGTTCCAGATACCATGCCAGACCGAGCGCAATGCTGTCACCGAGGTCGTGAATGGAATCAGACAGGATGGCGAGGCTGTTGGTCCACAATCCTCCAAAGATCTCTACCACGGTGAAGGCGAGGTTGAGGAAGAACGCAGTTCTTATCGATCCTGCGCTGTCATGCGTGTGTGAATGTCTCATTGCCATAGACAATATATATACCAAAAATTACGCCGTCTGATGCTTGCGAGCTTGTTTATTCACTTGTCGCGCATCTCTTCCATCACGTAGGGGCGCACAGCCGTGCGCCCCTACGATTTCAACCTATTGTAACCAAACATTATTTCGAGCCCAATATGACTATACGCATCTACATGGAGGAAACTTCTCCCATTTCATCACCACAATCGTTCACGCTGTCCGTTATCACACTTCGCTGTCTTCAATCCTTTGTGAATTGATTCGAACAGCCTCTCAAACTACTTCTCCTTCTCCCGAAGCGTAAATCGCAACCCAGACCATGTTTTGTCTATTGAACTGATCTTATAATCAACCATACCCGCACGAAGCCCGATCTCACGAACAACGACCTGGGAAACATCACTCAATACACCGGATGCCTTCTTAGGCCATAGGATCCATAACCCACCGCCTCTCGAGAGAGGCACCATGTCATCGATACCGTCTGTTAACTCCTGGCGTGAGGTTACAAACCACAGTGTTACGTCGGGCTTTTCCCCCATATCACGACAGAGTCGCACGCTTTCCGGTAAGCTTCCAAGTGTCTCCTCGAACATCGGAGGGGCGTTAAAGAGTGCGACAATAGAATCACTCTTGATACCCAATTTTTTAGGAAGCGGCGTCCCAGCATAGGCGTCGAATACCGATTCCGGTACCCGAGGTGATTCCACAGGGCGCGCGACAGCCCTTTCAATTGCTTCTTGAATGTGATCCCAGCTGGCATACGTTGCATCAGGCAGGTGCGTGCGTACGCGTGCGGTCTTTTCTGGCTTTCCACCGACGAACACCAGGGGTATCCCTCGTGTGCTTTTCTGCATACGGACGGTTAACCCCACGTCCAGACCTTGGGAGGGCATGCGGTCGAGGTCGATAATCAAAGCGTTCGGTGGGCTCTCCTTTATACTTTTCAGGACCTCTCTAGAGAATTCCTCGTACTCAACATCAAACCCAGCATCCTGCAACACAGCGATACAAACCTTAGCTTCTTCTGCATTCCAATGAATGAGGCGGACACGATGCATGGCGGACATCCTTTCAGGCTTGGATAAAGATACCTTATCGCAGTGGGTTGTCAGGAAATTCTCGTCCAGCTCTCAAACGCTACTCTGCTTTGCTTGTCAATATAACAAAGTAAAAACATGGTCGCCCATCAGGACAACGTATTGTGCTCCTTACGGAATAGGATTTCACGTCAGCGTGCGACTCCATCGTGTCGTACTCAGAGGGCAATATCACAAATATCATGCCTTCGTGAATAGGCTCCCCTGTATCAAGATAAACGTCGATGCCTCCAAACAGGAGCTTGTCAATATCTTCGGCAAAGAACCGTGCGTGAATCGATGTGGAGTATGGCCAATTTGTCGAGAGAATAATATCTTCAGTTGCGGGTTCTTCTGCCCATCTGTCTACCTCATCATATACTGCTTCAGCCACAACCTGCATTTTCCTCAATTGGTCGGCACCAAGTCGAGCGGGCCCTTTTTTCAACACTTCCCCCGTCATGAAGAGGCTAAGCCCCGTGAAAGCAGTGAAGATGAACACGCTTAATCTTTTTC
>WVZH01000326.1:213555-220876 GCA_011772595.1 Anaerolineales bacterium
AAAAGAGCTCGAGCTGTATTGACTTCAACGAGCGCGGCTCCGAGAGGAGAGGCGATCGAAATGAGAACGAGGTTCCGATAAGCGGAAATCCGCAATCTCTGTAACGTGTAAACCAATCCAACCAGCGCGAACGGGAGCATGATCCACAATAGATGCCCGTAACCCATCATCATGTAGGATGCTTGCGGAGGCCAAACAAGCTCATATCGATTGGGTAGGAACCAGTACAGAGGATTGAGCCCGCGCAGGACTTGTGCACCAAACCGAAGCAACTTCTCCCCAACCGAAAGATCCTGAACCCAATATGATTGTAAAAGTTCAAGTTGATCCAACTCAGAAAGAATATGAGTGACCTGAAATCGCACAAACGGGAGCACAAGCAGCAATATGAGCCATGTGCTGGCAACGATTATCCGCCTGTTTTGCCAGTGATATCTTAGATCAGAGAGCAAGAAGAATAAGCAGGCAGCAAGGACGACCAATCTCCCCGGGTTATAGCTATAGAACGTCAGGGCTCCACCAATCAGCGTAAGGTACCAGAATCTTGGCGTGCGATAGAGGTAGAGGTAATACCCACAAATGAACAGGGCGAAGAAAGAGACGGCAATAGCATTTTCAAAAGCCGTACGAGAGTGAAGGAACCACACGGGTGTGGTAGACATCAACAAAGGTCCGAGCCACCAGTACGGAGATTGGAAGACGTTCTTTAGTAAGAGACTGATCGCCACGACCCCTGCGATCGTCACCAGAGCCGAGGCACCGCGGGTGATCACAACCGATTTGCCAAACAAAAGGTAAGGCACCAACTGTATGTATACCGTCACGCTGAGACTGTATTTGTCGACGTTGTAGAAATACGTTGGCAGAAATTCTCCCTCGTAGACAAATCGGTCCCGAATTAATTCACTGGCAAAAACCGTTTGCGCAGCTTCATCTGTAAAAAAATGCGCCGGGTACTCATCCAACCCGACAATCCGTGTGCCTACATAAACAAATAGTCCGACGAGAAAGAATCCCAGAACAAGGCGCTTGTAATCGTGATCGTTTCCGTCAAAAGCGGCCCACTCTGCACTCTCAAGATCTTTCTCCAAAGACGGCCTACTTGGCAGGAAATGAAGCAGCGTTTCGAGAGCGGTGCGTCTTCCAGATTGATATCTGACAACAAAACGTCGTAACAGGAATACTGAGAGGATCAGGATGAGTAATGACGTCAGCAGGAACCAGCTTAAGGGCGCCATCGGTTTCGTTGTCGATTTCACCTACGATAGCTGATCAAGCAGCACGAAACGAATTCAATATTGTTCTGATCGCCAAGCAATTCCGAATTCCGTGACTTGTTTTCAAACGCTGAGATGAGGACGAAATCGAATATTTGATGCACCTCTAATCCCCACTCATTGAGGCAGATGGATGGCGATCTTGCAGACATCACCGCTATGCAGAACCGTCTCCAGGACTTCCACCTCGACTGGTACTTGAAGAATTTCTTCCCAGATGCCCTTATAGAATCCCGCTCCGCAATAACAATACGTTGTCGGGATCGTCTCCGAAAGTGCGAGAGCCTCTCGCACTCGCGGACAATGGCAATAATAACGCTTTCTTCTTTCGGGATCTTCCTCCCGCACATACTGCTCGAGGAACCCGCTTTTCGGAATCTTCGTGGCAATAATCTTGTCGTTTTGAATTTCACCGGCGAGGCCCCAGCCTAGACTTACCACCTCTTCGACGAGATCTTCTTCCAAGCCAAGCGTTCCCCTCAGGAAGCTCTCGAACTTTGATTGAAGCATCTGATGGGCGATCTTGACATTCCTTGTCTTTTCATACCTTTTACGCACGTCCTGCAGATCAGCGCTGGGATAACTGCAAGCACACCCTGTCATGATCTGTCTAGTAAGCTCTTCGCCGACGAGCTCTTCAAGTCGAGTCATGGCAAGTTGCGTCCAGCGGATAATCTCTTCTGGCCCCGAGCTCGAACTTAACGCCTCACTCCCTCCCATCGTCTTGCGGGCTACTTCTGCTCCCGCCATGCCGAGAATGCAGTTGGAGAATTTTGAATGCCAGTAGCGCTCGAAGTCTTGGGTTTCAGACATCATTCCAACCTACCCTAATTCTGCGAATCAACCGCGACCCAAAGACACCGTAGGCACCCAGAACGATGAATACGCCCGCGGTCGTAAACCACCTGAGCAGGACATCCTTCACATATATTGAAACGAATTCACGCACGATGGGACCGACGATGATTGCCTCATATGTGAGGGACGAAGTAATCCAGTTTCCAATACTGATTGACAGGAGGATGTAAGTGCTTCCAAGTACCAATACTGAGATGGCGCCAACAATGAGAAACTGCCAACCTACCCACACCACCGCTTCGCCGAAGCTGCGAACAGCGAGGAGCAATATGACGCCCGTGAGGATCACGAACATCAACCAGCTAACCCAGGTAGCCGCCATGAGGAAACGATAAACTCCCTGAACAAAGAGCCCTGCTTCTGCTCCGATATTCTCAAACGAACCGCTCTCGACGGGAGTAGAAAGGTAATCATAGGGTGGGAATGAGTCTCCTAAGGTTAGAATCGCTTCGTCAATAAACAATTCGAACTCATCCTTCGGCGGCCTACAAGATGGATAGTCTCCGCTGTAAAAAGATTCAGCCCTCCCGCACTCAGGTAAATCAGAAAAAAGACCAATTATCGCCTCCCGCATTGCACTCTGTTGGACGTTCTCCCTCAACTCTCGCATGTTAATTCTTGGAGTAAGATCGGGTGTTCTGCCTTGCAACCATGCAAACAAAGCGTCCGTGTTACCTTCCACAACGCTCTGGATCCAGTCGGGTGGGACGAGCGCTCGCAGAAACGTTTCCACTTTATCACGGCCGAACGCTTGCTCGAATTCTGCAACCCAGTCCTCGTGGTCATCCTCAGAACGCGCTTGATCAAGAAAACCATCTACAACGAGTGAGGGAAACTGCTGATACAAATCGCTTTTTAGGGGTACTTGTTTAAGATAGGCAGGGTTCAACAGCGTCATGCGGAGATTACTGAGAATGAACGCCAGGGACAAGAGAATAAGATTGGGGAATACCAGGAACAATGCCAGCGCGCGCAAGCAAGATCGGCACGTCCTGTCCTGATGTTCCCCACCGGAGTCTTGTTCGTTCAAAATAATGACTCCATCTTCTACGACTACACACAAGCCACGAGTTGCTTTCCGCCACAGCCAAAATAGCATAGCAGCCTAACTTCGCGCAAACGCCATGTAGGGATACAAAGGTGCTAAAACCAAGCTCCGAGGAAGCCATAGGCTTAGCCAGCCCATGTATCCGCCGAGGCGGGATTTCTCATTTCAAGCAGTTCAATTGGTACGTGAAATCGGGAGGTCTCAGGAAGCTCGGGTTTTCACTGAGTGTCGCCATTGACGGAGGACATTAAATGCGTAACTCCACGACGTCACCGTCTTGAAGGATGTAGTCGCGACTGACCATCTGGCCTTCGAATTCTGCACTGCCCCAAACACGAGCTGCCTTTAACTTCTCGTAGAAATCAAGGTGTACTTTTCGGGCGAATTCCTCAACTGTGGTTCCACTTTCAAGAATGAAAGGCGCGCTGTAGTCCGGGTCTCTCCCAGGAGCTTTCGAATACACTCGCACGATATCCAATTCCTCGAAAAGGATTTGCTTTAATCGATCAAAATTGCGTCCGGAGATCGCAGATATCGGAAGGATGGGCCACTCTTCTTCAAGAAGAGCTTTAAATATCTCGAAGTTTTCATCCGTCCGCTCATCGTCATTTTTATTGGCCAGGACAAGCATCGGTTTGAAGGATATACGCCCATCATTAGCAGATTGATCTTGTTTGTGGCAAGGTGCGATGCGGTATTTCTCCAAGAATGCGACAGTCTCCTGCAATTGGCGAACAGGATCGGTATGAATATCTACAACCAGCAAGATGAGATCCGCCCGGCGAATAAGTTCGATCAATTCAGGTTCAACGAAATCTCGATTGAGCGGAGGGGTATCAATAAGCTGTATCTGGATGTTCTCATACGGCATCATGCCAGGGGTGGGCTTCCAAGTTGTGAAGGGGAAATCGGCGACTTCGGGATTCGCATTGGTGAGCATGGCCACGAGCGCCGATTTACCAACATTGGCGTGCCCGACGAGGGCGACCTGTCCTGCGCCCTCCTTATCAATAACGAACGCAGAGTCGTGCCGGCTGACGCCTTTGCGGGCTTGTGAAGCGGATTTCAGTTTTGAAAGCTTTTTACGTAAATCCCCTCTTAGTTTGTCTGTACCCTTGTGTTTCGGGATCGTACTCAGCATTTCTTCCAGACAAGCAATCTGTTCTTGCGGCGAACTGGCAGTACGGTAACGTCGCTCGATCTCAAAATAAGCTGGAGGAAGATTTGTCGGCATGATCGTATGTCATCTTTGGATCAGGGGCGCATGAAGTATTTCGCTGTGCTGATTAATTACGACAAGTAGATTACCGTTATTATAAACGCGATACAGGTGATCAAGATTATGGCATTTGCCGTCAATAGCTCCGTAGTAATTCCATGACGGAAGAATAGGTTCGCATCAAGTCCACTTAGGGTTCATTCGGCCTCGTCACCATATACGAACAAATCACCGATCGATTGGCGGGAATAATTTCGGCTGATTGCATCGGCAAAGATTCGTGCCACGGAAAGCACGTGCAATTTGGGATGACGTTTTTCGTCTGGTATATACACCGTATCGGTCGTCACGATTTCTATGATTTCCGGAATCTCCGCCAGCCGTGTGAGCCCATCCCTCACGAATACCCCGTGGGTGCACGCAATCCAGATTTCCCGGATCCCCTCTTCCTTAAGTACCTTGCTCAGTTCAAGGATCGTCCCGCCTGTGGCAATCTCGTCGTCGTAAACAAGCGCACGTTTGTAACCATGAACCTGCTGACCCACAAAACCCCGAATTTCCACGCTTGTGTCGGAAACGCGTTCCTTGTTTCCTGCAGCAACGGGTAGGCCTAAATCCCTGGCATAACGAGCTGCTGATTCGGCCTGACCCATGTCCGCTGCCACGACAATTGTGTCGGCGAGATCTCGATCTCGAAAATGCCGCCTGAAGACCGGGCGGCTACTCAGGGGATCCGTAGGTAAGCTGAAGAAGCCGTGCACCTGGGGAGAATGCAACATCATTGTCATGATATGAGTCGCACCGGCCGTCTGCAGTAAATCCGCCACAAGGCGCGCTGTGATGGATATCCGCGGCGCATCCTTCTTGTCTGATCGTGAAAAAGAGAAGTAAGGAATGATCGCATGAACCTCTTTCGCCGACGCGGCCCGGGCGATATCCAGCATCATCAAGAGTTCCATCAAGTGATCGTTCACTGGTGGAGAAAGGGATTGAACAATAAACACGATCCTAGAACGCACACTGGCACCGAGCTGGATATAAAGATTGTCGTTACTGAAACGGCTGATTTTCGTTTTCTCCAGTGGCACGCCGAGATGATCGCTGATGTCGGCTGCCAATCGGGAGTGCGAACTGCCGCTGAAGAATCGAACTTCGGTAGGATCGATCGTCCTGTCCACCCTGTCTCTCCTGCTTACCCCTCGGGCTTATCAATCATCCCCTGACGTCTCTCGTCGATAACTATACAAGCGAAACTCAACCAGCAAAAGTAAATCGACTTATGCATTCCTTCCCACGGTGGCGAGATAAACTGTGAATTCTTCTTCCCCATCTACCCCCAGTATCGCGTCCATTTCCTCTTGATGATAGGCCCCGATCGCACAGACACCGACGCCGATCGATTCGCATGCCAGGTATAAGTTTTGACACAAATGACCCGAATCCTGTGCGATCAATTTGGGTGCCAGCTCACCGTATCTCCAAACCGTTCGATAAGGTATCGCCGTCCAGATGAACACGACGGAGCTCTCCATTACATACTGATCGTAACAAGCTGCGTGAACTCGTTCCCGTAATGAATCCTGAGCATATAAGAAGCACAACTTATGCTCCAGGCCCAAGTATCGATAAAGCCCCTCAGTCAGGTTCTCGACGCTTCCGACGAACAAATACGTCTCGAAAGGGTGCCGGGAACCTGCGGAGGGAACGGTGCGCGTAATCGTGTTGCCCTCACGAATTATTCTCTTGATTCCTTGCGTGGCCCAAACCAAATAGGACAACTCCTCAATAGTCAGAGCCTCTCCTGAGTACTGGCGTCTACTCTTGCGCCGCATGATGGCATCCCGTGTGGGCAAATTGCCAACACGGATGTCAAGAACCGGAACAAGATCGATCAGTTGCGCCTCTTTTGGATGAGGTTTTTGTGGAGGGGGAGATGGAATACGCTTCTTCTGATCGGTTTCGAGCGTTTTCCACTCCTCCCAAAGATAGCCTTTAAGAAATTTGCGCAAATCATCCATTTTCACAGACCTTCGTTAAGCAGAGACTTGATTTTATGATATCCTTTTTCTCGATCTCTTGTAGGGTCTACACGATGACGAAGCGATTAAAACAACAAGCGGCTGCTTTGCGTGACCTCTTTGTTCAAGAGGCGTTGAGGATTCTCGATCTCTCCCAAGAAAAATGGTCAGGACGCTTCATCGCTTCGGCTTTGAACCGTCCGGCTCTGCGCCTCGCAGAACTCGTAGAAACCTTCGATCAACACGTCGCCGGGATCGGCCTCTACGAAGCATCACGCCGGATACTCACGCGCTTCGTCCACGATGTGCAGGTGAAAGGCGTGGACCTTGTTCCATCAAAAGGTCCTTTGTTGATCGCCTCCAATCACCCAGGCATGATCGATGGTCTCCTGATCACGGCCAACTTGCCAAGGCCCGATATCAAGATCGTCGTCAGCGCCATGCCTTTCTTCTCCCATCTGCGCGCTGTGAGAGACCATCTCATACTTACCTCAAGGAACACATATGAACGCTTAACCGTCGTCCGATCTGTGATTCACCATCTCCAAGAGGGGGGTGCAGTTTTGATCTTCCCACGCGGGATCATCGAACCGGATCCAGGTGTTTTACACGGGGCACAGGCCTCGCTCGCTCGTTGGTCGCCAAGCCTAGAAATCATGCTTCGCAAAGTTCCTCAAACCGCTGTCCTTGTGACCATCGTCCGCGATGTTCTCTCCTCCCGCTCCTTACGAAATCCACTCACCCTGCTGCGCAGGGAGACCCACGAGCGTCAGATCATCGCCGAGGTGGTGCAAGCCATCCAACATTTGTTTTTACCTCGCACATTGGCACTCGCCCCGAGCCTGAGCTTCGGGATTCCATTCACCCTGGCAGACATTGCCGAGCGGTTCCACAGCGCAAA
>WVZH01000326.1:220886-236456 GCA_011772595.1 Anaerolineales bacterium
CAAATCGAGAGCCGCGTCTTCCACATTCATGGCAACGCTTCATGCTGTCAAACTGGTCGGCGATTTCACCCCGTTTTACATCATCACGATGGATGCAGATCAGCGCTCATCTGCCCCAACCAGATCGCGCCCATAATTAATAGAGGTAAAAACAAATACCATCATCAGCAGAAGTGTGATGATGAGTATCGCCGCATCGAAGACGGATACATCAAAGGAGAAAAGTCTGAGAATCGGATTCCCGATGAAGAATACGAGCGTATTGATCGCCATCGCGAGTAATCGAACTTCGGTAGGACCGAACTTGGCATAAGAGATGCGAAACTCACCAATGACAAAAGCGCGTACATAGGACACGATCGACACCAGTAGGTATCCAACCAAGGCGAGACATGCGTATTCGAATCGAACATAGCGTGAAAGACCCAACCCGATAAAAACCATATACTGGCTGTAGGCATCCACGACGTGGTCCACATAAAATCCAAATTTAGGTCGCTCAATTTTGCGATAACGCGCAAGCGTGCCATCCATGCTGTCCCCATACCAATTGACGACGAAACCCAAATTCGCCATCCATAGGAACCCCGGGCTGATATTCGTTAGTGCATACCCGAGAAAGATCAGGATAGAGCCAAGAATTCCTATCGATGTCATCGTGTCCGGACTGAATCTCGCAGGCGTACGTGCGGCCAACCATAGCAGTGCCGATTTCTCTGCGCGACTCAAAAAACTGTCGAGAACCCGTTTTTGTTCATGTACATCAGGCATCCTTCGCCTCCTCTCAGAACAATTAATTCAATATGGCTATATCGTGCATGAAGAACCTATGAGGGCTTGTTTGTTCGGATAGATTCAGATTGACAATTCCGGCGGCAATGGCTCGCGTCGATCGAGCCAGGATTTTGGGATGCTCCGAACCTGACCCACGATTCCACCAACGATCGCGCATGTCGTATCCCGATCCCCTTTCCCGGCGACGGTCGTCCATAATGCTGTCTCGTAATCCTGGGCATGATGCGCTACGACCCAGAGACAGTACGGAACAGTATCGAAGGCTGCAATCTGAGTTCCAGTCCCTAATGCCAGTATTGCTTTCGCATGCTCATCAGCTTTCAAGGATTCTGCCAGCTCGATCCCTTCTCGGGTTTTCGACGAAGGTAAAAACTGGGCGACTTCATGCAAAAAAGATGAACCCGCTATTTCTTGATTGGATGAAATTATCGAAGCTGCGACTGCCACTGCAACTGCACCGGCCTGGCCCTCCGGGTGTGCATGCGTGATCATGGCCGACATTCGTGCTTCTTGTGCAGTGCGCTCGAGGTCTCCCGAAAAGAATGCCCCAATTGGTGCAGCGCGCATCGCCGCACCGTTGCCGTAGGAACCGCCGTTAAAAAGCCTTGGCGCCTCAATTCGCCAATCGGCTCCTGAAGCAAATAAGGTGAGCAAACGCATCGCTCCTGCACCATACCCGCGCCAAGGTTCTCGCACATAACGCCTGGCGAACATACTCGCCAGTTCGTCCTGATCTATGCTGCCGCGAGCGAACAACATCTCAACGATGGAAAGCGCCATACAAGTGTCGTCAGTCCAAACCCAAGGAGCTCCGGGTATTTCTCGGGCACGGATAAGCTCCTGAGAAACTCGAAAGAAACATTCCCCAAATGCATCTCCCGTGGAGAGGCCTGCTAGAGAACGGAGTGTCAAATCACGAGCGCTCACGATCGCTGCCCATCAACGCCAACTGACCATCACCAAACCAATGATGCACACAACGATTCCCAAGTAGTTAATCGATAAAAGTCGTTCTCGGAAGAGGAGTACGCCGATTGGGAGCAACAGCATCGCGACGATCGCATTGGAAACGAGGGATCCAGCGCTTACGATCCAACCCGCCCTGTAGGCGAGCAAGAAACCGAGTTCTAATCCCACAATCGTGATTGCCAGTGCGAAACTTGCCCAATTAATCTTTTTCAGCGAGGCGATCAAACCCTCTGTGAATGGAAACAACGGAATGAGCATAACACACAGCAAAGTCGATGTTGCGTAGGTCACAGCGAGGGCAAGCGTCGGATGGACCTTTTCCGGCGTAACCCGCTGGAATATGTGGTAAAGAACGTTTGAGATGATGGTGAGTATGATCGCAAAGTAATACATATTTTCCAGCTCCCCAATTTGTTGATAATTCACACTCAAATTAACATAGACCACTGTTTTGAAAGGTGGGATACTGCTCACTTCCTACGAGAAGTGGTCATTTTCAAACCGGCAAGAATAGACTTCACGACCAATGCGATCTAAGGATGAGAGAGGACAGAGAAAATCTCTATGGATTGGATTCAAGGTACGCATGGTGAACGCTCTTTATCCATCCTTTTGGAAAAGGCGCCTTGTCGTTCAACAGAAGCTTCTGCGCATTACCTACCTTCGAACGTATGGCGATGCTCTCGTCCCCCTTAAGCTGAGCAACGCCCTCGAGAACAGCTTCTTGTTTTTCAGGGAATTTCCTGGCGACGATGCATAAACTCACGATCGCCCACGATTTTGTAAACACGCTCTTGTCGTCTAAAAGAAGCAGCAAGGTGGATGTAATCGAGTCGATTCTGCTTCTGTCCAATGCCAGATGACCGAGGATCATCGCCAGATGCCAGCGCACCATGGCCACATCATCATGCATGGCGATGTCGATGATCTCACCCAGATGGTTTTCGATTAATTCCGGTGCCGAACGGGAGATCTTTTCTAATGCATCAGCAGCGCGCCCTCTGACAACGTCGTCAGGCACAGATAAGCCGGCGTAGAGTTCATCAATCAGTTGAGGGTTCCCAAGCACGATATCAGCGACTTCTGTCGCCACACCATCCGAACGGAGATCTCCTCCAGAAAGCCATTCCAAGATTTGATTCATCATAAATGAGGAGGTAAAGGACGTTTTTCAGTCCCATAAAATTCGCTTGACGGCCTAATCGAGAATGTTGACTGCGATCCAATTACGCACATCATTGTAGTACAGGGGCCATTGAAAGGAAACAACGCATTTTGGAATGTCTCACGATTTGCCAGTCAGCCTTTTTTTACCCTCGCGAACCACGTAGCGCCTCCCGCTAGGTTTCTAGACTCCGTATTCGCCCTGCAATTTCACATACAATACCTCACAAATGCTTTTTTGTTTGAGACCTTCCTGGCGTTTCTCGATCAGAACGAGCTCTTGCCCGCCTTCACTGAGCAATGGTGCAATCAATTTACCCCCGTGATTCAATTGGGCTATCAGGGGCGGTGGTACTTGCGGACATGCTGCCGTCACAGCAATGCGATCGTACGGACTCAGTGCAGCGTGGCCCAGGCCGCCATCAGCGTGAACGAGAACAACGTCCGTATAGTTTGCCTGTTCCAGTCTGCGTTTTGCGTAATCGAAAGTCAATGGATCGATCTCAACGGAGACGACCAAACCGTTTTCACCGACAACCTCTTGCGCGACCGCTGCTCCGTAGCCCGAACCTAGTCCTATTTCTAGAAACCGATGATTCGCATCCAATCCCAAAGGTTCATAGAAGAGTGGATAGCTGTGGGGACAGGATATCGTTGCCTGCTTTCCGGGAAGAGGGAGAGGGACCTCGCGATAGGCGTAATCCCTATACTCTCTGGGGATAAAAATTTCCCTCGGTACCGTCAATAAGGCATCGATAATCCGCTGCGATTGAAGATATCCTTGTTCGATGAGCGTCTGCACCTTATGTTCGCGCGCTTCGGCGAAATCCGCTTTGGTTTTGGTCGGTTCTTTTTGAGGAGGCACAATCCAGCCTGGCATTCCCGGAAATCCACTCGTTGATTCGCTTAAAATCCAGCCTTACCACAATCCTGGGATCAATCGAGAACGCTCCTTCACGCAATAAGCTTTGTAACCCTCCAATTCCCTCTGTAAGGTGGAGTCCTCTAGGGCAGTTCGAAGGATGAGCAGGATTGTATTGATCACGCCTGGAATGAGAGCCCACCATGAGCCCAAAATCAGCGGCGCACTTAGCTCGAATAGAATCGTGCCCGCATTACCTGGATGGCGGATGTAACGGTATGGCCCATCCGTGATTACGCTATGCCCACGCTCCTTCTGGATGCGCACGGTTTGAGAGAAGAACGGATTTGCGAATGTCGCGCTGACGACCAAAGTATTGCCCAACAAACCCACCACTGCCATGACAATCTGTAAGGTCGACGAAAATCCGATAGACCATCCGTAGCGGACATCAAGCCCCGCCACGACATTTCTCGCAATCGTCAGTATGCCTACAACACTGAGGATCACCATGTCCCAAGGCTTCGACCCTTCCTTAGGACCCAATCTATCCTCCATCAACGCAGGGCTCTTCCGGAGAATGATAATGAGCGTCGCAGTTGCCCAATAAAGCATGATCGCGATGAGGACCCATCCCATACCCCAATCGATACGACCAGCTGGCAGGAAAAGGGTTAGCGCCAGTACGACCATCCCGCTGATTTCCCTAAAGATGAAACGCGCCACCAAAGGTTTATCCAGACTTTCTATCCCTGTTCCACCTTGCGATGTTTCCATCGAAATTGACCTCCTTATTCTTATCTCTCAAAAAGATCCACTCTGACAAGGAGAATTAACTTGCCCTCGAGTTGCCGGGATCGATAAACCACCCTCCTCCCTACTTCGGCGACAACATGAGAATAGGAATGATGCGCTCCCCCGCCCGGTTTCGGTAATCCTCAAATCCCGCATACATCGAGACTGCTTGATCCCAGAAATAACGGTATTCGTCACTGTAAACTTCCCGCACGACATACTCCCCACGATAATCTGGGACAGAAACGATAGCTTCTGGGTTGGCACGAGCGTTGTAGTACCAAGCAGGGTGCTGCCTGTTCCCGAAATTCGAGGCAATGACGACTAGATTGTTACCGTGGGGAATGTATACCAGGGGTACCGTGCGAGAGATTCCTGTCCGCGCCCCAGTCAGTGTGATGAATGCCACCGGTAGTCCTGTTAGCACCGTCGTCGCACACGTGCGGCCCCGTGTACTTTGCCACACGTATCTATCTACCCTGCGAAGGATACGAGCCAGGAGGACGGAAAGAATTCGCGATGCAGCGATTCGCTGAATGAATCGCTGAAATCGCGTTGGATGATAGTTTCCATCCCCCACCATCTCAAACTCCGGTTTTACGAGCTAGTTTCCAGATTAAGCCGAGTGTGCCCAAAACCAGGAGGACCTGCAGCCCGAATCCCACCCTTATCACGCTCCACTCCATTGAAAGATCGGGTTCAACGCCAAGGAAGACATCCACCAATGCCAGATGACTGGCGATCAATCCCGTCGATGATAGAACACACAGTAGGAAGAGCGACCTTATATATTTCGTATGCCCAACCATCTTCCACTCCTTCTTTTGTCTGTTCTCATTGAGGCTCACGCTTCACGTGAAGTACTGCCCCTCCTGCGATCTTGTCTGCCCAGCGGGTAGGTTCAGGTAGCCGATATCTTGTGCAGCATGCCATCACAAAGCGAGCCGAGTTTGGCACATCGATGAGATGTCCAGGTGTCACATAAACGGGTTTTACGTTCGTGCGCGTTCTCAATACCGTGCCGATGACACGCGTAGGGTCATTTTCGTCTATTAATTCGACCGCCTCGCCTCGATTCAGGCCTACCAACTTATGATGGCCATAGAGTCTTGATTTTGCCACTCCGATGCTCGGTATTCCGAACCAAAGACCCAGATGTGAAGCAAGGCCAATCCCTCGGGGGTGTGCAATTCCGTGCGCGTCAAACATCAATAAATCCGGCTTTGTTGTCACTTTCGACCAGGCAGCGATTACGGCAGGTGCCTCGCGAAAGGCCAGCAAACCAGGTATGTAGGGAAAACCCACGCCGACTTGTGCAGTTAGGCCTTCTACCGGAATGAGCTCTGGAAAACGCATAACGACGATCGCGGCAAACCCCTTACCCGCTCGGTAACTCACATCGATCCCACCGATCGTCACAACCTTCCGTCCATCCCATTCAAGAACAAGACGCTCACGCATCCGATTTTGAACTTCAACCGCCTTCGAAGGCTCTAGATCCCAGGCATGAAGATCGGGCATCGTCATCCTTAACCCAGAATCGAACAGGTAGATCGTTCGTGCGCTCTCAAGAGTGGACCCTATTCGGGCCGCCGATTGGACTTTCGACTACCGTCACACTTTCAACTTTGAAGCAAAGCGGGCACGAAATTTCGATACTTTCGGAGTAATGACTGCACGACAATATCCCTGATCTGGATTCTTTTTGAAATATTCCTGATGGTATTCCTCGGCCTTATAGAAGGCTTTGAACGGTGTAACTTCTGTAACCACAGGGTTGTCCCACACACCTTCCGCTTCGATCTCGCTTATTTTCTGTTCTGCACTTGATTTCTGTTCTTCATTGTGAAAAAAAACTGCAGACCTATATTGAGGTCCAATATCTGCGCCTTGGCGATTCAAGGTTGTTGGATCGTGAATGCTGAAAAACACATCCAATAGGTCGTCAAAACTTATCTGATCTGAATCAAATTCGATCTGAACGACTTCTGCGTGACCCGAGGCACCCTGACTGACCTCTCGATAGCTCGGATTTTCATTCGAACCGCCTGAATACCCGGAGACCACGCGCTCAACGCCCTTAAGCTCATTAAATACGGCTTCTAGACACCAGAAGCAGCCCCCACCAAGCGTAGCCACCTCTACGAGCTCCTTTCTATTTCCATCTGAATTCCGCTTCTCGTTCATATCATCTCCCTTACCACTAAGTGTTTAACCGAACCTCTCCATGAATGAATCATACCGCCTTCATCGGTGGTAATCCTACCTCTAACCAAAAGATGGACGATCGCTGAAGAGAATTACAGACATCTGACTGCGATTACTGATCCCTAACCCTGTAATAAGAGGACAGAATTGAATACGATATTCTGATAACACAGTATGACGTTGGCGTCTACGATTTCTTTCGTTGGGAGCCGCCGGAGAAGTAGTCCCTTCATCCTCATATGTCATCGCGCGTCGCCCCTATAAGGCTCGCGATGACACATACGACGTACCTGGGGATGGATCGCAGGCGGCTCACAATCTCGGAGCATCTGATCATCATTATTCACAAACCTGACAGTATGGCTCCACTGCAATTCTGCGATAGAATATTGCCCTCTCAATCTGGATCCAATTCACCGACAGGCTCTGAGCTCGTCGAAATCCAGAAGCGACCACTTTGATACTCGAAATACACGGGTTTCTCATTCCGTAGTAGATCGACATAAGCCAAGTAATGCGTCGAATGAATGCGTCCGATGTAAAGTTCTCCCGGGGTGTGCTCTGTGACTTCAAACGCTTCGACTGCGGGGTCAAAATAAACACGGCAAAACAGGCCTTTCTCGTTGTACAACATAATCTNNTTGTTAGAAAGCGACTCTCCGTCCCCGGTTACGCGTCCATAGCTTACATCTATCTGATAACACGAATAAATTGGTACATTCCACCCAAACCAAGTATCTCATGAGTGGGATCATGCCCCCTTGATTTGAATATCGAAACATAATCGTAGGGATAATCCCCAATCAGGAACAATATCTTTTCGATCAACCTCGTTAGCGTGGTCTCCTTAGCTGCAGTTGCATAATCACCAATGCGCACCTCGCCCCCAATCTTACAAACCCGAATCATCTCTTCAACAACTTTCTCAATATCAATGCTGACGCCGCTCAACGCATTCGTCTCGACGACATAATCGAACGATTCATCAGGGAAGGGAAGGTGATAGAAATCCGCACGCACGTAAAGGCTCGAAGGCACCTTCTTCGTGGCCTGACGCAACATACCTTTAGATGTGTCAATACCTCTACAATCCAAGCCAGCTTTTCGTGCAAGCGCCAATAATGTCCCTGTACCGCAAGCTATGTCCAAGATTGAACCTGCTTCCAGATCAGACGCCACCCTAGCATGTCCCTTGCTCCCAATCGGAAATAAAAATCGCATAGCCAGGTCATAATAACGGGAAAGGCGATCATAGAGTTTGGGGGTCCAGTCGATCAATGGCGTTCGTCTCTTCATGATAGTTGACGCTTTCTTCTCCGTTTTCACCGATCAATAGGACGTTATGATTTCTTAAATCGAGGAAACCAACCCGGCACGCGCTTTTTGTACGCAGACCAATCCGAACCAAACTCTTTCTCCAGGATCTGTTCCTCCCTCTTGGCGCGCACGACAAGCCCGAACATCCCGACAGCAAAAAGTGTCATCGACCAGGTTCGATAGATAAGCATGCCACCCAATCCCGAAAGTATCACTGCCAAATACATGGGATGTCTGACATACGCATAGGGTCCGTGTTCTACAAGACGATGATCCGCGTATAGTTTGACACCGAAACCGCTCGATGCACCGAACATGTCACGAAGCGTGTGCATTCCCCATAGATACAGAACTATGCCGGAGTAGTAGAGCAGCGAGCCGAGGCCAAGTGCTGCCATCCGAACCCAATTTGACAAGTCGACAGGCAGGGATTTCCAAAACGCAACGCCTGCTCCGAAAAACATTAGGATTCCCAAGGCAATGAATGGCCAATTGAGTGGCCTTCTCGATCCCTCCAAACGTCCTGCCGGACGTGTAAGACTACGCAAGATGTTGATGATCGCCACCGACAAGGTGAAGAGACCTGCCACGGCGCCAATGATTTGAACGTACATCTCTAGGTCTTCTAATTCCATGATCCAGCCTGGAGAATACCTCGATGTTTCAGCGCATACGTGTGACAGCAATATGGATTATCTAATCTTCCACCGCATTCATTCACCTGTGAGTTCCTTACCGTGTGTTTCCATGAAAGACCCAATCCGCATTTTCGGAATACGTTCTAACCGACTTGCTGGGTCACGAATGCACCGACCTACCCACTTTTACATTCACCATGGACGATCTAAACAGGCATCATACATCGGTCCGCCCTAGCCTCTCTTGACATACCACCTCGTATCCGAAGCCACTTCTAACAATGGCCGACCGAGCTGGAGTCGAACTTCGCACGAAAAACGCAGAAGTGCTTGGTTTTTTTCTGGAAAAGAGGATCATCCCCTGGCAAAAGGTATTGCATGAGAGTGTCATTTACAAACGCGATAGCGAGGAGATGCGCAGCGTTTTCCAGATCCTCATGCGTAAGCCGTATGACACGAGTTGGCATACTCAACTCCGGGTATTATTCCTCGAATTCACTATTCTCCTATCACCTCCCATTCCCGCTCCGTCGCTAATCTCGATAATTCCCGATCCGGATGGACTGCGACAGGATTGGCGACCAACTCGAGCATGGCGAGATCGTGGATTGAATCTGCATAAGCATAACTCTTGTCCCACTGAACATCCAATCCATGTGCTTCGATGTATTTGTTTAAGTGGTGCGCTTTCTCTACACCAATCACGACAGGTGGAATTATGCGACCCGTATATCGACTGTCTGTCACTTCAAGCGCGGTACCAATATAGGCAGAGGCATCGAGATAGGAGGCGATGCGACTCAATACAGGTATAAACCCTCCCGAAACGAGAATCGGAGTGTGCCCTTTACGCTGGTGCCCTTTCAACCTGTGCACAACTTCTACCCTCATTGTCGGAACGATGAAATCCTCCACCAACCAATCGAAAACCTTTGAAGCTTCTTCGAGACTTAACCCCTCTACAATCCATGCCAGATTTGCTGTCGCATGGTAGAGGACGGTTTTTCTTGAGATCAACTTAAATATGGACAAGAGATGCTTTGGAATGTGCGAGACCAGGTACCTAAATACGACGGGCCAGCGCCGATTAGAGACGGCATAGCGTAACATGCCGTGCCCCATGCGGGTGGAATAGAGCGTTCCCTCAAGATCAAAAAGAACGATGATCATATAACCAGATTATAAGAAACGAGCCATCAATGCTACATCGAGCCGGGTCATACATTGCGTATTAGACGCGCTGTCATTGAATTCCTACAGAAGGACTCTCGATCCTCTTTTCGAACTCGTCATATTGCCGGACGCGTCGCATGCCCACGCTTTCATAAAATGCAGTCGCACCTGGATTCGTTGAGGCTACGGTAAGCCCAGCTCTTTGTTGACCTCTACCCATAAACACGTGGAAGGCATGCAACAATAGCGCTCGGCCAATTCCCATGCCTCTATACTCTTCCCTGACGCCCAGTTGGCGGATCCAACCCTCTTGGGAATAATCGTAGCACAGGCATGCACCCACGAGGCGCGTCTTCTCTACCGCCAAGAACCACAGCTCTGGTTCGAAAAGATCCTCTCGCATCATGAATTCTCTCCAATCATCGAACGATTGTGGATCTCTTCCTGGTTCTTCAAATGCTGCCTGAATGAGGGCATGAATCTCATGGACATCCTGCCCGAGTTCGACCGAACGAACTTGCATACCATCAGGCCATTCTGGTTGAGGGAGCGATTCGTTCAGATCAGTTTGCATTTGAAAATGATAGCGCACCACCTTGAAGCCGGCCTCTAAAACCAAAGCTAGTTGCACTTCGTTTCCATGAGCTACGTAGATTTTTACATCAATTCCTTCCGTTCTCTCTCGCTCATGGACGATCTGTCCTGCGCGCAGTTCACAACGTTCCAGGAGTTCCCGACCCACATCCAGGGATCCCAGGTGAGGATCAAGGTATAGGTCAAAACGAAGCAACGGGCCCCATGGCACAACGGCCGCGTAGCCCAATAACCGATCCTGTGCCGAGATCGCCAGCCAGGCGTCTTGGGTCAGATTTATTCGCCGCCAATCAAAGTGCAAATCTTCAAGATCCGAATCCTGGCTTCCGTACTCGTCGACGTCACAACGAACGATCAAGTCAAATACCACCCCCACATCCTCTAGCGTAGGGCGCCGAAACGAGAATTCTCGCGCGTCTCGTGACATACGCTGTCCCTCGGGAATTCGATACGGGAAACCAGTTGAAGCGCTCGTCGGTAATTGCTATGTTTCAACATTTCCGGCTCACTCCATCGACGAGTTTAATTATTGGGTAAAGTTGAAAACTTCTGGCTTTGTCTTGATGAAAACCTGATTCGGAGTATGCGGCTCTGCCAGCTCCTGGCAAGGTGCCTGCCCTAGATTATCACCAAACTCCTCTTCAAGGTGATTCTTTACCTCCCGTTCGAATTCATACGCTTCCGCCTCAAATGGGATCCCCTCCCCGTAGCCACGAAAGAGGTACGCCCAGAAATATTTGGCGAAAAACCTCAACACACCTTCGCGCTCAAGCTGCTCCACGTGTTTGACTTCATGACCGAGAAGGGCCAGACCTCGGGGTGAGTGAGGGTCGAACGCATCGACCTTGCGGATATAGATTGAATACCCCAAAGTGATCGCAGCTGTCTCCGTCCCCGCGAACCTTTCACTACTCAGGAAGCGAGTGATCCGCCCTGCCTCGCGTAATCGAACCCGCGCGACGACGCCGGGATCCATGAACCACTCCGGTCGTGCAAGAAGATTTCTAGCACATGCAGGAATACGATCAGGAATTAACATACCCACAACCATCCCTCCAAGAAGAACTACCATCGCCCTCGATCATACTTCAGCTGCGATGCTTCTTTCCAAACGCCGGGCATCTTTTCGAATAAACGGATCATCAACGTCAATTGATGTCAGATATGGATAAGCCCGAGGCTTGCGATAGGCATTGCCCCAGACCTCACGCTCCCTGTACGCCCTCAATCGATTTAAATCAAACGCAGCAACAAACACGCCTTCAGCTTCTCCGGCTTCGAGGATCTTCATGTCTAAGGATCTTTCCTCCTCATCAAAGGCCTGACCATCAAAGGCTATAGAATGACCATTGCCTTTAGGGGAGACATAGTTCGCCATAGCAACACCGACCATGTTCTCAAAAGCTCGTGCTTGAAATTGAGCCTTACGGTTTTGATCGATATCGCATGCATTTGGTGTCAGGATCACTTCCCCCCCACGAAGCATCAGAATGCGAGCCGCCTCCGGGAATTCTCGATCGAAGCAGATCATCGTGCCCACTCGAACCGTTCCACCTTCGGTTTGAAGATCACCAACTTGGAAGGAATCTCCAGGCGTTAACGCTCTCTCGACATCGAAATCGCATGTGTGGACTTTACGATACGTGAAGAGCAATTTTCCATGACGGTTAATAATAGAGACCGCGTTGTAAGGCATATCGGGTCCTATCTCGAGATACGTCAGTGCAATCGCCATATTCAATTCTTTCGCTAAATTGCGGAAGTGAATGAAGTATGGATGACGCCGATCGATGGCGAGCGAGCGCCACATGTCCATCTGAGAAGAATCCTCAAAATCACCGAACGTGTATCCGACATTCCATAGCTCAGGAAACAACGCAATGTCCGCGCGCTTCTCTTTCGCCAGGCGGCAAAACGCATCACCTTGCTCAAGACTCGCCTGCTGATCCCATCCCAGGGAGGCCATTTGCAGGAGTGCAACATTGAATATCATGCGAATTCCGTCCTTCTTTCAACTTGGATTGATTCTTCTAACAACCTCATTCAAACGGCAGAGGGACCTCTTGAAAATCACCACCGAACACTCGCACCCAAACAGACTCTCCCGGAACAGCCCATCCGATGAGCTGACTGATTTCTGCCAGCAGCACGCCACCTGTCAGCGTATAGGAATCTCGGTCGAAGAAGTAATAGACTAACGGGGAAGGCCCTCCGAGCATTTCCTTGGAAGCTGCTGGTGCTCCGATCAAATGATCCCCGTCCAAATCCCAAAGCAGAAAAGGAATGCTGATGGTGTACCACCATTCCTCTGAGTGCGATGGATCTATTGCCAGGTCGGCGGATGCGCTTCCATCGGACTTCGCCCACACAAGACGTGGCTCATCAGGTCCACCCCAATGCGCAAGGATCACCTCGGTGCTGTCGGGGGACCAGACAGGCCGGTCGGCGATACTTCCTGTTCCGTGCTTATCCACATCGGAAATCTTGATCTCCTCTTCGGTGTCGACACGCACGAGGTACAATCCCGGATCAATGTCCAGCTCGTAGCCCGTTTCCCTTGTGTACGCGATAGCCTTGCCGGATGGAGCCACGCTCCAGGTGAAGGTGACATTTTCCGCTAACACACGGTCCATACCATCCAAGGTGCGCCAGTGCAATTCATACGTACTCTCCGTGGCGAGAATATACGCTATAGCATGCCCATCCGGTGCCCATTGCGCTTCGACGACGTTGTCCGAATGAATGACCTCCACCGCACTGTTTGTGAGATTTAAGATCGACAAATCACGCACCGAGACGTTCCCAGGACCCGCACCATGGGAGGTAAATTCCTTGGAGAATAGGATGCGATCAGATTCTCCATTCCAGCCATGATACTCGCCCATAGAGACCGGGAGCGTTCGTTCATAGGGTTCCCCATCACCTAACACCCACATACGATCTCCCCTGCAAGAATAACAGGTCCACAGTATCTTGGTCGCAGGAACTGTCGTAGCCGTAGGCAACTCGAGTGTAGCAATGTTCGTAGGCTCCGGCATCGCCGAAAGCGTCGCAGCAACTCGCGTCTCCAACTGGCTTTCGTCAACTTGAGGAGATTCAATAGCCCGGCCACAGGCTGTAAGTGCAATGAAGGTAACAAGCAGCAAAGTGCTCCAAGTCCTACAAGACATAAAACCCTCCTGATTTTCCTTTCAACCGGGAATGGATGCCTGCAACCAGGCGATTCGATTGCGCTTCGAATCCTCCGTAAGCGTGTCGCTGATTTTTTGATCTCATGGCCGATGGCCTACTCCATTGTAAGTGCGAATTGTACGCTGGCGACCTCAGATCCTAGGGAAAGAACCAAGAGTAGCGCATTCATCTCAGCATATACATCCTTCCCATCGATGAGACGAATCCACAAGGCTATTCACTCCCGGAGAAAGATGCGCTGGTGGGTGATTCTCCCTCAACAATCCAATGAAGGGCTCTCGCTCTTGCCATCAATTCACCGCTCGCATTTCGAACGTCTGCACTGAAGATAAGTCGGCGACCCTTACGTTCCAACAATCGTGCTTCGACGATTATGTGCTCAAGATCGAGTGTAATCGGTCGGCTATACTTCACTTCTAATCGCCGGGTGACATTTTCAGATGCCACAAGCATACTGAGTGGCCCAAATGTGTTGTCAACCGCCGCAGCAACCATTCCCCCCTGCATCGAGCCGTACGGATTGAGATTCTCCTTGAGAACGGGAAACCGGGTGGTTAATGAGCCTTTCTCAAGATCGAAATCCAAGAATTCACCCTGCATGGTAATGAAGACCGGTGGTGGAATGAGATAATTCTCTATTCGATCTCCGAGCTTCTTATGCAGTAAATCCACAATCGAAGACAGCAACACAATTCACACCCCATTCTCTCTACAAGTTTCGATGAGGGTCTTTCGATATCGGGAATAAAAGTAAATCACGATGCACACGATTATGCAAAGCATACGATGAGGGAATCTTCTTGAGTTCTAAGACATTTCCTTCCGGATCGATAAACTTTGCCTGTCATGTGTATTCATATTCTCCGAGGTCACCGTGGAGTTTAACACCCTTACTGCGCAGCTCTCCGTGTGATCGCTTGAGATGCTTGACGTGGATTCCAACGATCATGGATCGTTGCTCAGGTGATTTTGTCGCGTCGGAACGCCTCCCCCCGCTAAAAGCTCTAAAAGCCGTCCATTCCCGGCATCGAAATGCGCCCGACCATCGTCTCGATCTAGCAACTCGAGCCCGAGGACATCCCCATAGAAATGAATCGAGCTCTCCATGTCCTCGACAAATAAACCGCTACAATTCATCCCTTTAACTTCCACCTTTCTCCTGGTGAATGTCATCAGTTGTTCCCCCGCTCGCAGCTACGAGCATTTCCATTACTCGACCCCAATCCCACACTATTCTGGGTGCGACCTGGGACATCTTAGCAACGCGAATCCCGCCCACATCATATTAATTGGTATGGATAGCAGTATTAAAAAGCTGGTCAACTCAAATTGGAAAACATAAAAATTCGTTGCAATGATTAGGGTTCCTGTCAATAGTACGGCCAAGCGGGAGCGTTCCATAAGCCGGGCGATGTAAATCCACGCTACGATGAGATAAATCATCCCTAAGAGGAAACTAAAGAAATCGACGAGGAAATCCATTATGCTGCTGTGGAAATATACAATCAAGCCGAGCAAGCAGAAAAATCAATACTCAGGTTGACAGCGCCTATCACCCCGCACAACGCTATGGCTATACGCAGTTTTTTGCCGTTATTCTCTGGGAGGCGTCATCATAAGCGGTAAAGGCGCTCGAAACCCACTCTCTAGCTAGTTACTCCAGACCGAGTGCAGAAACAGTCACATCGAAATCGCATGAGCACCCGCCAGGATCTCATGCAACGAAGACCAGCGAATTACGCCCCCTTCGTTGGATCCCCCTTTTCGAAGTTCAAGCGAACGGCCTGTCTCACAAAGTCACCCAACGCTTGCTCATCGATGTCTTCGACGCTGGTGAGTTTAATGTGTCGCATTTTGTCCCCG